>NZ_CP030118.1:4709942-5309942 GCF_006968745.1 Brasilonema sennae CENA114 | reverse complement strand
TGTCGCAAATCGATGAGTTGCTCTTGCGGTTTTCCTTGCAGACTGCTACCTAAAGAAAATTCTTCATTTGTTGCTTTCACATTGATTCCCAAAGCATTGAAGTCACCATTTTGAGTTAATGGATCTTTCCAACCCAAAGAGAACTCTCCGTTGTTCAAGCTTTCGACTTTGAAATTTGCTGCAGATGGAAACACCACTTTTGTTGAAGAGGTGTTATCAAACAACACTGAATCTGTGGTGCTGTCAGGTACTAAATAAAATCTCAAGTTGGCATTTGAGTCGAACGCCAATTTACGTGTCAGATCGGTATCAAATCCACTTGGGGTATTAGCAAGAGCAGAGAAAATAACCTGAGCTCGATTCAAGGCAGCTTCGCTGTAACCAGCGCTACCAGGGAGAATACCGTTGATTCGACCTTGTGCATCGTCAACGGTAAATACTCCTACTTCATTGACAAGTGAAGAACTATGATCTGTGAGCTTAACTGAAAGTTTAGTTTGACTGCTATTACCTTTTATGTTGAAAACATCAGAAGCAATTTGAGTTAACTGAGGAGTCGTTGGCGGCTGAGTAGTTACAGTAGAGTTATTGCCCGGATTAACGCCCGGATTGACGCCCGGATTGACGCCCGGATTAACGCCCGGATTGACGCTCTGATTGACGTTAATAGTGAACTGTTTGTCAAAGTAGAGTCCACCGTTGTCAGTAGTACGGGCGCGGATGTTGTAACTAGATTTGCTTACAAAGTTGGGGGAATTATTAATGAGTAGTTTGTCGCCATTAATAGTAAAGACGGCATTATCAGTATCGCCCGTCCCCGTCACTAAGCTGTAAATGTGCTGGTCGTTTGTATCTGGATCTATGCTAGTGAAAAGACCAATTTGTGTTGCCGCAGGCACCTTTTCATCTACACTAGTAGCACTCAATGCCAAGTTTGTTGGGGCGTTGTTGGTAATAGTGTCGTAAAGGAAGATGTCACGGCTGTTATTAGTGTCTCCTGTTACTAAGTTGCTGGCATATGACTCATACGCGACATAACGTCCCGAAGCGGAGATGACGGAGTTGTAGGATAAGTCATTTCCCTGATTATTTTGTGAATCTATAGAAACACGTTTGGTGGTGCGTGTTTGAGTGTCGTAAACAAAAATGTCGGCAGTGTTATTAGTGTCTCCTGCTACTAAGTTGTTAGCATATGAAGCATATGCCACATAACGTCCATCTGCCGAGATGCTCGGGGAGAAGGATTCGTTATTTCCCTGATTGCCCTGTGAATCTACGGAAATGCGGCTGGTGGTGCGTGTTTGGGTGTCATAGAGAAAGATGTCACCAGTGTCGTTAGTGTCTCCTGGCACCAAGTTGTTAGCATATGACTCAAATGCCAGATAACGTCCATCTGCCGAAATGACGGGCGAAAAAGATGCATTATTCCCTTGATTTCCCTGTGAATCTACGGGCACACGGCTAGTAGTGCGTGTTTGAGTGTTATAGAGGAAGACGTCACGAGTGTTGTTTGTATCGTCAGGAACTAAGTTGCTAGCAAATGAATCAAACGCCACATAACGTCCATCTGCCGAAATGACAGGAAAGAAAGATGCATTATTTCCTTGATTTCCCTGTGAATCTACGGAAACGCGGATTGTGGTGCGTGTTTGAGTGTCATAGAGGAAGACGTCATTAAAGTCATTCGTGTCATCTGCTACTAGATTGCTGGCATATGACTCAAACGCCACATAACGTCCATCTCCCGAGATGGTGGGGGAGAAGGATACGCCATCCCCCTCATTTCCCTGTGAATCTACGGAAACGCGGATTGTGGTGCGTGTTTGAGTGTCATAGACAAAGATGTCACTAAAGTCATTCGTGTCATTTGCTACTAAATTGCTGGCATATGACTCAAACGCCACATAACGTCCATCTCCCGAGATAGCAGGACGCCCATTCGCGGCGTTATTTTCCTCGACGCCGCCTGAACCTACAGAAACGCGGTTGGTAATGCCTGTCTGAGTATCGTAGACAAAAATATCACTTAATAGATTTGTGTCATCTGCTACTAAGTTGTTAGCATCAGACCGAAATGCTACATAACGCCCGGAAGTGGAGATGGCTGGGCTCAACGAGTTGTTATTTGTCTGGTTACCGCTTGCACCTACAGAGACACGGCTAGGGTTTAACACCCCAGTATATGCGACTTGAGTTGCAACAGGAAATGCCAACGACATCGTTGGCATTTCCTGTGTACTCACTTCCAGTTTCCAGTTACCGCCTAAAGCTGGATTCCCTGTGGGGGTAGTGGAAGCAGCTATTTGTGCTCCTGTTTTTTGCCGCAATTTGGATATGAATTCGATGCCGATGTCTGTGGCTGCAATGTTGCAGCCATAGAGCAACAACGAGGGAGTAGAACCGTTTGGAAACCATTCCTCTAAGAGACTGGCGTAGAATTCTAGGGTTTTTAAGTTCAAGCAGCTATTGCCCAGATACAAGCATCCTGGTGAACCGTGTGAGACTATATGGACTGTGGTTATATCGTCTGCTCGCTGAGACAATGCAGCGGTGATTTGCTCGACACCATCCCATTCTGGGTGCAAAAGTATCACCTGTGTGCCTTTCTCCACTCCAAGCACTAGGGTTTGATAATCCGCTACGGCTGTGTCTATGAATACTAAGCTTCTAGAAAGAACACTGCTGGGCTGATTCTGCTGTGTTCCAATACTAAAACGATTATGTTTCTCAAGGATTTGTGTTTGAGTTGGCTGCATGAGTTTTTGTTACAAACTATCACACTGTGTTTAAATTGTCACCAGATATATTAAATTCAAAAGTTGATATAGCGTGCTTGAGTGTATAGTTTGCAGCGGTGGCTTCTGCTGCTCCAACAACTCGGGAACAACGCAAAGCCTCGGCTATACAAGTCAAGCCTGCTCTGGAGGCTTGACTTGTACAGCCCGTACATTGTAATAAATGTACGGGTGACAGCTACTGTTTAATTAAATGTATTGAATTATACGATTTATCCAAGCAATCTTTCAATTTCTCTGCCAGATCCCGTACATGGGGTTCCTCAAGCAGGGTAAGGTGAGATCCGGGAACATGATGGATATCAATTCCTCCAGCAACGATATCACCCCAGCCGAATTCAGGCTCATATTCTACACCTACAGCTTCGTCCCGATTCTTATCTTCAGTCCGCAAGAGGGTCATTCGACCTGGGTAAATTTGGAAGATATATTCGTTCTTAGCCTGCACGTTAGCGTCTATGATGCTTAAGTGCTTGTCAGTTTCTGGTAACTGATGCACTACATTCAAGTGACGCTTGTATCTTGCTTTGAGCTGATACGTACCCCACTCTCTCCAGCCCGCAAGCTTTTGCCAAAGGTAGGTAGGTCCTAGTTGTAAAACATTATTGAGATGCAAGAGAATTCGCTTATGAAATGGCAATCGTTTCTCATAACCCGGACGACAGGTATCCAACATAACTAGAAGATCTATTTTTTCACCTTGAGAGTGAAGTTGCTGAGCCATCTCCAAGACAATTGTACCCCCAAACGAGTAGCCAGCTAGAAAATAAGGACCATTGGGCTGAATGGTCTGGATTTCCTTAATGTAGTGCGCTGCCATATCTTCAACGCGGGTATAGGGAGGAAGTTTTCCATCTAGCCCTTGTGGTTGTAGCCCATAAAATGGTTGATCCGATCCTAGATGCATTGCCAAAGGGCGGTAACACAGAATTTCTCCACCAAGCGGATGAATGCAGAACAAAGGTGGTTTGGAACCCTTCGGTTGAATTTCTACCAGGGATGACCAAGAAGTTTTTGATTTTTCCTGATTACTGGATAGTAACTTAGCAAGAGCTTCCACTGTACCTGAAGTAAAAAGTGTCGCTAGGGGAATGGATGTGCCGCATTTCTTCTCTATTTGAGCGAATAAGCGTACAGCGAGTAAGGAATGCCCCCCCAGATCAAAGAAGTTATCCTTGACGTTAATGGGTTGAATCCCCAAAACTTCTTCCCAAATCTGTGTCAGCTGGCGTTCTATCTCATCGCGGGGAGCAACAAATGTTTCTTCCACCTCTTGCCTAACTTGCTCTGGCATTGGCAAAGCTCGACGATCTACTTTACCGTTAGGAGTCAGGGGTAGAGCGTCTAGGATCACAAAAGCTGAAGGAATCATATATTTGGGCAGCTTCTCCTTCAGAAAGCGCCGCAGTTCATCAGTTGTCTTGACTTGTTCCTGCTGTGGAACAACGTAAGCTACTAAGCGCTGATCACCAGGTTGGTCTTCACGGGCAATAACCACTACTTCCTCTACACTGGGGTGTTCACCTAACAGCGTCTCAATCTCTCTAAGTTCAATGCGTACTCCTCGGATCTTTACTTGACGATCCAAGCGACCAAGAATTTCTAGAGTACCATCTGGACGATAGCGTCCGCGATCGCCAGTGTAGTAAAGCAAATCTTGTTCGTTGTTGCCCAAGGGGTTCTTGACAAACCGAGAACGATTTTCTTCAGAGGCATTGATGTAACCTAAACTACGGAATGGTGTCCGTATAACAATCTGACCTGGTTCACAAATACCACACAGTTGATTATTTTGTGCTAAAACCAGTGCCTGGGTTTCTGGCTGTGGTGAACCAACAGGTTGTACTCCAGGCAGGACATCAGCAGTAACTCGGTAAAAGCACTTTGCCAAAGTTGTTTCTGTCGGTCCATAGAGATTGACAATTTCGCCTCCCTCTGGGAAAGTTTCCCTCCACCGATGTATGAGTGTATCCTTGAGAGGTTCTCCAGCAAAGAAGATACGTTTTAAGGCACGTAGAGAAACTCCCGGCGCTACATTGACTAACCACGATTGGGCAAGCGTTGGAACTGTGTGCAGCAGAGATATCTGCTCGCGTTCCAACCAACGTAGAATTCGCGTCGGTTCTAGTTCATCACCTTCTGCCGGCAGACAAAGAGTTGCTCCACTGGTCAAAGGTAGGAAGACATCTCTAAGGACGACATCAAAGGAAAGCCCTGTTAATTGGGCACTGCGGTCTTGCTGACCAACTGCAAAAGTTTGCCGCTGCCAGTTGAGAAAATGCGCCATCCCTTTGTGACACCCCAACACACCTTTAGGAATACCTGTGGTGCCGGAAGTAAAGAAAATATAAGCTGCATCGTCACCAGACAGTTGAGGTAGGTCAATTGCTCCACTGCTGTCCGTTTCGGAATTTATGGTTTTTCCTGTATCTGGATCTACGCAAATGATAGCTAGAGATTCCCATAACTCCTTGTGTTCTGAGCGCTCGTCACCAATGCACAATAGGTACTTAGCTTTGGTTTCCTCAAGCATGATTTGCTGTCGATGCACAGGAAGCTTCGGATCGATAGTCAGTAACACACCGCCACTCAAGAGTACGCCCATCATACTGGCAATCAGCCCAAAGCTGCGTGAGGCGAACACGGCGACGACCTCACCACGCTTAACCCCATGACTCAGCAGAACCTGTGCTAGGGCATGAGCGCTTGTGGACAATTCGTTGTAGTTCCAGGAGCGATCGCTTTGGCAGACTGCTGAGTGTTCTGGCGCAGAGTTTACCCAAGAGGTAAACATTGTAGTCACCAATTCGTACCGTGGTTCCGGCAAGGCTGCACTCAGTTCTGGAAGCAAAGGTCGAGATTCTGGTGTTACGAGGGAATATAATCCGATTTCGCTATCCGGAGTTGCAACGATCTGCTCAAGCAGATGCTGGAATTGATGCAGAAGGCAAGTCATGCGTGCAGCAGAAAATAAGACCTGCTGATACACCAGTTGCAAATTCAGCTCACCTGAGTGTTCCTCCACATACAAAGTCATGGAGAATTTTGACTCAGATTCGCTCAGTTCTAGCAAACTGAGGGTCAATCCAGGGAGTTCCAAAGCCGTCTGTGGAGTGTTGATGAAGTTGAACATGACATCGAACACTGGGTTTCGGCTCAAGTTACGTTCTGGATGCAGCTCTTCTACGAGCTTCTCGAAGGGTATCTCTTGGTGAGTATAAGCATCCAAAGCCACCTTACGAACTCGACCTAGCAATTCTAAGAAACTCGGGTTCCCCCCAAGGTTGCTACGCAGAGCGAGCGTATTCAGAAAACAGCCAATCAGCCCCTCAGTCTCGGTTTGGTTACGACCAGCGATTGGAGTCCCAACGATTATATCTTCCTGTACTGTATGGCGGTAGAGCAACGTCTTGAACGCCGCTAGTAGAGTCATGAACAAGGTAGTATCTGACCGCTGACTCAGTGCTTTGAGCGCCGAGGTGAGTTTCTTTGATAACACTAAAGATTGGCGTGCCCCTTGGTGGTTCTGGATTGTTGGTCGCGGTTTATCGGTTGGTAATTCTAAAGGTGTAGCACCCGCTAGCTGGTTTTTCCAATAGTTTAGCTGGGTGTCCAGTACTTGACCAGATAGCCATTGCCGTTGCCAAGCAGCAAAGTCAGCATACTGGATGGGCAATTTTGCCAGGGGATTTGGCTTGTCGTTCAAAAAGGCTTCGTAGACAGATGCTAACTGTTGGCACAGGATGCCCATTGACCAGCCATCAGAAGCGATGTGGTGCACAACCAACAAAAGTATATACTCTTGGTGGTCTATCCGTAGCAAGGTGGCTCGCAGCATCAAGTCAGATCTTAAGTCGAATGGGCGTTGCGCCTCATGCTTCAACAAACGCTGCACTTGTTGTTCTTGATTGCTTGCTTGCTCCTGTGTCAAGTCAATTATCTTGAGTTCTACTGACCTCGAAGAACTCATGATCTGCACTGGCTCACCATCCTCTGCGATAAAGTTAGTTCGCAGGACTTCGTGGTGGGCAGCGATCGCATCTAAAGACTGTTGCAATACACCGATATTGAGCTTACCCAGCAAGCGTTGTGCGAGCGGCATTAGATAAGCCGCGCTATTTGGCTCCATCTGGTCCAAAAACCATATTCTCTGCTGAGCAAAGGATAACGGAGCTGAGTGGCGATCTGCTAGTTGGGGAATGGTCTGCTGTTCTAGGACATCTGTACTCTGGTTCTGGGCGTTAGCCAAGCTTAACGAAGTAATGGCACTTGCTAAACCTGCAATAGTTGGTGTTTCAAACAGCAACTGTAATGGAATTTCCACATTCAGGTTTTGGCGTACCCGAGAAATCACTTGTGTAGCGAGTAGCGAATGTCCTCCCAACTCAAAGAAGTTGCTGTGAATGCTAACTTGTTCCAAACCCAGAATTTGCGCCCAAATAACAGCTAAAACTTCTTCAGTAGGAGTACGAGGTGCAACAAAGTTGCTGTTATCGAAATCTGATGTATCTGGTACACGTAAAGCGCGGCGATCTACTTTGCCATTAGGGTTTAATGGTATGACATCCAAAAAGACAAATGCTTTTGGCACCATGTACTCAGGTAGTTTTCCCTGTAAAAAGCCACGCAATTCACTTGAAGTTGGGGCAACTTGTTCTGGGTGTAGCACCACATAAGCCACGAGGCGTTTGTCGCCAGGAATATCCTCTCTTAGGATGACTAAATTCTGTTGTATTGCAGGATGTTCACCTAAGGTAGCTTCAATTTCTCCCAATTCAATGCGGAAGCCACGAATCTTCACTTGGTGGTCAATACGACCAAGGAATTCTATGTTTCCGTCGCTTAAGTAACGCGCTAAATCCCCAGTTTTATAAAGACGTGCACCTGGTGTGCTATTAAAGGGGTTGCGAATAAACTTTTCTGTCGTCAATTCGGGACGGTTGAGATAGCCTCGCGCCAACCCGACACCGCCAATGTGCAACTCACCCGATTGACCAACAGGCACAGGCTGTAAATTTTCATCTAATATATAAACTTGTACATTGGCAGTCGGGCGACCAATTGGAGCAATGGTGTAATTACTCCCACGCTGGCAAGTCCAAGAAGTTACATCGATGCAACCTTCAGTTGGACCATAGCAATTGAGCAAAACATTGTGCAAATTTAAACGCTCAACGAAGCGATCAATGAATTCGACTCCCAAACCTTCACCACCACTAGTGACGTGCCGCAGGCGAGTACAATTTTCAATTCCCTTTTCCTCAAGTAAAACGCGGATGATAGATGGTACTAACCCAGCGATAGTAATCTGCTGTTCGATAATCACCTTCACCAGGTAGGCAGGGTCTTGATGTCCACCGGGGCGAGCCATAACCAATTGTCCACCAAACGATAACGTCCAGAATATCTGCCAGACTGATGGATCGAAATTCAAAGAAAAGGTCTGTAAGACTTTGTCTTGTTCAGTTAATTGAAACGTTGTTTGCCGCCACCAGAGGTGATTGCAAACTCCACGGTGAGCAAGCATGACACCCTTAGGCTTGCCTGTAGAGCCAGAGGTGTAGATGATGTAAACTAAGTTATCAACTGTCACATCAGACACAGGGTTTTCTTCGCTGTGCTGGGCAATGAGTTCCCACTCAGAATCCAAACAAATGACTTGCGCTTCATGAGTCGGTAAGCTCTTGACCAATTTCTCTTGAGTAAGCAACACTTGTGTCTGAGTGTCCTCCAGCATAAACTCTAAGCGCTCTTGGGGATACTCTGGGTCGAGAGGCACATAAGCACCACCTGCCTTGAGAATTCCCAGTAGTCCTACGACCATTTCTAGGGAACGCTCGATATAAATCCCCACAAGTACATCCGGTCCTACGCCCAGAGTTTGTAGGTAGTGTGCCAATTGATTGGCGCGATTATTCAACTGTTGGTAAGTAAGTTGCTTGTCTTCAAAAACTACTGCCACAGCATCAGGCGTCTTCTCCACCTGCTGCTCAAATAATTTATGAATACACTGCTGTGGATAATCTACCTGAGTATTGTTCCACTCAACAAGTAACTGCTGTCGTTCATTTGGGGTGAGCAGTGGCAATTGGGTAATTTGCTGCTGTGGATCAGTCACAATTGCTTCGAGCAATGTCTGGAAATGCTCGCTCATCCGCACAATTGTGGCAGCATCAAACAAGTCAGTGTTGTATTCCCATAATCCCCGCAGTCCCTGTTCTGTTTCCTCAATTGATAAAGTTATATCAAACTGCGATGCCAAATGATCCACGTCTGTGGAAGTGATGCTCAGTCCTGGCAACTCCAATGTTTGTGTAGGAACATTCTGCAGAACAAACATCACTTGGAACAGAGGGTGATAACTTAGTGATCTCTCTGGTTGTAGTTGTTCTACGAGCTTTTCAAACGGCAAGTCTTGGTGAGCATAAGCGGACATCGCCATTGAACGTACCCTTTGCAACAGTTCCCGAAAATTGGGGTTGCCAGACATATCGGTGCGTAGAACCAGGGTATTGACAAAAAATCCAATTAACCCTTCTATTTCCTCGCGATTTCGCCCCGCAATCGGAGACCCGACTAAAATATCTTCTTGTCTGCTATAGCGGTACAGCAAGGTCTGGAACGCCGCCAACAATGTCATGAACAACGTCACACCTTCTTGCCGTGACAGTCCATGCAGTGCTTGCGATAAACTCTGGGGTATTAGAAAAAATTGCCTGGCACCTCGGTAAGACTGAACTGGTGGTCGTGGTCTATCTGTGGGTAGTTCCAGTACTGGGGTTGCACCCGCTAACTGCTGTTTCCAATAGTTGAGTTGCTTTTGCAGCACGTCACCAGAGAGCCACTCGCGTTGCCAAACTGCAAAGTCGGCATACTGAATGGGTAATTCTGGCAATGGATTAGACAAGCCGTCCTTGAACGCTTGGTAAAGCGTTGTCAACTCGTCATATAAAATGCTCATCGACCAACCATCGGTGGCAATGTGGTGCAAAAGCAACAGCAAGATATTCTCTTGTGGCGATCGCTGTATCAAGCACGCACGCAGCATCAAGTCTGATGTTAAATTGAAGGGGCGCAGCGCTTCATTTTGTAGCAGTTGTTGTACAACACTGGTGTCTTCAGTCAGCGACTCATCGATCAGGTTGATCACCTTCAGTTCCACTGCCCGAGGAGCGCCGATAACCTGCACAGGATTGCCATCTTGGGCGATAAAGTTGGTTCGCAGGATTTCGTGGTGAGCAACAATTGCATCTAATGACTGTTGCAAGACATCCACGTTCAAGTCGCCTTGCAACTGCATTGCCTCAACAATGTTATATGCTGCACTGTCTGGTTCTAACTGTGCCAAAAACCACAGTTGTTGCTGCACATAGGATAAGGGGGCTGACTGTCGATTGGCAACTCGGGTAATAGTCTGGTGTTCCTCTGTACCCTGGTTTTGACTTTGGGTAATGGCAGTTGCTAAGTCGGCGATCGTTGGTGTTTCAAACAGCAACTGTATGGGCATTTCTACACCTAACGCTTGGCGTACCCGAGAAATGACTTGTGTCGCCAGCAGAGAATGTCCGCCCAATTCAAAGAAGTTGTCATGGATGCCTACGCGCTCCAGACCCAATACTTGCGCCCAAATAGCGGCTAAAATCTCTTCCGTAGAATTACGAGGTGCAACAAAGTTGTTGTCACTAATGAAATGGGATGTATCTGGTGCAGGTAAAGCGCGGCGGTCTATCTTACCATTAGGTGTTAATGGCAGTGTATCCAAGAACACAAATGCTGTGGGCACCATGTAATCGAGTAGCGGCTCCTTCAAAAAGCGGCGCAGTTCACTCGGACTAGCAGGAATATGCTCCTGTTTCACCACCACATATGCCACGAGCCGCTTGTCTCCAGGAACGTCTTCACGGGCAATGACGACAGCTTGCAGAACAGATGGGTGTTGTCGCAGTACAACCTCTATCTCTCCCAATTCAATCCTAAATCCACGTATTTTTACCTGATGATCGATACGTCCTACGTACTCAACATTACCATCATGTAAAAACCGAGCTAAGTCTCCTGTCTTGTACAGTCGTGATCCTTGTTCCTGACTAAAGGGGTTGCGGATAAATTTTTCCTGTGTCAACTCTGGGCGGTTGAGATAACCTCGCGCTAGCCCATCACCGCCGATGTGCAGTTCCCCAGGCACGCCAATGGGCACTGGTTGCAGATGAGAGTCGAGCAGATAAATTTGCGTGTTGGCGATCGGGCGTCCAATGGGGATTGAGGTTTGAGATAATTGTGTTGCTCCTACTTCAAAGACGGTTGACCAAATCGTCGTCTCCGTAGGACCGTACATATTCCAAATCGCAGCCCCTGTTGCTAATAATTGCTGCGCCAAATCACTAGGTAAGGCTTCACCGCCGCAGAGAATTTTCAAACCAGGAACACCACCCCATCCAGCAGCCAGCAACATCCGCCAAGTGGCTGGGGTAGCTTGCATCACTGTCGCACCACCCGCAGCGATTTGCTTGCTCAGCAATCTGCCATCGCTTGCTACTTCCCGCGTCACCAAATGAACACGCGCACCTGTTATTAAAGGCAAATAAAGTTCCAAGGCGGCAATGTCAAATGATATTGTTGTGACTGCTATGACGATATCCGCTGGTGTTAATCCAGGTTGGCGCTGCATGGATGTTAAGAAATTGACCACAGCACCGTGCGGAATTTGCACTCCTTTGGGCTTGCCAGTCGAGCCGGATGTATAAATAACGTACGCTAGATGCTCGACGGTAGAATACGGTGCAGGATTTTGTGTACTAGCAGTCACAATGCTTTCCCAGTCTGTGTCTATACAAACGACTTGAAACTTATGGGATATCGCATCTTCCTTAACTTTTTTGTTAGAGGAGAGTTCGGGAGAACTCATTTTTTGTGAAGAATCAGTTAGCAGCACTGATACCTGAGCATCCGACAAAATGTAATCTAGGCGCTCTTGAGGATATGCCGGATCTAGAGGTACGTATGCTCCACCAGCTTTGAGAATCGCGAGTAGTCCTACCACCATGAAAAGCGATCGCTCTACACAAATTCCCACAAGGGCATCTGGTTTGACTCCTAGCTGCCTGAGATAATGCGCTAGTTGATTTGCCTGTTGGTTGAGCTGCTTGTAGGTTAGTTGTTCGTTACCAAAGACAACTGCGACTGCATCTGGTGTCTGTTCTACCTGAGCCTCAAACAATTGATGGATGCAAAGTTGTTCTGGGTAATTTGCCTGAGTATTATTCCACGCCAGCAATAACTGCTGTTCTTGAACAGTTAGCAATGGTAATTCTGCAATCGAGCGATTAGGATCAGCAACAATTCCCTCTAGCAATCTGTGGAAATGCCCATTCAGCCGAGTTATCGTGGCATCATCAAATAACTGGGCGTTGTATTCCCACTCTCCTTGGAATCCTTGTTCTGTCTCCTCCATTAACAAGGTCAAATCTAACTTGGATGTAACCTTATCTAATTCAGAGGGTGTGATGGTCAATCCGGATAAATCCAATGTTTGTTTGGGTGTATTCTCCAAAACAAACATCACCTGGAACAGAGGGTGATAGGAAAGCGATGCTGCAAACCGCGACGCAGGCGAACGCTCTGCTTGCAGTTGTTCTACTAGCTCTTCAAACGGCAAGTCTTGGTTAGCGTAGGCGGACGTTGCCATCGCTCGCACCCTTTGCAACAGTTCCTGAAAACTCGGGTTGCCAGACACATCTGTGCGTATAACCAAGGTATTGACAAAAGATCCAATTAGCCCTTCTATCTCAGCAGAATTTCGCCCTGAAATCGGAGAACCAATCAAAATGTCTTCCTGTCCACTGTAGCGGTACAGTAGAGTCCCAAATGCCGCCAGCAATGTCATGAACAGTGTCACATCTTCTTGTTGTGACAGTGTCTGTAATGCTTTTGATAAACTCTTGGGTAGTAAAAAAGATTGTTTTGCACTTCGGTAACTTTGTACGGGTAGTCGCGCTCTATCCGTGGGCAATTCCAGTACTGGAGGAGCACCTGCTAGCTGCTGCTTCCAATAGTTAAGTTGCTCTTTTTCAAGGTCATTTGTTTGAGTACCATGGCAGTCCTCAACATCGGTTAAGCTAGCTGCCTGAATATTTGACTGAAGGTATAAATTTTTGTTTGTTAACTGCATAAACACCTTGTAAAGAAAATTACTCTATTAATTTCTCGGCTTGGTTACCAACTTTCATCACTAAAAACGAGTGATGCAAATTTACGACAGACAATATTGATCTTATTGATTAAGTTGGTGAATTAATCATTTCTGTAGAGGAACAACTTAGCTTATGAATGAGCAATTTCTAAATTCATAAACTTTTCTTCTTGCAGTTGCTCTTGTGCTAACTCCAATAGTTGACGAGCAGTCTTTAACTTGTTTTCATCTTTGATTTTCTGGTTAAACTGCTGTGAATAACCCGATTCAATATTTTGTAAATAAGCTTGGAGATATTTAATACGCAAGCGCGGATCTTCATCTTGAAGAAACAGAATATCCGATTCAACCATATAGCGAATAACAAACATGGGAACGGAGCTTTGAAATGGGCGGAAGTTTGGGTTGTGTGCACCAGGCACTTGGTTGAGCTTATGAAATTCCCCTATCATCAGTCCTGACTCAACAAAAAAACGCTTAAGTTTTTTGTGATTCTCGTCAATTATTTTAGGAGCTTCTTCTATATCGATATCAGGCACAATGATTAACAGTGTTTTCCTTAAAGCAGCTACCCCCTGTCGTGGTTCTTGCTCAAGGAAGATATCTCGACAGCGTAGAACATTCTCAAAAAATTGCTCAGGAGCCACATTTTTAGCACGTATAACTGTCAGGGACATAACGTTTGCTCTAATTGAGTGAGGCACAAAAGGGCAAACAGGACCGAGTCTACCTAAATCAGGGTGAGCTTTTCCAACAAAATTTTCAACCCACTGCATGCTTTTAATTAAGTAGGGAAGGTCTTGTTGAAGCTGATTAATATCAGTAGGTGTGTAGAGTTGCATTTTTACTACTTTAGAAAAACTTACTTATGAATAAAGGAACACAATTTAACCTATACAAAATGAAGCTAGTTATAGCTAATGACGCAAAAGCTATACTTATTTTTGATAGGAGATTTATCCCTTAGCTAGCACTCAGCTAAAAGATGGATAATTCTGACTGCAAAAAGATGCTTGGTTTAGGGGTTCTCAAGTAAGCTCACAAACTGAATTTACTTGTATGTAGTAGATGCCTTTGTCTTGACTGTGGAAGTTTAGAAAGTTTCTTAAGGTGGATGCAGTATTATTGTTTTGAGAGCAGGATAGGTGTTCTTTACTGAACTACCTATTGATTATTAAAACTCCACATACTAGAAAAGTATATCAAATCAACTGTAAAGTTTATGTTTTAATAGCAATCACAATTATGATATTTCAGTGTAGGGTAATTCTGCTTAGGAATGATATTGGGGACGTATAATCTTCACAAGTTACAGTTTCAGAATTATTACAATGCATCACCACCCAGTGTAGGATTGGAACTGAGACTACTTTTGCCTATCAAACCGCAAAACTCTTATTCACAGAGATTTTCCTCATTTATAGGCATACTCTAATTCCCAAGTGTAAGATACTTGCTACACAAAGGCTGTAACCTGAAAAATAGAATTTTTTCTAAACTTCGGTGTGGGATCAAACAACTTTCTGTGGACAAAAAGGTTTTCGTATAGTCTATTGATAAATCAATAATAAAATCCTATTCTTACGCTACCTTTTGGGAGAGAAATTTAATTCATCCCGTAACCATAGAAACTATCGCTCTTGCTGTGTTTTATGGTTGAGGTAAATCGAAGTCCTTAGTCAGATCTCAAACATGGCAATCTAGAACACCGATTCACTAATCCCAAAAACCCGGTTTCTGTTACTGGGAAGACCGAAGTTTCGTTAACTCAACAAGAAAAAACCGGGTTTTTTAGTCACAATTATGAATACTGAATCGGTGTTCTAGCGTGACTAATAACTAAGACCCTCTGCACATAAGTGAAGGGTTATTCATGAGAACAGCACTATCGAAGAGGACACTTGGTGACTATCTGTCCCTGTTGCAGAAGGAACCGGGCTTTCTCACCGGGAAATATAATAAAAAATACATTGTGTAAATTAGTTAAAAAATCAGTCAGTCTCAACTGTAGCAAAAAGTACTGTAAATTTGCAGTCGTAAAATGTATAAATAAAAACATTTTGTTTATCTTCATTTTGTATCTTGAAGCTTTTTTGCAATAAATAATACATTATACGGCAGTTAAGACAACATTATACGGCAGTTAAGACAATACTGGTAGTAAAAATTTTTATTATGCTGAATGAACTAGCCAACATTGAACTATTCGCCAAGCACAACGTATTTTATTAAACCAGCTTGATAGAGTTTTTTCTTTGTTTGTATGAAACGGTCCTGCCTGTTTCTCTGACAATAGGCGATTTCACTAAGTATTTTTTCCTAAAAAAAGAGGGGTTTTAGTAAAACAATTGCCCTTTTTTCAAAAAAAATCCTGAAATCTATATAAATTAATGGTTTCATCTATCCACTTCTGGCTATGACACTTTAGAATGATTCATTGAAAAGTCGAATCTACAGCGATTACAGCCTTTGTGAGCATAAATACTCAAAAATCCGACTTTTGTAAATCTCTGAACAGAGATTTAAGTAACGATGCATCAAAAATGCATCTGTACACAATCTCAAGTAAACCTCAAGGAGTTTGACATGAATAAAGGTGAATTGGTTGATGCCGTAGCTGAAAAGGCAAGTGTTACCAAAAAGCAAGTTGATGCCGTTTTAACTGCAGCTTTGGAAACGATTATCGAAGCTGTTTCCTCTGGCGATAAAGTTACGTTGGTAGGATTCGGCTCATTTGAATCACGGGAACGTAAAGCCCGTGAAGGTCGTAACCCCAAAACCAATGAAAAGATGGAAATTCCAGCGACAAAGGTTCCTGCCTTCTCTGCTGGAAAACTCTTTAGAGAAAAGGTTGCACCCCCAAAATCTTAGATTCTCATCTAGGTCACCCTTTTTCTATGCGGCAACCAGCACACGGGGGAAATCTAGCCTGGGCAGCAGCACTAGCTGGCTGTCCCCCAAGTGCTATTCTGGATTTTTCTGCAAGCATTAGCCCTTTGGGACCACCAAAAAGCGCAATAGCGGCAATTGAGTCCCAATTGGATCATCTCAGGCATTATCCAGACCCGGATTATGGTGAACTCAGACTTGCTCTGAGTCACTTTCATCAACTACCCCCTGAATGGATTTTGCCGGGGAACGGCTCGGCAGAATTACTTTCTCTGGCAGGTCGGGATTTAGCACAGTTAGCTGCAACAGCTTTGATAACTCCAGCCTTTGGCGATTATTACAGGGCGCTGGCTGCATACCACGCTAAGGTATTGGAGTTTTCTTTGTTAGTTTTTCGGACTTTGTCATTAATTTTTGACAAAGTTGAAAACACAAAGGATAAGGGACTATTGCTGAATAACCCCCATAACCCAACGGGGGTGTTATTTTCACGAGAAGCCATTTTGCCGTACCTAGAGAAATTCGCTTTGGTGGTAGTAGATGAAGCCTTTATGGATTTTCTGCCCCCAGGACAGGAACAAAGTTTGATAGAAGTTGTGCAGGAATATCCAAACTTAGTGATTTTGCGATCGCTGACCAAGTTCTACAGTTTGCCTGGTTTGCGACTAGGATATGCGATCGCCCATCCTGAGCGTTTGCGGCGCTGGCAGTCCTGGCGCGACCCCTGGCCCGTAAATACCCTAGCAGCAGCGGCAGCAGTCGCTGTGGTCCAGGATAAGGAGTTTCAGGAGCAGACTTGGGCATGGCTCCCACCAGCACGAAACCAACTCTTCGCTGGTTTAGCTTCAATGCCCGGATTACAACCTCTAGAAAGTGCTGCTAATTTTTTACTCGTTGAATCACAGCAATCGAGTTCGCAATTGCAGCAAAATTTACTACAGCATCACCAAATTTTCATTCGTGATTGTCTGAGTTTTCCTGAACTTGGCGACAGATATTTCCGGGTAGCTGTACGCTCTTGGTCAGATAACCAGCGCTTACTAGAAGCACTGTCATTAGTCATTAATCATTAGTCATCAAAGACGAAGCACAATTAAAAAGAAAGCCAAACCCGTGCCGCAGGCATAAAGCTTCGGATAAAGGTAGGACAATTGACAAAGGACTAGGGACAAATCACGTGACTATTGACTACGATGTAGTGATTATTGGCGGCAGTTTAGCGGGACGCTACGCTGCCCTTACTGCTTCTCAACTAAGAGCCAAGGTTGCCTTGGTAGAACCAATAACAAACGGTGCATTTACCAAAGTTAACGCACCATTAGAGTTTATTTATCACCATGCTCTAAACCACACCAGTAACCTTAGCAAGCAAATAGGTGACGCAGCACTATTTGGGTTTCATACCTCGTGTGCTAGTACTCTAGAAAAATGCAAAATTTCTGTAGATACGCCTCAGACAATGCTGTATGCTCATAGCATTGTTTCCAATCTCCAAGAGCAGAATTCACTTGCCGTTCTGGCTGCCCAAGGCGTGGATGTTATCGTAGGTAATGGTCAATTTCAATCGTCGCCCCATCTTTCATTTGCCGTTGATACTCGCTTACTACACGCACGCACTTATTTACTTGCAACGGGTTCAAGCCCAGCAATTCCAGAAATTGAAGGATTGCAAAAAACTGGTTTTCTGACAATACCTCAAGTTTGGCAATCTCTGAGCAGTTCTACATCGCCTAAACAGTGGGTCATTCTTGGTGGTGTTCCCCAAAGCATCGAACTCGCTCAAACTTTGGCGCGATTTGGTTACGATGTGACGCTGATTATCGAACATCCCAATCTTGTTCCTAATATTGACTCAGAAATGGCTCAATTGCTTTGTAGTTTGTTAGAAGCAGAAGGTGTACGCGTCTTTATTAAAACGTCAATCACTCACGTGAGAAGAATTGAGGATAAAAAATGGCTTCAAGTGGGAGATAAGGCAATTGAAACTGATGAAATCGTAGTAGCAACTGCACAACAGCCAAATATACAATCCTTAAATTTAGCTGCGGTAGATGTGAAATGGAATCAGCGTCGTTTACTGGTGAATGAAAAACTACAAACGACAAATCCGCGTATCTGGGCTTGTGGTGATGTTATTGGTGGCTTTGAACTCGCCAATATAGCTAATTACGAAGCAAGAATAGCTCTGCAAAATGCGCTCTTTTTCCCGAGGTTGAAAGTTAATTATCGGCATATTCCTTGGGCAGTCTTTACTAACCCGATGTTTGCACAAGTCGGTTTAACAGAGGCGCAAGCTAAACACCAATACAGTCCTGATGAAGTTATGGTTTTACAACAGTTTTTTAAAACACTCTTTGCTGCCCAAATCCAAGACGAAACCACGGGTCTCTGTAAACTCATTGTCTTACGTAATGGTGAAATTTTAGGAGCTTCGATTTTAGGTGCACAAGCAACAGAGTTAATTAATGTTATTGCAATGGCGATCGCCCAAACAAGAAAAGTCAATAGTCTAGCTGATTTAGCTCCTCTGTGTCCCAGTTTCTCAGAGATTTTTGAGCAAATTATACAGACGTGGAAACAGCAAAAATTAAATGGCAACATTGCTTGGCAAGACTGTCTGGAAAGCTTTTTTCAATTCCGACGGAATTGGAATTTCTAAACTTTAATAGAGCTAATGAACTATATGCAAATCAATATGATGCAATTTTTAGGCGATTGGTTGACTATCTTTACAGCTGGGTGTTTAGTGATTATGAGTCCTAGACCAAACTTTGTCTTAACACTCCGCAATAGCCTAGCTCATTCCAGACAAGCCGGAATCTACACAGCGTTGGGAGTAACTGCTGGCGACCTCATTCATGTCATCTGCTGGTTAATCGGTAGCGGCAATCAAACGTCGATTTTTGTCAATTTCAGATTGGTTTGAGCGAATTATGGGCGCAGTTCTCATTTTCTTCGCTCTGCGTCTGGCACTTGCTAAAGACACGATTAATTGGTTTAGCAGCGTTTTATCCACCACAGTAGTATTAATAATACGTTAAAATAGCTGCAACAATCGTTTACAACTCTTAAAAAGAAAGTAATAAGTTTTAGAGTAGCCAACCGCTACGCTGGTTTATATACTTCTATCTGCATTAAGTAGAAAAATGGCTGGATTTGGCGTAAAAAACCAATATTTTGGTGACATAAGTTTACCTAAGCACCCTCATGGACAGTAATTAATGGGATTTTGCCCATTAAGCAAAAAGTAGAAGCGGTTAAAACCACCACTCTAAACAGCAAAAAACTGTCCTCCCCATTTGACTAATCTACTGGAATGAGTACCAATAAAAGAAGTTCCACTTGCCTAAAAAAGGAGAATAGGGGCTTGGCAATCAATCGCTGGAAACAGGATCTCAAAAATGACCTCATTGCTGGGTTGTTGGTTGTGATTCCCCTGGCAACTACCATTTGGCTTACAATAACTGTTGCAACTTGGGTCGTCAACTTTCTCACCCAGATTCCCAAACAACTGAATCCGTTTGGTGGAATGCATCCCATTTTGGTCAATCTACTGAATCTCTTGGTGGGACTGATGGTGCCACTGCTGAGTATACTGCTGATTGGCTTGATGGCTCGGAATATTGCGGGGCAGTGGTTGCTAAATGTGGGTGAGCGGCTATTACAGGCAATTCCCTTTGCAGGACAGGTTTACAAAGCTCTCAAGCAACTTTTAGAAACACTCTTAAAAGACAGCAATGGCAAATTTCGCCGTGTTGTTTTAGTAGAATACCCTCGACGGGGAATGTGGGCGATCGCCTTCGTAACAGGTATGATCAGCAGCGAAATCCAAACTCAGATGTCTTGCCCAGTATTGAGCGTTTTCATCCCAACAACTCCCAATCCCGCCACTGGATGGTATGCAGTTGTTCCAGAAGAGGAAGTCGTCAACCTGTCATTATCAATTGAAGATGCATTTAAAATCATAGTCTCCGGTGGCATTGTTGCTCCCAATACCTCCCCGACGACCTTGGCTATCCCCAAAGAACGCAAACTAGAAATGCCACCCAAAGAAGCAAAGCGGCAGATTCTTCCTCTCGAAGAAACTTAAAATCAGTAGTCATTAGTCACTAGTTATTAGTCATTAGACCTCTCCAAAAATGGCTATGAAACCAATACCCCGCGCTTGCACTAAAAATCATTTTTGGAGAGTTCTATTAGTTAAAAATTATTCTCCCTCACTCCCTCACTCCCTCACTCCCCGACTCCCTTTATCCCCTTCTCCCTAACTCACTTTTATGCAAGAGCGTAAACCTCGTCAAATTTCTCGTGAATTGGCTCTTTTAAGCCTCAGCCAACTGCCAATCAACCCAAAGAAATTAGACAAGATACCACCAGAACAACTGGTATCAAAGTTAGTCCTAGCAGCAGTACGTACGCTGCGATCCGAAGTCCAAGATACTCTAGACAATGCTGCAGGCGAACTGCAACGCAGTAATGATCGGCTTCTGAGTAGCCAAACACGCGCCAGTGACCTAAATACTGCTAGAACAATGCTCAAAGAAGCTGTTGTATACACGCAAACAGCCATCAACAAGTTAGCTGCGACTATCGAATTTCCTGAACTCATTCAACTGGCTAATCAAGATAAAGAAGTCCGCGAGTACGCTAAAGAGATTATCATTGCTGTCAGTGAAAACCGAAACACCATAGACGAGGAAATTTCCACTGCTTTAGTAGATTGGCAAGTAACTCGCCTTGCCCACATTGACCGAGATATACTCCGAATCGCTGTAGCAGAAATGAAGTATCTTCAAGTTCCCGACAGTATCGCAATTAACGAAGCTGTAGAGCTTACTAAACGATACAGTGAAGAAGAGAGCCATCGATTTATTAATGGTGTTCTGCGCCGAGTAACTGAGCAAAAAAAGGTACCAACGAGTCCGTAGCCAAAAGCTTTATCGTTAAGAAGAACACAGAACACAGAACACAGAATATACGCATAAATAAAAAGCGTAGCGTTGCAACCTGCGCATGCCAGGGATTTAACAAGGAACAAATTTTGTTCTCCATGAAGAATACATTTGGCTGATCGCATTGGATCAAAAAATTAGTGAGCCTTATAAAATCCTCGTTACACCGACCAACCCATGAAAGTTTAATATTGCTGAGTTCTGATAACTGTGTTCTGAGTTCTTTTTTGGTAATGTAGTCATGTCGAACATGATTACATCCTTCCTAAAGAATCCTGTTGTTATGAGAAGCGGAAGTGTCAAAATTTAGATAAAAGCTTATAGTTTCATAACACGTTATCTGCAATGGTCTTCAATTGGTTCCGCCGTCAACATAACGAGCCTTCTGCTACTCCCTCGCAACAGAAACAGGAACAAACCCCTGCTGCAAAACAACCTGAACCCCAAAGCGCCGAAACGTCAACAGCAGAAACTGCACCCGAAGTAGCCACGGATCTGCTGGCTTACGCCAAAGCAGCATACAAGAATATTCAGCAAAGGCAACAAACCGAACCAGCAGAAACTCCTGTAACTGAGGTCACAGCCGACGTAGTACCACCAGCACAAACAGAAACGGCACGACCACAACCAGTAGAAGAAATACAGTCCTCAGAAGAAGCTGATGTGACTGCGACTGAAACCACGCCAGAAGAACCAGAAGGTACAGAGGAACTCAGCACAGCGCCAGCGGTAGCAGAAATTGCCGAAGAACCAGATGCTGAAAGTGTGACAACAGAAAGTGTCGCTTTACCAGAAGCCACCGAACCACCGACAAGACAAGAAGTCACTCAGCCAACAGCACCCACAACTTTATCATTTTTAGAAAGGGCAGCGGCAGAACGACAAGCAAAGCAGGAAAGATTGATAGCCACCGCCATTGAAGTGACAAAACCAGAGGTGGTACAGCCAAGAGCCCAAACAACTACTGCACAAGGTACAGAAGAAATCACTGGATTTGATTTTGATGAAGGGTTCTTGTGGTCAACAGAAGTTCTTGCTGCACAAGGTAGACGTCCTGAAGATATTTCTTTTGAAGAAATCAGTTGGTTGAAAAAGCTGCGCCAAGGCTTAGACAAAACTCGTCGTAACATCGTTAATCAACTCAAGTCAATTGTTGGGCAGGGACCACTCAACCAAGCAGCAGTGACGGAGATTGAGGCATTGCTTTTGCAAGCTGATGTTGGTGTCGAAGCAACAGATTACATCATCACTACTTTACAGAACAAGCTTCGTCAAGAAGTTCTGCCAGCAGAGGAGGCGATCGCCTACCTCAAAAAAATCTTGCGAGATATGCTGGATGCACCAGTGAAAAAATCTCACAAGCCAATCTTTGTCCCAGAAAAAGAAACTCTCAATGTTTGGTTAATCACTGGGGTTAATGGCGCTGGTAAAACGACCACCATCGGTAAAATTGCCCACCTTGCCCAGAAATCCGGCTATAAATGCTTGATTGGTGCAGCAGATACCTTCCGGGCCGCAGCCGTAGAACAGGTCAAGATTTGGGGACAAAGAAGTGGTGTGCAAGTCATTTTCAATCCTGCTAAAAATGCAGATCCCGCAGCAGTTGTGTTTGACGCCATCTCTGCTGCTACAGCACGAGAAACAGAATTACTTTTGGTGGATACCGCAGGACGACTACAAAATAAGAAAAATTTGATGGACGAACTCAGTAAAATCCGCCGCATCATTGATAAAAAAGCCCCCAATGCTAAAATAGAGTCCCTTTTGGTTTTAGATGCAACTCTAGGTCAAAATGGATTACGCCAAGCTGAAATCTTTTCTCAAGCGGCACAACTGAGTGGTGTTGTTTTGACTAAGCTTGATAGCACTGCCAAAGGAGGGGTTGCTCTTGCCGTTGTGCAGCAGTTAGGCTTACCTATTCGCTTTATCGGTGCTGGAGAAGGAATTGAAGACTTGCGTCCTTTTTCTAGCTACGAGTTTGTGGAAGCACTTTTGAATGGTTAGCCTCAATGGTTTTAGACCACTCCTGTCACGATCCAAAGATTATCTATTGACAACGCCAAGGGCAAAGGGTGTCTACAGGACATAGTCGCCAAGAACATCAAGGAAAAGATAGGTAATTTTGTACCTGGAAGGGGTAGTTAACAAAGTCGGCGTAAGTACCCCTCAGACTGCGGAGTTTACGGACACACACATCAAGCCTGCCTCCGCAGGCTTTGTTCGTATCGCCACACGATGCGTGCCTGTAAGCTTGTCCGAACCATATTATTTTTGAGATCTTTTTTTGTCAAAGTTTCCTGACTTAGAGTTTTTAAATATTCTCTAGTGGTAAATTAAAGATTTGAAGAGCAATAGTTAAACAACGGTTCTCCGACTTGAGGAAACTGCCCGTGTCTACGGATAGGAGCCTCTAGGCTTTCGGTTTCAATGTTTATCAGCTAATAGATGCCTTAGACAGTGAAACACAAGTAGATTTTTTGAAACGTAATGGTTAACTTTTCTCAATAAAATGTTTATGTCTAAAGAGGTATGACCAAATGAATAAAAATTGATAAAATTAAACCCCTATTACACATATGCTACAGAAAACTGTTTTGGCGAATCGTTTTTTGCGAAAAAGACTTAACTCTAAATTGAAATATTAAGTTAAAGAAGCACATGAAATATGAAAGACTTTTAAAATTTCCACTCTACGTTTTTCTACTCTTGCTAAACCGATAATCTTGTCACAAGATGGTTTAGCTCTTAAAACAAGAAAGTATTAAAGGAATCTAATCCTTGCTGATGTAAATCACAATGGTAACTGTGCCTCAACCACCGTCTCAACCTACTGATAGTAACAGTCGTACCCCGATAACGGAGGTCACACCAGTTGTGGCACTCAAAGAACTCGTGGCACGGTTACACCGAGAACAAAAAAAAATTCAAGATTTACTCAGTTCTTTGGGATTTGCTCTACGAAGCTTCAATAATTTGAATCAGTTCTTGGAACTGATTCCGTTGATGGCAACAAGAGTCACTGATGCAGATGGTAGCGCCTTATTTGTATACAAACCGAATGGTCAAGTCAGATTAGAGCAGTTACATTGGCAAGATAGTCACCAGCGTAAGAATATCCGCAAGGCACTAGAAACAGCAACCAGTCAAATCCTATGTATACCCAACAATACCCAGCCTTTAGCAATAATGTCGGGTATTTTGGATGATTATATGCACCGTAGCTTAGGACCAGGTATACAAGTTTTTGGTACAGCTATTCTGGTTAAGCATACAGAACGGGGATGGCTCTATGTCTTAAGCCGCGATCCAGAATATACTTGGACAGAAACCAGACAAAAGTTAGTTCGCCTAGTGGCAGATCAAACCGCAGTCGCAATAGAAAATGATGAACTTGCTGTGGAACTCAGGAAAAAAGAACGCCTAGATCAAGAACTAGAAATTGGTGCAGAAATTCAAAGGCGGCTTCTGCCACGTCAGTGCCCTACAATTCCAGGTGTTGCTATTGCCGCACGGTGTAAACCTGCTAATCGTGTTGGCGGAGACTATTACGACTTTATCCCCACAAAACACAACCAAATTCAACTAAATAACAAAGAGAGTTTAGATGCAGATGGTCGTTGGGGTTTGGTGATTGGTGATGTGATGGGCAAAGGAGTTCCAGCCGGACTGATTATGACCATGATGCGGGGAATGCTGCGGGGAGAAGTGCTACACGGTCATTCTCCTCAACGAATTCTGCAAAACTTGAATCAAGTCATGTACGCGGATTTGGAAAATTCTCACCGATTTATCACTCTATTTTACTCAGAATATAACCCTCAAAGCCGGATTTTGTCCTACAGCAATGCAGCGCACAATCCTCCTCTATGGTGGCATGCAACAACCAGAACAATCACGCGTCTAGATACTTTTGGAATGCTGATTGGTTTAGATGCCAATAGCCAGTACGAAGATGCCCAAGTAGAATTAGAGTTTGGAGATATCATTCTTTACTACACAGATGGCTTGACTGATGCAGCAGCAGCAAGTGGCGATCGCTATGATGAAGAAAACCTGATTACGATATTTAACTACGCTTGTAGAATTTGTAATGGACCCCAGGAAATACTAGATTACCTGTTTGACCAAGTGCAACAATTCATCGGTGCCGATAAGCAAAACACCGATGATATGACATTAGTTGTGCTGCAAATTAATAGTTAGTCGTTAGTTGTTAGCAAGCTGGCGCTTAACAACCGTGGGCTAAAAGCCAAATCTCGTATCTAACTACTTGACAAATAATCTAAAAACTGCTCAGGCACTAACCTCAACTCTTTTGACTGGAAACGGTTTATATCTACCCACAAAGCAGTTTTTTGTCGCTCACCTTCAGAAAAAACTAACTTTTCAGTTTCATAAAATTTGGCATCAACAAAGTCGCTTTCAAAAAGTTGAATAATTTCGTGACCTGGTTGACCATTGAAAGTGAAGATGTTTTCCAAACAACCCAAGTAACGAATATTTGTTAATTCTGCTTGGATCTCTTCTTGGAATTCTCGTTTGAGAGCATCTTTACTTGTTTCACCAAACTCAACTCCACCACCCATTGCGCGGTAAAAAGTTTGTTGCTTGACTGGATCGTAGCCAACAGATACGAAGATACGTATGCCTTTGCCCAGCTTGGCATACTGAGCATCGCGAATCAGTCCCAAAGCGATGATACGAATTTCCCCTGGCTTATGCATTTTCGTTGCTAGTTATCGTAAATAAATGAAGGACGGCTTTCGCTCTCTTCAATGGGCCAATCTTCATTTTCGCCGCCGATGTACAATTGCTCAATGGTGACATATTCCTCACTGAGCTGCTTAAGGGCGTTAATGATAAGATCGAGAGCGATCGCATCAGAAGTTCCCAAGTCAAACCAGCAACGCGCCCATGTCCCCTCATACTCAAACTCACCCATATTGTGCATCAGCGCCAGCAAACTTTTATCATATCCTTGTGAGTCGTAATTCATGTAGCTCAGTTCTAGTCCAGTTTCCTGTACCTGGAGATTTTCGGCATTAAATGCACCCAATTTACCCAAATAAAACCAGGAATTGAAAACCTCTTCTACATATTGTTTTTCTTGTTGAGAAGGAATCGTGCTGAACTCCAACCAAATCCATAAATCAAAAGGGTTAATTTCGCGAAATAGTACCTGCATTTTGTTGAAAGACTAAATTTAGATCACTTTTTTCAAATCTAATTGTAAAAGAGTAGAAGGTACAAAAAGTGTGCTTTCCTAATCGAGAAGTGGGAAAGCAAGAAAAGTGCTTCGGTTACAGGCCCAGAAATAACTCCCTTCCTCCCTTCCTCTTCTTGTCACCTCATCTCCTACTTACCAAAAGTACTCAGATTTTCCGCAGCCTTACGTCGTTCACGTTCAATTTGTCGTGTCACATCATCTGGGAGTTGAGACTTCTTAGTTAAGGCTGTATCAAAATTCTTAATCGCCTCCTGCATAAGTTGCGAGTTTTTGTCTTTATTCGCTTTTTCCCTAAGAATTTGAGCCTTAAGATAATACAACTCTGGGTTATCTGTTGTCACCTTTAAAGCACGATTAGCATAGTCTAGTGCCTGAGAGTACTGTTTTAAATCCCGATAAGCAAGAGCGATACCCCGATCTACCAAATACTGGGGGGCTGCATTTTTTTCTAGCTTTTGAACTGCTTGTTCTGGGTTAGCAAAGGGCAAATTGACAGCTAGCAGTAAATCCATGTACCCTTTGATCAAATTGAGTTCTGGATCGTTAGGAGAAACTGCTTCAGCTTTGTCCAAATATTGATAGACTTGCTGTAGTCTAGTCAGGGCTTGTGGTGCACCCTTGACTGTTCCCTCACGTTGTATAATCGCAGATCCCTCTAAAAATAAACCAACAGCAGCATACAAATTTCCGCGCAAGGGATCACTAGAAATTAAATTTTGTGCTGTTTCTGATGTTTTTTTGCTGTAAGTGTCTAGTGCCGCCAAATCCTTATTCGTATATGCTAAAGATGCTTTCATAGCATAGGCTAAAGGTTCCTTTGGCTCTGTAGATAATGCTTCTTGTAAGTAACGATCTCCTGCTTGATAGTTTCCCTGTTGGAAAATGGCTTTGAATGCTGCTTCTGTTTTGTTGCCAATGTTACGAGGCTCTTTCATCCGAAAGGGATCTGCAGCCCAAGAAGGATTTGCCCAGATGTTCAGTGCAATGGTAGCTGAAAAAGCCACTATAATAGAGCGATAAAATTTGGCGGGTACAACTTTTTGCAAACCTGGAAACCGTGCATTCATTTTCTTTGTCAGTATATTTACAACTTTAATTTGTTTTTTAGATGACTTTTCACTCTCTGAACGTGGATCTGTTTGAGCCAGAATTTTGTATACTGTTTGACTTCGGTAATTTTTCTAAGTTCCCAAGCGTGTGTATTGGCTATTTTTCAAGAGTGATTTTGCGACAATGAACGGAAGTAGGGGTGACGGTTTTCGCCGTTTGCGTGGCTCTATTCTAACGAGTGACACGTAACTTTGGCTCAAAAGCATGTTTCTTGCTGCAAGATTGACGTTGCCAGCGTCTTGAATCCTTGTAAATTTTTCGGAATTCTACAGTAGCTGGCAGTGTAGTTAATAGGTATGTTGCTGACTTTTTGGTAAACTTAACAAATGCTCTATCTGAGAAACCTCATTTATCATCCCACGGCTTGCCCAACAGCTATTCTCAAATCAATCAACTTGGAATTACCATCCCAACAACTGGGTTTAATTATTGGACCGAGTGGTTCAGGTAAAAGTACATTACTCGAAATTTTGTCTGGACTTGCCGAACCAACATCAGGTTCACTCTTTTGGCGCGAACAAGAACTGACCGCTGAGCAGATGCAACAATTGGCTGGCTTGGTGTTTCAGTTTCCTGAGAGGCATTTTTGCGGCGGTACTATTTTAGAAGAATTGCGCTTGGGACATCCAGAGTTAGGTAAAGAGCGAGTTACGCAAGCACTTGAAGAAGTAGGTTTAGAGCATTTATCACTTAGCACATCACCTCATGCTTTGAGTGGAGGTCAGCAGCGGCGTTTAGCTTTGGCGGTGCAGTTGATTCGCCAGCCACATCTATTATTATTAGACGAACCCACAGCGGGCTTGGATTGGTCAATGCGTCGGCAACTGGTAAATTTATTAGCGAAACTGAAAAAAAATTGGACACTGCTGGTTGTGACACACGACGCAGGGGATTTGTTGCCAATAGCAGACCGTTGTTGGACTCTCAATCACGGTGAACTCAAATCAGTTGATCCTCTCACATTGGGTGCAGCGAAAGAAGCTCAACCAGCAGTGTAATATACCAGTGGGGATGAGGAACAAAGCGAGCAGAGGATCTTGTGCAGGAGGAGAATAATTCTTGACTAATGACTGAATTGACTGATGTGCAATTGTGCTTCCCCATGATCTGGAATCCAGGCTAACCACTCTTGACTTGAAACGTGGCACAGTAGCAGTGCTTCGTCAAAACTGTAGGGGTTGGGAAGTTCCAACAGCTTTACCCAACTATAAGCCTGGAAATCCTCTGGAGATTCTGTGGAGAAGCACTTGTTTAACCAATTTAGATTGTGCCAGGAGCTTTCTATGGCATGATCTGATTTACTTGAATCTAATTTCATGGCTCTGCTTAGCCTTCGCTAATGGACTAAGACAAAATTATTTCTGTAACTAAGAATACAAAATAACTCCTATTTTTGAAAAGCGAGTGTTTTATAACTTTACATTTGTCAGTTGCAAGTGTTTGGTTGTGTTGCGAGCTACTTCGGGTGAGACTTTGTGAACGGTAGACTAATAACTGAATCACATTACCCGGTTAGAAATCCCATAAGATTATGACAACAACTCCTTTACCATCACTGCGCGAGCAACAACATCCGCTGATTCGTAAACTAGCAGATTGTATAGAAGCAGTGTGGCATAAGCACTTGGACTTATCGCCTTATCATTTGCCTAATGAATTTGGGTATGTGGAAGGTCGGCTAGAAGGTGAGAAGCTGACGATTGAAAACCAGTGCTACCAAACACCCCAGTTCCGGAAAATGCACCTGGAACTGGCAAAGGTAGGAAATATGCTGGATATATTGCATTGCGTTATGTTTCCCCGTCCAGAGTATGAACTGCCAATGTTTGGTTGTGATTTAGTTGGGGCTAGGGGTCAAATAAGTGCGGCGATCGCAGACCTTTCTCCAGTCAACTCCCAGTACACTCTCCCAAAATCATATACTTCTGCACTGGCTGCACTCCCTCAATTGAACTTTTCCCACCCGCGAGAATTACCTGAGTGGGGAGATATTTTTTCAGACTTTTGCGTCTTCGTTCGTCTGAGTTCTCCCGAAGAAGAAAATCTATTTCTCTCTCGCACTCGGGAATTTTTAGAAATACATTGCATGCAAGCCAGGGCATCCCAACCCCTTCCATCAGAACAGGCGATCCTAAGTCTGGCTGGACAACGTAACTACTGCACAAAACAGCAGCAAAACGATAAAACCCGTCGCGTACTGGAAAAAGCTTTTGGTTCAGATTGGGCAGAACAATATATGACGACAGTTCTATTTGATATACCAAGTGAATCATCTGTGGTTTAGTAGAAATGATAGATTATGGCTTGTCGGGTAAGGTTGCTTTAGTTACTGGGGTCAGCCGACACATGGGAATTGGTGCAGCGATCGCCCGTTCACTTGCTGCATCTGGTGCTAATGTTTTCATAACTTACTATCGACCATACGACAAGCTGATGCCTTGGGGTAGTAAACTCACTGAGGCGGAAGAAATCGTTGAATCACTGAAATTGCACCTGGTAAAAGCTGCGGGGCTTGAGGCTAACCTAGCTGAGCCTTTGGTACCCAAAAACCTGTTTGATTTTGTTGAGGAAACTCTTGGGCATGTGGATATTCTGGTTAATAATGCTGTCCATGATCAACAAGCAGATATCCACTCTTTGACAGCTGAATTGCTAGATGTTCATTACGCTGTCAACGTGCGCGGTACTACACTATTGTGCGCCGAGTTTGCCAAACGCCATGATGGAAGACCAGGAGGACGAATTATCAATCTAACTTCTGGTCAAAGTCTAGCACCAATGCCTGAAAACCTACCATATGCCATTACCAAAGGAGCAGTAGAGGCACTGACTTTGAGTTTAAGTGCTAGCTTGGCAAGCAAAGGCATTACTGTCAATGCTGTAGACCCAGGACCAACAGATACGGGCTGGATGAGCAACGAAATCCGTTCCATGCTTGAGAGCAAGGCACCTTTTGGTCGCGTTAGTACACCAGAAGACGCCGCACGTATCGTGTTATTTCTCGCCTCGTCGCAAGGACAATGGATAACAGGGCAGATTATTCGTTCTAGAGGCGGACAGTAAAATCATAAATGTATAGATAGTCCAGTCAGAGAAAAAAACTTTCAGAATTTCAAACCATAGCCCACAAAGTTTAGTCTTAAAGGTTCAACTGTAGGTTCTGCTACGTTTTCCAGCAATTTACAAATGTAGAATTCATTTAACTTAAGCAAAATCGAGTCAAAAAATCGTTCAATGTAACCTTCATTTTCAAACAGCTTGTCTATGATGTTCTGAGTTAAGTTGAAATGAGCTGCCGTTAACTCAAGCCAATCAACTTACCTTGTTAATCATACTTTTTTTCTCAAATACAATGCAGTTGTTACCCAGTTTTGTTTGCTATCTATTCAGATAGACAAACCAAACTGTTGTAACTGTGTTAGGACTTACGCAAGAATTAGTCGTGAAATTCTTATTCCTATCCTAAGGAAAACCCTATGCCTGCGGCACGGGTGGGGCTAATACGGGTATGTCTATGGCGCTTCGCCACGGCTATCGCAGCGTCTCCGTAGAAGATACGACACGGCTTCGCTGTGCTTTGTGGTATGCCCTAAGGGTTACGCTGCGCGATACGCGTAGCGTCAAGCCTCCGGCTTATCGCGCAGGGTGTCCAAAAAGGACATAGATCTTAGCGTCTGTGCAGAAGATAGGTTTTTTCATTATTTGACTGAATTCAATTGCGCCTAACTCGCTTTTTTAGTTTGTATATGCAACATTCCAACTAATGGGCAATATCATGTCAAGGGTGAGTGATAACTCAAGCGTAAGGGAGCAGTTTTTTGAGAATGATAAACCACAGATTTGGTGGTTAATTGCTGTAACCTTGCCAGTCATAGTTGCTACTGGAGTCCTAAGCATAGCCAAAATGGAGCAAGTGAAAAAGTTGAATCCGCCCGTATCCAGTGCGCCAATCACAAGTGTAAATGCTTTAGGACGTTTGGAACCTCAAGGGGAAGTTTTTAAACTGTCTGCACCAGTGGGAGTCCAAGGAACGTCGCGGGTAGAACAAGTTTTTGTCAAAGAAGGAGAGCAAGTTAAAAAAAATCAAATCATTGCTATTTTGGATAACTTTTCCAGTAGCCAAGCCGCAATGGAAGAAGCTAAGGCAAAAGTCCAAGAAGCCCGTGCCAATTTAGCAAATGTCAAAGCAGGTTCACCAAGAGAAATTGAGGCTCAAAGAGCTGTTATTGCTCGCTTGGAAGCACAATTACGTGGGGAACTAGATGCTCAACAAGCAGCAATTAATCGCCTGCAAGCAGAGTTAGGCGGGGAAAAAACAGTATTACAAGCAACAATTAATCGTATCCAAGCTCAAGTCCAAGGGCAAAGGGATGCTTTCCAAGCTACGGTTTCGCGCATACGAGCTGAACAACGTAATGCCGAAGTCGATGCTCAACGCTATCAGATGTTATACGCAGAAGGTGCAATTTCTCAGCAGGAACGTGATAGAAGGCAATTAGGCGCAGAAACTTCGACTCAGCAACTTGTAGAAGCCCAGGCAAACCAAAGGCAAACAGTTGCAACTTTGCGACAACAACTTGCTGAAGCTAGAGCCAATCAAGTAAAAACCATAGCAACTTTGCAACAGCAACTGGTTGAAGCTAGAGTTAACAGGAACAAAATTCTCGCAACTTTGCAAAAACAAATTGATGAGGAAAGAGCCAAATTTAACAGACTCAAAGATATTCGTCCAATTGATTTACTAGTTGCACAAGCACAAGTTAGTAATGCGATCGCTGCACTAAAGAAAGCACAAGCTCAATTGAATTTAAGCTATATCAAAGCACCAATTTCTGGCGAAATTATTAAACTTCATACGAAAGCTGGAGAGAGCATCAATACAAATGGTATTGCTGAGATTGGACGGACTGATCAGATGGTAGTCATAGCTGAAGTTCCCGAAGACAGTATTAGTAAGGTGCGCCTAGGTCAACGAGCTGTAATAACCAGTGATAATGGAGCTTTTGGCGGAGGATTACAAGGAACTGTTGCTGAAATTGGTAGGCAAATTGGCAAAAAAGATGTGTTAAATACAGATCCAGCCGCAGATGTTGATGCCAGAGTAGTAGAAGTTAAAATTGTCCTGACTCCACAAGATAGTAAAAAAGTGACAGGCTTAACTTACGCCAAGGTGGTTGTTGAAATTAATCTTTGACAACTCAACTCTTCATGCGCTAATAACTAACAACTGAGGACAAAAGATAATGACAAAGATTCCTCTAGCTTGGTTACAACTGAAGCGAGAAAAAACTCGTTTAGCTGTAGCTCTGGCTGGAATTGCCTTTGCTGATATTTTAATGTTTATGCAGCTTGGTTTCCGGGATTCTCTATATTTTAGTAACGTTCGTTTTCATACGAGTTTACAAGCTGACATTGTTCTGATCAATAATCAATCTAATGCTTTGCTTTCCATGAAGACTTTTTCTCAGAGGCGTTTATACAAAGCATTAGATTTACAGGCAGTGCAAAGTGTGCATCCAATTTATCTAGATTATACTGCCTGGAAAAATCCTTTCACGGGTCGTTCTCGTAATCTCCTAGTTATTGGAGTAAATCCAGCCGTCAATGTCTTAGATTTACCTGGTGTTAATGAAAATTTAGATAAACTGAAACTGCCTGATGTTGTTTTATATGACCGTTCTTCTAGACAGGAATATGGACCGATCGCTACTGAGTTTGATCAAGGAAAAACTGTAGCAGCAGAAGTCAATAATCGAAGAATGAAAGTAGGGGGATTATTTACTTTAGGTGCTTCTTTCGGAGCAGATGGTAATTTAATTACTAGTGATTTAAATTTTTTGCGAATGTTCCCCCTTCATAAGCAAGGATTAATTGATATCGGTCTGATTAGATTAAAACCAGGAGCAGATGCAACCACTGTTACTCAAAATTTGAAAAATTATTTACCTAGAGATATCAAAGTTTTAACTAAGCAAGAGTTTATTAATTATGAGAGATATTACTGGGAAAGTAGTACAGCAATAGGTTTTATTTTTACTTTAGGTACTATTATGGGTTTCATAGTAGGAACTGTCATTGTCTATCAAATACTTTATACCGAGGTAGCGGATCATTTAGCAGAATATGCAACCCTAAAAGCAATAGGGTATACACAAAATTATTTGTTAATTGTTATCCTACAAGAAGCTTTGATTTTAGCAATTTTAGGATATATTCCAGGATTTGCTATAACTATGTTTTTGTATGACCGGGCGAGAGATGCCACACTCTTACCTGTTTTGATGAGCGTTGGACGAGCCATAATGGTACTCATTTTGACTTTTATTATGTGCTTTATATCTGGCACTATTGCTATGCGGAAGCTACGTTCTGCTGACCCTGCTGATATTTTCTAAAAATATCTAAAAATTAACTAAGTAAACTAAGAATATTTCCAGATATATTTATGTTCGATAAAGAACCAGTAATTTCCATAAAACATATTAATCATTATTACGGCAAAGGCATATTAAAAAGACAAATTCTCTATGATATTAATCTGGACATTTATCCAGGAGAAATTGTTATTATGACTGGGCCATCTGGTTCAGGTAAGACAACATTACTGAGCTTGATTGGCGGTTTGCGGTCTGTGCAAGAAGGAAGTTTACAATTTTTAGGTATAGAACTGTATAAGGCTAGCCAGAAAAAACTGGTTAATATTCGACGAAAGATTGGTTACATTTTTCAGGCTCATAATTTGTTGGAGTTTTTAACTGCTAGGCAAAATGTGCAGATGGCGGTAGAGTTGAATAAATTTGTCTCTCACCAACAAGCCATTGCTAAATCAGAGACCATACTAAAAGCAGTGGGTTTAGGAGAACGGATTGATTACTATCCAGAAAATCTTTCTGGAGGACAAAAACAAAGGGTTGCGATCGCCCGTGCTTTGGTGAATAATCCCCCATTAGTATTAGCAGATGAACCTACAGCTGCTTTAGACAAGCAATCAGGACGCGATGTTGTGCAATTGATGCAGCACCTTGCGAAAGAGCAAGGAACATCTATATTGTTAGTCACCCACGACAACCGCATTTTAGATATAGCTGATCGGATTGTGGAAATGGAAGATGGTCTTTTAGCCCGTGATTCACAAGGCAAAGTCAATAATTAGGGGTGTAAGGGTGTAAGGGTGTAAGGGTGTAAGGGGAGCCAGTGCGTTGGGCGGGTTTCCCGACTTGTTCGCCTTTGGCGTCTCCCCTTGGGAGATAGCACCTGGCGTTGTAGGGAGAGTAATTGGTGGGGGGTTGGATCCACCACCATCTTATTGACCACTAAATCAAAGATTTAGTGGGGGCTTGTACCCGTTTGTTTCGGGGTAGCGGTGTACCACGCTGGAAAATTCTCTGTTTTCCCCTACACCCTTACACCCCTTCACCCCTACACCCCTTTCTTAGTCAACCCCCTTCCGGGGAATTGACGCATTATAAATTAAAAAAATTTTGAATGCCTGAATGTTTGGGGACGCCCGTGTGCCATCTTGCTGTAAATTAGTGTTTGACAGCTTTTTGCTAAACTTTTATGCACAGACTCCTGCCCTTGTCTGAGGTTTCATCGACTCAATGCTTTAGCAATGTTCGTCTGGTCGCTACGGATATGGATGGTACCCTGACCAGGAAAGGAAAATTTACCAGCGAACTATTACAAAGTTTGCAGGATTTAGCAACTGCTGGTATCAAGGTGGTGATTATTACCGGACGGAGTGCTGGTTGGGTAAGTGGTTTAGCGTATTATCTGCCCATTGTTGGTGCTGTCGCTGAAAACGGTGGTTTGTTTTTCTTGGGTGGAAGTGACAAACCAGTTACTTTAACACCCATTCCTGACTTAATAGCACATCGTCAAAATTTGGCATCGGCTTTTCAACAATTACAAACTCAATGTCCCCAGATCCAAGAATCTGCGGATAATCGATTTCGCGTGACTGATTGGACATTTGATGTGCAATCTTTAAGCATAGATGAACTCAAAACCCTGAGTCATCTATGTCAGGAAATGGGTTGGGGTTTTACCTACAGTAACGTACAGTGTCACATCAAACCTCTGGGACAAGACAAGGCAAATGGGTTATTACAGGTGTTGCAAGAATACTTTCCTGAGTACAATACTCCAGAACAAGTTGTGACAGTTGGCGATAGTCCTAACGATGAAAGTTTATTTGATCACCGTTATTTTCCACTGTCTGTAGGTGTGGCAAATGTGCTGGAGTATGCAAATCAACTTCAGCATCACCCTGTATACATGACTTCGGCTGCTGAAGGAGAGGGTTTTTGTGAGTTGGCGCGAATGATTTTATAGTAGTTATCGTTTGGATGCAGTATCCAAACGATAACTACTATATATAGCGCTTTTCATTGAGCGTGAGGTACACGGCAAAAAGCAACCAGGAAATGCTCCCCAATTTGATTTGCGTACTCACTTGTACCGTATTAGTGGTGTGGATTTTACGCAAGTTGATGGCTTTGGTACTTTGACCGTACTCATATTAATATAGGATTTCTACATAGCCTTCCGTTCCATTAACCCGAATTCTCTGTCCGTCATTGATCAGTTTGGTAGCACTTTCTACTCCGACAACTGCTGGTAAGCCATATTCACGTGCGATAACTGCTCCATGGGTCATCAGTCCACCAACTTCGGTGACTAGGCCTTTTATGGATACAAACAATGGTGTCCAGCTAGGGTCAGTAAAGGAGGTGACTAATATATCTCCATCTTCTAGATCAGCATCTTCCATGTTTAAGATGACACGTGCTCGTCCCTCTATAACTCCGGAGGAAACAGGTAGACCTATAATAGCTTCGGCAGGGAGATTTTCTCGTTTGTACCGACCTGCAATGATTTCACCATCAGACGTGATAACACGTGGGGGAGTTAGTTTTTCATATAATTTGAACTCGTCTTTTCGTTTGCTGATGATCTGGTCATCCAGTTTATTTGTGCGTACAACTTCGCGAAGTTCTTCAAACGTGAGATAGTATATATCTTCTTTTTCATGAATAACGTCGGCTTGTACGAGTCGTTCGGCTTCTTTCAGAAGAGCCTGCTTATAAATGAAGTAGCGATTGACCATGCCGTACTTTGGATACTCGCGATAGCCGATGAAGTTTCGGAGCAGGCTGATCTGTTGTTTTGTTTCTTCGGCTTTTTGTTCACCATCCGGCAATTGCTTCAATCGTTCCAACAGCTCTTGTTCTTTTTTCAGAGCTTCCTGGTGCCCTTGCTCAAATTTCCGCTTGCTGGCATTGGGCTCGAAATTCTTGATATTACTGAGAATGATGGGGACAAGTGTCGTTGGTTTTTCGCTCCAACGGGTTTTCGTGATATCGATTTCTCCGACACAGCGCATTCCGTATTTGTCAAGATAAGCACGGATAGCGTCTCGGGCTTCTTGTCCACCATCAAACTTAGCCAGCTCGTCCAGAAAGCTGTCATCTTTTACGTGCTGCAAATACTCAATGACTTCCGGATACGGACGAATCGCATCTGCGACATCCAACAGCGCCAGCCCCATTTCCGACGTAATATTGTTTGGCGCAGACTGAGAAAGCGTGTCCGCTACATTTTTCTCACCCAACCACTCCATCATTTTTTCATTGATCCATGATGCAGCATTCATGCCAGTCATAATCGCACCAAAACTTTTCGGATAAGATAAACTCTGCCTTAGCTTCAGTCTGTCTTCCAGGATAAAGTCTATCAGATCCACGCCTGACTTCGCCTGGATGTCATGCTTTAACGTTTCAATCAATGCTTGGCTGTCCTTAATCAAATCAGAAACGATCGTCGGATCGTTTTCGAGCTGCACTTGAAAGGCCGCAGGCGACATACCTTTATTACTACTACCGGGACTCGGTTCTGTCTCATCGTCTGGCGACGACGTTATAAAATCTCCTCGCTCTAAGATGGTCGTCAGTGCGTCTCTTACGAGCGGATCGGATTTTCCCAGAACATTTACTAGAACCTCTCTTCCGGCAGGAGAAGCCAGATCCTGGCTGACATCAACAAACAACCTTCCACCAGCTTTATACATGGGTCGGGCAGCTGTTAACTGGAATAAAGACAATCCCAATGGCTTCATGGGGTCGGTCATCATTTGTTGATGACCAACAGATACATAAACGTGATTTTCCTGATCATTCGCTTCAGGGATCGGGTATAAAGTAGTGATTGGCCGACTCTGGACAATATAAAATGTATCATCAACCAAACACCATTCGATGTCCTGGGGGCGGCCGAAATGTTCTTCGATCTTTCTGCCTATGCGCTCAAGCTGTACAATCTGCTCATCCGTCAGCGCTTGCCTGTTCTGTCTCTGTTGCTCAATCTCCTGTTCTTTCGTACCGCCATCTTTTAAGGCATAAATAGCCAGCTTCTTGGTGGATATCTTCTTATCGATAACCTTGCCGTTACACACTTTATAGATATCAGCATTCACCAGGCCGGAGACCATGGCCTCACCAAGTCCGAAGCTGGCATCAATGGATAACACCTTCCTATTAGAAGTGACGGGATCGGCAGTAAACAAAATTCCTGCCACCTGCGGAAAGACCATCTTCTGAACAACCACAGACAGGTGGACTTTACGGTGGTCGAAGCCGTTTTGAAGGCGGTAAATTACTGCCCTCTCGGTAAATAGCGATGCCCAGCACTTGCTGATATGCTTTAGGATTGCCTCCTTTGTGATAATGTTCAAATATGTATCCTGCTGACCGGCAAAGGAAGCCGTTGGTAAATCCTCTGCAGTTGCGCTGGATCGTACTGCATAGGCGTTTTTTTCATCAAGCCTGGAGAGGAGGCGGGTGATCTCTTCATTAATGTCTTGAGGAATGGCTATCCCTTCAATGACCCTGCGAATCTCACCGCTAAGTTCACCGATTTTATGCCGGTCTTCCACCTTTAGAAGCGATAACTGATCAAGTAATTCGTTAATCGACGACGTTTCCCCAATGATTCTTTTAAAAGCTTCAGTAGAAATACAGAAGCCATCCGGTACGCGGATTCCTTCAATCTTGGAAAGCTCCCCCAGGTTTGCGCCTTTACCCCCAACAACCGTGAGTTTTGTTTTATCAACATCTTGAAGACAAAGCACAAATGAACTCATCAGTTTCCCTCCTTTAGCAATTCATACTACGGTTGCAATCAGCGGCGACAAACAGCCTCTGCATCACAACCAGGATCTTCAACAGTTCGCTGCATTGCAATTGTTAGGCGGCTCCACTCACACCGCCTTTGTGTACTTCATAGCGCAACTCAGCCATGCCAGCACCCATCTGATGAACAGACACTAGGCGCAGAACTGGGCTTAGCACTCTGCGAGGGAATAGCGGCTTCCCCTTGCCGAGGGTGGCTGAGCCAACCTGGATGATAAGCTCATCCAGTAAACCAGCATCGTAGAACTGACCAGCCAGATCTCCGCCTCCAACTATCCAGATGTTTTTGGTACCAGCAGCAGCTCGCATTTCAGCGTGGGCGTGGTGCACATCTCCATTGACGAATCGGATGTTTGCACCTTCGATTATTGGAAGCTTGCGACTAGAGAATATCCAGGCTGGCTGAGTGTATGGCCACGCAAAGCCAGTCTCAGTGGCAACCTTTTGGGCGTTGCGTACCATCCACTCGTAAGTTGCTGATCCCATTGCCAACGCACCCACATCTGAAATGAACTCTGAATAGCTGGAGTCATTCAGGTCACCAAGCGGAAACAGCCAATCTAGTGAGTCATTCTCAGTAGCAATGAAGCCATCAAGACTTGTCGCTGTGAAGTACTGAGTTTTCATTTGTTGTATGCAACTCCTAAATATAACTTCAAGCGCCTAACGGTGCCCATCACCCACCGCAGATCACCTTTGCATCATAACCGATCAACTCTCGACGGTCGGTGTGCATCGGCGTTGTTATGCGGCGTTCACGAAGTGTGGCGTACCCCTGCGGGGAAGCAAGCTACGCAAAGCGTCTCCGACAGGAGAAGGTATCGCTCACTAGCTGCGGCTACCGCGATGTGATCGTGTTTTCAGGATGCCAATCTGCTCGGTTCAGGCAATAAACAAAACAGTCATCGTCGCCAAACCTTCGTGGTTCCACAAATTGGAAGCCAAGACGTTCATAGAAGCGGTGAGCGCGAGTATTGCTGGCAAGTGGATCGATGAGGACAGTCGTCACACGCGGGTCGGCAAAACATCGAGCTAGGGCAAGCTGCATCATTCTTGTGCCGTAGCCTTTGCCCAAATCTGTTTCTTCCCCAATCCAGATATCAATGGCACGAAGATCCGGTGCAACATCGCCCCAATAACGGCTTTCCTCACGCGCTGGATCGATAATTTGGACAAATCCAATGGGACGACCCTTGATCTGGGCAATTAGTTGTTCTCTCCAGTCAGGATTGCGACTCAGTTCTACCTCCCAATACCAATCATCGTTGGGATCTGCGGCAATGACATGAGGTTGTTGATCCCAATGTTGCAGCAGGTTCAAGTCAGCAGGGGTGGCAGGGCGTAGATTAATCATCACTACACAAGCCTCGTCCGCTTACGATCGCGCATTGCTATAACAGTTTCCGGTGGCGGTACCTTAGCAAACTTCGGCAAATCTGGGTTCATATAATCCCACGGTTGTGCGCTCGCTGTATAAAAATCAATCCGAGGTTGAAACTCACCTGGCTCATCAAGGCTGCCTGCAAGAATGCCCATTACTTCGGGATTCTGCGGTTTGCTAAACAATCGAGAACCACAGTTGGGACAAAATCCCCGACCGACTGTGGCTCCACTATCGCCGATAACCTCGTAATATTTAACTTCGAAGAGCGATTGTGACGGCATTGCGCGGGACAAGGAGCGCCGCCGCAAATGCGCTACCAGTTGCCCGCTGGCAATCGCGACAATGGCAATTGCCCATGACAATTGGCTCTGCCGAACATTCGTCGCGGATAGCTCCACACAGACAACCACCCGTAAAAGGTACTTTCATTCCTAATCTCCCAAAAACCTAACCTTGTCACCTACTAACTTATGCTCAATGACTGCCATCACGCTATCCTTCCACTTTTGCAGGTCGTGATGTTGCGATCGCATTCACTGCAACGAGCAACACCAGCCAGAACCCCGTATCAATATCCAGTAGAATGCAAAAACAGGAAACTATGAATAGTCCCCAACCTACAAATGCTGGTAATGGTAGATTCAACTGATTTTCAATCCAATGGCACAGAAAACCATAAAGAATCATCAAGAATCCTGGCACAAGGAACCAGTAGTATCCCCAGATACGAAGCTGATTCGATTTGACAGCATCAAGCACACCAATACCCATTATTTCCTGCCAAATTCCACTAAATCCCAATGCTCCTGGTATTCCTAATGCGATCGCACTGTGCAATAATCCAATCATAATCAGAGCAAGACCGTTGATTTTTTTCATTTTGGTTCTCCTGTGTTTTCAGTAACCCACTGCACGAGTTGAATGACGACACCATTCGGATCTGTCACCTGAAAGAATCTCTCTCCCCAAGGTTCGGTCTCGATCGCAGTTGTAATGGGTACACCTTCTGTTTGGATTCGCATGTATTCTTGATCGATGTCATCGACCACAAAGACAATAAGCAGACCGTCCGCTCGATGTCCTCGCATATGGATAGGTTTGAAGCTTGCCAGTCCAGTTTGAAGAAAGATTAGATTGAAACCAGCATCTGGTCTGGAGAGAGAGATAAAGCCCTCGGCTGACATTTCTTCATGGAAGCCAAAATGTTGCTTGACGAACATTGCCGATGCCATCACATCATCAACATTGAGTGAAAGCGCTGAAGCTGTAATTTCCATGAGATTTCGGTAACTCTACTTGGGTAGTTTATGTGAGCATGACATACTCCCTAGACCCAATAATTGTAAAAAAATGACCTCAATGGGGCAACTCCACATGGCAAGGATGAAAGCCTCGTCGTGATAAATATTCCGTTGGTGTGCAATCCGCGAATGCCCGAAACTCGTGAATCAAGTGTGCTTGGTCGAAATAGCCACAGGTAAAAACAATATCCATCCAGTTAACTTGGTTTTTAAGAGCCAGCAGATTCAGGACTTGCTGAAACCGCTGAATGCGACAAAACAGCTTTGGCGTTAACCCGACTTGATCCCGAAAGAGTTGGTTGAAATGGCGGGTACTAAATCCGATTTGATCGGTTACAGCTCGAACGGTTGGCAGCGTGGATCGCTGAAACTGCTGCACTGCAAAATCGACAGCAGGATGGAGAGCAGGCGAGCGCAGCATCTGCATCAAAAACCGTTCTAATACAGAAAATCGGTTTTTCAAGGACGTTTTTAACAAGCGATCACGCAATTCTGCGGCATGACCTTGCCACAGTTCATCCAATGAAATATTTTCATTATGGAGTTCACCAGCAGGTAGTCCAAAGAATGCAGTCCCTCCTCCGGGTCTAAAATGTACACCCATCACAGATATTTTGCGATCGACCTGGGCAATAAAATTTTCAGAATGTGTGCCGCAAAGCATTGTACCATTGGTGCTACCGCGTTGAACTCGACTCTGACGATCAAATAGTGGAATGCTGTCCTCGTGGAGATTAATGACTAATTCCATCATCCCCATTGGCAGCAAGCGGGTTTGTACTGCTGATAAATGCTCACCTTCCCTCATCCAGAAAAATTCTATGAACTGTGAGAGGAGCGATTGCGGGAGATAAGTTTGATAAATCATTGTTGTTTAGTCATCGGCTAACTATTGACAGTGTATTGACCAGACTTGCTCCTACCACATCACATTTTTTGCTTAACACCAAGCAGATAAGGAAAAATTCCCAAATAAGTCCTTTGCGATAACTTAAGCCGCCTAACAATTTATTATACAGAGTTTTACTGTAGATCCTCCCATCGAGACGGTTTTTCACTAGGTGTTTTCTGCTCGCCTACATCTTAACGATTCACCGTGTGCATAAATGCGTCGGGATAGCGTGTCCCTGCTGCGGCTCCCATCGGTGCAACTTCCTCAATACGCCGCAAATCATCGTCGTTCAATTCAATATTGATCGCCTGCAAATTCTCTTCAAGTCGCTCACGCCGTTTTGTTCCCGGAATTGGCACGATGTCTTCGCCCTGTGCAAGCAGCCATGCGAGAGCGAGTTGTGCTGGTGTACATTTCTTCTCGGTTGCAATTTCTTTAATCTTTTTCACAAGTTGTAAATTGCGTTCAAAATTCTCGCCTTGAAAGCGTGGTGTGTGGCGACGAAAATCATCAGGTGCAACGTCTTCTGGTTTCTCAAAGGCACCAGTTAAAAATCCGCGTCCGAGTGGTGAGTAAGCGACTAATCCAATTCCCAGTTCACGACAAACCGGCAGTACGTCAGTTTCTGGTTCCCTTGTCCAGAGACTATATTCGGTTTGTAGCATGGTAATTGGATGAACGGTGTAGGCACGACGTAATGTTTCTGGTCCGGCTTCAGACAATCCGACGTAGCGAATTTTGCCTTCTTTGACGAGTTCTCCCAATATTCCAACTGTGTCTTCAACTGGCACGTTTGGGTCAATTCTGGATGGATAGTACATATCAATGTAGTCAACGCGCAGTCTTTGTAAGCTATAAGACAAGAAGTTACGCACGGCAATGGGGCGATTATCGGAACCGAGAAAACCACCATCGTGGTTGCGTAGTGTACCAAATTTCACTGAGATAAAAACTCGTTCACGCGGAATATCTTTAATGGCTTGGCGAATCAGTTCTTCATTGTGTCCAACTCCATAGAAGTCGCCTGTGTCGAGAAAGTTCACGCCGAGTTCGATCGCCTGACGAATGGTTGCAATGCTTTGGGCATCATTCGTTTGCCGTCCACCATAAAAATCTGACATGCCCATACAGCCCAAACCCAAAGCTGATACTTGAGCATCAGATTTTCCGAGTTTGCGGTATTTCATTGGTTTTGACTCCTTTGTTTGCGGCTGATTTAATAACTAATTACAAAATTTGAAATTTGTCATCCAGACATTGAAATACTATCCTACTTGCCAATAAAATGACAAGTGACAATTATTGAAAAGTGTCACAAACTGTTATCTGATTAGATTTTCCTTGTAGCTAGTGCTGCGGTGAGCAGTTGAACGACGGCGATCGCCTGTTTTTCCATCGGCTGATCAGCAGATTCTCGAATCATTAAGGGATGGTGAAACTTGAGGGTAGCGGCGCTCACCGCTTCAGTTGCTAGCGATAAATCGGTAATCTGGAACTCACCGGTTTTGACTCCACAGGTCAAAATTTCGTTGAGAATGGAAGACAAGACTTGCAAGTGATGCTCAACGACAGTGCGATCAGCTTCCAAAATAGCCAGATAAGCATCAAAGAGTTCTGGCTCAGCGGCAAGTTTGTCTCGTTTGAGCCGATACAGTTCTAACACGTAGGCTTGCAGGCGATCGCTAGCAGAACCTGGTTGTTGCGCACAATCTCGCAGGGCTTGCTCTATACCACTGAACCATCGTTCTACGACGGCATCCATCACATCAGCTTTGGTTTTGAAGAAGCGATAAACATTGGCGTGCGACATTTTACAGGCACGAGCAATTTCACTGATAGTGGTGCGGGCGTAGCCATACCGCCGTAGCTGAACCTCAGCCGTTGCTAAAATCAGTTCCCGTGTCTGTTCGGCAGTACGTTCTGCTTGTGCCATTCCCATTTATAACTCATCGCTCTACAGCTAACATATTTTGACACTTGTTAGCTGCAATAGCAGGAAAATTACAGGCGATATAGCAGCCCAAATATCAGCCCCGATTTGTGAGCGAAACTCTCATCACGCTCATCATCCCGCGTATAATCAACTCGCCGCTTGGCACAGTCAAGGTGTACTGCGTCGTGGCTAGGCACGGTTGAGGTTGCTCGCGTGGAGCGAAATGGCATTTTTGCTGAAATAAAATGCGGAATAAAAAATATGCCCTTAGGGCATATTTTTTATTTTAAACTTTCTTCTTTGGATGTATTGGTGAACGGAGTACCGTTATAGTGCAGGGCGAGGGCGCGAAGAAGCTAATCTGGTTTTTGACTATTACTAGATTTCACTTCCTGAGGCACAACGAGAATCTTATCAACACGGTTACCATCCATATCCATAACTTCCAACCGCATACCTTGCCATTCAAAATGATCTGCAGCTGAGGGTATCCGACCTAGATGCGCCATGACAAAACCACCTAATGTTTGATAACTTCCTCGGTTTTCGTGTGACGACTCCTCAACATCGAATAGTTCAAAAAACTCATCTACAGCCAACATACCATCCAACAACCAGGAACCGTCCTCTCGTTGTACAATTTGAGGGTCTTCCTGGTCATCAACAGAAGGAACATCACCGACAATTTCTATCATGACGTCATTAAGAGTGACTAATCCTTGAATCACACCATATTCATCTACAACTAGCGCCATATGAGTGACAGTTTGCTTGAACAACTCCAAAACTTTCAAGCCTCGGGTGCTTTCTGGCACGTACACGGGCTGTCGCAATCCTACTGTTAAATCCAAGTTTTCACCGCTGAAACACCGGGTTAACAAGTCGGTGACTGGGATGATACCTAGCACGTTGTCAAGTCCCCCCTGAGAAACTGGATACCGGGAATAACCACCATCAATAATTTTGCGGCGGTTTTCTTCGGTAGAGTCTTCCAAATCCAGCCAAACAATATCCGGTCGGGGTGTCATGAATGAACTGACGGGGCGATCGCCCAAGCGAAAAACCCGCTCGACCATATCTTGTTCTGCTTCTTCAAAGGTTCCCTCCTCAGTACCTTGTTCGATTAAGACTCTAATTTCTTCCTCTGTCACGAGTGGCTCTTTGGACGGTCTGGTACCCAACAACCGCAGCACTGCCTCAGTAGAAAAACTTAAAAGTCCCACTACAGGTGATGTTAATTGAGACAATGTTCGCATCGGTATAGCGATAACGGAAGCAATTGGTTCCGGGTTGTTTAAAGCAAGCCGCTTAGGTACCAGTTCACCAAGAATTAGTGTCAAAAATGTAATAACTAAAATTGCTAATCCTTTAGCTAGGTGTTCCTTAAAATCTGCCTCCAAAGGGATAAAATTTAGAATAGGCGCTACTCTCTTGGCGATCGTTTCTTCACCATAGGCACCAGAGATGATGGTCAGGAGTGTGATCCCAATCTGAACAGTTCCTAGAAACTGATTCGGCGAGGATGCCAGTTCCAAAGCGACGCGTGCTTTAGCATCACCCCGGTCAGCAAGTTGTTGGAGACGCACCTTTCGTACTGAGAAAATCGCCAATTCTGACATGACGAACACAGCATTGGCAAGAATTAAAAAAACAATAATTAGAATTTCGATTGTTGGAGACATCTGTAAAAACTACCGATACCATCGGCAAACTGTGCTTAACCTTAACCTCTTAGTATCTAGTATGCAACGTGTGATTACGAAACACTCTGCATACAAAAAAGTCATAAATTATAAGTTATAAGTTAGCAGCTTAACACTGATTCGTATATGAACCATGAGTCAGTGGATTAGTAAGTGGTCATTGTACCAGGTATTCATGACTCTATAGCTAGAGTTCTTTCTGTGTCTGGACTTTTAAAATAGTTGTGGTAAGCGTTAGTATTATGCTTGCGAGCGAGAAGGACTTCTTCATAATTTTGTGACCTATGGCATTTTCTTCCATTGTGCGTGCTTTGGGGCGTTCTGCGCTCACCACTGAACTCCTCTCTAAACTTAATCGGCAACAAGAGTTGCTCTTAAGTGGCATTCCTCGCTTGCCCAAGGGTTTGGTCGCTTCAGCGTTGGCTCAAACCCAGAGCAAGAATTTGTTCGTGGTCTGTGCGACTCTGGAAGAAGCCGGACGCTGGACAACACAACTAGAAGCAATGGGGTGGCAAACTGTACATTTCTACCCAACTTCAGAAGCGTCTCCATACGAACCATTTGACCCCGAAACTGAGATGACTTGGGGACAGATGCAAGTCCTAGCGGATTTGATACAACTTACCAGAGGAACAGATCACGGAGTTGGGGAAGCAAAATCTTCCTCATCCCCCTTACCCAAAATGGCGGTTGTCGCTACTGTCGCCGCGCTACAACCTCATCTACCACCAGCAGAAGCTTTTAAACCTTTCTGCTTTACCCTGAAGCGTGGTATGGAATTTGACTTAAAAACCTTCAGTGAAGAAATCACGAAACTGGGGTATGAAAGAGTTCCTTTGGTGGAAACAGAAGGGCAGTGGAGTCGGCGCGGCGATATTGTTGATGTGTTTCCTGTGTCCTCAGAGTTACCCGTACGGCTAGATTGGTTTGGCGACGAAATTGAGCAGATACGGGAATTTGACCCAGTAACCCAACGTTCTGCCGCCCTTGACAAAATAAACCAATTGATCCTAACTCCCACAAGTTTTGCCCCCATTCTGATGACAGCACTCAAAGATAGCGCTGAGTTTCAAGTACTGAGTGCCCAATTAAGTGATGACTCAGAAGTTGATATTCAGGACTCTACACTTGTGGAGGGTAGCCGTCGCTTTTTAGGCTTAGCTTTTGACAAACCTGCTTCCCTGTTAGATTATTTACCTGAAAATACGTTAATTACTATTGATGAACCAGAACAGTGTCACGCCCATAGCGATCGCTGGGTAGAAAATGCAGAAGAACAATGGGAACTGCTTGTCAGCAAGGAAAATGAGGAGATTTCCACTTCATTACCAAGAATCCATCGCTCTTTTGACGAATGTTTGGCTGATACAGCAAAATTTCCCAAATTAAATTTATCAGAATTGGTTGAGGAAAACAGTGGGATTAATCTTGCCAGTCGCAGGGTGCCAGTTATGCCGCACCAATTCGCTAAAATTGCAGAAACACTGCGACAAGAACGCGATCGCAACTTCTCGGTTTGGCTAATGTCTGCCCAACCCTCGCGTTCTGTGTCCCTGTTGCAAGAACACGACTGTCCCGCCCAGTTTATTCCTAACCCCCGCGACTACCACGCAATTGACAAGCAACAAATTAATCGCACACCAGTCGCCCTGAAATATTCCGGTCTTGCTGAACTCGAAGGTTTTATTTTACCTACCTTCCGGGTGGTCGTTATTACTGACCGTGAATTTTACGGTCAGCACTCCCTGGCGACTCCCAGCTACATCCGTAAGCGGAGAAAAGCTGCTTCTAAACAAGTTGATCCCAATAAGCTGCGTCAGGGAGATTTTGTCGTTCATAAGAACCACGGCGTAGGTAAATTCATCAGGCTAGAAAGTCTCACACTGAACAACGAAACCCGTGAGTATTTGGTGGTGCAGTATGCAGACGGCTTATTGCGTGTCGCCGCAGACCAAGTTGGTGTTTTGTCGCGCTTGCGTACGACAAACGATAAACCACCAGAACTCAACAAAATGACGGGTAAGGCTTGGGAAAATACAAAGAATAGAGTCCGCAAAGCGATCAAGAAATTGGCAGTGGACTTACTCAAGCTGTATGCATCGCGATCGCAACAAAAAGGCGTTACTTATCCACACGATACACCTTGGCAGCAGGAGATGGAAGACTCGTTCCCCTACCAAGCCACAATGGATCAGCTTAAAGCGACTCAGGATGTTAAACGCGATATGGAAAGCGATCGCCCAATGGATCGCCTAGTTTGTGGGGATGTTGGTTTTGGAAAAACAGAAGTCGCCATTCGCGCTATTTTCAAAGCTGTCACCTCTGGCGGAAAACAAGTAGCGCTACTTGCACCCACCACCATCTTGACTCAGCAACATTACCACACCTTAAAAGAACGCTTTGCGCCCTACCCGATTAACGTCGGGTTACTCAACCGCTTCCGGACTGCTGAAGAACGCCGCGATATTTTGAAACGACTGGCGACAGGAGAGTTAGATATCGTTGTCGGGACACACCAACTTTTAGGTAAAGGTGTAGCCTTTCGTGACTTAGGACTTTTGGTAGTTGACGAAGAACAGCGGTTTGGCGTGAACCAAAAAGAAAGAATCAAAAGCTTGAAAACTCAGGTAGATGTGCTGACTCTTTCTGCAACTCCGATTCCCCGTACCTTATATATGTCCTTATCAGGAATTCGAGAAATGAGTTTGATTGCGACACCACCCCCATCCAGACGACCAATTCAAACTCATTTGTCACCCATGAATCCAGATAGCATACGCACTGCAATTCGTCAAGAACTCGACCGAGGGGGACAGGTGTTTTACGTCGTTCCGCGAGTTGAGGGAATTGAGGAAATAGGAACACAGTTGCGGGAGATGATACCGAGTGCGAGAGTTGCGATCGGCCACGGTCAAATGGATGAAAGCCAATTAGAATCAACGATGCTAACTTTCAGCAATGGTGAAGCGGACATCCTTGTTTGTACCACAATTATTGAATCTGGTTTGGATATTCCGCGAGTCAACACTATTTTAATTGAAGATGCTCACCGCTTCGGATTAGCTCAACTGTACCAGTTACGGGGTCGTGTTGGTCGTGCGGGAATTCAAGCCCATGCATGGTTATTTTATCCCAAACAGCGGACGTTATCCGACGCCGCACGTCAGCGGTTACGAGCAATCCAGGAATTTACGCAACTGGGTTCTGGGTATCAGCTAGCAATGCGGGATATGGAAATCCGGGGTGTGGGTAATTTGCTTGGTGCAGAACAGTCAGGACAAATGGAAGCGATCGGTTTTGATTTATATATGGAAATGCTAGAAGAAGCTATCCGTGAAATCAGAGGGCAAGAAATTCCTAAAGTTGATGATACCCAAATTGATCTCAACCTGACAGCGTTTATGCCAGCCGATTACATCACCGATTTGGATCAAAAGATGAGTGCTTACCGTGCGGTTGCAGCTGCAAAATCTAAAGAAGAATTATCGCAGATTGCTGCTGAGTGGAATGACCGATATGGTGCAATTCCTAAACCAGCGACTCAACTGTTACGGGTAATGGAACTCAAACAGCTGGCGAAGAAACTAGGATTTAGCCGCATTAAACCAGAAAACAAACAGCACATCGTTTTAGAAACGCAAATGGAAGAACCTGGTTGGAAGAACTTGGCTCAAAATTTGTCGGAAACCCTCAGATCACGCTTTGTTTACTCTCCTGGTAAAGTGACAGTGCGGGGTTTAGGAGTGATGAAAGCAGATCAACAATTGCAAACGTTGATTGATGCTTTGGGTAAGATGCAGGGTGCTGTTGTGGAGGAGGCGGTTGTTTAAAATTGTAGAGACGCGAAGAACATCGCGTCTTGACTATCCAAAATTCCCAATATCTAATTCAAAATTAAATGGCATACAGTGAGTTTATGTATAAAGTTCTGCAAGCTACTTGTGAAAATGGCAATCTCATACTGAAGGAAAAACTAAGTTCTGAAATGGAAGGTAAAACCCTCAAAGTAATTATTGTAGAGACAGATGAGCTTGAAGCAAAGAAAGAACGATTTTTTAGTATTTTAGACAGACATTCATTTGCTCTGCCTGCCAACTATCAATTCGATAGAGAGGAACTGCATGGCAGATAATACGAATTCTTTGTAAACTTACACTTAATACTTAGTCTTTCATTCTTGGCGTCCTTGGCGCGGCAATCGCTACAACGGGGGGAACCCCCGCAACGCGTTGCCTTGTCTTGGCGGTTCGTTTAAGAAATATTAAGTGCATCTTGATGGAGAATTGGTGGTATTACGTTGTGGAGGAGGTTGTTGTTTTAAACTGCTGCGCTATGAATCACGTGTTTACAATCCCAAATCTCAAATAAAAAATTTAATGGCTTACAGTGACTTTAAATTAAACGAAATAATCAAGATATTTGGTTTAACTCTTATAGAAATGACTGACTTCTTTTCAAATATAGAAGCTGTTGAATGCAGCGAAAATTTGGCTTTTAACCTCAAAGAAAATATACCATTAGCTGTGGCTATTGGTACAGAAAAAGCACGTTCTGAAATGATTATTACCCCAATACTACTGGAGATAAGAAGACGATTCAATTATCAAATCAGTTTATTTTCTGGCACAGATTTTAACGTAGATACTGAAAAAGGCTTAAATGGAATTTGTGACTATATCATAAGTCTTTCTCCGGAACAGCTTTTTGTCAGTGCTCCAGTCATTACTTTAGTAGAAGCGAAGAATGAAAATATGAAAGCAGGCTTAGGGCAGTGTGTTGCAGAAATGATTGCCGCACAATTGTTTAATGAAAGGGAAGGAAATGATATTAAAACAATATATGGTGTAGTCACAACGGGCGAACTTTGGAAGTTTTTGAAGTTAGAAGGTAAAATTGTATCTATTGATTTAACCAATTACCCTGTTAGCAATGTCAAGAAAATTTTAGGTATTTTATTGAATACTATTCGTGATTAAGCAGGTGGGCGTAATTAAACATATGAAATTGTTACAAATAATCCTTTAATTTATCTGTGTTTATCTGTGGTTCAAAAAATCTGAAGATCAGACTTTGAAATAAACCGATTGTTTCTGGAATTCCAGGTAAGGAGTTTGTATCTATACTCAAGACAACTCCCACACTTAGCCCTCAAAGTAGCAACCTATGGAATTAAATCTGCGCTTTCCAGAAATCAATCAAGTGATTGTCAGACTTGATGAGCAAGAAACTGACAGGCTATCTTTTACTTCACCGTTGAGCGCAGAAGACCAAGAAAATATTCGCTGGTATTTAGAAACTTATGCGACGCATTATACCACAGATGTGGATGATGCAAGGGCAAAAGAAATAGCTGATAAGTTGGCGCAATGGGGCGAGGATTTGTTTAACGCTGTGTTCCAGCCTCGGACTGCCCAGCGGATATTTAATGATTTTCAGGATGAAGCAGAACCAGGACGCTTATTAACAATCAGCGCTAGTCATCCGACAATTTTATCGCTTCCTTGGGAATTGTTGCGTGACCCGGAAGGCACCTATTTATGTCATGAAAATCCCCGAATTTCGATTCGTCGCCGTTTGGCAGGGGCGGGAGGTGGTCGAAGACCGTTTAAAGTTAAGGTAAAAGATTGTTTACGCTTGCTGTTTGTCGTGAGTCGTCCCAGTGATGCAGGGTTTATTGATCCGCGTGGTGAGGCGCAGGCGGTTTTGGAGGCGATTGCACAACAAGCCGCAGGACGAGTTGAAGTAGAATTTTTGCGTCCAGCAACATTGGATAATTTGGTAGCGCGGTTGGAAGACTCTGGCAAACCCCCTGTGGATATTGTGCATTTTGATGGGCATGGGGTGTTTGATGTTGATGGGCGGTTACATGAACGGGCAAAATTTAGCGATCGCCTGGCAGCAACAAAAGGCGATCATCAAAATAACGGCAATACGGGTTATCTGTTGTTTGAGGATAAAGAAGGAAAAACAGCCCTGATCACTGCCGAAACTTTGGGAGATATGCTGAACCGCCAAAAAGTCGGGTTAATTGTCTTGTCTGCTTGTCAGTCAGCGGCGATGGGTAGTGAGGATGGAGAAGATGCAATGGGTTGTGTCGCCGCCAGGTTAACTCATGCGGGAATTCCAGCTGTGTTGGCGATGACTCATTCGGTATTGGTGACAACCGCCCAGCAATTGTTTGCAAAATTTTATCAGGGTTTAGTGTCGGGCGTTGGTATGGGCGAGGCGTTGGATAATGCGCGGCGAGACTTGTATCTCAACCGGGAACGCGGAGAACGACAACGGGGTGAGGAACGGATAACTCTAAAATTGCAGGACTGGTTTTTACCAGCACTCTATCAAGCGGGTGGAGATACACCGTTGTTAACTTCCACTCTCCACTCCTCCCCTCTCCCCCTCCCCGACTCCTCATGGGGAAATTTGCCACCTTTACAAGAAGCAGGATTTTTTGGTCGCAGTCGGGAATTGTGGGAGATAGAACGGTGGTTTGTGCAGGGGACACGCCGCCTTACGGTTTCGGGTTTTGGTGGACAGGGAAAAACCTATCTCGTTCAAGAAGCAGGACGCTGGTTGCACCGCACAGGGATGTTTGAGAAAGTGTATTTTATCGATTATGCTGCCTTCCAGGGTGTGGATGCGGTAGGATTGGCAGTCAGCACTCTGGCGACAGTGTTGGAGAAGAATTTAATTGATGCTGCGGCGGCAACTCAGGCATTGAGGAACCAAGCAACTTTGCTGATTTTGGATAACTTGGAAAGCTTGTCCCCGGAACCTTTACAGGAACTGTTAACCGTGGCGAAACAGTGGTCTGAAGTTGGGGAATGTCGGGTGTTAATCACGACTAGAACGCCAGATTTTACCCATTCTGATTATCCCACAGAAGGTAGTCGCAAACATATTTCCTTGCCGTTGGGAGGTTTAGGACAAGAAGATGCTTTGGCGTATTTCCAGAGTTTGATCAAACTACCCCCAGCACCCAAACTTGATCCGCCCAAACGCGAAATGTTGTTGGAATTATTTAAGCTGGTGGATTTTCATCCCCTGTCGATTGGTTTGTTAGCCAGACAGTTGAAAATCCGTCGTCCAGCAGAGTTGGGGCAAAGGTTGGAAGCGTTGATTGCTCAAACACCAGGAAATCCCTTGTTGGCGTCGTTGAATTTGTCTTTGGAAAAATTGGACGCTGAGGCGATGCAGTTGTTGCCTCGGTTGGGCGTGTTTCAGGGTGGGGCGATGGAACCTGACTTGCTGGAAATTACAGAATTTTCGGAATCACAGTGGCAAAAGCTACGCCCAGCATTGGAAGCTACTGGTTTGATTCAGCCCGAACACTTGCCTGGTGTTGGTAATCCTTATCTCAAGTTTCACCCTACCTTAGCCCCTGCTTTGTGGTCGCGTTTGTCAACGGAAGTACAGACAGAACTGCTCGCCCGTCATCGGCAGCGGTATTATGAACTGTCTGGTGCTTTGTATTTTAAAGATAACCAAAATCCCGATAAAATCCGTGCCATTGCCCAACGGGAATTGCCGAATTTACTGTATGCAGTTCACGGGGCGTTGGATGCAGGTGAAGAATGGGCAGTGGATTTTGTTAACAACCTAAACTTGTTTCTCAACAACTTCGGACTCAACCGTGATCGCACTTTACTCACCCAACGGATTGTCCAGGCGACTGGGGAAATCGGTTCCCAGACATGGTATCTCTCCCGTACTAATTTAGGTGAGCTATTATTCAATGCAAGGCGCTATCAAGAAGCGGCGCGAGTGTTTGGTGAGATACTGGCAGGGTTGGGTGAGCAACCGAGTTATAAGCGCTGTGGTACTTTGACTCGACTGGGACGGTGTCTGACAGGACAAGGACAAGCATCACAGGCAGCACAACTCTACCGTCAGGGGTTGGCAGAGGCGCAACAATTGGAACAGTCTGATCATGTGAAGCAACTGATGGGAACTTTGCAGGGTGATTTGGCGGATGCGCTAAAGGATATGGGGGATTATGGTGAGGCACGCATCGCTTATGAAACGTCATTAGCTATTGTCAAAGAACTGAGAAACTTTCGTAGTGCTGCAGTATTAAATGGACAACTCGGCACTTTAGCCCGGTTGCAAAGTAACCTTCCAGAAGCCGAACAGCGTTACCGTGAAGCACTAACGACTTTCCAGCAACTGCATGAACCAGCAATGGAAGCAGTGTATTGGCATCAACTGGGTATAGTGTACCACGAAGCCAAGCAGTGGGACGCTGCGGAAAATGCCTACCGACAAGCAGCACAGATTGAAGAATCTCAAGGTAATTTGGCAAGTGCAGCAACGACTTGGCATCAATTAGCTTTAGTCCATGAATATGCTGGCAAACCCCAAGAGGCAGAGGCTTGGTATCGCAAGGCAATTAAAGATAAAAAAGCAGCGAGAGATAGATTCCAAGTATCAATGTCACTTAGTAATCTTGCCGACTTATTACAAAACCAACCGCACCGCTTAACCGAAGCACGACTATTGGCACAAGAGGCATTAGCTATCGAAATAACCTTAGATCCCGCTGCGGTTCAGATTTGGAAAAACTATACCATCTTGGCAAAGATTGCCGACAAACAGGGCGACACCACCCAAGCACGGGAATATCGTCGTCTGTGCCGACAAGCAAAGGCGGCGTTTGCGGGAACACAGTATGAGTTGCGGAAATATGGGCAGTTTATTGCTTGGGTAGTAGCCGCTGTGGATCATGCAGAAGCGAGGGAACAGGTAGAAGCTGCGATGGAAAACTTTGCCGAAGGTTGGCATAATCTTATAGCTGCCATCCATCGCATATTAGACGGTGAGCGTGATCAGGAGGTGCTATGCGAGCCGTTGGATTTGGAAGAGTCTATGATTATCTACGCAATCCTGCAAGGTATTGCTGATCCCCAGTCGCTTGAGGCGTTGTTGGAATGATCTTGATGGGGTGATGGTGTGATACGGAATTACATCGTTTTTACTCTTTTACCCCCTTTTTAACCCTGAACGTAGCCGAAGGGTTAAAGCTGAGCGACTTGTATCGAGCGAAGTCGAGATAAGTCGAAGCTTTAACTCTGTCGCCGCAGGCGGGGGGATCTTATTCAAACCGTATTGGGGGATGGGTAATACGAAAGCTACTCATAAGTCCTGACAAATACATTTGCAGATGCTTTCCAAAGTTTGTGCAGACTGCTACATAGCTCATTTATGTCTTGGTATTTTGTGATATATCTCACACCAAATTAGTGAAGCGATAGTTATAATAAGAAGTATATATAAATCACATAAGAATCATATATAGCTTAGGTATGAGCTAAACGATTCTTCTGAGCAAAAAAACTACACCTCAAGGTGGTATGTGGTTTCTGCCGAGGTCGTTTACATTCAAAATATGAAACGACAATAACAAATTTAAGATTTCAATCAGTATAAAAGCTTTCTTTATAATTTTTTTATAGTATTGTATTAGGGTGAACAGTTTTTCACAGTACGGTCAGTTTAAATAAAAATCATATACGGTGTTTACAAAACTAAATCTTCCGTGTATACATATATTTGGAATAGCCATGATTCTATTTCAAAAGCTAGGTAAATAGATTTTATGGACAGCCAAAAACCCGTAACCAAACCATTCAAATTTTCAAGGGTAACATAGCTATGACTGCTCTCAAAACTCCAAATCGTGGTCAACGTATTTTCTTCCCTGGTTTTGTTCATTCTGAGTTGCAAGCTCATCAAACACTCAATCCAAATCAAATAGCTCAACCGAAAGTTGATTTACTTCAACCATTGCGTCGTAAGCTTGATTCTTTAGAAATTAAAAATCCGAAATTGGCGAAGTTTCTTGCAAGAATGATCCCGGCTCAATGCCCTTTTGAGCGAGATATCCTGCTGTTTGGTCGCAAAATTGCCCACATTCCCCCAATGTGCAAGATAAATCCGCTGTACGACGAACTTGTGGGATTACGTTTTCGTGCTTTGTGTTATTTGGCTGATGTTTGCGGTGAGGATATTCAATCTTACTGTTAAACTGTGAAAAAATCACTTATGTAAGGTCACAGCTTGGCTCACAGTGCAAGTTTCATCTTATATATGATCGATGTCTTTGCGTCAGCTTGCTCCTCCGTTATAATAATTGCATTCTCACACGACTTGTACACCGTCAGATAAACTCACACCAACGACGATAAATGTCTGCCAGTGCCAATCGTAAGATAATTGCTAACCATAGAGCACAACAGTACTGAACCATCTCCAATAGTTGAGTTATCTCCCGCCTCAAAAGAACCGTGAAAGACGATCTTATGATCTTCTAGCACCCTCAAGAGCACGGAAAGTAACGCGGTTTTCTATTCTCAATTTTGCCAATGATAATTGATGAACCTTCACCAGGCTCAACAAGTCATACCATGTTGGATTTTAGATTTACCGATTGTGAAAGAGTTACTGGTAATCGCTTAATGCGTTTTATCTGTCCTAATCATTTTTGTAATAGGTGTCAGCTAGGTTGCTTTGTTGAGCCAAGGTTATAATTTTCCAAGAAGTGATAGCTTCTTTCAATATCACCTTGGCTGAAAGGAACAAATAATGGAGATTAACGTAGAACATCAACCGAGCATTGAGCAGCTTAACGAACTGGGTGTGTTCAAATGGGAGATTTGGACAAAGGAAGTTTCAAAGTTCCCTTGGACTTATGACACTCAAGAAACATGCTATTTTTTAGAAGGTGATGTCATCGTTACACCTGAAGGCGGCGAATCAGTGCAGATGGGTAAAGGTGATTTGGTCACTTTCCCGGCTGGAATGTCCTGCACTTGGGATATTACAAGCGATGTCAAGAAACACTACTGTTTTGATGAGTAAGGAATTTAGGAATTATTGAATTAAGAGTATTTCCAGAATTCGTAATTCAGCATTTAATAATCTATCCTTAAAAAGGTGGAACCTTCATAAGGACACGGAAGAAAAATGTTATTGCATTTAAGCACCTGGCAGGAAGTCGAGGCTTATCTCCAACAGTCTAGGGGTATTATTTTCCCTATTGGTTCCACAGAACAACACGGACCTACAGGATTAATTGGGACAGATGCGATTTGTGCGGAGGCGATCGCTCGTGGTGTGGGTGAAGCGACTCAAGCAATAGTAGGTCCGACAATTAATGTGGGCATGGCATTACACCATACTGCTTTTCCTGGTAGTATAAGTCTGCGTCCCAGCACGATGATTCTAGTGCTGCGAGACTACATCACCTGTTTAGCTAAAGCTGGTTTTACAAAATTTTACTTTATCAACGGACACGGCGGTAACATAGCTACCCTCAAGGCTGCTTTTTCTGAAATATACGCCCACTTGGAAGATATACAAATTCCCAACGCGCAACGAGTCCAATGCCAAGTTGGTAACTGGTTTATGTGCGGTTCAGTTTACAAGTTAGCAAAGGAATTATATGGGGATCAAGAAGGTTCCCATGCAACACCAAGCGAAGTTGCAGTGACTCAATTTGTGTATCCAGAAGCGATAAAGCAAGCACCTCTTTCAAAAGAAGTTGGTACTGGACACAGAATTTATGGTGCTGCTGACTTCCGCCAGAAATATCCAGATGGCAGAATGGGTTCAAATCCGGCTTTGGCGACACCTGAACATGGGAAACAGTTATATGAGTTGGCGGTGAAAGAACTTAGCAATGGGTATTTGGAGTTTTTGAACGCAGATTGAACGATGAGAAGGCTTGATCCCCTAACCTTCTTAAAAAGGTTTAATGTAGAGCAAGTAGCTTGCCTCATCTACAAGTTAAATCTTCTATGTCATTGATTTCAAGGCGTCTGCTTGCTCCTGCTTCGTGATAACTGCATTATCTGGGACTTGTACACCATCACGTAGAGTCACATCAACGACCAATGCCCCAGTTCCAATCGTCACATTATTCCCAACCTTAGAGCGAAATAGTACTGCATCATCTCCAATAGTCAGGTTATCTCCTACCTCTAAAGGACCATGAAAAACAATATTATCATTTGTGTCTAGGTTGTTGCCGATACGAATGCTAGTACCCTTAAGGGCATGGAAGGTAACACGGTCTTCAATATCAGCACTATCCCCGATAATAATTGGTGAACCTTCATCAGCACGAATTGAAGTGCGCCGTCCAACAATACTATTGTTTCCTATGCGCACGTCGCCAACAATGCGAGCAAATTCTTCAAGCCGTATGTTTTTACCAAGAGTGGGCTGAACAGGCTGAGGATTCCAAGAAGTTCTTGGTGCAGCGCTGACTCCACTTACAGCGTCGTATCCCTGTTGTTTATAAAGTTCGCTGTAGTTTTCGGCAAACTCCTTATTGACTTCCAACACCTCTTTTTGGAATTTTGAATTCGCCTCTGTCTTTAAAGGAAGCGCATCTGCTTGCGCTTGCGTCGTAATAACTGCCCCGATTGGCACTAAGCGGTCTTTGCCGATACGCACATTAGATAGTTTTGCACCATGTAATACAAAAGCACCATCCTCTAACACCACGTTATTGAGATCGGCAAGGAAACCTATGAAGGTGAAGTTGCCAATTTTTGAGTTCTTAATCTTTGCTTGATGGGCAATGCTCACTTGTTTACCGGTACTACTTGAGAGTTTACCGCAGTTTGATGCAGGAGCTTGTTGGTTACGCGACGCCAAGAATAAAATATTGTCTTGCAGGTTGGTTTCACTGTTAATGCAAATACGGGTATCAGGATCGGCTTGCAGAGTCGTATTGCTAGCAATAAAAACTTTCTGTCCTACCGAAACATCACCAAATTGTTCGACCAAGGGACTAATAAAGCTAGAGTTGACCACGACATTAAACGGTCGAAACAGCCTAAACAAGTTGCTTTTTTCCGCAGAGATAACAACTTCCCCCAAAGTGAGAACAAATAAGAGAATGCCTATAATGATAGGCATCTGAAATTTCTTACTAAATGTCCTATGCATAAGTAATATTACTCAGGAGCTTTGCTTTAAGAATAGTCGTAATTTTTATTTTTTTGAATCCGTCTTCTGAACGAAGACAAACAAGAAAAATTATAGTGTTCACTCAATCTAGTTAAAAGCACTTCACTGAACCAATACGGTTTGTACCATTTCACGAAAATTCTGATACAAATGGTTAATCTCTAATTCTTTCCCCTTGCCCCTGCTCGGGTGCCCCCTGCTCCGTATTTGTATAACTTTAAAGTGAAACGGTATTAGCTAAGGATTAAGTAATTTTTCGGACATAATATTACAATCTTTTCAGGATGGGCGTCTTGCCCATCCAACAAACAATATTGTTAAGTTAATTAACCACGGGCAATACCCTCTTGACGCGCAGCACGTTGCACAGCACCAGCAACTGCACTCACGACTCGCTCATCAAAAACAGAAGGAACGATGTGTTGTTTGTCAAGGTCTGAGGGTTTAATTAAGGATGCGATCGCACTCGCGGCTTCCAAATACATGGTGGTAGTAATTGTTGCAGCCCGACAATCCAAAGCACCACGGAAAACACCCGGAAATGCTAGAACGTTGTTGATTTGATTAGGGTAATCACTACGACCTGTTGCCATAACTGCAACATCGTCTTTGATCAACTCTGGTTGAATTTCGGGAATCGGATTTGCCATTGCAAACACGATTGGGTCTTTTGTCATAGAACGCACCATTTCTGGTGTTAAAACCCCTGGTGCGCTCAAACCAATAAAGACATCTGCACCTTGCAAAGCACCTGCCAAGGTTCCTTGAGCCTTGACGGCAAATTCGCGCTTTTCTTCTGTCAAGTCAGTGCGACTGGTAGAAAGAATACCTTTCGAGTCGCACATCCAAATTTTTTCTGCCCCTGCTTTTCTGAGTAACCGGGCGACAGCCACGCCAGCAGCCCCAGCACCATTTATCACAATGCGGATATCTCCCATTGACTTTTGTACTAGCTTGAGGGCGTTATACAACGCTGCTAAAGTAACAATAGCCGTGCCATGTTGGTCATCGTGAAAAACGGGGATATCTAATTCTTGCCGTAGTCTTGCTTCAATTTCAAAACAGCGGGGAGCAGCGATATCCTCTAAATTGACACCCCCAAATACCGGAGCAATATTTTTGACAGCTTCGATAATCTTGTCAGTATCTTGGGTATCAAGGCAGATAGGAAAAGCATCAATCCCAGCGAATTCCTTAAACAGCATGGCTTTACCTTCCATTACTGGTAAGGCGGCTGCTGGACCAAGATTTCCCAACCCCAAAACAGCTGTGCCATCAGTCACAATGGCTACAGTGTTTCGTTTGATGGTTAAGTTGTAAACTTCTTCTGGATTTTCGGCGATCGCAGTACAAATTCTTCCAACTCCCGGCGTGTAAGCCATCGCTAAATCAGACACACTTTTTAGAGGAATTCTGCTGGTAATGCTGATTTTTCCGCCACGATGTAAATTAAAGGTGCGATCGTAAACATCGATAACCTTAATATCTGGCACAGCTTTCACCGCTTGCACAATCATCTCAGCATGATCACTGCTGGCTGCATCAACGGTGATTTCGCGAATCGAAATATCCCTTGTTTGTTCGATTAAATCAATTTGACCAAAATTACCGCCGCTGGTTGCTATAGCCTTGGTTACGTGAGCCAACATTCCGACGCGGTTAGGAATTTCCAAGCGGAGTGTCAAGCTAAAACTAGAATTAGGAGTCAGATCTGCCATGCTTTGTTGATTGTGGGTTTTAGATTTAGATTTTAGACCAAATATTTCTAATTAATACTTATTTTCTTCATCTCCACCCACTTGTGTTACTTCTTCCACTCCTAATCCTACAGTGTACACACCGGATCGCTCAAAACCTCACCCTCGCTTGAATCGGCGCTAAAATCTTTCCCTCTGCGCGAGTTCGGCTACGGTGTACACACCGGATCGCTCAAAACCTCACCCTCGCTTGAATCGGCGCTAAAATCTTTCCCTCTCCTTAATAAGGAGAGGGATGCCCGACAGGGCAGGGTGAGGTTCCGTATCATGGCGTAGATATCTTCTGCTAAATCAGATTCTATGCCACAATCGGTATCAAGCATCAGGTGAGGAACTTGTGCACCTAATGGTGAATCAAATGCTAGGAAGAACGCTCCGGGGGCGCTACGAAATTATAAAACATTTGGGAACAGGGTTTAGTGAGACTTATCTGGCTCTAGATAAAGACTTACCTGGCAAACCATATTGCATAGTTAAGCAACTCAAGCCCCAGCTTCGGGATCCGTTTGTCTTACAAACAGCCACACGTTTATTTGAAACGGAAGCACAAGTCCTGTATAAGTTGGGAAACCATGACCAAATTCCGCGACTTTCAGCGCATTTTGAGGAAAATGGAGAATTTTATTTAGTTCAAGAATTTATAAACGGTGATATTCTAAGCAACGATATCATACCAGGTAAACAGTGGAGTGAAGATAAAGTTATTAACTTTTTGCAGGATATTTTAAAAATATTAGAGTTTGTTCATCAGCAGAATATTATTCACCGAGATATTAAACCTTCAAATATTATTAGACGTACCTCAGATGGCAAATTAGTTCTGATTGACTTTGGGGCAGTCAAAGAAATAATCAGTACCTTGAAACCTAACTCTCAAGGAAAGACAGTCCCTATCGGCACTCCCGGCTATGTGCCAAGCGAACAAGCTATTGGCAATCCAGAATTTAACAGTGACATTTATGCTTTGGGTATCACTGCTATCCAAGCCCTGACAGGAATTTTGCCTAAACAACTCCCAAAAAATCCAGAGACTCATGAAGTTGTTTGGCGAGATTTGGTACAAGTTAAACCTCAGCTAGCAGATATTTTAGACAAAATGGTGCGTTATGATTCTCGTAAGCGCTATCAGTCAGTCAATGAGGTTTCGCAAGCGCTTTCAAGCTTAGTCACAAAAAATAAATTAAAGAAGTGGCAAAATACAAAGATTGCTTTAGCTTTAGTGTTTATTGCTCTTGTCCCTTGTATAGCCGTGTTGGTTCCAGAAATACGAGATAAAATATTCGCTTCATCACATCATGATTCATCACTTTTGACTTATGATAGTTCTAACTATTTTCTGATTAGGATGAAATATCCTAAAGATTGGATAACTCAAAAGATAGAAGATAGATTTACGGGTGATGTTGCTAAATTCTTTCTTCCTCAAAACAATAGTTCCAATTCTTTTCAACCAGAACTATCTGTCGAAATGCAAGACTTGCAAAAACCTATTTCATTACCTGAGTATACAAATTCAAAAGTTAATGAAATCACTCAGTATTCAACAAGTCCTAGAATTCATGAATCGCATCCAGCTAAATTGGCAAATCTACCAGCACATGAAGTTATTTACACAGGAAAGCAAGAGCAAGTTAATGTTAAGATGATGGCGGTTTGGACAGTAAAGGATAGCAAAGCATACATTGTGACTTACACAGCAGAAGAAAGTCAATATGATACGTTTTTAGAAACTGCACAAGCAATGATTAATTCGCTGGAGATTCGGGAAAGTGCGTCCACACCACCCAAGTAATAAAAACAGAATTTTCCTCGTTCCCTGGCAGAGCCAGGGAATGCATAACCTGAGGCTCTGCCTCAATAGTGAACGATGATTGAATCGCGAGTCATTTCAATATAGGAATGACTAACAAATAACTCACTTAAGAATTGCAAATTAGCTGCGAATATTGCCTCTAATTCTAGGTTATTAATATTACCTGTGGTAATAAGAAGTAATTTATAAGGCTCTTTAATCGTTAAAAAAGAATTTAAAAAATCAGAATCCTTGGTAATTACTATACGGTTATCCCGTATTGAAATAGAATTAATCTCTGTATCTGATGTCGCATTTTTGTGAGGTAAGTCTTTTGTATGAATTGTATCGTAACCAGCAGATTCCAGGAATCGAGCGAGTCGAACAGGTAATTGAGCGTCAACAAGAAATTTCACGAGGCAATTTTATAGATACTTTTTACTTGGCTAAGGCGAACTGCAAACTGTAGAGCAGCTAAAATGTCTTCCCGCTCTAAATCCTCATAATCTGCTAAAATTTCACCTATTGTCATGCCAGAACTAAGCAATTCGAGAATTAATTCTACAGGATAACGAAGTCCTCTAATACAAGGCTTGCCGTGACACACGTCAGGATTATAGGTAATGCGTTGTAAAAGGTTAGTAGTCATATTGTTTTTTTCGTAATTATATAAATATCATTGACTGCGAGATGGGCGAGATATTATCTCCTTAATCTTAGGATTTTCTAAAAGCTTTTTCGCATCTGCTATTAGCTTATCCCCCCAGAATTGTTCTTTGAGAAACTTTAAATCAGCAAAACGTTTGTCCAAACGCAAAGCTGCTTCTGCCATCGTTAAACCCCGTTGCTGCTCTCCTTTACTATAAAGTGCCACTGCCAGAGCTAATTGGGGTTCTACTAATTTGCTGTCATTATTAATAGCGGTTTGAAACTGACGGATAGCTCCTTCTATATCTCCTTGTTCGTATTTGAGCAACCCAATGTTATTGTAGGGAGGTGCCAATTTGGGGTCTAACTGAATTGCCTGGTTAAAATCTGCCAGGGCTGCTTGCTTGTCTCCCGACTGATAGCGGAGAACACCCCTGTTGTTGTAGGCAAGTGCTAATTTGGGGTCTAACTGAATTGCCTGGTTAAAATCTGCCAGGGCTGCTTGCTTGTCTCCCGACTCATAGCGGAACTTACCCCTGTTGGTGTAGGCAGGTGCCAATTTGGGGTCTAACTGAATTGCCTGGTTAAAATCTGTCAGCGCTGCTTGCTTGTCTCCCGACTCAGCGCGGAGAACACCCCTGTTGGTGTAGGCAAGTGCCAATTTGGGGTCTAACTGAATTGCCTGGTTATAATCTGCCAGGGCTGCTTGCTTGTCTCCCGACTCATAGCGGAACTTACCCCTGGTAATATAGGCATTTGCATCTTTAGGATCTAACTGAATTGCCTGATTATAATCGGCGAGCGCTGCTTGCTTGTCTCCCAAATCATAGCGGATATCACCCCTGTTGGTGTAAGCAAGTGCCAATTTGGGATCTAATTGAATCGCCTGGTTAAAATCAGCGAGCGCTGCTTGCTTGTCTCCCAACTCCTGGCGGATAACACCCCTGTTGTTGTAGGCATTTACATGTTTGGGATCTAACTGAAGTGCCTGGTTAAAATCGGTAAGCGCTGCTTGCTTGTCTCCCAACAAAGTGCGGATACAACCCCGTACTACGTAAGCAAACGCATTTTTAGGACTGAGTTGCAGTAACTTGTTCACGTCCTCAAGAGCTGCCTGGTACTTTTTCAGATAATAGTAAGCGAGACCTCGTCCATAGTAAGCATCAGGATTATTGGGATTAATCAGCAAGGCTTGGTTGTAATCAGCAATAGCTCCTTGGTAGTCTTTTCTATTTTTCTTAGCTCCCCCTGAGCTAATTAAAGCTTCAGTTCTCCTTAGTCTTGCAAACGTTTTCCTTATATCTGCTTGTCCTGCAGTAGTTAGATTTGGTTTAGCACCTGGTTGTTGTGCGGTTACTGGCGAACTTACCGGACGATTTAGAGTTCTTAAAACCATGTTAATCGGAATTCCTAACCTCCAACCTTCCAACAGTCGTGTTCCTTGTACCGTAAGATTTTGATCAAGTCTTGCTGCGTTAATCCCCACCACACGACCATTTTCATCTAGTACCGGACTACCACTCATTCCGGGTATCGCCTGATTGTTATATGCCAAACCATAACCTTGCTGTGGGTTTTTGCTCAGACTTTCAATGATTCCAGCAAAGGTAAGATAGCTGGATTTGTTGGTTTTATCTGATAAATCATTAACCGAACCCCAACCTACCACATAAACTGTCATCCCTTGCCTGATTTGGTCAGAGTTACCTAAACTCGCAAGACGGTAATTTTTCTTGCTTGTGAACTGTAAAATTGCAATATCCAACCCAGGTAGTTCTTGGCTGCGGTAAACTGGGTAGCGACTGCCATCAGGTGTTTGAATTTCATATCCCCCATCCTTCGCCACCACATGCTGATTGGTGATCACAAAATAAGTGTCACCTTTACGTTCAAAAATCACCCCAGAACCAATACCTTCACCAGTAATCAGAACAGTAAATTCTTTCGCAATGTCGCTGATTTGTGTTGGAGATAACGCGACAGCGAGTTGAGGTTGCACCATTACGACTGCTGCACCCATCAGCACCGGTGGTAGATGACGAGAAAAGAAATTCATATTTAAATTTTGCCCTAATAATTGTTATATCAAAATTAGTAGTATTAAGTTCGCTGAATTGCTTATAAATCCTGAAGAACCTCACCCTGCCCTATCGGGCATCCCTCTCCTTATTAAGGAGAGGGAAAGATTTTAGCGCAGCTAAAATCAAGGGTGAGGTAAAACGCGAGATGTACACCACCATCGTAAGGCGAATGTCTCGTTCCTTGTCTCTGGCAAGGAATGCAGCAATGGAGGCTCTGCCTCCTGAGCTACCAGAGGCAGAGCCTAAGCGAACTGCATTCCCAGGCTGGAGCCTGGGAACGAGAGTGACTGCGGGGTAAACCTCACCCTGCCCTGTCGGGCATCCCTCTCCTTAATAAGGAGAGGGAAAGATTTTAGCAAAGCTAAAATCAAGGGTGAGGTAAAACGCGATGAGGTTAAGGAGTGGGGTTTTTCGCATTTTTCCATGTCTCAATCGGAATCCCCCAGCTAGATTTACTCATCCTCTCTCGCAAAGGTTGTTCCGGTTGAGTTCCATCCTGATACACGTAAGGATTACCCCAAAGAGGTTCAGCGTGCATTCCATTGATAGCCACCACCTCACCAAAGCGATTGAGCAGTGGTCCTCCACTCATACCTTTTTGTAAATCGTTAGTATATCCAATTTGGTAGCCACCTTCTAAAGCTTTCTTCAGAATTAAAGAAACTTTACCTGTTTTAAAAACAAAGCCTTGGTCTTGATTTGTGTCAAAATCAAAGGGAAATCCAGCTGCAAACACTTCATTGCCGACATTCAGACTTGATGCTGAACCAATAGAGGCGATCGCATAGCTGACTTTCGGACTGCGAAACTGCAAAACAGCCAAATCATTGTTTTTAAAGTAGGGAGGAGAGTCTTTGGTGCTAGGGACATCAGCCACATACACATAACCGTCGGGGGTTTGAATTTGATAGGGAGGTTTGCCTGACTTGAGTACATGAGCATTCGTCAGTACTGTATAAACTGAGCCTTGTTTGTGAATCAGAATACCTGACCCCAGAAAGTCTTTTGACAAGACTTTGACTGTAATCGACTTAGCTTTGTATTGCAGTTGGTTTCCCAAACGTTGTTTTAACGGTTGCTCAACACAAACCCCGACATTCGGTGCTGATGCTACCGAGGAGATTGATAAACTACCAATACAGGCAACCAGTAGAAGTAAGCGCCATTGCATGTTGATTTAGTTTGCAATTTGCTTAACATTTCCAAAGAGGTTGTCCTGCGGGACAAGATGTGCTTTCTCTACCTTCCATCTTAGAGAGGAGTTTTTGGACATCAAGGTAAGCTGCGTCTTTTTCTGAGGAAACAACATCTCTGCTGCTGTCACCACCTAGTTCAACGATTCCAGGACTAGCCCCACCGCGACTATTAAACAGTTGTTGTAGAATATCTTCAGGATTTTTACCAGGCTTGAGAGTGAGCAATATTCCCTCAGGTAAACAAGGACCACCTTTTTCGGCAGCAACGCACAATACAGGTTGACGCTCAGATCTACCAGTGCGGAGGAAATTTAGCGTCCCATTCTCGTAGAATCGTTGGAATCTGGCAGATATTTCTTCACAGCGCCTTTCAGGAATCCAAGGAGGAGCAAATCCTGCATCAACCCAGCGAATCATCGGGATGTTTCCCCGTGAGGTGCGAACCAGTGTTGCTGGAACACCTTTGCTCATTCCGCAGAAGAACTTTTGGTTTTGAGCATAACTTGGCTGAGTCAGAGTTGCTGTGGAGGTGATGGTGAAGGCGACGGCGTAAAGCGCACTGCTTTTACGAACCTTCGGACTGAGTATATCCGCAAATAAATTGAGTTTCATAGTTATTTCAATCGTTATGAAACTATATTAAAATATTTAGTTTTCGTGAGTTATTTTCCTGATTTGATCAAGACTTATAAGTAGCCGTCATGGGAGCATCCCAAATGTGTAAAAATATATTTTGTCATTGCGAGCGTAATGAAATGAAGCGAAGCAATCGCAACATCTAGACTTTGCGATTGCTTCGCTCCACTACGTTCTGCTCGCAATGACAACTCATCATGTTGGTAAATTGGCAAAATTGGGATGTTCCCGCCGTCATGAACTGCGTACACCAATAACGCATAAAAATATTCTCCCTCTCTCCCTCTCTCCCTCACTCCCTCTCTCCCTCACTCCCTCTGTCTTTATTTTCAAGTCATCACTTAAGTAACTGCGCACCGCCTTGTTTGGGTACTCGTCTGGGAGTTGGGGTTGTGTTCTCTGGCGCTGATGAGGAGGGAGTGGGGGTAGAAGCTGGTGTACTTTGGGAATTAGGATTAAAAACATTTACTAAAGCTTGCACCAACGCATCCCGCTGGCGACGGTTTAGCCGTGCAATAACAGCGCGATCGCCATCAAAAGGATTTTTTTTCAGAGTATCATTCCCAGGATAAGTCGTTTCATACATCACTTCATTAGCACCCAGGTAATCAGCCAAAGTCAGCTTCCAATCCAGTCGATAGTTTGATGGACGTCCCTTCAAATAGGAGTGATACCGTATCATACGACTGACCAAGGTGTTATTTTCTGAAACTTTGCCCGTTTCTTTGCTAACGTACTGATTTTCTCGCGCTAAGTCGGGTAATTGTTGATAAACTGCTTGCCAAGCTTCACCAGGAGTAACTCTTTGAGCGTCAGCCGGTTGGGAAGAACTCAAAACAAGTAGACTAATCAGTATTATCCCAACTCCCCTAATCATGTGCTGCAAGGGGAGATGGGGAGGGAAGGAGAGTGAGAGAAAGCGGGAGTGAGGGAGATGAGGGAGTCTTTTATTCCCCTGCTTCCTTGTCTCCTGCTTCTTTGCAGTAGACATCACTCTAGACTTCACCAATAATTTCTGGTTGAGTCAGTTCATCAGACATTTCGATAATTGCCCTCAGTACTGGCTTCATCATTGTATCATCTGGATTGTCAAAGTCTTCGTAACGCCGACGCTTCGCACGATTTGCCACTTGAACTGTAATGCGGTAACGATTTGAGGCTGCACTAATTAGATCCTCAGCACGGTGCATAACTTGCGATTGAGTCGTCTCGAACTTAGAACGCTTTAGCATAAATTACTGGTTGAGTGAAGTCATTCTTTTCAGTTTAGCAGCACCAACATGCTTACCGCCCGCTGTTTAGTTACAAGCAACCTTTCTGTTGATAGAGGCTGATACTTTTTTATCACTTTATAAATATTTTGTAACCTCATAACATTATCTCATGCCTGACCTTGTTGACACTGCTATTAACGCCGGAAATTTCAATACGCTGGTGAAGGCGGTTGAAGCTGCAGAACTCCTAGAGATATTCAAAAGTCCTGGTCCCTATACAGTTTTTGCACCCACGGATGAAGCGTTTAATAAGCTACCACCTGGAACTTTAGATTCATTGCTGCAAGACATCCCCAAATTAAAAAATATTCTCATGTATCATGTAGCCTACGGGGATGCTATGCATGAGGATTTAATTGAAATTGACCATGCTGAAACACTAGAGGGGTCAATTGTGGCAATTGATTCTGCTGATGGTAAAGTGAAAGTCAATGACGCCAATGTCGTCAAAACTGACATTATTACCGACAATGGCGTCATCCATGTTATTGATGCAGTGTTGATGCCTGCAATCATTGCAGGAAAATAAAAGTGCAATCTACTGCACTCCTGCAAGGGTAGGAGAAGTCAACAACTAGGGGTGTAAGGGTGTAAGGGTGTAAGGGTTCCCATCAATAAATTGAGGGGGTTGATTTTTGACGCCATCAACCAAGTACTACCTATCTCGGTTGATATTTTTCATATTTTCCATTAATGAATTAAGGGGCTTGGAACCTTAAACTTCGGGGCTAATTACCCCTATACCCCTACACCCCTACACCCCTTTCATTTACCCTACACCTATAATGGAGCCTGAGCGTGGAGGAAGACTTAAAGTCAGACTCTTAGATTCTCCCTCAACACTCCACTCTACGTGTGCAGCGCCATACAAAAGCTTATTAGGTTGAGTGTTCAAATTTGTAATCTCAACATTTCCTTTTGCTTCAGCAGTACCAACGTTAACCGCAACAATCAATTCTTCTGTTCCCAAAACTCGCGCAAAGATATAGAGTGCTCCTTGAGCATATAGGACTTTGTAATCGCCTGTACGCAAACATGGGTAAGCGTGTCTTATGGCAATTAATTCGCGATGAGTCTTGAGAATTTCCCTATCCCAATTAGCTTCTAGTGGAAAACCACGTCGAGAGTCTGGATCAATAGCTCCTGGTAAACCAACTTCATCACCATAATAGATACTGGAAGCACCAGGAAAGGTAAGAAGCAGTAAAGTTGCTAATTCTGAACTTGCTTTATCACCACCAGCAATCGTCAGCAAGCGTGCTGTATCGTGACTCGCAAGTAGATTTAGTTGAGTCAGTTGAATCTCCCAAGGGTAAAGTTTCAAGAGTCGTTCAATTTTCTCAGCATACTCAGGCGCGAACAACGGTGGGTAGGGTTTGTAGTCGCGGCTTTGTACTTGTTCCATGACGACGCGATCGCCAGCGGTAAAACCAATAGTCGGTCCCGCAAACAAATAATTCATCACCCCATCAAATTGAGTTCCATCCAACCATTGACGGGAGTCTCCCCAAACTTCGCCGACAATATAAGCTTCGGGATTAATTGCTTTGACTCGCTGACGGAACTCTTGCCAAAAACCAGGAGTTCTAATTTCAAAAGGCACATCCAACCGCCAGCCGTCAATGCCGAATTTAACCCAATATTCGGCGATTTCCATGATATACTCTCGCACTTGGGGGTTATCATGATTAAACGCTGGCAGCGCTCGATTGTCATTCCAACCCACATAATTGGCAGGAAATTCACCATTGTAAGCAGAAACGGGCCAGCCCTCTATCTTAAACCAATCTACCCAAGGTGAATGAGGGCCATTTTCCAAAACATCGTGAAAAAAGAAGAATCCACGACTAGAATGGTTAAATACTCCATCCAGAACAACTTTGATATTCCGTGCGTGAGCAGCGTCTAGCAATTCCTTAAAAGCCGGGTTACCACCCAGCATTGGATCAACTTGATAATAGTCGTGTGTGTGATAGCGGTGATTGCAAGCTGACTGAAAGATCGGTGTGAAGTAAATGGCATTAATTCCCAGGTCTTGTATATAATCTAACTGCTCTAGAATCCCCCACAAATCTCCTCCCTTATAACCTTGGAGTGTAGGCATAGCTTCCCAATCTTCCCAAGCAGCATTTTGTAAAAGCCGTTTCCGGGGTTGTTTGCTTTTGGCAAACCGATCTGGAAAGATTTGGTAAAAAACAGCGTGTTTAACCCAGTCTGGTGTTTGAATATCCATGAATCACTCTTTATTTCTCCACAGCAATAGTTGCAGATCTCTGGCTCTTACGGCTCACACTTGTGGTAGAAAATTTAACGATTCATCACAAGACTGGCTTATTTGCCTACTTCTTCACTTCCTGATTTTCCGGTGGTGTGTTTTACCTAAAACATACTGTACTGTAGGCTCACGGTTAATGTGGAGAAACTAGCCTCAGTCCTATCACACCTATGACAATTAAGCCAATGCAAGTGAGGCGGCGCACTTCAAGAGGTTCTTGAAATAAAACTATACTCAACAAAACCGTACCAACAGCTCCTATACCTGTCCAGATAGTGTAAGCAGTTCCAAGCGGTAGTGTACGCAGGGCTTTAGACAAAAAGGTGAAACTGAGTATCATGAGGGTAATAGTGGCGACACTGGAACCAAACTTAGTAAACCCTTGTGCATACTTCAAACTAATTGCCCACCCTACCTCAAATAAACCAGCAATAAAAAGATAGATCCACGCCATGTGCTCGTTCCAATACATTACAATAATAAAAAGTATTTGAAAATACATTTTTTTAATGCACTTTCATATATCTTCTACCCCCTGTCTTAAAGTTAGTCTATGTAGCTGAAAATTGCTGTAAGTGTCTATGTTTAAAAAGCTAGGATAGAGCTTTTTTTCAACGAGTCTTCAAATTTGTTCAAATTTGAGCACAGTTTTGTCTAAAACTGCGTCCGGTGAAACAGTATTTCATGCTTTTGGTTAGGTAAAATCATCTATCATCTCAATTTTTTCAAGGCAAACTGGCTACGTCATCACTTGACTATAGTCATTTAGTGTCTATCAACACCAAAAGGTTGTGTTACATTAACTACTGAAATAACCGACTCCTTAAACAACTGAAGTTGATATACTAACTTGAGCGATTGCCTTGACTTAACTTAACGTAGGTATGCAAATACTGCGCGGCAGGAATGCAAATGGATTGGATTAGCTTACTAAAGGCTCAACAAGCTGATTTCCTTCAACGAATCAAAAAACCTAAGACTTACGATCTTTTTTTGCTGGAAAGTCAAGTCAAAGGTTGCCATAGCGAAATTATGGCATTTTGGGGCGAATCATTGGCAAAACTGCTGGAGATTGCTTGCAAACAAGCAGAAATTATCGCCAAAAATCCCCCTCCGACACCGCCTGAATATCCTGATTCTCCTGACTGGGCAATTCCCTTTCCAAGATACTTCCAGCACCAAGCGGAAGATTATCTTTTGCGAGAGCAAATTGTTGACCGAGTCATGGGCGATCGCCTAGGCAAGCAGGTGAAAAAAGTGGCACAAGATAGCTTGAACAATATAGTTCTAGATGATGAGGGAAATTTACGTGGTGAAAGCAAATTTCCCTACGTGCTTAGCTTAAATCCCAAAGTCAGTCTTCAGGTTTATGCTGCTGATGGAGAAAGTTTTAACAGTATCAAAAAAGACAAAGTTAGATGGTCGATCACACAAGAAGATTTAAAAAATCATCAAGTCTTAATTTTTCTATGTTTGTTTTACCCATTTACTGGTCAAAGAGGTTATGAAAAGCAAGTGATCGTAGCAGGTTTTTTACCCACAAATCAAATTGAATTTAGTGAGCCAAAACTACACATTACCCCAAGTCAGTTGTTGTACGCGGGAGGGCTGAGTTGGTATTTAGAATCACTGAGTACTCAAAAAGATAAGCTACGAGTCTTGAATGAAATTGTGATCACAGAAACAATTCAGACTTTACCATCAGACCATCCACTCAAGACAATAGTAGGTGAATGGGAATGCTGGCAGACCTTAAAAGGACATACCAGGGGAATTAATTGCCTAGCTTTCAGTCACAGGGGTAACAATGGGAACACATCTCCTCTTGTGGCAAGTGGTAGTCGTGGGGAGACAAAGCTATGGGATTTGACCAAAGGTGAGTTAGTAGGGACATTATCAGAACATCCTTGGATTTTTTCTGGGTTAGTTGATGAAGTGAATTCGCTGGCTTTCAGTCCAGATGGGCAGACATTAGTCAGTGCTGGTGCAGACTCCACAATTAAACTTTGGCACGTAGGGGCACAAGACTTGATTGATATTTTGCACAAGCATAATGGAATGGTGCGGTGTGTTGCCTTTACTCCAGATGGACGAATGTTAGCAACTGGGGGCGATGATAGAACAATTATGTTTTGGGACTTGATGCAGCGTCAGGTTGCTACTGCCTTATCTCTAGAAGATACAGCAGCCCATTCACTAGCGTTGAGTCCTGATGGACAAACTCTGATTACAGGGAGTTACCGCAAAATTAAAGTCTGGCGTATCTGCCAACAGGAAAGTCAGATACCTTTCGCTCCTGAGTTATTGCACTCGTTTACAGGTCATTCCCATATTATTCGTTCCTTGGCTGTCACTATGGATGGCAAAATTTTAGTCAGTGGTAGTCGAGATAAAACGATTAAAATTTGGCACTTAGAAAATGGGGAATTACTTCACACCCTCAACGGACACAGGGACGGAGTATACGCTATTGCGTTGAGTCCTGATGGACAAATTATTGCCAGTGGCAGTGCAGATAAAACGATTAAGTTGTGGCACCTAGAAACGGGAGAACTGCTGGGTACATTTACAGGTCACACACATACAGTTACGGCATTAGCTTTTACTGCTTCAGGAGAACTATTAGTGAGTGGGAGTTTAGATAAGACGATTAAAATTTGGCAGCGAAGTTAAGAAAACAACCATAAAGACGCAAAGGACACCAAAAAATTCTTTGTGCCTTTGTGTCTTTGCGCGAGTTTTCACATTTTTTATTGTCTGTAGGGAACTCTAAAAGGTATGGTCTTCGTTCTTTCAAAAGAGAAAAATATAACTTCTAGTGGCACCATCCGACCGGTTTCTATCCCCTTTGTGCATAAGTTAGTCTCACTCTCCACTATTAACAATCAGAAGGAACACAAACAAGCTAAACCTTTGGCTCAACTTAATAGATGGGTTTTATCTCAGCTATTAACTTGATATCTCTTTTTTTCAGTAAACTCTCATTAACTTTGATTATCCACTATGAAACTCAACAAAAAGCAACTTGATTTACTTGGAACTTTCCTGGGTGTTGTTGCAGGTGTTTCCACTGTCCTCACTACCCAAGGGGTTATTGATCAGAAAGTTGGCGGTAGCGTTGGTGGTATTGCTACTGTTTTGCTAGGGGTTGTTGTCCAAAGACCGACCGATGCAGAACCAACTACTCAACAAGTAGAACAGGAAGAAGTCAAACAAACAAAAGTTTAACGAATATTGCGACTGCAACAAAGCACAATGCCGTAATGGGCTATTGGGCAATCAACTATTACTAACTTTATATAAATCAACCAGTTGAAGACATTTGTAGTTACTTAACTGTGATTTGAGGTCAGTTGCAGGTGAAAAAATTTAGGCGAAAAAAAGCGATCGCCACACCTTAGAGCGATCGCTTTTCAATAATCAATATAGATTCAATCCAAAATCCCTAAACCAACAAACTTTGCATCAAGGGCTTATCTTCTGATAACTTACCCGTCCGCAACCATTGCGCTAGTTCAGCGGGTGCTTTGGCTTGGTTGAAGCGTTCCCACAGTTGTGCGCCTTCCAGAATTTCCTTCTGCAACAGATCCTGTGCAGTCTCCTCCAGTAAGTCGCGGTTTTCTTGCAAAATAAGGCAATATGGTGAGCATTATCTACTATCTGCTTCACCTCGCAGTCAATTTCTTTGGCGACTTGCGGACTAATTGAACGACGCAGGTTACCATATCCTTCAAGAAACTGCTGTTGAGGTTTTTCAAATGCCACAGGATCAAGTTTTGGTATAAAATAATGTTGTTCTAATTACTCAAAGGTTTTGAAATAGAACTATGAAGAAACGTCTTGTAGTTTGTTGTGATGGAACCTGGCAACAGTTAACAAATCCTTACCCAAGCAATATAGTTAAACTGGCTCAGTCCGTGAAACCGATCGCCAATGATGGGGTTCCACAAGTCATATTTTATGACGCAGGCATTGGAACCGAGAGTCAAAAGGTTTTAGGCGGAGCTATGGGACTAGGAATCGATGCAAATATTGAAGATGGCTACCGATTTCTTAGCCTCAACTATGTTAAGGGTGACGAAATCTATCTGTTCGGCTTCAGTCGTGGTGCTTACACAGTTAGGAGTCTAGTGGGGATGATCTATTGCTCTGGTCTTCTAAGCCGACCCCATGTCACCAAAACACATGAAGCTTACGAGCTTTATCGTAGTCGGGGTGTTAAACCTAAGGATCAGGAAGCAAAAGAATACCGTAAAACTTACGGAGAGAGCGTGCCGATCACCTTACTCGGTTGTTTTGACACCGTCGGTGCCCTTGGTATTCCTGGAATACCCGCCTTCAAACAGTTGAACGAGCAGCTGAATAAGCGGTATAGATTCCATGACACGACTTTAAACAAAGATGTTCAGAATGCATTGCACGCTATGGCGATCGACGAAATGCGCGAAGTCTTTGATGTAACTCCCATGAAAAAGAATCCTGACGCCGAAAACCAGCGAGTGATTCAAAAGTGGTTTCCAGGTGCGCATGGTTGCGTTGGCGGTGGAACCGAAGAATACAGGGGGTTATCAGATGCTGCCCTACAGTGGATGATTGACTCCATCGGTAACCTAGGATTGGGGCTTGACTTAGATCCAAGTGTGATTCCCACAGGCATTAACCCGGATTATGAATGTGACTTTAAAAACGATGCTGGATTCTTTAAATTGGCAGGAATCAAGTTGCGTGAAATCGGCGATGTTATTGAAGATCTTCATGAAAGCACGGTTAACCGTTTGAAAAGTCGCCAGGACTATCGACCCAAGAATCTCCAAAAAATTCTCGACAAACTGAATGATGTGAGTTCTTGACATTAACTCCCTTTTAGCAATAGCGGGGGATTCTAGATTGAATCAGTCCATTCAATACATCATGTGAAAAAAGAGAGGAAAAAACAATTATGGCTGGAAAAAGAGACACATCTAAAGACGGATTAGACAATAAAATTCAAACATTCGTTTTAACAAATTTTAAAGGTGTTTGGAAATTTGTACAAAGCAATCAATCTCTGGCACGCAAAGTTAACAAAACTCTAATCAATAGTCTCATCTACAAAATTCCTACTCGTCCTAATCCCTACAGTATGATGACTCTAGATGAGCAGATTCCTGATACTAACATTCAGAAGAAAACTGATACTTATACTTCCTGGGAATCACTCAATGATCGCACTTATATTGGACGGCATTTACCGCCTGATCCAAAGTTGAACTCCCAGAAGAATTTGCCTAAAGTCGAAGATTTGGCGATTTTATTTCGTAAAAGAGATGGTAAAACGATTTATTCTAGCAAATCGACTATGCTGTTTCCCTATTGGGTGCAGTGGTTTACCGATAGTTTTCTCCGCATCGATCACAACCAGGGTCATAAATTAAAAAATACTTCAAACCATGAAATTGATTTGTGTAATGTTTATGGTTTAACCAGAAAACAAACACATCTTTTAAGAACCTTTCAAGGAGGTAAATTCAAAACTCAAAAACTCAAACGTCAAGATGGCATAGAAGAAGAATATCCCTTGTTTTACTATGCTGATCCAGCACAGGGTAAAGTTGATCCTCAATTTAACGGTCTTTATGAACCCGTCAATGATGAAAAAAGACAGCCTCCAGACAAAAAACAATATCTGTTTGCGATGGGAGTAGAACGAGCAAATGTGCAAATTGGCTATGTCATGCTCAACACTCTATGTATCCGGGAACATAATCGTCTTTGTGATGAGTTAGTACGCAGTTATCCAGACTGGGATGATGAACGCCTCTTCCAAACCGCGAGAAATATTCTCATGGCGATTATTTTAAACATCATTATGGAAGAGTTTATTAACCACATAACTCCCTATCACTTTAAGTTGTTTGCCGATCCTGCGGCTTTTACGAAGGAAAGTTGGTATCGTCCCAATTGGATGACAATTGAGTTTGATTTTGTTTATCGCTGGCATAGTTCAATTCCGGATACCTTTAAGTATGACGGCAAACCAACCCATATTGCTGCATCTCTCTGGAATAATAAGATGTTTATTGATAAAGGTTTGGGGGCATTAATGGAGGAAACTTGTTCCCAACCAGGTACAAGAATTGGTTTATTCAACACTCCTGATATACTGGTTGAATTAACAGAGTTACCCTCTATCAGATTAGGACGACAGCTACAATTAGCAAGCTACAACGATTATCGAGAAATGTGTGGTTTCCCCAGAGTGACCAAATTTGAGCAGATTACTGGCGATGAATTTGCTCAAGAGAAACTCAAAGAATTATATGGTGATGTTGATAATATTGAGTTTTATGTGGGAATCTACGCCGAGGAGGTGCGGAAAAATTCAACTATCCCTCCCTTAGTAGCACGCTTAATTGGAATAGATGCCTTTTCTGAGGCGCTGAATAATCCTTTACTCTCACCCAATATCTTCAATAAAGACACTTTTTCTCCTGTGGGTTGGGAAATTATTCAAAATACCAAGACTGTTTCAGATTTAGTGAATCGCAACGTTCCTCCATCAGACAAGAAGTACAAAGTGACTTTTGACCTTCAATAAATTTGCAAGATTTCACATCGGCTTTTAGTGCGATGCTCATGTGAGGCAAGCACTTTGTGCGATCTCCGCGTAATCGACTTTGGCGGGCACAAAGTGCCATCGCTCTTAACAATACCCCTTTAACTCTGTCACCAAAACAGAGGGGATTTTCTTACATTTTTCGTTCAAATACTAAGCTGTTTTGAAAAATGAAACTATTTACCGAATACCCAGAAAAAGACGAAGCCAAATATTGCGATCTCATGCGTGAACTCGTCAAAAAGAACATGGAAAATCTTTACGGAGGTGAGAAGAAAAAAACTGCAAAGAGAGACACCCATTCTAAAACCCACGCTGCTGTACAAGGAAGTCTAGAAATCTTTGACTTTGATGAAGCAGCAATTAAGCAGGAATTGAGCAAACGCACCTCATTAACTGAAGCTCAACTCAAAGCCATTTCCCTAAAACAAGGTTTATTTGCAAAACCCAAACAATATCCGGTTTGGCTACGATTTGCTAGTGGTGCGTTTTCAGTTAAGAATGATTATGAAGGAGATACGCGCTCAATGGCCGTAAAAGTGATAGGGGTAGAAGGAGAGCGATTATCACAAAGTCACGAGTTCCACACCCAAGATATTATTGTCCACAATACCGAACTCTTTTTTATTAGAACTATCAAAGACTTCCACAGCTTTTTTACGGGGGTTTATCGAGCAAAGCTGTCTCCGTTTCTTATACCGTTCATACTTTTATGGAAAAAGTTGCATCCCTACGAAATCTCACTTCTAGAAACCAGTTTCAAACGGTTTCCCAAGACTTTGCTCATAGAACGTTATTGGAGTGCTTCGGCGTATTCTTTGGGACTCAAATCTGATTTTGATCCATCCCAACCAGGTCGAGTTCCTGTGGAATATCCAGTTGTGATTAAATATGCATTTACTCCGGTTTCGAGTCAACCACCTCATCAACAGCTTCCTTTAGAGTCCAGATCAGAAAGTGAGCTTCAGCGTGCCAAAGCCTCAGGTTCAGAGGACAACTACTACCGAGAGGATATCATTCAAACTTTAGCAAAGCCTGATGCTGAATATTGTTGGGATTTTCAAATCCAATTTCAAACTAGCCCAGAGATGTCCATTGATGATAGTACCATTGCTTGGAATGAAGAGGAATCACCCTTTTTTACAATTGGTCGTCTAACAGTTAAGCATCAGAAGGTTAATTCTCCCAAAGAAAATGACTTTGGGGAAAATCTCAGTTTTTCTCCTGGGAATGGTCTAGCAGTGCATCGTCCTGTCGGTGCGATCAATCGATTACGGAGCATTGTTTATCCTATTGTTGCTGATGACCGTCACGAAAAACGAGGAGTCAAATATCAGGAACCAACTGTGTAAATTTTCGTTTTTAAAAACAATAGGTTCATAAAAAAGCGATCGCACTTCCTTTTGAGCGATCGCTTTTCAATGATCAATATAGATTCAATCCAAAATCCCTAAACCAACAAACTTTGCATCAAGGGCTTATCTTCCGATAACTTACCCGTCCGCAACCATTGCGCTAATTCATCTGGCGCTTTGGCTTGGTTGAGGTGTTCCCGCAGTTTTGGACCTTCGAGAATTTCCTTCTGCAACAGTTCTTGTGCAGTCTCCTCCAGTAAGTCGCGGTTTTCTTGCAAAATACTCAAGGCAATATGGTGAGCATTATCTACTATTTGCTTCACCTCGCGGTCAATTTCTCTTGCCACTTCGGGACTAATTGAACGACGCGGGTTACCATATCCTTCAAGAAACTGCTGTTGAGGTTTTTCAAATGCCACAGGACCAAGTTTATCACTCATACCGTAGAGGGTAACGGTGCGTTCTGCAAGGTCAGTCGCTTTTTGGATATCGTCACTCGCACCTGTGGACACTTTGCCAAAGACGGTTTCTTCTGCAGAACGTCCACCCAATAGGGTTGCAATCCGACCACGAATTTCGTCTTCTATCATCAAAAAGCGGTCTTCTTCTGGCATTTGAATGGTGTAACCCAAAGCACCAACACCACGAGGGACAACAGAGATTTTCTCGACTTTACCAGCTCCTGGCATCAAAGCGCCGATGATGGCGTGACCAACTTCGTGATAAGCAACTGTCTTTTTCTCGGTTTCGTTGAGAACGCGAGAACGTTTCTCCAAACCTGCAACAACACGCTCAATGGCTTCGTTAAAATCAGCCGTCGTCACTGCTTGTTGATTTTGGCGTGCAGCAAGGAGTGCAGCTTCGTTGACAAGGTTCGCTAAATCTGCACCAGCAAACCCAGGTGTTCTGATGGCGATCGTTGCTAAGTTCACATCATCAGCCAATTTGACATTTCTGGCATGAACTTTGAGAATCGCTTCACGACCAATTTTGTCAGGACGATCCACAACCACTTGACGGTCAAAACGACCAGGACGACGCAGTGCTTGATCTAGAATTTCCGGACGGTTGGTAGCGGCGATGATGATGACTCCAGTATTGGCATCAAAGCCGTCCATTTCGGTGAGTAACTGGTTGAGGGTTTGTTCGCGTTCATCGTTACCACCCATCATTGAACCACTACCGCGAGATTTACCCAGTGCGTCCAATTCATCAATAAAGACGATACAAGGCGCTTGTTGTTTTGCTTGCTCGAATAAGTCACGGACTCGTGCAGCACCAACACCAACAAACAGTTCGATAAATTCAGAACCAGAGATACTGAAGAAGGGGACAGCAGCTTCACCAGCAATTGCTTTGGCGAGGAGTGTTTTACCCGTTCCTGGAGGTCCAACCAGCAAAACTCCTTTTGGAATCTTCGCTCCTAAGTTTGTGTATTTCTCAGCATTTTTGAGAAAGTCAACAATCTCTTCCAGTTCGACTTTCGCTTCATCTACACCAGCAACATCCAGAAATTTTACACCAGTGCTACCTTCAGAGTAGATGCGAGCCTTACTTTTACCTACTGTCAGTGCAGCGGGACCACCGCCACCTCGATTGAGGAAAAAGCCCCAAATAGCAATGAAAATTAATGGTGGTGCAACCCAGCTTAAAACAGTGCCAATCCAACCATTTTGGTCTGGTAGTGGTGCGGCAAACTCTACCTTATTGTCGCGCAGAATTTTAGGTAAATCTAAGTCGAGCGCCACTGGTGTTGTTGCAAAGACTTGTTCTGTAGGTTTACCATCTGGGGTTTGGGTTTTAATCGCATACTCAATGCGATCGCCCCCCACAATCGCCCGTTCTACTTTTCCTGTTTGTACCTGAGCAATAAAATCGCTATAAGGAACTTGCGGTAATTTAGGACCAAAAAAGCTAGGAACAATCAAGTTCAGCAGAAAAAGAAGGGTCAATAGAATGAGTAAGCTACCACCAAACTGACGTATTTTTGGTAGTTTGATTTGACGTTTTTTCTTATTATTAGTTTCAACTGGCATTTGTTGATTTACCCTCCAATCTTTTTTCTATTGCTCGTTATTTGTTCTTTATTTATAGAAATAGCAAATAACTATCTCACGTTAATAAAAGAGCGAATAAACCACACAAAGCGATACCATCAAATACCCCTGCACCACCAATACTTAGAACTCCCGAACTCATTGCTTGAATGTCCTTCAGATGCAGTAAGTCAGCACCAATTAATGTTCCAAGAATGCCACCAGCAAAAGCAACGGGAGCAGCATGGTTTGCCGCAATTAACATTGCAGACAAAGCAGCAGTCAAAGGAGCCAGCAACGGATTCATTTGTATGCCAATTCCAGGGACAACACGTGCTGCATAATAGCTAACAGCTGTTACAATAGCTGTTACTAATAAAATAGCGAGAGCGTTTCCTTGTGTAAATTGATAAAGTGCCAACAACACAGGGATCAAGCCTCCCCCCACATTCAGAGCTATCACAGTATAACGTTGTACTTTCCCAAGGGGTATACCCCAATATTCCCTCACCCACAAAGAAGCAAGGTCATTTGCCACTGTTACAGAGGATTCGGTACGGTACAAAGGGACATTGATGGTACTGGTCAATATCACTAGCGTAAATAATAAAGTTGCGATAGATGGGGAAAACCCTAATTTTGCAACTGCAATTCCCACCACGTCTACTGCTACAACAAACGAAAAAAAAGGTAGCAGCAATAATAACACCAAAAATAGCAGCAGCGACACTGGCAAGTAAATCATGGCGGTTTACAATGCAGAGTGTTGTCTGTTGCTCTGCTTAAATTTATTTTAAAGAATGAGACATATTTTTCTATTTCGTGTCTCCCCCCCCAGATAAATGTGAATTGCCGTACTTGTTATGCAAAATCAGCTTGGATTTGTTTTCAAAGTGTTTCTTCTCTCGGCTGGACTGTCAGCTTTGATTAAGTATATTCTTCCGAATTTATATATTCCACCCACAGCAACCAACGCCCTCGTGATCGTTTTTTTGCCGAGCGTCATTCTGACAAGTGTTTTCTTATGGCGACTCCAACGACGGCAAAATTAATCAAAAACCTGTAGGCGGGAACTGCTAGAATTAGCTAGCCTTACTGCATTAAGAAGAAGAAGCAGTTCGTCAACAGCCAGGAGTTAGGTAGTGAATCTAGGTCAATGGATAGGGTTAATCGCTTTAGTTATTTCTTTATATATTCTGTGGCAGATTCGGGAAGTCCTGTTGCTGATGTTTGCCGCAGTTGTCTTAGCAACTACCTTAAATCGACTGGCTAGAAGGTTCCAACGCTCTGGAATGAAGCGTGGAATTGCGGTTTTGTTATCAGTAGCCATTTTTCTCGGCTTGATTGTACTCTTCTTCTTCGTGGTTGTACCGCCTTTTGCAAAGGAGTTTCAAGACTTAACATATCAAGTACCCAAGGGTTTGAATCGTTTTAATGGTTGGTTTGACGAATTCAGATCTCGCATTCCTGACGAAATCATTCCATATATACCTGATGTCAACAGCCTGACTCAACAAGCACAACCATTTATTAATCGAGCATTGGGCAACTCTTTTGCCTTTGTATCCGGTTCTTTAGAAGTTGTTCTTAAGATTTTGTTGGTGCTAGTTTTGACAGGGATGTTATTAGCAGATCCCCAAGCTTACCGCAAAGTATTTGTACGCGTGTTCCCCTCATTTTATCGGCGGCGGGTAGACGGAATTTTAGATAAATGCGAAGTGTCGTTGGAAGGATGGGTAACCGGCGCTTTAATTGCTATGAGTGTTGTGGGACTGATGAGCTTAATTGGCTTATCAATTTTGCGCGTGCGTTCAGCACTGGCTTTGGGAGTTTTAGCAGGATTTTTGAATTTGATTCCTAATCTAGGTCCGACACTGAGTGTTGTACCAGCAATGGCGATCGCACTTTTGGATGCTCCCTGGAAAGTTCTTGCAGTATTCATTCTCTACTTTATCATCCAGCAAGCTGAGGGCAATTTCATTACGCCCGTTGTCATGGCGCATCAAGTGTCGCTGTTACCGGCTGTCACCTTGATTGCTCAGTTGTTTTTTGTCACATTCTTTGGTTTTCTAGGCTTGTTTCTTGCACTACCCCTAACAGTTGTGGCTAAGATTTGGGTGCAAGAAGTGTTAATTAGAGATGTTCTAGATCAATGGGGTGAGAAATCTCATATAAAAACTGAGTTTGTGCTTGTTTCTGATGAGCAACAAACAGATAAATCTGCCCAAAAGAAGGCTAATGATGAGGATCAGCCAATTAGTCAATAGCCTGTAATATAAAAGCTTTTTCTGCCAAAAAAAAAATTGACAACGCGCCTATCATCGCCCCATCCTGACAGGCGTATTTGTACTCTTGGCAATATGCTTTGCGTCAAGCCTCCGGCTTATCGCCTGACCAGTTCGCACACTACTTCTGGAGTATAGCTTTTGTTAGTGCCATTCGTCTATGAGAGCAGTGTCTAACTGGGGTTGACATTTTTATGTCACATTCGGTAACTAAGCTAAAGATTACGACAAAGGCAAAGACGAAAAGCATTTGAAAATTACCTAAAGAGGAATAATCATGAATCAACTCCGTATTAAAGTCCCAAGCAATAAACGCTCTTCAAACAAAGGGAAATTTTTGGTATTGACAAAAAACACAATCTGTAAAATAAATTCCTCGCCCAAAGATATCTGGAAAACAGGAATATACCTAAAGTAGATAAAAAAATTTCCACTAAAGCTTAAGCTTTTATTCAAGTTGTTTACTCCTGGCTAACTACCAAAATTCCAGGTAGTTTCTTATATGGCAACAAAAGTAACAGTGCCAAAACCTACACTTTCAACAATTGACGCAATTGCCTTGATTGTTGGGATGGTGGTTGGTGTAGGCATATTTAAGACACCAGCCTTAGTTGCAGCAAATGTACAGAGTGGAGGTATTGCACTACTAGCATGGTTACTAGGTGGAGGGATGTCTTTGGTTGGTGCACTCTGTTATGCAGAGTTGACCACCGCTTATCCTGATGCTGGGGGAACTTATCATTATCTGATGCGTGCTTTTGGCAGAAGCCCTGCGTTTTTGTTTGCTTGGGCGCGGATGACTGTGATTCAAACTGGTTCGATTGCTCTACCAGCCTTCGTGTTTGGGGATTATGCATCTGAATTATTACCTTTAGGGGAATACTCTTCAGCCATTTACGCTATAGGTGTGGTCATTTGCCTGACAAGTTTGAATATTGTAGGTGTGCAGCAAGGGAAGTGGACTCAGAACTGGCTAACGGCAGCAAAAGTCCTGGGTTTAGTGCTAATAATTATTGTTAGTATTTTCTTTGCTCCACAAGTACCGCCAAATACATCGACTACAGCTACTCAAAACGCCGCTTTTGGTCAGGCAATGATTTTTGTGTTGTTAACCTATGGTGGTTGGAATGAAGCTGCCTACATTTCAGCAGAAGTACGAGATGGCAAACGCAACATGGTGCGTGTTTTGTTAGGAAGTATTGCCATCATCACAGTCATTTTTGTGTTGATTAACCTAGCATTCATTTACGGCTTGGGACTTGCAGGTTTGGCTTCATCGTCAGCACCAATAGCTGATTTGATGCGTGGCGCTGTTGGAGAAAATGGAGCAAGATTCGTCAGCTTCTTAATTGCGGTTTCAGCCTTAGGTGCAATCAATGCCACCATTTTTACTGGTGCCCGTACTAACTACGCTTTAGGGCGTGACTTTCGGAATTTTTCATTTCTGGGACGTTGGCAAGAAAGTACTGGTACCCCAAAGAATGCCTTGCTGGTTCAAGGAGCAATTTCCTTAGCACTGATAGTACTAGGTGCCTTAACTCGCAAAGGTTTTGAAACAATGGTAGATTACACAGCTCCAGTGTTTTGGTTGTTTTTTCTCCTGTCTGGGGTAGCATTACTGGTTCTGCGCTCCCGAGAGCCAAATGTGCCTCGTCCTTTCCGTGTGCCTCTTTACCCTTGGACACCATTGCTATTTTGTGCAATTTGTGCATACCTACTATACTCTAGCCTAACTTATGCAGGTATTGGAGGTATCACTGGAGTGATTATTCTTTTAACAGGTATTCCTTTACTGCTCCTCAACCGTCAACGAACTACTTCCAAAAATCTTTAAATTCATGGAGAGATATATCATGAAATTACAAGCAACTTTAAAGGTTTTGTTTGCAACAGTCAGTGTAAGTAGCCTAATGTTGGCTGGTTGCACTCCGCAAGAGCAACTGAATTCCCAAGCACAGAATGAAGCATCTCCTTCTGCTGTAGAAGTTCAGCAAAGATCTACACCAAGTGCCCAACCTGCGGGACGGACACCTGATGTTGTGTACGTACCAACACCTCCGGAAGTCGTCAATAGAATGTTGACAATTGCTAAGGTTGGCAAAAATGATGTTCTATATGACCTTGGTAGTGGAGATGGACGAATTCCCATTGCTGCAGTACAAAAATATGGTGTCAAGAAGGCTGTTGGTATAGATATTGATCCACAACGCATCAAAGAGGCTAACGAAAATGCTCAAAAAGCAGGACTCACTGGCAAAGTGCAGTTTCTCCAGCAAGACTTATTTACTACTGATTTTAGTGATGCAACAGTAGTAACTCTCTACTTGCTACCTGAACTCAATGTCAAGTTGCGTCCGCAGCTCTTAAAACTTCCACCTGGTACCCGTATCGTGTCGCACGCTTTTGATATGGGTGAATGGAAACCTGAGAAAACCGAGCAAGTGGATGGAAGAACAATTTACTTCTGGACTGTTCCAAAACAAATTCCGGCGAATTTACGGCAGTCAACTCCTAGCAGTTAATTGACGTAAATTCAACAGGTTTCAAGCAGTATAAAAAAGACTTTCATGAAATAAGAACGTAAAACAAAGCGGAGTCGAGCGCGATGAAAACAATTTATCTCGCCTCGACTTAACTGAATTTGCTGGACAAGCTTTGCTTTGAGGTGATAAGATATAAATCCTAATGTTGCTTAGGGTGACTAGCTCAACGGTAGAGCAGTGGACTCTTAATCCATTGGTTGCGGGTTCAAATCCCTCGTCACCCATTTTTTGAATCCAGGTTGTACATTAACTAATTATTTGTCACTGTTAACAGATTAATGTCATTTTTCACTAATTCTTGTCATTGTTAACAGATTGACTGACAAAAACTGTCTAAATCGCTGGAGATTTGAATCCGGCATTACTTTCTATTAAGAACATCATCACAAAGGTGACGGTCATCCTTAACATTGGGGTTATTGTTCAGATAATCAGAAGCCCAATCACAACCACGTATTAATAAGTTATCCAAATCCATATTCCATAGTATTACTGTGTTGTCATCACTACCAGTGGCAATCGTCTTGCCATCCGGGCTGAACACCACACTATCGACAGAACCGCTATGCCCCTTAAGGGTATGCAGTTCCTGCCCAGAGAGATTCCATAGCTTCATGGTGTTGTCAGAACTACCAGTAGCAATCGTCTTGCCATCCGGGCTGAACACCACACTTAAGACTAAATCGCTATGCCCCTTGAGGGTATGCAGTTCCTGCCCAGAGAGATTCCATAGTTTTACTGTCTTGTCTGTACTACCAGAAGCAATCGTCTGACCATCCGGGCTGAACAGCACACTCCAGACTGCATCGCTATGCCCCTTAAGGGTATGCAGTTCCTGCCCAGAGAGATTCCATAACTTCACGGTGTTGTCTTCACTACCAGAAACAATCGTCTGACCATCCGGACTGAACACCACACTTGTGACTACACCGCTATGTCCCTTCAGGGTATGCAGTTCCTGCCCAGAACGATTCCATAGTTTCACCGTGTTGTCTCTACTACCAGTGGCAATCGTCTGACCATCCGGGCTGAACACCACACTTGTGACTACACCGCTATGCCCCTTGAGGGTATGCAGTTCCTGCCCAGAGAGATTCCATAGTTTTACTGTCTTGTCAGAACTCTTAGTAGCAATCGTCTTGCCATCCGGGCTGAACACCACACTCCAGACTGCATCGCTATGCCCCTTAAGGGTATGCAGTTCCTGTCCAGAGAGATTCCATAGTTTTACTGTCTTGTCTTTACTATCAGTAGCAATCGTCTTGCCATCCGGGCTGAACACCACACTATAGACTTTACCGCTATGCCCCTTTAGGGTATGTAGTTCCTGCCCAGAGAGATTCCATAGCTTGACGGTATTAAAACTCCAAGTAGCAATTGTCTTGCCATCCGGGCTGAACACCACACTATTGACTATTTCATTACCATCATTCCCCTTAAGCGTATGCAGTTTCTGCCCAAAGAGATTCCATAGTTTAATTGTCCTGTCCCAACTACCAGTAGCAATTGTTTTGCCATCCGGGCTGAACACCACACTTAAGACATAACCGTTATGTCCCTTCAGGGCATGCAGTTCCTGCCCAGAGAGATTCCACAGTTTTACTGTCTTGTCATAACCAGCACAAGCAATTGTCTTGCCATCAGGGCTGAACATTACACTTGTGACTTGATTCCTATACCCCTTCAGGGTATGCAGTTCCTGCCCAGAGAGATTCCATAGTTTAACTGTCCTGTCCCAACTACCAGTAGCAATAGTCTTGCCATCCGGGCTAAATACCACACTTGTGACTTCACGCATATGCCCTTTAAGGGTATGCAGTTCCTGCCCAGAGAGATTCCATAGCTTCACTGTATTGTCTTTACTACCAGAAGCAATCGTCTTGCCATCCGGGCTGAACAGCACACTCCAGACTGCATCGCTATGCCCCTTGAGGGTATGCAGTTCCTGCCCAGAGAGATTCCATAGCTTCACTGTATTGTCTTTACTACCAGAAGCAATCGTCTTGCCATCCGGGCTGAACAGCACACTCCAGACTGCATCGCTATGCCCCTTGAGGGTATGCAGTTCCTGCCCAGAGAGATTCCATAGCTTCACTGTATTGTCTTTACTACCAGAAGCAATCGTCTTGCCATCCGGGCTGAACAGCACACTCCAGACTGCATCGCTATGCCCCTTGAGGGTATGCAGTTCCTGCCCAGAGAGATTCCATAGCTTCACTGTATTGTCTTTACTACCAGAAGCAATCGTCTTGCCATCCGGGCTGAACAGCACACTCCAGACTGCATCGCTATGCCCCTTGAGGGTATGCAGTTCCTGCCCAGAGAGATTCCATAGCTTCACTGTATTGTCTTTACTACCAGAAGCAATCGTCTTGCCATCCGGGCTGAACAGCACACTCCAGACTGCATCGCTATGCCCCTTGAGGGTATGCAGTTCCTGCCCAGAGAGATTCCATAGCTTCACTGTATTGTCTTTACTACCAGAAGCAATCGTCTGACCATCCGGGCTGAACAGCACACTCCAGACTGCATCGCTATGCCCCTTAAGGGTATGCAGTTCCTGCCCAGAGAGATTCCATAGTCTTACTGTGTTGTCATAACTACCAGTAGCAATCGTCTGACCATCCGGACTGAACACTACACTTGTGACTACACCGCTATGTCCCTTCAGGGTATGCAGTTCCTGCCCAGAACGATTCCATAGTTTCACCGTGTTGTCTCTACTACCAGTGGCAATCGTCTGACCATCCGGGCTGAACACCACACTCCAGACTGCATCGCTATGCCCCTTAAGGGTATGCAGTTCCTGTCCAGAGAGATTCCATAGTTTTACTGTGTTGTCTCTACCATCAGTAGCAATCGTCTTGCCATCCGGGCTGAATTTTACATAACTCCCTTCCAATCGGTTGTGTTCTTTTACTCCGTAAACAACTTGTTGCAAAGCAACAATTGCTTTTGTGCGGTTCTCTAAATCTACAGTATCACCATTTTTTTTCACGTTTATCCCAACTTTCAACCCGGATAATAAAGCATCTAGTTCATAGTTTGAAGCAAAAAGATTTTCCGTAGTGAGACTTTGAACTGAAACCTCTGCATTAATTCGTCGGTTTTCTGCTTGCCCCCATTGCCAAAAAGCAAATCCTAATAAAATCAAAGCAGTAACTAAACCACTAATCAACGCATTTGTGTTACGCCGCCGCCTGCGCTCTCGTTCCGACTGCTCTTTAGAACGCTGCTGTAGACTAGCACTAATAAAATCTAGCTCTTGGGGTGTCATTTCCTTAGTTCGCTTGTGCAACCATTCTTGAGCTACACCCAATGGCACACCCCGCAACAATGCCCCAGAGTCATAGTTACTATTCTTCCACTCAAGCACTGCCACTTTCAATCGTTCTTGCCAAAGGCGAAACTGACGGTTAGCGTTCATCCACTCTCGCAGAGTCAGCCATTCGCGGATTAGGGCTTCATGGACAACTTCTACTGTATCTTCCCCGGATTTTTCATCACGTCCGGTGACAACCAAACGGGCTGGGTATCCTGCTAAATAACTTACTAATCCCCAGTTTTCATCTCCAACTTCTGCACGGGTAGCGATGCGACGAGTGTCCTCTGTTCCTTCTCCTGGGCGCACTAATTGCACAAAAATTCGTGGTACGATATGCCGCTGTGTTTCGTCAAGTCGCTGATACACTTCCTCGGCGTGATTAGCCAAAGCTTTTTTTACACCCCCAATCTTGTCATAAGCTTGATGAGTTAACTTGCGCTTTTGCTGCAATGACCAAAGTCGGGTGAGGGCAAATTCCAGCAATGGCAGGTTCCCTGGCTCATTTCCGACATCATCTAAAATTCGTTGTGTTAATTGTGCATCTTTTTGGACTACCATTTTCTGGGCTGGCTGCTCAATTGCTCTAAGCAGTTCCTCACGATTCATTGAACTTAAGAATTTCGGTGTAAACTGTTCCAATGCATCACGAAATGGACGATACCCAAGCATAAAGCCGGAAAAATCAGCCCTTAAACTGAAGACGAGTGTAAAGTTGTCCAGATTAACTGCTGCCAACAGTGCATCAACGAAACGCTCAATCACCTCTTTATTCTGGCAAAGAGTGTAAAGTTCCTCAAACTGATCTGCAAACAGCAACAAGCGTTTATCAGTCTGGCGTTCATTAAGCCGAGATATCACCGTAGCTAAAGTGATTTTCCCAAGTTCCATATCTGCTGCTAATCCCACAGCTTCCCGCAGTTGTGCAGTTTCTCCAGTTTCTGGTTCCAATAAACGTACTAAAACAGAAGCTAACTGATAAAATGGTTTATACCCAGGACGAAATGATTCAATCAACCAGTTGCCAGCAATCCGCAGTTGAGGAAACAACCCCGCATACACAACAGAAGATTTTCCACTCCCACTAGGACCAATTACTCCTACCAAGGGCTGTTGGTTGACGGCTTCAATCAAACCATTGACAAACGTTTCCCGTCCAAAAAAGAATGCTGCATCATTTTCCGTAAATGCAGCTAATCCAACATATGGATTGGGAGGAACAATGTCAAATAATGGCTGAACAACACCAATTTGGTCTTTTTTCAACAAAACCGGAGTTTGCTGCTCTAAATAATTCATTAAAACCGAGCGACCTAATTTATAAGCAAACTCTATCTGTTGTCCAGCGGCTAAAGTATCGTAAAATGCTACAGAGAATGCGATCGCTGCTTTATCCCCAATCGTTCGGTTCATGCCAATCACATAGTTGACGTGCTGGCTGATGGCTTTTGCTTGCACTTCGCTATAACAAGCATTGAGAAGTACGCACTCAACTCCCTTTGTAGCAAATAACTCAAACATACTGGAGAGCGCATCTGCGTTGAGAAACGCTGGTTCGTCTGCTTCATTTTCTAAGACAATGCCATCAACTCCTGCACCATGCCCACTAAAGTGAACAATCTGGGGTTGGTAATCTAAAATCGCTCGGTAAAAATCACGCTGACGTACTGCCCACTTTTGCTCTAACTTGAACTGCTCACGTTTATTCCCTCGTTTCAACCCTTCATCAATTTCCCGTATTTCTTTATCCAATTGCAACCTAGAAGTTCCTGCCGGATTGGCTGCCAAAATCAAAATTGTTTTGACATAACGGTTGTTATCATCATCAGGTTGGGGAGAGTTCATAGAACAAGGGTCAATTTTTATACGATCATAATCCAAAGGTGCTATATGAAAAACACTTATACATATAGGAATCCTATTTGATTTTTGAAACACACGTAGGTGGGCACTGCCACTAAAACCCGAATATAGTGGGCAGGATTTGATTAGCAGTGCCCACCCTACACTACTTACTTATATGAAAAACATTTATACATAATTCTTATAGATGAAACTGAAATCAACTTATGCACCAGTCATTGCGACTAGAGGGAACAGGGAACAGGGAACAGTGAACAGTTATCAGTTATCAATTGCTTGATAACTGATAACTGATAACTGGTTAACATAAATTGTACTTAGTTGAGCAAAAATCAAAGAAAAATCCTATAGCAAACTTAATTTTTTATCAAAAATTATCACTTCTTTGCAATACTTAACTAATTCATTAATGAAAAATAGTAAACATAGATTAAAACTAATAAATTTAATAATTATTCGTTAAGCTCATCAGTCAGAATTAAGAGTAAGCTGAAATTAATGAAGCCTAGTTGGAACTTTAGGTAACTAGGCGTAAATAAACTTAAATGTCATTGTCAATTGTCATTCTTTCAGGACTTGTACTATTGACTATTGATTAATGACCAATGGCTAATTCCCAAAGCAACCTGAACAACAAGACGCCATGATGATAGAAAAAATTTTGCTAGCTGTCTCTGGATTGGGTCATGCAGAAAAAATGCTCAAAACTTTGGCAGACGTCCCCTCAATTCAACGGTCAAAAGTTACAGTTTTGCATGTTGTTCCCCACCTATCTTCTGCTGAAGCTATGACAACAAAGTGGGAAGAGGGTGGCAAAATTCTGGCTAATGCAATCCAGTATTTGAACTTAGATCCCAGCAAAGTTTCTTCGATTTTACGGCAAGGTGATCCTAAACGTGTTGTTTGCGAGGTCGCGGACGAAATCGACGCTGACTTGATTATTATGGGTTCACGCGGACTCAAGCGGTTGCAATCGATTTTATCAAACTCAGTCAGTCAGTACGTTTTTCAATTATCTTCTCGCCCCATGTTGCTGGTGAAAGATGACATTTATGTCAAAACAGTCAAGCGCGTTATGGTGGCAATGGATAACTCTGATGCTGCAAAACGTTGCTTGAGTTTGGCTTTATTCTTGCTACGAGATATTAAGGGAGGAGAGTTAATTCTGGCTAATGTTAGCACAGATTTACGCGGCAAAGAATCTCAAATCACTGAAATTAGTCCAGAAAAAAATCCTATTTTAGCTGCAGCTTATGCAGAAGCTAAAAAATATGGCGTGCCAGCTCGTTGTTTTATCAGCAGTGGTAAACCAGGTGAAGAAATTTGTCGCTTGGCAGATGAACGCAAGATAGATTTATTATTGCTCGGTTCTCCAGATCGGCGTCCTTCAATTGCCAAGAATTTGGTCGATATAGACCGACTTTTGGGATCTTCTTTATCTGACTATGTTCGAGTTAATGCTACCTGTCCTGTATTATTAGCGCGGACGGTAGATTAAAGTTACTGCGGTTGATAAACAAAACCCCTACACAGGCAAGTGTGGGGGTTTTCGTGTGATTGACAAAATAGGTCTTAACTATCTTTTTTCCTGTTAATCAGCCTTCGCGGCTAGCAGTTTGGATGTAAAGAATGAGTAAAAAAACAGCGGGGACTAAAACGAACAAAATGCTCGCCACGAACCCCAGGTCATTAACTTGCATGGAAAGAATGCCTCTCAATGATATCCACTAGACAATTTAAGGATATCATTATCTCAGGTTCAAGGAGTTATTTCTTACCTGCTAATTATTCACCCTTAAGGCTTTGTTACCACACTAACTGGACCATTAACTAAGGTTTGGCAAGCAAGACGACAGTTTTCAGGCTTTTTCTTCAATAATCGATTTTCCGTATCTGTACGGGGTGAAAGATTTTCCATTCCTTCGACGACTTCGACAACGCAGCAGCCACATTGACCGTTGCCTCCACAATTCATCATCTTGCCAAAGACTTTATATATATCTACGTTGTTTTGCATGGCTTTGAGCCGTAGATTCGCAGCATTTGCCGCTACGACTTCTTTATTTTCTTTGACGAATGTGATATTACCCATGCCTGATACCTCTTTTACTGTAAGCCTGAGTGCGAAGCTAAGTTTTGACTAGCTTTAAGAATGATGTATTATCTCTTGTTTTATATTATTACGTAATATTAATAAATGTCACTTTCTGTAAGACTTATTCCTTTTGATTTGCATAAACTACAAACACGTGCTAAATGCACAAAGCATTCTCAACAAGACCTAAAAAACCGGGTTTATCAACGAAAAGTTAAGCTTTTTAAGTGGTGTCATTCTCAAGAAACCCGGTTTTTGACTCTGGTGCAAGATGTCAGAACCTCTGTTCTACCCGATTCAAAACTGCTGTAAAAGTGGGGTAGGCAATGCCCACCCCACTTGATATCTCATATTTTTATAATGGCGAAAACGCGATAATTGCGCCCACCAATTTTATCTAAAACCAACCGCTGCTTGCCAAACGAAAGCCAGCAACAAGAAGAACAAAGGAATGAGTGGTAGAACATCTACCAGAGGGTCGAAGATTTGGTAAGCTTCAGGCAATTTTGCTAACAACAATGCTGCTTCCATAATTTTTTAAATCCACCTATCCAACACAGCTTTCAGAATTGACAAGTATCTTAACACGGTTTAGTCCTCTATTAGTCCTGAGTCTTTATCTACTGAACACTCGCCACTTTCTGGAGTCAGCCATTGGGCAAATTCTGTAAGAAATCGGTCTTCTAATATTGCCTTGCGTATTCTTTGGGTAAAGCGAATGAGTTCAGTGATGTTGTGAATACTTAACAAGGTGTAAGCCAAAATTTCTTGCGATCGCACCAAATGAGACAAATACGCACGGCTGAAGTTTTGACACGTGTAGCAAGGGCATGTTTCATCTAAAGGCGTAAAATCTTCACGAAACCTTGCATTCTTTAAATTCCAGCGATCGCCTTGCACCATCGCTGTACCATGTCTCGCCCAGCGAGTGGGAATCACGCAGTCAAATAAATCTACACCTGAGGCGATCGCGATCGCTATCTCCCGATAAGTCCCGACACCCATCAAGTAACGCGGTTTTTCTGGTGGTAGCAGTGGCGCTGTTGCTTGGACAATTTTTGCAATCAGTTCAGGCGGTTCGCCGACACTCACGCCACCAATAGCATATCCCGGCAAATCTAACTTTGTTAAAGCAATAGCCGCATCACAGCGCAAATCAAGATACACTCCTCCCTGTACAATCCCAAACAATGCTTGATCACTACGTTGATGCGCCACAACACAACGTTCTAGCCAACGGTAAGTTCGTTGCGTCGCTGCTTCCACATCTTCCCGACTGGCTGGGTAGGGCGGACACTCATCAAACGCCATGATCACATCTGCTCCCAGAATATTCTGAATCTCAATCGAGCGTTCTGGTGTTAAGTTAATAATTTGACCATCATGGGGTGAGCGAAACGTGACACCTTCTTCACTGATTTTTCGCATTTCGCTCAAGCTGAAAACCTGAAACCCACCGGAATCAGTCAGAATTGGACCATTCCAGCCCATAAATTTGTGCAGTCCTCCACCTCCAGCCACAATTGCTTCACCTGGTTGGAGGTGCAAATGATAAGTATTGCACAATATCATTTGTGCTCCTGTATCCTGGAGTTGGGCTGGAGTTAAAGTTTTGACATTTGCCAAAGTCCCCACTGGCATAAATCGTGGAGTTTCCACCGGACCATGAGGAGTAAAAAAAACCCCGGCTCTAGCTTTGGTTTGGCTACAGCTGGCAAGATGTTGAAAAGAAAATTTTGCACTCAAGATAGAATTAACCTTTATCAAACGCTCAGCACTCAGCGTCAGCTTTTTAGCTCACTGGTTATCCTAATTTAACTAGCTGTGAAACCTTTGAGCAAAAACAGAAACGATAACTGAGGAAGCCTCACAGCAAATCGGAGTTATCGTCATCAAATTCCGCATCCCATCTAGCTGATAGCACCTGCTCCATCATCACCTCTAGATCGTTGATATTCAAGGAACGCTGTTGGCGTTCTTGAGCGGGTGTCGAGAGGGGAATCAGTCGCAGACACACCCCCTCTTGTACTAAGTCAAAGTAAGTTTCTTTTTCTTTTGACTGTTTAAGTTCCAAGTAATCAAAACTGGAAATATTCAAGTAAAGAGCATGATTTGCGATTAGGGTAGAGCGTTGTGGATTGGCAAACACTTCCATAACATCTCCCTCACCCTCACTCTGCAACTGACCTTGGTAAGTGTAGATGTAGCGGACACGACCTAAATCCGACAGCAATCGTCGCATATCAAGTTTCTTCACAACAACGCCTGTGTTGATAATGCACGGAGCTGGTATCTTCGCATTAGGTAGATGATGAGTCATAATCAAACAACTTCAAGAGCGCAGGTGAGATGTAACGCAGTCAAGCAGCCAACCAATTTTGGATTTTGGATTTTGGATTTTGGATTGACTCCACCCTAAAGGTGAGGAGCTTGAAGAATTTGGGATTTGGGATTGAAGAATTGATTCCGTCCACCGAAGGACGAGGCTTGTACCGAAAGGGCCCCCAATCTAAAATTTCAAATCTAAAATCTAAAATCGTTTCGCTTAAGGCAACAGCTTCTTTACCCTCTACATTTTAATCAAATATGGGATCTGTAGAGCGAATAACTAAAAAGCTGTAATAACGAATTTCTAATTATCAGCAGTACTAAACTGCAAGTGAGTTCAACTCAGGATTTACGCAAAAATAACGTAGTTGTGTTATTGCGAGGAGGAGTGCGCAATCTCACAATCTTGTTGTTTCGTAACTCGTGCGTAAGTCCTACAATTGTTAGTGCTTAAGCCATGACAGAAAACTGTTAAAAATATTAAATGAAACCTTAACACTAAGACAAGAATAACAAAATTTTTCCGATGACTTTGTATAAAGTGTAAATCTTATCTAAACCTTTAAACATTTATCTCCATATATGTACCTAAATTAACAGTGTAATGTTTTAGGAATAAAGTACAAAAACTGTTCATTAATGTGATAAACATGATTAACAAGTACCAGTGGTGGAAACAACTACTGTTAGAGCTTTACGCTTCTGTTATATTCTATACTAGCATTTCTCTCCCATATGTAAATGAGTTAAACTTCACGAGGGTGTCGCGACTCGCACCGCAAGTAGGGTTAATCATTGGCGGAATTTTAGGGGTATTAGACACTGGCATGAATTTTTTGGGTGTGCCGATACTGACTCGCAGCGTTTTGGTGGTATGTCTTTGGATTTTTATGACTGGTGGACTACACTTAGATGGAGCAATGGATACTGCGGATGGTTTAGCAGTGGGTGATCCAAAGCGGCGACTAGAGGTGATGGCAGATAGTGCTACAGGTGCCTTTGGGGCTATGGCAGCAATTGCCTTGATATTAATGAAAACAGCCGCGTTAACAGATTTAAGTAAAAACCGTTGGTTAACTTTGATGGCTGCTTGTGGGTGGGGACGCTGGGGTCAACAACTGGCAATTTTGCGTTATCCTTACCTCAAACCAACTGGTAAAGGTGCCTTTCACAAACAAGCTATTTGTTCCTATAGGGATTTGTTACCGGGACTGTTATTGATGATAGGTTTAAGTGGTTTACAAATAGTCTTCGATAAACAACGTTTGTTTTTCGTTTTGGGAACGGTACTTGCTGGAAGTGCGATCGCCACTCTCACTGGTGCCTGGTTTAACCATAAATTAGGTGGACATACAGGAGATACTTACGGCGCGGTTGTTGAGTGGACTGAAGCTTTATTTCTTTGTGTACTAACTATTTTGGAAAAGCATGAATTGTAAATTATCAAAAAGTTTTGTCATTCATAATTTGCAATAATTTGGAATTCATAATTTCATTTCGCTGGCTGTAGTCGTGTCACCTTAAGTCTAAAAAGTCCAATTCCAGTTTCTCCAAAAGAGCGTACGCGAATCACATAATTATCTGTTTCCACGATCCGGGTAAAAAGTAGGGAATTGCTGGTACCATCAGGACCATCATCATTTTCTGCTACTGTTGTTCCATTGGATGATAGCAGTGTAACCATACAGTCAAAACTCTCAGACGCCAAATCAATTACTAAATTATCGCCCTTATTCAACTTCACCATGTAATCACGGGCAAATCCGCCTTGACCAGTGGGAATGTCTTTGTCAGAGAGTGTGTCGTTAATTTGATTACCAACAGGTATAGAAATCGGATTATAAAACTTATTAGCTTGAGCAAAAGCTGCTGTTGTATTTATTACAATCGCTAGTAACGTGGCAGGAATGATTGTAACTTGTTTCAATCCCACAGCCAGACTCTTATTTCTCATCCAAAGATTATTCCCACAAAAACAGAATCATCTGGTTAATTATAGTTTTCTTAGGCAGAGTTTGCCTATTGAGTAAAAAAAAGTGGAAAAATAATTCAAGATTCAATCAAATTAATTTCTATAGAATTCTTATTTGATTTTTGTGAAAGTGCCTGCACTTTGTGCTTAAAAAACTCAGTACACCTTTATTGCTTCTTTCCTGTTCCCGTTCGGACGTTCGGCGAAGCTATCTCCTGAGCCCTTCGGGCACGGCTTGAGGCCGAACGGAGACGCTACGCGAACGACGCCGGAGGCGGCTTCCGCTACAACGACCGGCTCAGCACAAGTCAGTCGAGCCGCTGACGTTCACCTTGGCGAAGCCTGTTAAAAAAATCAAATCGGATTGCTGCTTTTGCTGGTAACAGCAGTTGTTGCTAACCCGACAACTTTAATTCCAGCTTGATTGAGTGTTTGCATAGCAGACATAGCAGTCGCACCCGTTGTATAAATGTCATCGATCAAAAGAACTGATACTTTTGGGTGGCTACGAAAATCTTTTCCTATTTCAAAGGCTTCAGCTAAATTTTTTGCTCGCTTGGAGGCTGATAAAGAATGTTGTGCTTCTGTTGCTCGCACCCTTGCCAAACCATTCTGTTTCAATTTTAATCCAGTTGTTTCGCAAAAACTTTGTGCTATCAATGCAGCTTGGTTATATCCGCGGTTTTTTTGCCTATCGGGGTGGAGTGGGATAGGAACAACTACAACTTTATTGTGCACAGGCGAATGTAATAGCCATGCTTCTCCCAACCATCGACCTAAAGGACGGGCAATTTGGGGTTGATTTCCATATTTCATTGTAGTGATTGCTGACTTGAGGATACCGCCATATGTTCCCCATGCAAATACGGGCACTGATTTTTGCTTAAGATTATGATCCCTAAGATGGCATTTTTGTAACTGTCTCGTGCAGTCTTGACAGAATTCTTGGGAGGTTGGACGCTGACACAAAGGACAATTAGATTTTAGAAAAAGGTTTAATAAGCTTTCAAGATTTTTAATCAACTGTTGCATCAACAACTGTCCTTCTTCAATTCGACCATGACGAAATAATTCAAATATATGCCCTACGGGATGCTATGGGCAATTCGTAGTTTCACGGTAGGAAGTAAAAAACTCAAAGTATGCCCTAGCTACTCAAAGGGCATACTTTGAATTTAAAAAATATCAATTCCCCAAAGGGGAGTATGGAGAGGAAAAAAAGTCAAGCCAAGACCTTGCTTGCGCTCAAATTCACACCATCAAAATCGATGTTCTAGTTTGAAAAAACTAAAGTCCACCCTTGCTCTTTAACATCTTCTTTAGTGTAGGAAACTCCATCAACTTTTGTCCCTTCTGAATCAAGAATAGAGAGGATTCCACCATCATTAGAAAGTTGAATGTTTTCTGGACTTAAAGGTACTGTAATAACTCCACCAGGCTCAATGCTAAACCCATCAAGAGGTTGCTTGCGTTTGAGTTTATCAGCAATTGCCCAGCCATTCAACTCTATCTTCCCTGGTGAAGAATTTATTAAAGTAACTGACTCTTTGCCAGAATCTTCTCCACGAGGATTTACTAAAGCAGCAATGATTTTGACCTGCGCCTTCACTGCTGGAGTTCCTGGTTGTACTGGTTCACTTCCTACAATCTTATCTATGGGGTTACCAGTGCGATCATCAGTATGGAAGGACTGGGACTGAAATGCAAAGAATACTGCAACCCAGTGGTCACCAGACGATAGTGCAGAAGGGTAATGAATTAATAACGCCCCATCTTGGTAAACTCCATTTTCTCTGGCAAAGCTACCGCTGTTACCTTGGTTCATATGAAGATTATGAACGCCTCTTCCTGGTTGGAAGCCGAACACTTTGTCAGACTTATTTTCTGGTCCCCAAGGTTCGCCGAAAGCATACACAACTGCTTGAGTTTCAATTGCCCGTTGAAAGTATGAGTCAATCAACTCGTTGAGATCGTTGTTTTCTCCTGGTACATTGAAGGGCAATGGTTTCATCTGATTGACTTTGAATAAATTACCCCGGATGTAGTCTAGGGCAATTTTTCCAGGTTGTCTATCAGAATCCTCAAGTTTTTTAAAACCAAAGTCCAATTGATCAAGTTTGTCGGTGATGAAATGTTCAAAGTTGTCATCGATAAAATACAATAAATCGAAAGGTTTCTGACTTGACCTAACATTAATTGCTAGACGATACGAAAACTGATCGTCCTTCACATGAACTTGATAGTGCGGGGTGTCACTACCAAGTTCCTTTTGTCCGGCGATCGCATGACACTTTAATACACCATAACCTTCGCTTAAATTCATAGACTTGTTCCTTATTAATGAAATTGACTGTGATTCATCTCGCCATTCAAGTTTGCTCATGACTTTGTCATGAACTCATTTTGGATATAGCTTTTCCTAGGCAAAGGCTATTCATTTTTTAGCCAGCTACTCATTATAAGTGAGTGCTATTTTTCGGATTAATGATTGCTGAGTACTTTCGTATTTTTAGCGTCTAAAATTTTACTCTAGTTTTATCGTTATTGCTGGACTTTTCCGTTACACGATGTAATTATAGTTACAATTTTAACCTTGAAACTACTTGATTTTCTCAAATGGTAGCTCAATATTCTTGAGTCCAGCAGTACCCTTGTGGGTGATTTTTGCTTGTTTTTTGATGCTTATTGATGAACCAGTGCTAACCAACTAGGAAATGCGTAAGAATTGACAGCCAATAACTTTAACTCGCGATAAGTATCAAATACCCAACTTGCTGTTGTCTGAAGATTCTCCATCAAACAAGCATCCTCACCAGAAGCTTCAAATGCAAGACTCCACCAAGCATTCCCTTGAATGATCAGATGGGTAAGTTCTACTGTACAACCGTTTTCGATATGCTCATCTGCACAAACGGGTTGTGGTGGAAATTCTGGTAAAACTTGGTAAAGTTGGGAATAGCGAACTTTCTGGACATTCACCCAAGAGGAATTGCCCATAACGAGGTTTGGCTGAAAAGTTTCTTCTGTATCATCACAACACAGCCACTTACTCCATTTCTCAGCCTTACCTTCTACAAAATCGCCAAAACCCACAGCGCCTAATTGTGCTTTGCGCCACTTGACTTCCAGCCGTCCTTGACGCAGTTTGATTCCTAAGAAATCACACTTTGGTGAGTAAAGATATACATCTTCGCGTTCTTCTGGTAGTTGCATAGGGTTTATCAGACAATTCTGCTTAAACCAAGTTTCAATATTTTCCGGTATCGTGCCAGAAGAAAACCAGCGCAGTTCGTAAGTTGTCAGCATACATGGGACAATGAAAAACGAAATATGAACTTCCCTTGTGTTGCTTCCAGCCTAAAGGAAATTGTAGAAATGTGGAAAAAAATTATATTCATTTTGCTCTTGGTGTTTGCCTTCAGCTTCAGTCATTCTAATGTAGCGGCGGCGGTTGGACGAAGTTATGTAGACACTACTAATGGTTATGAGTTTTCATATCCTAACGGCTGGGTGCAAGTTAAAGTTGCCGACGGTCCAGATGTGGTGTTCCACGACATCATTGAGATTAGTGAAAATATCTCTGTAGTGATTAGTCCAGTTCCAGAAGGCAAAACTCTCAAAGAATTAGGCACACCAACAGAGGTAGGATATAGGTTGGGAAAAAAGGCTCTTGCTCCTGAAGGTTCCGGTCGCAAAGCTGAATTAGTCAATGCCGAAGAGCGCGAATCGAACGGAACAACATACTACCTCTTAGAGTATGCGATCGCACTATCTAATAACGAACAACGCCATAACCTTGCTAGTGTTGCTGTTAGCCGTGGCAAACTTTTTACACTCAACGCCTCAATTCCTGAAAGGCGTTGGGGTAGAGTGAAAGGATTAATTGAAGAATCGTTGAAGTCTTTCTCAGTTTACTAGTGATTAGTACTATCTGCTATGGGTATTCCACCCTTTGTACTCGCCTCTGCTTCTGTCGCACGACGCCGCTTACTACAAATAGCTGGGATTGAACCTTTGGTTTGTCCCAGTGATTTTGACGAGTCACAAGTCCAAACAGATGATCCTGCACAGTTAGTCCAAATTTTAGCTCAGCGAAAAGCAGAAACTGTAGCCCCTCAGTTTCCATCGTCTTTGATTATGGGTTGCGATTCTGTTTTGGCTGTTAACCGCGAAATTCATGGTAAACCAGCAAATCCCGAAGAAGCACGTCAACGCTGGCAAAAAATGCAAGGTCATTTTGGTGATCTTTACACAGGTCATGCCTTAATTGACCTTTGCCAAAATCATACTTTGGTTAGATGTCAGGTAACAAGAGTTTACTTTGCTCAACTTAGCAGTGAGACGATTTCGGCATATGTCGCCACAGGTGAACCTTTAAAGTGTGCTGGTGCTTTTGCTCTTGAAGGTCGCGGTGGTTTGTTTGTGGAAAAAATCGAAGGTTGCCATAGCAACGTGATTGGGCTAAGTTTACCACTGCTACGGCAAATGTTGGCAGATTTGGGATACAGTGTCACGGATTTTTGGTACTCAAGCTAACCAAAAAACTCCCTCCGGTTCAAACAGAGCCGACTGGTGTTAAATTCTTATTGAGAAACTACGTCTAGGAAAGCAGTGCCAGGCTTTCTAAGCTGAAATAATACCAATTTCGCTGGCTGCTATATAAACCCTAGACAAGTCTAGACATTTATTTCTTACTTCAATGGGAGCATGGGAGCGGTTATCCCTCAGTAAGCTTACACGCTTTAGCCAAACGTGATACGCCAGGTGCTACCCTATGGCTGACGCCACGCCTTACGGCTATCGGGAAGCCGCCCTCCGGGCGTCTACAACGCCCTTAACACAAGCGGAGCACTGGCTCAAATTAATTGCTGCGTTTAAATCTCGATCCATCGAATGCCCACAACTTTTACAGTTGTAAGTCCTTTCTTTTAGCGGCATATCTTGAATATGTCCACAATTGGAACAGATTTTACTTGATGGGAACCAACGGTCAGCAATGATGATTTCACAGCCAAATTTTTTAGCTTTGTATTCCAACTGGCGCTTAAACTCATGAAATCCACAATCAGCAATCACTTGCGCCATTTTGTGGTTAGATAGCATCCCAGAAACGTTCAAATCTTCTACTACTATTTTTGCGTGGTTCTTGCATAAGAAAGTAGTGAGTCCACTTGCCGTCTTGGCGGCTTCCGTCACGATGGCAAAGTGGCGAACCCGAAGGGTGATTTTGTGAAGAGTATCTTTTCTAAGATTAGCTATCCTTAAATGATGTTTTGCAAGTTGTATTTTGGCTTTGCCTCTATTCTTAGAACCTTTCGCTTTTCTGGCAAACTTTTTTGATAGTCTACAAAGTTTTTCTAGATTAGTCTTGTAATGCTTGGGATTAGGGAATGCCACGCCAGTAGACAGTGTAGCCAATTCCTTGATACCTAAATCAACTCCCACAATTTCGTGTGACTTAACAGTTGGTTCATGTTCTTGTTCATGTGCAAAAGCAATGAACCAGCTATCAGCAGTTCGGGATATTGTGATTGATTTACACGTGGTATGTGGTAATCCTTCATAGGTTCTAACCCATCCAATGGTGGGGAGCTTAACAGACTTGCCACCAACAGGGATAGGCTTGCCACTTGCATCAATAGTAAAAGAGTCGTGAGCACCCTTCTTTTTGAAGTTAGGATAACCACCTTTAAGAGAGAAAAATCTAGAAAAAGCATCACCTAAATTATCAAAAGCATATTGAGTGATTTTCTGACAAATACCTTTCTCTTTAATCCACTCAAACTCAGGTTTAACATGGTTGTTAAAGAACTTTTTAAGGATATATTTATTAGGCTTTAATCCATCTTTAACCAAGTTATTCCAAGTAGCTAAGCCCCAGTTGTAACTAAATCTTGCAATACCTGCATGTTTACTCATTATTATTTCTTGGGCTTTACTCAGTTTTAGCTTTGTCTTGATGGATAAAAGCATTGCTCACCGGGGGTATGACTGGGAAAAAGAGCCTTGCGGGGTTCCGACTGGGAAAATGAGCCAAGCCTTATTAGAACGAGTACCCTACTACGCCGACGAATTAACAGACGTTTGCGTAGCGTCCCTTTTAGGGACTAGGCTTGGCTCATTTTCTTGTGCCAAGTGTGACTCACAAACAACGAGTACTCGTGGGTGTTGACAGATCAACAAAAACTGGGCTGGCTCTTTTTCTTTGCCCAAGTGCGTTGACCTCTAATGCTATTTGATAATTAGTATACCAATATACAAAGTCAATTACAATGCCTTTCAGGAAAAACCATAAATTAGGTTTCACTAGTGACAAACCGTTTGATAAAGACCCTGTGTGTTTTAAAGTGGCACCTGGAGTTAAAGATAAGCTAAAAGCCGTCCCTGACTGGCAAAAACGGCTTAGAGAGCTTGTTGATGAGTTGATTAAAGATGTCAATAATTGTTGATAAATGTCTAGGCTTGTTTACATTATTGGCTTCTTAGGACTAACTCTGTTAAACTAGGATTTCTAGCACGCCCAACAACATTAATAGGTTCCATAATGGCTTTGCCAGCAGGTAATGTAATTGAAGGCTCACCTGAGCGAGTATCAACGATACACTCACCGCTAATTACGTAAGCAAATGCAGGCGAACCATGTGTATGCCAGACACCTACGTCTCCGGGTGCTATGGTTAGCGTTTAAATTTCGCCTTCTAACTCCGATACCTTCGGTAACTCGCTAGTTTTGAGTTTGAGAACGCTGGTTAGCTCTGATGTAACTTGGTTTGGTGTAGCCTGTGCAAATGAGATACTAGAGTACCCAACTCCAAGCATGACTACAAGCAAGACTACAAGAAGAACTTGTTTAAGTTTCATGCCTCACACCTTAAGTGAAGATACGGCTAAATGGTATCACTTCCCACCGTAGAAGAAGGCAATTTCTTTTTCTTTTAACGCTGCAAAACCAGCATCTGTGAGTTGTTGGTTGAGTTCTTCTTGGGGTATGTGCTTTGCACCAATTCGCACAATGCGCGATCGCATCGTGTTGCTGACACCACTGCGCTGTCTGTTTCCTTCTAGCCCCATGACTTTGTGATAAAGTTCTAGTTTCGTGGGGGGAATAGGGGAACCATCAAAATCTATTCCGCTTGCAATTGCTTCATCAACTGCATCAGCACCTTTAGTTGTTTGGCTTTGTTGGTTAATTTCAGCAGTCATGGCAGTTTCTTATCAGTTACCAGTTATCAGTGAACAGTTATCAGTTATAACTGTTCACTGTTTGAATCACCTTACTAGAGAATTTTACCAGGCTTTGTGAACACAACAAAGTCAGCGTAGGCAAAAAGCAAGGGATATGGGGGATTACATCAGGCAGTTGTTTTTGACCGAAGCTAAGGCGTAGAAGTATAGGGGTAAGAGGGATTTGTATTTTTGTACACCTCTATCCTGGAACTGAAAGATACAAGCCCCCACACTCTTATATCCCCTATTCCCTTACAACGCGCTTGTGCAACAAGTCGCAAAGCTCGCCGGACGGAATCTTGGGCCCGGCAACGCCAGACGCCTCAACGGTCAAAGCTCGTCGCTTGGGTTGCTTCCCCCGACAGACTTTGGGGGAACCCTCCGAAGTTCTGATGCCTGCGGCAAGCTGCAAAGCGTCTACGGAGGAAACCTCCCGCAGTCGCCACAACGGGGGGAACCCCAACGCCAGATCCCTACGGAGGGAAACCCTCCTGCAGGACTGGCTCCGCAAGGCGCTGCTCTCCGCTCAGACAACTCTTGGCACGGCGCTGGCTCGACTTTGCGGGAAACTTAGCCTGTGCACTGGCTCCCCTTACATTCTTACACCCTAAGTTCTTGACTCACTTTGAACTAAATGAGTGTATGTTTCGACATACGCTTGTCACTTTTGGAGCTTTTGGTTTAATCTCAAACCAACGGTAAAGCATAATTGTTGCGCTATGTCAGACCCTCACACTCCTCATAAAAAAGACCGTGCTCTAGAAAAAGCTCTCACTAACAAAATTATTGATGATTATTTTGATAGCTCAGAAAGCTGGCTGCGAGCCATTTTGCGCATGTGCATCTTCTCTTTGGGTCATTTAGATGGACAATCCGTGTTTGTCGTAGAATGTCCCAATCAAGCAGTAGCTAAGCGGTTGAGTCGAAAAACTCATCCTTTTAGAGGAATTATTTACTATTTAACTGATAATCTTAACGCTGGCGATCGCTCTGTGTTTTGCTACCGAGACTCTTCTGAAGCTACTTGGCGTTGTTTTGACACCAGAACTAACACCTGGAGAACTTTGAGTCATCGACAAACGCCAACAGCCCCTACTGACGGGTTGTGACATCCTCCCCCGCTGCAATCTTCGATTCAGCGGGGGCTTCCAGTAATCACTTACTGGACTTCCTAGTTTTTTCCTTACCGGATTTCGCCACTTGCCTAGACTGAGTGACCTCAGCCCCCGGTAGATCGGCTGCACAGGCAGTTTCCTTTCCGCTAAGCCCTGGCGTACTAATTGAGGCATAGCCTCGGTTTCTAATGACTTGACCACTAGCAACATCTCTATCTGTGGTGTATCCACAGCTAGAACAATGATGTATTCTAATGCTCAAGTCTTTGTTTGTAAGCGCACCACATTTTGGACACTCTTGAGAAGTTCCCCTTGGATCAACGCAGCTAAAAAACTTTCCTCGTTTCCAGCACACATACTTAGTGATAGTTCGGAACTGTCCAAAGCCAGCGTCAAGCATATGCTTTCCCAGTATCCCTTTTGCCATCTTAGAATAATCCAGATCTTCGATGAAGATCATATCTCCGGCATCACAAAGGGCGTGAGCTTGTTTAAAGTGAAAGTCTTTACGAGTGTTGTCTATCGTGTGATGCATTCTTGCAACTTTAATACGCTGTTTGTCGTAGTTCTTCGACCGTTTTTGCTTTCTAGATAATCTGCGTTGCACGGCAATAAAGCGGGAGGAAAATCCACACCGCTTTTTGCCTCAGCAATTTCAGCTTGCTTTGCATTGTCTTGAAAAACTTAGGCGGCTTTACGAGAACACCATCACTGGTTGCCAAAAACTTTTCTAGTCCCACGTCAACTCCAATAGGGTGGCCGTGGGGCATTGGGTCTTATAGCTCCCCAAACCCCCTCTTTTAGATAAAGCATCTTGTGCAGGGGAAGCAGGGGAAGAAATAACTCCCTCCTTCCCTCCTTCCCTCACTCCTGAGTTCGGCGTGTCAGTGAACCCCCAACAAATGCACCCAACACAGTTCCTGTCCACAGTCCTGTTGTGCTACCCTGCCAAACTGCCCCTGGTGTAATCAAAACATTACACATCTCCTTCAATCCCCAAGTTTGGTTTTGACACTTGTGACTGTGGAGACTTAAGGTGATTTGTCCTCCGATGTAACCTCCCAAAAATCCTGACAGCAGGGCTACAAAGGTGCAAGTGAGAGTTCGATTTTTAGTCATTAGTTATAGTTATTAATCATTGGTCATTAGGAGGCAGCGCCTTGCGGTGAATCCAGCGCAGCAGAGAGAAGTGCCTTGCGCGGGTTCCCCGCGTTGTGGCAACTTCGGAGCGGGTTTCCCGCCGTAGGCGACTGGTGAACCCGGAGGGAGCCAGTCCTGCCAAGAGTTGTGCCTTGCGGAGCCAGTACTTGATGAGGGTTTCCCGACAGAGGTATCTGGCGTCGGGTTCCCCGCGTTGTGGCAACTTCGGAGAGGGTTTCCCGACAGAGGGATCTGGTGAGACCAGCGCTGCAGGAGGGTCTCCCTCCGTAGGCGACTGGCGAACCCGAAGGGCCTTGGGGTTCCCCCAAAGTCTGCCGGGGGAAGCAACCCAAGCGGCGAGCTTTGACCGTTGTGGGGACTGCCGTTCATTAGTCGATCTTTCAGGACTTTTGACTAATGACTGTGTATAATAAATCAACCAGTATTTCTCATGCCTGCGGCAATACCGTTGATAGTTAACAATGCTCCTCGTAACAACTCGCCTTTACTGTAACGAGAGTGAATTACTCCGGATGTCACATTTGTTCGAGATTCGCGCAGGCGTTTGAGCAAGGAAATTTGAATGAAACCTAGGGGCACAATTGTAGCATTACGTAACTGGACTGAGCGCTGCAATACGGGGTCTCCATCCAAAAGTTGTTGATGACCAGTGATTTGCAAAACCAAACCCCTTGTCAAATAGTATTCACTAGCAATTTGTTCAAAAACTTGCTCAAAACGGGGTTTGTCTTCAGGGTTAGACAGTTGTTGAACATATTGCTGTGCCATTTGCAAGTCTACTTTAGCTAAGGTCATTTCTGCTTTAGAAATCACCATTTTGAAGAAGGGCCACTTGATATAAAAATAACGCAGTAACTTCAAATGTTCTTCTGGTTCTTCGTTCAAGAATTCTTGCAAAGCTGTACCAACACCGTACCAAGAAGGTAGTAAGAATCGGGTTTGTGTCCAGCTGAAAACCCAAGGAATTGCCCGTAAGCTAGTCAAATCTTTTTTACCAGATGGACGACGGGCTGGACGAGAACTAATTTGCAGCTGGCTAATTTCCTCAATGGGGGTGACTTGATGGAAGAAGTCAATAAAATCAGGTTGTTCGTAGATCAGGTTGCGATAGTGAACACGCGATCGCGCTGCTAGTTCTTCCATAATTTCATTCCAAGGTTGAATATCATCAAACCCCGTCCGCAGCAAGCTAGCTTGAATAACAGCAGAGCTGATCGTTTCTAGGTTGTACAGTGCTAAGTCCGGTAAGGAATATTTAGAAGCCAGAACTTCTCCTTGTTCGGTAATTTTGATTCGTCCATTGATACTGTGACCGGGCTGAGCCAAAATAGCTTCATAAGATGGACCACCACCGCGTCCAACAGAACCACCTCGTCCATGAAAAATCCGCAAATTCACACCATACTCTTCTGCAATTTTCTGTAATGCTTTTTGAGCTTTGTGGATTTCCCAGTTACTGCTTAAGAAACCTGAATCTTTGTTGCTGTCGGAATAGCCCAGCATCACTTCTTGCAAATTAGGCGTTAGGGGAGATGAAGGAGTTATTTCTTTCCCCTTCGGGTTCGCAGTCGCCTGCGGAGGAGCCAGTACTGAAGGAGGGTTTCCCGACAGAGGTATCTGGCGTTGGAAACCCTCCCGCAGCGCTGTCTCACCTGCTCCCTGCTCCCTGCTCCCTGCTTCCTGTTCCCCTGCTTTATACCCTCCTGCTAGCAAAGCGCGGTACAAGGGTAATGTAAACAGTTCCCGCATAACGCTTGTGGAACGTTGCAAATCTTCTACTGTTTCAAACAGGGGAACAACTTGAATGCTTCCAATAGCAGTACCCGGATCATAAAGTCCAGCTTCTTTAGCCAGTAGCAACACTTCCAACACGTCGCTTACTTGGCGACACATGCTGATAATGTAAGTTTGGCAAATATGATGACCAAACTCTTGTTGGAGCGATCGCACCATCCGTAAAGTTTGAATCACATCGTTCGTTTTTTCGGAAAATGGCAGTTCTGCTGGAATTAACGGGCGACGTGTTTGCAGTTCTTCAACTAGCCAAGCAGTTCTCTCCTGTTCTGATAGTTCGTCGTAGGGGACTTTTAAAACTCCCAGGTATTCCAAGATTTCGTTTAAAGCATCAGAGTGACGGGTTGATTCTTGGCGGATGTCGAGATGTGTTAAGTTAAAACCAAAAATTTCTACCTGACAGATTAGATGTTCCAATTCTCGACAACTCAAACCTGTTTCTGTCAAGTTGTGTTCAATCAAGCGTAGTTCTGCTAAAAAATCTGCTCCTGAATGGTAAATTGGGATATTCTCATTCTTTAGGGGTTCTCGTTTGTACAGAGCTAGGTTGCGATCGCGAGTATTTTCCAGCCGCTTGAGCACATAAGATAGCTTCAGTCGATATGGTTCTTGTCGAAAGCGCAAGGCCAGTTGCTCGTAAACTTCACTCAGTTGGGACTGCTCCAACTCCAAAGATTCCAGCAAGTCTGGTAATATATCACTCCAATGGAGCGATAAACTCAACAAGTTTATCAACTGCCTCACCGACTTGATGTATTTCTCTAGCACAATGTTGCGCTGATAGCAAGCTGTTTGCCAGGTAATTTCTGGTGTCACAGATGGATTTCCATCTCTGTCTGCTCCTACCCAAGAGCCAAACTTACAGAAGTTTTTCCCAGGAGGTTCCAACCAGGGAAAAGTGCTAGACAATGCGTGTTTTAAACGTTTGTGCAAATGAGGAATACTATCAAATAAAACTTCTTGGAAGTAGTGCAAGGCATAATCTACTTCATCGAGTACTGAGGGTTTAAACTGGTGTAGTTCATCGGTACGCCACCACAGGCGAATTTCTTCGAGCAGTTGTTCTTGTACTTCCTCGACTTCCCACGAAGGACTACCGTTTGTAGAACGTTTTTCCACTACATCTAGCTGTTGCAACAGTTTAACCACTCGCCGTTGTTTATCACGGATTGTATGCCGAACAATTTCTGTTGGGTGAGCTGTAAATACAAGCTGCACGTCCAACTGTGCAATCAGACGTTGAATTTGCTGTGGTGGGACGTTTAAATTGAATAAATAAGGCAACAAACTGGCGAAAGTTCCTTTTCGTTTATTATTGGAGTTTGCTTGCCAACTTTTTGTCAATAAGTCTGCTCCAAGTCCACTGTTAACAGGATTTTCTGCTTCTTCTTGGTTTGATGAACAGATGAAATCTGGTAGAGTTTCTTGAGTTGTTGACTCTGTTTCTACCTCATAACGAATTAATTGCTGTTTTTGTTCGTTGTCCTGCTCTATGATGTTAATCAACTGAAAATACAAAGCGAAAGCACGAGCAGCTCGAATTGTTTCGTTGATATTGAGCTGTTCTATCAACTTGAACACAGAGGAAGCTTGGTCGTTGATTGCTTGTCCCTCTGGGGAACACAAATCCTGTAGTTGCCGCAGCAAGTCTACCATCTTTTGACCACACTCTTGGCGCAGAACCGACTCCCACAACTCCTCTACGACTTGCAGGCGATGGCGCAAAAATAAGTCGGAGGCGGGGTAGATGTTCACTGCCTGAGTAAAAGAGTATAAAAGGTAATTCATATCCTTTATGCCGGTTAAGCAAGTTAAGATTTTTTGATTCTATGAGCTGACTGAGTTATGACAATTGCCATAGAATCATTGAGGAGGCAAAGTGCATTTTTGAGATTTTAAGATTCTTTTTCATCAGGGAAATTAAGAATCGGCAGGCGATCGCCTCGAAACAATTCAACTGTCGCCTCCCCAAACGCTTGTAGAGTTTCTGTTGTGCCAATTTCTGCTATTTGCAAAAGTAGTATAGATGCGGTACCAACTTGCAAAAGCAAAGACTGAGGAATGGTAAACAAAGTTAGATTTAGTCCAGAATCAGATAAAGAACCGGGGGTCACAGGTGGCATTAGTTTTCGGTGGGGGTTCAAGAATGAAAGGGATAAAATGCAAAACCAAACAAAAGTCAGTCTTGTAACTGTACACAACTATTTTTGCCGATTTTACAAAGTTATAAGGTAACAAAAGTGTTAAAAAAAACGACATAGTGTCATAATTCTATAGTTCTAGTTTACAAGGAATTGGGGATTGGCGATTCGGGAATAGCCATTGAGAATCATTTCACTAAATTCCTAGTCAAAACGGATTGACAAAATCCCCTTGAGCTAGTAAGTAATTTATTGCTCAACGAAAGCACTGTTAAAAATCACAGCTTCCTGTCAAGTCAACTTTCCATGAAAACAGAATTACCAGATCGCCAAAAATCTCTAGTGCAGTGGGTTAGCCAAGCAACAGGGATTAGCACTTTCGGGGTAAAAATCCGGTTGCAGGGAAACGAACTACACATTTTATGTGAAGGTCGAGAATGTCCTCAGCGTTGGCAAACTCTGTCTGACTTGCTGCGAGCATTACAACAAACAGATTTGGATGTCCTGACTAGCATTGAGCAACCTGCAATTTATCAAGTCTTTGTCTACGGACGCAAAAAAGGGGAAAATCAACCGAGATGGTGTCATAAAGTTTATCTCAATCAACTTGATCGGCATTTAGAACAGGTAGAGCAAGCGCTGCTAGAAGATGAGGGAAAATCGCAAAAAGCTGCTAGTGGAGGGCTGATTGTTTCTAACGAAACTTTAGCGCACCAAGGAGATCCAGAGGCGATCGCTCGTTATCTGAGTGAAACACTCAGTACTTTTGATATTGCTGTAGAAGTTGAAGTCATCAAGCAAAAATCCACACAAAACAATTACAAAAATCAAACTCAGCTGTGGGTATTTTGTGAATCGAGTTATTCTAACCCAGATCCATCTTTAATTGCCGAACCAGTCGCCCAGAAATTACGGCATCTTAAACTTTCTGGTTACCAAGAAGCTGTGATCGCTTCGCGTGTCAAGGGTGAAAAGAGGATAGATTGGCTGTTCAAAGTGGATTTGACGCCATCTAAGGTAATGCTTAAGGAATGGGCGCGTTGGGGAGATGTGCAAGCCCTGTCACGTTTGTTAAGTGAGACGTTGTTAGAGTCAAAAGTGACAGTAGAAGCAATACTCAAAGAATCAACACTACATATCTTTTGTACCCCAGTTTCTGAAACATTGGCAACTGATCCAATTTTAGAGAAGACACTGTGTTTACAAGCCGTAAGACCTGTTTTAGAAAAAATAGCCCCCCAAGGTATTGTTGCAGCGACAGTGTATGGACAAAAAACAACAGATAACCAACCAGCATGGGTTGATTGGTTGTCCTTACCTGCTAACGAACACCCAGCGCTTGCAATCTCAGCCCAGCAACTGGCGACTTATGGGGATGAACGTGCTATTGTTTTCCTACTTGAGCGTTTGCTCAACCCTGATTTAGATATGCGTCTCAAAACCGGAGGTATTCGCGTCTTTGTGCAACGCATTGGGGATTTATTGCACATCATGTGTGATGCACCCCTTTGTCCAGCATGCGAACAAGTTGCTTCACAAGTGACTGAGTTTGTGCATCAGCTAAAAATCTCCGGAATTGCTGGTGTGCGCGTCTACGGTCGGTGTGCTGGTAACAAGGAACCTTTTTGGGACTACAGTGTCGATTATAAACACCGTGAACCATTGGTAGCACAAGCAACTCCAAAATTTGCTCCAACCTCTGCTTATGTTCACGAGCTTCCAACTTCTGAGACTGACGAACCTGTGCTGCGCCCTAACATATCTACAGAGGAAATTTACATTTTTGTCACACAAGTGACTCAAGATTGGAGCGCAAATGTCAGAAAGCTTTTTTTAGCAACGCAGTTGTTTACAGAGAACAAATCACAACAAAAAACTAAAAATCATCATCAAGGACAAGGACTCAAAGTTGCCTTAGTATGGGGTGCGTTGGGATTACTACTGACTTTACAAACAGATTGGATATTGGGGAAATTTTTATCCCGCATCACACCCCCAACATCCACGGTTAGCAGTGTTTCGCCTAAATCATCTTCTACTATTAAAACATCGTATACTGATTCGGCTGACCAGAAACAGAGAACTGCATTTTTTACAAGTACTTCTAAAGAAAAATCTCCTAAAGATGAGAACAATGTATTCAATGCATCGAATTCTACGCAACCAGATTTGGAAGCCTCACCGTTGAAGTCAAAAGCAACACCAACTGCGATTATTCTTGCAGCACGTTCTCACAAATCAGGATCATTACTCAGGCAAATACCAAGTTTCAATGCTTCCCAATTAGATGAGCAACTCATACTATACAAACAGCGTTTAGCAAAAACAGGGCATCCACCAGATGTATTGATTATTGGATCTTCCCGCGCTTTGAGGGGAATAGATCCTGTTGCTCTTTCTAAATCTTTAGCAACTCAAGGTTCTCAGAATATTGATGTTTTTAACTTTGGCATTAATGGTGCAACTGCAAAAGTCGTCGATTTTGTTGTGCGTCGAGTTCTTAAGCCATCGGAACTACCAAAACTTATTATTTGGGCAGATGGTGCTCGTGCTTTCAACAGCGGTCGAGAGGATATAACTTTTAGCACAATTGCTGCATCACCAGGATATCAATATGTGTTGCAAAAAGCAGCCAGCACAGAGCAAGAAACGGCAATGGAAGAACCTCCGGAAGGTGAGAGCACTTATCAAGCTGTAGATATTTGGTTAAGTAAAGGTTTAGCTACTTTTTCCGCGACTTATCAAAAGCGTGACAATCTTAAAAATCTTTTGAAACAACAATTGAAATATTTGCCTATTATTAGCAACACAAACCAAGCAGTTACTCAAAAATCACACAGCAAAAATCCAGAAGATATTCAGGTGCAAGCAGTTGAATTTGATGGATTTCTCCCTCTTTCGACTCGCTTCCAACCAACTACATACTATCAAAAATATTCTCTAGTCTCTGGTAACTACGACAACGACTACAAATATTTTCGACTGCAAGGTGAGCAAAATACTGCTCTACAAACACTACTTAGATTTACCCAGTCTCAGAAAATAACTTTAGTCTTTGTCAATATGCCTGTTACAGCATATTATTTAGACTCAGTACGCTCAAAATATGAGCAAGAATTTCAGCAGTATATGCAAAGTTTGGCAGGCAAACCAAATTTTATTTACCAAGACTTAAGCCAATTATGGCCTAAGGCAAATGACTACTTTTCCGATCCCAGCCATCTCAACCGCTACGGTGCTTATAAAATATCGAAAAAGCTTGCGAATGATCCTACTATTCCTTGGTTCAGCAAATAAATTGTGGGGAGAAGGGAGTGAGGGAGTGAGGGAGTGAGGAAGTGAAGGAGTCGGGAGTGAGGTGAAAACTCCTAACTAATAACTAATGACTAATGACTAATAACTAAAACATGAACTTTATTTCAATTCTATACGGGTTATTTTTGCTGAGTGTCCTGGGAATTTATTGGTCTGTGGCACAACAAAAGTTGCGGTTATGGACGTTGCTACTTGCTAGCCTAGTTTTTTACGCATCTTTGCAAGTTCATTACATCCCGTTACTACTAGTACTCACTTTTTTTAATTTTCGTATTGGAAAAGAAATTGATGAAAAAACGATACCACATCCCCATTTTTCAGAGTGGCAATATTCTGAACAAGAATGGTATTTCGCTCAAATTGATTGGAACCATCGCCGTCTCAAGCTTTTGTGGTTAGGTATAATTTCTAATGTTTTTTTACTACTGATATTCAAATATTTACTACCTTTCTTAGAATTCTTTTACCCGAGTATTATCACTTTATCTGCTGACTCTTTTAAACTGATTACCCCTTTGGGAATTTCATTTTTTACCTTTGAGTGTATTGCATATTTAGTTGATGTCTACCGTGGCGCACCCGCTACTCAGGAGTTTCTTCAATTTGCCGCATACAAGTTTTTCTTTGCCAAACTGATTTCAGGTCCAATTACTGGTTTTCACAGCTTAGCGAATGAATTCAAAAATTTCCGCTTGCTAACTCCTGATATTGTGGCAGAGGGACTATGGCTTATTGCTAGGGGTGCAGTCAAAAAAGTGATTATAGCAGACCATTTGGGAATTTTTGTTGACTTATGTTTTGGGAACTTGCAAAGGGCGGGTAGCACAGATTTGTGGTTAGCAACTTTTGCTTACGGCTTCCAGTTGTATCTGGATTTCAGTGGTTACGTGGATATTGCCCGTGGAAGTGCTTTGCTATTTGGGGTGGTTTTACCGGAAAATTTTGACTTTCCCTACTTCAGTACGAGTATTGCTGACTTTTGGCGGCGCTGGCACATCACTCTAGGAGATTGGCTGCGTAATTACCTGTACTTTCCTTTGGGTGGTTCTCGCCAAGGATTAGATCGGACCTGCCTTAATTTAATGATTATCATGCTGATTGCAGGTATTTGGCACGGTGCAGGATTGGGTTTTGTGGTTTGGGGGGTTTTTCACGGATTAGCTTTGGCTGTTCATCGTTTCACTGATGTTATCAGCGATCGCTTTGAAGATCTGGAAAATTTCTGGCAACAACCATTGGGTACAGTTTTGGCTTGGCTACTTACGCAATTTATGGTTTTCACCTCTTGGATTTGGTTCCGCTTGCCCAACCTTGAAGATTCCTCTTTTGTATTTCAGCATCTTTGGGGTTTTTCTGCCAATGAGCAATTTGCTCAAAAGGTGTACGTTGATGCCTTAAACATAACTCAATACCAACTGGCAATTTTGCTAGTCGTTCTATATATTGCAATGGCTCTTGTCTACATTTTTAACCGAACATTGAAGTTACAGTTGATCTGGCCTCTAAAGCTTGTTTTCGTACCTTTGTGTTTCTACAGTGTTTTGTTACTCGCTCCTGAAGGCAGTTTACCTTACATATATTTTGACTTCTAAGGGAACAGGGAAAGAGTGTTTCTTTTACTTGTAGCACTGATGCACTGACCGTGGGATGCTTTGATCTGATTGTTAATAAACAGATAATTTTAGGTTTATATTTTCTTTGGTAGATAACACATTCTAAAAGTTATCGTTATGTTTCTATGAATAACTTTACTTTTGTTAAAGAAAATATAATATGTAACAAAGTATTAAATAAGCACTTCAGTTTAAGTGAATTGATCTAAATTTATAAATGACAGGTAAATCACTGACTTACCTGATAAATAAGACTCAAAAAGTTTATCGCACTTATAACAACAATGACCACAACAATACAACGTCGCGAAAGCGGTAACGTATGGGAGCGGTTCTGCCAGTGGATCACCTCCACGGAAAATCGCGTATATGTAGGTTGGTTCGGTGTACTGATGGTTCCCACCCTCCTCTCCGCTACCATCTGTTTCATCATCGCTTTTATCGCAGCACCTCCCGTTGACATCGACGGAATCCGTGAGCCAGTTGCAGGTTCCTTAATCTATGGAAACAACATCATCTCTGGTGCTGTTGTTCCTTCCTCCAACGCCATCGGCTTGCACTTCTACCCCATCTGGGAAGCAGCTTCCTTAGATGAGTGGTTGTACAACGGTGGTCCATACCAGCTCGTCGCATTCCACTTCCTTATTGGCATATTCTGCTGGTTAGGTCGTCAGTGGGAGTTATCCTACCGCTTAGGTATGCGTCCCTGGATTTGCGTAGCTTACTCTGCACCTGTTGCAGCAGCAACCTCCGTATTCCTGATTTACCCCCTCGGACAAGGTTCCTTCTCTGATGGTATGCCTCTGGGTATTGCTGGAACCTTCAACTTCATGTTGGTGTTCCAAGCAGAGCACAACATCTTGATGCACCCCTTCCACATGCTCGGCGTTGCAGGTGTCTTCGGTGGTTCACTGTTCAGTGCAATGCACGGTTCTTTGGTCACCTCCTCCTTGGTTCGTGAAACAACCGAAACCGAATCTCAGAACTACGGTTACGTCTTCGGTCAAGAAGAAGAAACCTACAACATCGTTGCTGCTCACGGCTACTTTGGTCGCTTAATCTTCCAATACGCTTCCTTTAACAACAGCCGCAGCTTGCACTTCTTCCTGGCTGCATGGCCTGTCATCGGTATCTGGTTTACCGCCCTGGGCATCAGTACAATGGCATTCAACCTCAACGGTTTCAACTTCAACCAATCGTTGATTGATTCTCAAGGTCGTGTGATTGGTTCTTGGGCAGATGTGCTCAACCGCGCTAACTTGGGTATGGAAGTAATGCACGAGCGTAACGCTCACAACTTCCCCCTCGACTTAGCTAGCACAGAAGTTGCTCCAGTAGCACTTTCTGCTCCTGCGATCAACGGCTAATTCTTAATAGCCTAAGGACGCGATGTCTCGCGTCCTCTACAAGTGAAAAGCGCCCTTCTCGAATAAGAGGGGCGCTTTTTCATTTGATTAATAGATGGGAGTCAAAAATGGATGCAGCGCATGCTCACAATTTGCAGCTCGATAATTGTGGTGACATCGAAAAAGTCAAAGCTACTGATAAATAAGGGTTTTCGCCTATCGCTGTATTTGCAATATAACAACAAGCTAAATGCAACAATTCTTATTTGCATTGATATATTGAGCATGGTAAATTACAGCAAATCCTAGGTTCTGATGGGGTTCAGCCATCAGAGGTAACGGGGAAAGTATGCCTGCGCCACGCCGTAGGCGAACGGTGAAAATCCGACACTGTCCCGCAGCTGTGATGAGACTCAAAATTTTTGTCTCTAAGTCAGAATGCCCGCCTGAGGTAAGAAACATAAAATCGTCTGCGAGGTACAGATGCTAAATATTCTTTTTAATTGCCGTTGTGCGGTAAAAGTCGTTGTGTCTAGTATGAGTGCAATGACGACTTTGATATTGTGGAACTATGCTGTGTGTGCTGGAGAAATTGCACAACCAGAAAAAATAGCACAAAGCATAAGTCCGCCAACAAATGAACAAGAACCCCCTATTGAAATTACAGTCACAGGTAAAGTGTTGAATCAGCCTGTTTTCTCTCCCTTTCGTCGAGAGGGGACAGTGAAAGATTCTACCCGTCCAGTCTACGTCATTACAGGTGAAGAAATGGAAGCGCAGGGTGCGCGAACCGTCAGAGAAGCGCTACGATTTCTCCCCGGAATCTTACCTGATGGAACAGTAGGGACAGAAGTGAACGCATTAAGCGGTCAATTTATCCGGGGTTCTAACTCCGAACAAGTATTGATTTTACTAGATGGGAGACCGATTAATAATCTTGGTGGCGGTGGTTTTGACCTTTCAGAAATCACCACAAACAACATTGAACGAGTAGAAGTTTTACCTGGAGGAGGTTCCACCCTATACGGTTCCGATGCGGTGGGTGGAGTGATTAACATTATTACTCGTCGTCCGACAGAGAAAGTGACAACACAAGCGGGAGTGACTCTGGGTGCGTACGGACTCAATGAACAGACTATCCAGAATAGCGGGAAAATAGGTGATATTTCTTGGGTTGTGGGATATAACCGCACCGAAGCAGATAACAATTATCCTTTTTCCATCCCAGAAGCCAACTTTGAAGGAACCAGGAAAAACAATGACACTCTCTACAACAACTTTAATGTTAAGTTGGAGGCGAATTTAGGAAAACGCAATACTCTTACTGTCTCAAGCCTATACTTAAACAAAAATCAAGGAGTTCCAGGAGGAGTCCCCATACCCGAACCTCAGTTTGGACAAGGTTATTTTAACTCCTTGACTGACAACAATCGCAAATACACAGACCAAGTTCTCACCGATTTAACCTGGAACTCAAAACTAGGAGGAGGAAACGATTCCCTAATCACAGCAAGAGTTTACGCCGATTTTCTCAATACTCGTTTTGAGAATCGTAGTGGGACACTTTCATCCCAGCGACGATTTGATAACGAGCAAACCTCTTACGGAATTCAAACACAACACAGTTGGAAATTTGCGAAAAATCAAACCTTAGTCTACGGTTTTGATTACCGCAACACTTCAGCACGTAACAGCACCTTCAACTATTCCACTGAACAACAAACCCTCAGCTACGACGATAGCCTTGATCAAGGAGCGCTTTTTGCCAGATATGAAATCAACTTTACTCCTAGCTTCAGTGTCAATTTAGGCTTACGCCAAGATTTTAGTTCTTTAGCAGATGGCTCTTTTACATCACCTAGTGTAGGCGCACGCTGGACAATTTCTGACTCCACTAACCTTAGAGCTAACTATATCAGGAATTTCCGCGCACCGACTCTTTTCAATTTATATGCAAGAGGTTCTACTTTCGTTGGTAATCCGAATTTGAAATCAGAAAATGGTGATAGTTATGATATAGGAATTGACCAAAAGCTATGGGATTTTGGTTTATTGCGCTTAACCTTTTTCAGCAATACAATATCAGATTTAATTGCCTATAACTTTGCTGTTCCCGTAGCCACATATGAGAACATTGGCTTAGTTCGCACTACGGGAATTGAAGCTGCTTTGAATGTACAACTGGCGAAAAATGTCTATGCCTTTGCCAATGATACACTCAATGATCCACGCATTAAAGAGAGCGTCAACTCTGCCGAAAAAGACAAAGAATTAAGATTTGCAGGTGCAGATAGTTTAAATTTGGGAATTTCTTATGAAACACCTCAAGGCTTATATGCAGGAATACTCATGCACTCCCTCGGTTCATATCCTACCAACAATACCAACACAGAATCTTTGTCCGGGTATACGACTTTTGATTTCAAAACACGAATTCCGCTGAGTGATAACTTGGTACTGACTGGTAGTGTAGACAATATCTTGAATCAGAGATACCAGTTATTTCCAGGCTTTCCCGATGCAGGGAGAGTTTTTCAAGTAGGTTTAAATGCCACATTTTAGATGGTAGTAAAATACTAATTAGTAGTGAATCATTCCTCTGTTTTCTTCTTCTCTGTGCTCTCTGCGTCTCTGCGGTTCAATAAAGCTATTTTTCACAAATCAGATAGGATTGCTATAACCATCAACAATCACCAACCAACAATTTTCAATCCAAAACCACTATGAGTCAATTTCATCCTTGGGTAACACCATTAAACCGTGTCATCAAAGAACCTTCCCTAACAGGAGGATACATTGAACATGAAGATTTCGATTGCAATTGTGACGTTTTATCATCACTACTTTACACCTTATTTCAGCAAAATTGGCATCAAGTAGGAGTAGGACACATTGTACAAGGTGGTGTGTTGGAACTAGAATTTCCTGCAGCACCCAAAATTTGTATTCTTTATGATGGATATCTGACAGTCGTCACAGAAAGTTGGCATCTTCACTTATGTATTGAAGCAAATTTAGGTGGTCCCCATTGTAAAACACCATTAGAATTAAGGAAACAACGTCAAGTCAGTCGTGCTGCTTTTTATCGACGGTTTAATGCAGAAGGAATCCCCAGAAGTTGGGGAATTGATTTCTGGAATGGTGCAAGTGAAAATTTGATGACTATCTTCTTGCCTAATCCTTATGTCGAGGGAGAAAACTTATTACCGGAAGGTAAACCGAACTTAACAAAATTAGAGCTTTACCATGAACTACGGGATATTTATGTGTTGGGTAAAAAGCCGATACCGTTTGATAAAAATCCCCTAAAACATGCTTACATATCTGTTTGTACTTCTAGCCGTTGTCTCCCTTCCCAAAATTGGAAACCTACTTTTAATGAGCTAAAAGCAGCAGTTGAAAAAACAGGTTTGGATGTGGAAGTCAGAACTTCTGGCTGTCTGGAAGTTTGCAAACTTGGTCCAGTTGTGTTTTATTCAGAGGATAGGACTTGGTATACTCGCGTCAAACCAGAGGTGGTTGAAACTATTGTTAATCAACATCTGGTTGAAGGTAAGAAAGTGACTGTACATTGCTATCCTCCAGAGTCTGTTGAAAAAAAGTAACCGCACATGCACGATTTTTGGAGGCGGATAAGTTATTGGTGTATCTTTGTGGTTATTTCTGGAAAACTTTCCGATGAGAATTAGAATATTTCGTCAAGCTAAATTGTTCGCTTTTTTCTGTCAGTTTTTGTTGGTTGCTGTTTTGGCGATCGCTTGTCACAGCACCACAACTCCTCACACTCTATCAACAGACATCAAAGAATGCGCTCAAGCTTATAATCCAAACACCGACTACTTTCCGGAAAAAGTAACCGTCAATTATGCCACAGGTTTTGAGGTGGAATATTACAAAAACTATAAGGTTGTGACAGTAAAAAATCCCTGGCGTGATGCACAAGTCAATTTTCAATATATTTTAGTGCAATGCGGGACACCTCCACCAACAGGATTTAACCAAAACCAAGTTATTACAGTACCTATAAATACCGTTGTCTCTCTTTCTACGACTCATTTGCCACATTTAGCAAAGTTAGGAGTTGTAGATAAACTCATTGGTGTGAGTGATAGCAAACAAGTCAATACACCAGAAGTAGTAGAAAAAATTAAAGAAGGTAAAATAACAAAAGTAGGAAATAATGCTAGTCTAAATGTTGAGCAATTACTAGAACTCAATCCTAACTTAGTAATGACTTATGGTACAGGAGACAAACAAACAGATAATTATCCTAAAATTCAAGAAGCTGGTTTAAAAGTGGCGATCAATGCCGAATATATGGAAAATTCTCCCCTAGGAAGAAGTGAATGGCTCAAGTTTACGGCTTTGTTTTTTAATCAAGAGAAAGTAGCCCAAAAAATCTTTGATGAAACTGTCAAAAAATATCAAGCTATAGCCGCCAAAGCACAATCTGTCAAAAATCGTCCGACTGTGTTTGTCGGATTCAACTTTAAAGGTATCTGGTATATGCCAGGGGGTAATAGTTATGTCGCCAAATTTTTAGCTGACGCCGGAAGTGATTATCTCTGGAATAACAAGAAATCATCTGGTAGTCTTCCCCTATCATTTGAAACTATTTTAGAACGTGCTGCCAACGCTGACTACTGGCTAAATTCCAGTCAATCTTGGAAAAATTTAAAAGATTTACGGGATCAAGACAATCGTTATACTGATTTTCAAGCAGTACAGAAAGGAAACGTTTATAATAACAATGCCCGTATCAATGAGACTGGTGGCAACGATTACTGGGAAGGTGGAATTAGTAACCCTGATGTCGTTTTATCCGACTTAATTAGGATTTTCCATCCAGAAATATTACCAAATCACCAGTTAGTTTACTATCAAAAACTCAGCTAATCTCCCCAGGTTAAGGGCTTGATTATGGCGTTGTTCCGATATCCGCCGAAAAAAATTCCTCTCAGAGTTGAGCGATACTGACGGCTTTGCTTCGCGCTTCTATAATTTGACCTATCTCACGCCCCAAGCTTGGTTGGCGTTCAATCATGGTATTTACAGCATCAGAGTAGATGACAAGAACTTGCAAATCGTCAACAGCGGTGATTGATACTGGACTCGGTTCCCCAGTAAATAGTGCCATCTCGCCAAAGAACTCACCACGCAAGATAGTCATGACCTCTTTTTCTTTGCCAAACTTGTTCGTGACGGTGACTAAAGCTTGACCTGCAATAATAATGTACAAAGCATTACCAGGCTCGCCCTGCCGGATGACTTTCTCGCCAGTACCGAACTGTTGTAAGATAGTCCCCTTGGCTAAGTCATCCAAATTTTTTGCCTCACGAGCTAAAGGCATAAATCCGGGAATTGAGTGCAGGCTTTGGGCTAATTTACTTGAAGCGCTATCTGCCTTGTCAGTAGTTTCCACAGCATACTCGTATCGATAACGATGTAGCGTTAGGTTGTTTCGCTGCGCTGCGTACCAGACTCGCGTCATAAATCTATCCAGTATCTGCTCCACATCCTCAAAGTTTTTTATAAAGAACTCCACCTCATAAACAATTGCAGTCTCATCATAGGATGTGGTTTTGCTCTCTGGTTCGGGTTCGGCTAATATGCCCTGTGTAGCCAGAGCTGTACTTTTTAGTACCTGCTTCACGAGGTTAGGAGGACAATCGTAGGAGAAGCCAATATTAATGCGTTGGTTATAAATGCGTTCGGGTTGGCTGTAATTATGGATTATTTGTTTTCCAATGAACTGATGAGGAACGACAATCACCTGGTGTTGGAGATTTAGCAGGCGAACAGATCGCCAATTGATATCAATGACTTGCCCTTCGATCGCTTCGCCTTCGCCTTCGCTATTCCCAATGCGCAACCAATCACCCACGCTGAAGGGGCGTTCGAGAAGCAGCGCAATGCCAGACATGATGCTACCCAATGTATCCTGAAGCGCCAAACCGATCACAATTGAGCTAACGCCTAATCCGGTAGCAAGACCAGCCAAATCTGTACCCCACACTGCTGCTAGCACGATCATGCTTCCCACAAGCACCAAAAACAGCCGAGAAAGGTCGATTAGCAGTTTGGGCATCCTTGCCCGCCATGTATTCGCCTCTGCTTGTTCAAACAAAATGACATTAAACAGCGAGAGAGAAGCGTAGATCACAGATATCCAAAACAGCGTTGCGACAAGCTTGGGAAAATTCCCCTTAACATCAAGCTTCAGGACATTTGTGATTAAAATCATCAGCATTAAGACGGGCAGAACGAGGTTTTTCACAACCCGCAAGGTACCTGCCAGCGGTCTGTTGCGCTTTTGTAGATGATAAATAATCTCTCCTAGTAAAACGACCAGGAGTGGGAAACCTAATCCGACAATGATCGCCCAGATATGCCAGTCGTTTGAAAAGCTTACATTACTCATACACTTCTTCCTCTGGAACACTTACTGGAAGCTTAGAACTTTTGAGTTGCCAAGCCACTAGCTTTTGCTTTCCAGGTTGTTGGATTTCACCAAAGAATTCAAAATCGTAGAGATCGTGCAGGCGATCGCACACGTTTTGAGAAACTAAAATTGATCCTACAGGACAAGCAGATTTCAACCGATTGGCAATATTTACAGTATCCCCCCAAACATCATAGAGCAATTTATCTTTGCCAATGACGCCTGCAACCACATCTCCTGAATTGATGCCGATTTCCACGTCTAAATCCAAACCTTTTTCATAATTAAATCGGCGGACAAACGTCTGCATTTCCAAAGCAAAATCTACCGTGCGTTTATCATGATCCAGACGCGGTACAGAGAGTCCGCATACAGCCATGTAACCGTCACCAATAGTTTTAATCTTCTCCAAACCGTATTTATCTGTCATTTCATCGAAACCAGTTACCAGTTCATTAAGCAGGGCAACAACTTCTTGAGCAGACATCGTTTGAGAAAGCCTAGTAAATCGGTGGAGGTCGGAAAATAAAACCGAGACATTAGAAATCTGATCGGCAATTTCTCTATCGCCCTGTTTGAGGCGTTTGGCTATTGCGGGACTAAATATATTTAAGACTAATGCCTCATTTTCACGATTTCTCTGTTCGATGAGTTGAGTTTCGGCGCGAAGGCTGTCTATGGTTTGGTTAAATGATTTCGCTAACTCTCCAAATTCATCTTGCGAACCAGATTTCACAACCGTGTCAAATTCCCCACCCCCTACCTTACGGGCGCTTTTGATTAAAGTATTGATAGGTTTGACAAAGATTGTAGTCAGCCACATGGCAACAAGCGTGATCAGCGCGATGACTAAAGTAGCCCCAATCAAAACTGTTTTTTCAAACGAGTGAATTGGGGCATAAGCTTCAGAAACATCTATCTCCGCCAAGATAACCCACCTCAAGCCATCAATATCTAGTGGAGCATAAGAACTCAAAACTGGAATATCACGATAATCGTTGATAACCTGCGTACCCTGTTTACCAAACAACGCTTCCTTCACTGCTTTTGTTTGCACTTGTTGTAAAAGAATTGTAGTATTGAACTCTTTGATTTTCTTGACGGTATTTTCATCAGTACCGATAGAACGTAGGGTTTTTGCATGACCTTTTGGGTCTGAAATCTGGAAACGAGACGCAGAGCGCATTAGATAATCCGATCCAACCAGATAAGTTTCTCCTGAATCGCCCAGACCATTTTGTTTCCAATTTTTGTTGCCAGTCATCACATTGTTGATTTTGTCAACGGGAAGCTGGAACGCCAAAATACCAATGAATTGGGAGCCGTTAAAGATTGGGGCAGCGATAAAAGCCGCAGGTGCACCGTAGGAAGGGCTGTAGGGTTTAAAATCTACTATTTTTACATAGCCCTTTCCGTTTGCCCCTCGTGCGGCGGCGATCGCTTCTGCTAAGTTACTCTCTTTGTAAGGTCCGTTGGTAAAGTTTGTGGTAAAATCGGTTTCTTTAAAAACTGTGTAGACAACGGTTCCTTGGGGATCGACCAAAAACATATCGTAGTAACCGTATTTTTCAACTATATTGCGAAAAATCGGCTGGTAGCGGGCGTGAACGCGGCTGTAGGAGCTGGTGTCGCCGGGGTCGTCAAGGAGAAGTTTCTTACCAACGGGGTTGGGGTTAGCGACGGTGTAGTAGTATTGTAGGTAACGGGCAGCAGTTGTTTTTGGCGTGTAAGATGCGACAACAGGCGAACCTTCGCTAGTTCGCGCCAGTCTGGGGAGAAATTGTGTTTGGTAGTAGGTATCAATTTTTTTGTCAAAATCCGCTGGTACTGTTGATTTTTCCAGTTCGCGGTAAGCTGTTTGAAACTCCTGCATGGCGGCGACGATTGTCAAATCTTCGCTTAAAGTTTGGCTATGGATGTAAAGGTTTTCAAAATAATCTTCGATTTGATAAGTTTTGGCAGCCCGAAGGCTGGTTAATTGATTGAATACCCTTTCCGTCAGAAGAGACCTACCAGCAGTAGAGCATGTAAAGGTGCTTGCGAGCATAGCGCAAAGGCTGACTACCAGCAACATGACTATAAGTTTAGTTTTTATACTTAATTGATTAAGTATTTGCATATAAATTTGATTGATATTCTTTGCCTTATTTCTCTCATTAGACAGATGGAGGAAATTCTACTTTAGCTGTGATGCTAAAAGGATTTTAGTCTAGTTGTTGGAGCGGTCGATTATTTAATAAACCTTTTGCAAAAGTCCTAATTTTGAGATATTCTTTGCGCCTAATCTACGAGAAGCCGCTTTGCGTCTATGCGTGAGACAAAAAATATTTCTGCAAGATATCTAGATATTTCTGCCAATTGTAACTTCAGCGATCGCTAACTGAAGATTTATATCGTGAGCCATTAGGCATAATCGCACCTTCGAGGAAAGCATTACTCAGTTCATCGTCGCTCACTTTAGCATTCTTGAGATTAGCACCAGTTAGATAAGCTCCCTCCAAATTAGCACCACTCAAACTAGCATCTCTCAAATCTGCACCACTCAGATTGGTATGACTCAAATCTGCACAAATCAAATTAGCGCTACTCAAATTTGCACTACTAAGATTAGCCTGATTCAATCGAGAAAAACCCAGTTTTGCATAACTTAAATTTGCACCACTAAGTTTAGTATGACTGAGATTAGCATTATCTAAATTGGCATAGCTGAGATTAGCATTAGTAAAATCGCTTCCCATTAAATTAGCTTTACTCAGAGTTGCATGGGAAAGATTAATATCTACTAACTCCGCACCGGGAGCATCCAAACCTCTTAAAGAAACACTATCCTCATTCAAATCTTGCAGTGCCAAAATTCTGGCATAACTAACTTTCACATTGTGTGCTGCATCAATCGTACTCCAGGCTTGATAATGAAATTGTTTTCTGCGATCTGGAGCTTCTTTAATGAATAGAACTAGCGCCACCACTAAACTGATCGTGTCAGCAGCACCCAAAGCCTTTCCTAGCAAAGAATTCTCATCGACAACTATAACAACTACGGTAAAAATAACAACTGAAATTATAGAGACTAACCATGTTGGTGCTATCCAGAAAGCATCAATAAGTTTCTTGGGAATTTGTTTGAGGACTTCACTTAATGGCTGTTCTGATACTTTGGTCTGAAATTGCTGATAATTAACTGCAAAATGATTGATAATTGTTTTTAAACCTTCACCATCTAACTGAATTGAGATCAGAGATTTTTTCTCTTGTTTTACTGTGGACTGAAATAGCCGATCTTCTTTTTTATTTTCTATTTTTAATGTTGCAGCTTTTGCTAAAGTTTCAGTTTTGTTTCCAGCTTGGACAGATTTTGGTGAAGATTCTTCTCCCTCGCCTTTTAACATCAAGGCAGTAATAGTTCTAAAAGCATCTAGCCAAGCTTTTTTTACTTCAGGAGTCCAATCTTGCTGGAGATATTGCTCAAACGTTAGCAGTAATGCTTCCACAACCGATCCATAATATTTAGGAATGGCTCCGTAGCCGACGTGTCTAGCTCCTAGAGCCTTGAGAACTGGTTCTAAAGCTTCTGGGTTGCGGAGGTTTTCTACTACCAAAACCAGAGAACTTAATAGTTTTTTCTCTTGGCTTTTCATATCTGTTTTAGTAAACAGTGGTTTCAATTCTGGGTGAGTTTGAAAAAGATTATTGTAGAAACTGGCTGCAAATTTATCAGCGCGGGGTTTAACTTTTTCAAAGCTTTGTTCTAAAACTTCAACATTTAAAGACATACTTTTTTCATTTAAAAAAACTTTGAAAAAGGCTTGTTTTTGGATTTAGCCAGTAAAAATGTACCTTATACAAAGTTATACTATAAGAATTAATGCGGTATAATACTTTTCATGATAAAAATAAAGGTTTTTTAAATCCCATCCCCGATGAGATTTAAAAAGTCTTTATCAGCTAAATCTACTGATTTAGCAATATTAACTTGTTACTGGGGATGCAGCCGCAGAGACAACGTTAAGGTTAGCAACCAATCCATACGTTGATACATACTCTTCTAACTCTTGTAATTCGACTGTGCCATTTTTATCGGCGTCAAGAATATTGAAAAGAAAATCAGTTACGTATCTCCTCACATCTTCAGAAGAGCGTTCGCCTGTTGTCATATCTTCTATTCGACCTAAAAGCTCCATAATCTCGTCTTTATCGAGTGAATTGCTTCCATCTGTATCCAATTGATGGAAAAGTTTTTTCACATCTTCTGTTGCCATTCTCGAAGAACGCAGTGTTTCTCGCAATAATTCATTACCAAATGAATTCATAAACAATATCTGCTCGACGAGTGGTATACAGAAGAATCCTAGTGCTGCCCAAAAAATTGCATATCTTACAGCTTCCGGATTTGCAGTTGCACTAACTCCGAGGAAAAGAGCAGCCCAAAGGAAAAAGTTGGGATTAACAAGCAGGATATAAGCATCTTGAGCTTCTGCCTTATAAAGCTTACCTTTTGAGAATACCGAAGTTAATACAGCAAAAACGCGGATTAAGATAAAAACTAATGTTGCCACTGCCAATTGTTGCAGACAGGCTAGCGAGCGCGTTGCATCTGTCGAGTAAAATAAGTCGCTTAGGAATGTTGATGGAGTAAACTGAAACCCAGTTGCCAAAGCCATAAATGCAACAGCAAGCACTCCAATAAATTTCCAGTTTTTACTGTGGTGGTTTGATTCAACAGGGGATTTGTCACGCCAAAATTGGGCGATCGCTCCCGGTATTGCCAAACCAACAATTAGAATGACACCAAAAAATATCAGGCTTGAACTGTTAATTGGTAATTGTTTCGCCAAAGCAAATGTAACAATCAGTGCAACTGGAGCGATGATTGATAACGTCCTTGATAAGATAGCCGAGGGATAAAGATTACCGCCCCAAAGTACCGATAAAACAGGGGAAGTAAGGGCGGGTGGAACCATCCAAAAAAGCACCCACATAACTTTGTACAAATCGCCTGGGGCTTGATACAAGATTCCAGAAAATATTAAAGCTAGCCCAACTATCCATCTCACCAACATCCACGCATAGACTATATACTTCACAGTTGAAGTTACTTTGCGTTTACTCGCTGCAAAGTCAATGTCCAGGTAAGTATAAAACGTTGAAGCCGCAAGACAAACAACGATTATTGCTCGAAATACCTCTGAGGGAATTCCTACTGAAGAGGCGCTTATTGCCCTAACCAAGCATCCTAGTAAGAAAGCAGCCGCATAAAGCAAAATTGCCCACATAATTGACAGATCGTTGATCTGTTTACGCACCGAAGCTGCACCGCCAGATTCCTTGTTGCGAAACTTGACTAGCTCTTCACTACTCAAAGCTTTACCATTGGGGAGTTTCAGATGTTTATAATCAGTCGGTGGTAAATCACTTAAATAAAGTGCTAAAGGCTCTAACACATATTGGTGGCACACTACCAGAACAGTTTCACCCCTCTTCAAGTGCGGTACAACCTTGTCCTCGTAGAAACGTGCAGCGCGATTATAAACTTGTGCAATCTTCTCGCCAGCTGGAGGTGCTTCGTTATGGGAATGCAACATTTCCTCAAAGCCTTCGTAGCCAAGGGCAAGACGTAGCAAATTCAGATTACGTCCCGCAAAAATGCCAAACGATTTCTCACTAATTCGATGATCGATTTCAACAGGAATATCGGGCGACTTCAAGGCTTGACTTTCAGCAAGAGCGATTTCACAAGTTTGTCGCGCCCGTCTCATGTGAGAGACATATACTGCATCAAACTTGACACCTTTTTTCTTAATGTCAACGCCTGCACGGCGTGCCTGTAACTTACCAAATGCAGTGAGATCAACATCCAGTACTCCTGCAAAAATATTGCGTTCGTTGCTGGTGCTTTCACCATGCCGAATAAAGTAGGCACGTCCGGGATAATCATCATTTTGTGCAACAGATAGGTTGCTATTATTGGTTTTTACCACGATTGTTAATAGAACATTTTAAAATCTGACTATGTTCAAGTACAATAATACTAACTCACAAATTTTTCAATAGGTTTTTCAGTATTTTTTTGAGAAGTTTTCTTTGAAATTTTATTAAACTTGCCGGTTCAACATAGTAATAGAAACTGTCTACTTCTGGATGACAATCAGCTTTGCAGAGTATTGCATAATAACTGATGGTGAGCAGGAAAATATAAGTCGCGAGTGCGATTTATCATACATATTTGTGACATCGACAAGTGCTTAAAATTAGTACATATTCACACAAAAGTATCCGCTCCAATTAGCAGAGTTGATAATCTTAATTCGTACTAGTGCAGCATAAATTTGACCTAATAATTCATAATTTATTAGTATTTGCAAACACGCTGTTTTTTAATTCAGCAGTCAACAATTACCTGGATTCAAGTTCCCACTGATTTAAATTACGAATTATTTTGACTTTTTCTGCAATTATTTAAAAACTAAGATTTATGTTAAAAAATTTAGTAACATTTGTCAAATGCATGATATAGATGATTGCTATGCATAAAATAAATTTGTTGACATTGGATTTTAATCTTCTAGTGGTGTTATCTGCCTTGCTGGAAGAGCGTAACGTCACGAATGCTGGAGAAAAAATTGGCTTGAGTCAATCCGCTACCAGTCATGCGCTTGGGCGATTACGTCAAGTGTTCAACGACCCACTGCTAGTGCGCTCTCCCAAAGGCATGGTTCTTACACCACGCGCCCTTGAGTTAGTAGAGCCATTACAAAAAATTTTGTTAAATATCGAGCAATTGGTTCAACCAACCGTGTTTGAACCGAAAACAGCACAAGGTACAATCCACGTAGCGGCATCAGATTACTCAGTGGTTGTGGTTCTGCCAAAGATTCTTAAGCTTGTTTGTGACAATGCACCCCATCTAAATCTGGAGTGTCATCATTGGGGTTCTGACATATTAGATAACTTACGAAATGGCGGGATCGATCTAGGCTTAGGAGTTCTAAATTTACCCCAACCCTCGGAGTTAAAGTTCCAAACGTTATTTGTCGAAGATTTGGTATCTGTGGTTCGATCTGACCATCCGATCACTCAAACAGATGTAACGATTGAGTCTTACGTTGCTTGGCCACATGCCTCAATCACAATTCCAAACTCGCCTGCAAGCCCAATCATGCACTCGCCGATCAAGCATGTTGATAATGCGTTGTCAGACTTAGGTGTGAAGCGTCGGGTGATGTTGAAGTTACCGCATTTTCTCGCGGCTCCTGTGATTGTCGCTCAGAGCGATCTGATTCTGACATTACCCCGTCGAATTGCCATGCTTTTTGCTAACTATACAAACCTTGCTCTGCTTGAACCACCGATTGAACTTGGTAAATACGACTATATGCAGTTTTGGCATGAGCGTTGCGATTACGATCCGCAACACATTTGGCTACGGGATTTAATAGTGTCCCAAATCCAGGGACTTTGAAACTAAGAGCAAAAACCCTTAAGCTCGACAAAATCCATTTTCCAGCAACGCGCTAACATACGCTAAAACCCTCATGAAACCAAGACTTTGACTTTTTCGAGCTCGACAAAATTAGTGATATATGAAAAAGTTTTTGCCACAAAGCTACAACTTTTGCCAGATAACAAGGTTTACGCTGCTTAATTGGATAAAGTCGAGCTTACTAGGTATGTCAGGGGTGAAGAACCTGCTCAATCAGCTTAATCCAGAATTGTTTGATACATTAGTATGGGTAGTTCAGACAGGAAAACCAATCAAGAAAAAAATTTACTGTAAGAATGATGAAATTCAAAAATTCTATGAATTTACTATTGTTAAGTTTGGAGATGGCTGTTCGATTACTGGACGCGCTCTTCCTTAACTCCTAAGAAACACGCTCGCGAAATCCTTATAAATTGCGGACTTTTAGATAAAAAGTGTTTTTTACATCCATAACGAGGGGCTTTATACTTTTGACTTTTGAACGCCAGTTGCTACCCTTCGGGAAGCCGCCCTCCGGGCGTCTACAAGTCGGGGAACCCGGACGCCAGAGCCCTAGGTCGGGAGACCCTCATCAAGTACTGGCTCACGCCACATGCCTCAACGCGGGGAACCCGCGCACGGCAGTGGCTCCCCAACGCACTGGCTCCTTTTGATTTTTGACTTCCCCTTGTGGGGCGCTCACATTTTGCACCAGGAAAAATGAATGTCCAAACCACAACTACGTGCAAGGGGAATCAATCGCTCAATATCAACTAAAAGAATCTCCCAAATTTATCTGTTCTCTTCTCTTCTTTGCGCCCTTTGCGTCTTTGCGGTTCGTTTTTTTCAATGCCATCTCTAAAATATAAATTAAAACCAATTTTACGAACTTTTCAACATTTCAGTTGGAAAACACTCTTCTTTCCCACACTACTCATAACATTAATTCTCACGTTCTTGCTAGACTTAGCCCTTGGCTCAGTCCACATACCTTTAACCCAAGTCATTACAATCCTACTAAACGGAGAACCCGAAAAAGCAACTTGGACTAATATTATTCTGAAATTTCGCTTACCCAAAGCCTTAACCGCAACCCTTGCTGGTGCAGCTTTAGGCGTGAGTGGGTTGCAAATGCAAACACTTTTTAAAAACCCTTTAGCAGGACCTTTTGTATTAGGAATTAGTTCCGGTGCTTCTTTAGGAGTCGCGTTGGTGGTGTTAGCAACCAGTGTAACGGGTGCGGGTACGTTGTTCAAAGATTTAGGGGTGATTGGCGATTTTGGTTTAGTTGTGGCGGCGAGTCTGGGTGCAGCAGCAGTGTTGGGGTTAGTGTTACTTGTTTCTCACCGCGTCGAAGACACGATGACGCTATTGATTTTAGGATTGTTGTTTGGCTATGCAACCAGTGCTATTGTCAGTATCTTGCTGCATTTGAGTCAAAGTCAGCAAATCCAATCATACTTACTGTGGACTTTTGGCAGTTTTGGTGGTGTCACCTGGCAACAAATGCTAGTTCTAGCGCCTGTGGTACTGATAGCGTTGTTAATTTCGTTGATGCTATCCAAACCTTTGAACGCACTCCTTCTGGGTGAAGCTTATGCTCGCAGTCTCGGTTTAGGTGTAGAAGAAGTCAGATTTTGGATTCTTATCACTTCTTCCATCTTAGCAGGTGCGATTACCGCCTTTTGTGGACCGATCGCCTTTTTAGGTGTAGCAGTTCCTCACCTTTGTCGCAGTCTGTTCAATACTTGTGAACATCGGGTGTTAGTCCCTGCTGTGACTTTCATGGGTGCAATTTTGGCGTTAATTGCAGATTTGATCTCACAGCTACCGGGAAGTGAGATAGTGTTACCTTTGAATTCTGTTACCGCTTTGATAGGAACTCCTGTTGTGACTTGGGTGATTTTGCGTCGTCACTCTCGCACATCTTTTCCGAAATGAATGGGGTGTAAGGGGGTAAGGGTGTAAGGGTATAGGGGAAGATTTGTTGGGTTTTACTACGTTCAACCCAACCTACAATTCTCCTTAACAACAACCGTATTGCCACAGCACTTGCTTAGCGCGCTTTGCGCTAATTTCCGTAAAAAGCCGTAGGTATCTGTCTGTCCCACGGCTTGTAGTTGTCTGACTCCCTCACAAAGAGTGTATTTCTTGAGAGTTATAGCAGTTGCCAGGTAGATTAGGACATGAACTAATGAGAAAATACTGACACCACGAGACTTTCAAGGCTGTTAAGAGTTAAGCCTTCGGGTGTTCCCTGTTAAGCGTTCCCTGTTCCCTGCTATAAGAAACACACTCTTTGTAAGTGGGTTAAGCATTACTCAAATTCACTTTAACAATCATATCGTTGTAATCCTTATCACCCCCACTTGCTAAATCTTCAAAGCCAAAGGTGTTATTTCCCAACAAGCGAATATGGTCAGCCTTATCTGAGTTAGCTCCTAAGAAGGAAAAATACACTGCAGGGTCGTTATTTGGATTTCCATCTAAAATTGCATCTGGCGTACCATTAGAAATAATGAATGGTGCCAAGAGTGAACCAGGGCTAAGATTATGTGTGAATGTAGCAGTACTTTGGTTGGCGACTGTTAAGTCAATACCTGGAACACGTCGCTGCACTGCAGCTTGAGCATAACCTGCATCACCAGGACGCAAGTCCACTGTGCCGTTACCATCAAGATCAATACCACCATTCGCATCAGCCACTTGATAAAAGCCAACGAAATCGTTATTCCTTGCTTCTCTGTTTAAGACAAAGTCTGCTTTGACCTGAGTTGACACATTGCGTAAATCAATCAGTTCTCCAAAAGGATTTCCCTGAAGACTAGCACCCAGAGGTAACGATTGATTTGTTGCCTTGATATTCACTACCAAATTTTGGAAGTTGGAATTGTTGCTATTTGATGTATCATTCAAAGCCAATGTAAACTCACCATTCCCCAAGTCTGTTACTTTTTGCGTTAAGGGGTTGGAAAAGATGAGGTCTTTGGCAGAGGTTGAGCCAGCTTGCACAGCGTCAATACTGCTATTGTTGACTAAGAAGAATTGCAGACGCGCACTTGAGTTAAATGCAAGTAGACGTGTTAAGTCAGTATTAAACCCATTGGGATTATCGGTAATGGCTGAGAAAATAGTCTTGGCTCTTGAAAGTGCAGCTTGGGCATAATTTTCTGCACCAGGAGCAATACCATTAATTGTTCCTTGGTCATCGTCAACTACAAACACTCCCAGTTCATTCACCTGATTAGAATTGGCTTTGTTGAGAGTGACTTCAAGTTGTGGGTTGCTGCCTTCTAACTGGAAAATGTTGTTAGAAGTTTGTTTGAGGGTAGAAGCAACTTTGCCGTTATAAAAGTTGGGAGGAGGGGTGGCAGGATTGATGGGAGAGATGACACTACCAATGCTAATTGCAGCAGTGTCAGTCGCACTGCTAAAGGCAGTCGCGCCACCGTTGACGGTAGTGTCCGCAGTGCTGCCGTTGGTACCAGTGGTTTGGTCCCACGCACGGAAAGTCAAAGCATTGCTGATGGTGCCATTGAAGTTGGCATTGGGCTGGAAGTAAATACGGGTGTTAGCATCAGCCGCCAATAGACGGGCGTTGGTGTTGGATACAACTCCTAAAGCTGCCCAGTTATTGCCATTGTCGGTGCTGTAGAAGAAGGTGCCGTTGGTAGTGTCAGCATTTGCGATCGCAACACCTGTGAGTGGATTAGTGTCCGGATCGGTGACGTTACCATTAGCACCCAAACTCACCAACGAAGAAACAAGCGTGCCAACTGCCCCTATGGGTGCGCCTGCATTTTTGTCAATGGCAGTTAGAGTGACGTTGGTGTCACGCAGGATAGGAGCATCATTGACGGCATCAACGGTGATTGCAACAGTGTCAGTCGCAATGCTAAAGGCAGTTGCACCACCGTTGAGGGTGGTGTTCGCAGTGCTGCCGTTGGTACCAGTGGTCTGGTCCCATGCGCGGAAGGTTAGGGCGTTGTTGATCGAGCCATTGAAGTTAGCGGTGGGTTGGAAGTAAAGGCGAGTGGTTCCATCAGCCGTTAATAGGCGGGCGTTGGTGTCGGACACAGCTCCTAAAGCTGCCCAGCTGCTGCCATCATCGGTGCTGTAGAACCAACTGCCGTTGGTAGTGTTCGCATTTGTGATGGCAAGACCTGTAAGTGCATTACCTGTAGATCCATTACCTGCAGTTATATTGTTGTCTGAGTCTGTGACGTTAACACCAAGACTGACTAAGGAGGAAACAAGGGTACCAACTGGTCCTGTGGGTGCGGCTGCATCTTCAACTGTGCTTAGGAAGAGGTTGGTGTCAAGCAGGATAGGAGCATTATTGACGGCGTTGATGGTAATTGTGCTAGTGTTAACCCCAGTGCTAAAAGCAGTAGCAATTCCGTTGAGGGTGGTGTCCGCAGTACTGCCGTTGGTACCAGTGGTTTGGTCCCACGCACGAAAGGTTAAAACATTCTCGATGCTGCCATTAAAGTTGCCGTTGGGCTGGAAGTAAATCCGGGTGCTTGCATTAGCCGCCAATAGGCGAGCGTTGGTGTCGGATAAAATGCCTACAGGTATCCAGCTGCTGCCGTTGTTGGTGCTGTAGAACCAATTGCCGTTGGTATTGTTAGCATTTGTGATCGCAATACCTGTGAGTGCATTGCTGTCTGGATCGATGACGTTATCACCAAGACGGACTAGGGAGGAAACAAGGGTTCCAACTGCGCCTATGGGTGCGCCTACATTTTGGTTAATTGCAGTTAGGGTGATATTAGCTTCACTGAGGGTAGGAGCATCATTGACGGAATTGATCGTAATTCCTCCAGCGCCAGTTGTACTGCTAAAAGCAGTAGTGCCACCACTAATGGTGGTGTTCGCAATGCTTGTGTTGGTACCAGTGGTTTGGTCCCAGGCACGGAAGGTGAGGGCATTGTTGATGGTCCCATTAAAGTTGGCTTTGGGCTGAAAGTAAATGCGGGTAATTCCATCAGCCGCCAATAAGCGAGCGTTAGTATTAGATACCAACTCTAAAGGTGCCCAGCTGTTGCCATCGTCAGCGCTGTAAAAGAAGTTGCCATTGGTATTGTCAGCATTTGTGATCGCAACACCTCTAAGTGCATTGCTGTCTGGATCGATGACGTTATCAGCCGTGACTAAGGAGGAAATAAGGGTACCAACTGGTCCTGTGGGTTCACCTGCGTCTTCATCAATCGCAGTTAGGGTGAGGTTGGTGTTATTGAGGGTAGGAGCACTATTAACGGCATTGACGGTAATTGCTGCAGTGTTAATCCCAGTGCTAAAGGCAGTCGCCTCACCGTTGAGTGTTGTATCCGCAGTGCTGCCGTTGGTACCAGTGGTTTGGTCCCACGCATGGAAAGCCAGAGCATTGGCAATAGGACTAGGGCTACTGAAGGCGGGGTTGGGCTGGAAGTAAACGCGGGTGATTGCATCAGCCGCTAATAGGCGAGCGTTGTTATCGGAGACAGACCCCAAAGCTGCCCAGTTGGTGCCATTGTTGATGGTGTAGAACCAATTGCCATTGGTAGTGTCAGTGTTTGTAATGGCAATACCTGTGAGTGCATCGGGGTCTTGGTCAATAACGTTACCACCAAGCGTCACTAAGGAGAAAATTGGGGTACCAACTGCCCCTATGGGTGCGCCTGCATTTTGGTTAACGGCACTCAGGATGACCTCAGTATTATTGAGGATGGGAGCACTATTGAGTACATATGGATACGCTTCCGTAACCTCAGCGCTTAATGCCAGTGGTTGATTTGAAATGTTGCCAATGTTGACTTCTAGGTTCCAATCACCCCCCAAAATAGCATTGCCAGTCAGGTTGGCGGAGGCGGCAACATTTGCTTTGGTGAGTTGGTGTAGCTTGGTGATGAATTCTTCCCCAGCATCACCTGCAGCCACATGGCAACCATATAAGAGAAGGGAGGAAACTGGAGAGAACCGAAGGTGAGAATCTAGTGAGCCAGCGCGTTGGGGAGCCACTGCCGTGCGCGGGTTCCCCGCGTTGAGGCATGTGGCGTGAGCCAGTACTGCAGGAGGGTCTCCCTCCGTAGGTATCTGGTGAGACAGCGCGAATGACGGCTCTCCCGACCTAGGCGACTGCGTTCGCGTAGCGTCTCCGCAGGAGATACCCGAAGGGCGTTCGGGTTCCCCGACTTGTTCGCGCAGCGTCTCCGCAGGAGTTAGCGACTGGCGAACCCGTAAGGGTGAGAACCAATTCTTGAGTTGGTCAGCGTAAAGTTCTAGAGTGTTGAGGCTGAGTTCACTATTGCCAAGAGTTAGGGTTCCCGGAGAGCCGTGGGAAACTATGTGGACATTTTCCACTCCACGGTGTTGAGATAGTACCTGGGTAATTTGTACGACTCCATCTTGCTCGGGATCAAGAACAATAGCCTTGATATTTGCAACAACAAACTCAAGTAAAATTTCGTAGTTGTTGACAGATGGATCAATGAAAAGAATGCCTGTAATCTTCATCTGGTTCTTTATAAAAGAATATTACGTTTTAGATCTGATTACTAACCGTTCACTTATAGGAAACTAAAGGATGGAGAGAGTTCTAGGTCTTTGTCACTCTTTCTAGACACTCACTAACTATGAGAGTTTTAGTTGATATAGGAACACAACAAACACACTCAGTGCATCGCGCTTAACAAGGAATGCTTAACAAATAACAGACTTGAAAGTCACTTAGTGACCGTGTTTTCTGATTAGTTCGTGTCCTCATCTACCTGGCGACTGCTATAACACAAGGTTAATACTCTGTGTTTAGCAGGACTTACGCACGAACAACGTAACTATAGTCGGAGGGAAGCATAAGCCCTATGCCTATGGCACGCGGCTTGGGCGAACGGGGACGCTTTGCGAACGCAACAGACTGTTTTTAGTAGCGCGTGCGTAAGTCCTATTTAGATATTTTTATTGCTTTGTCTTGTCAGACAAAGTAAGTAGAAGCAGTTATCCCATAAATTGTTAATACCTGTTCAACACTACTTCCCGACCTTCAGATTTCCGTAGAAATTACTAGTTTTTAACAAAAAAAATATACTAATATTTAGTTATGAGCAAGCTGAAAATATTTTGGGAAAAGTATTTTTTTTTAGTGTATAGTCGATGAGCCAGTGCTGCAAGAGGGTTTCCCGACCTAGGCATCTGGCGTCCCCGGCATAAATGCACGGGGTTTTCATCTCACCCCTTATAAAATTTACTCAGAAATATGGGCTTGTACCTGCAAGGAATGCGGGTAAGCGAGTTGCTTATCTTGATTTTCAACAGTTGAACAATTCTGTACTTAACGATGAGGAACTGTTCTTCCGTCACTTTTGTTCTTGGATCAGCGATGAACTGGAACTGGAAGATAAAGTCGAGGAGTATTTTAATCGAAACTTAACGACGATTCAACGTTGCGATCGCCCGTATATGCCCAGAGGGGTTTTTCCAAAACCCCTCTCCCCAAATCTCCGATTTGGGGCAACCAAACTCCGTTTGGTTGGGGCATAGGGCGCGCCAAGGGCGATCGCTATTTACAACGCCATATCTTAAAAGGATTGGGACATCCCTTGGTATTGGCAATGGATGAAGTCGATAGAGTTTTTGACACCAAATTCCGCAATGATTTTTTTGGGATGTTGCGTAGCTGGCATAATAATCGTGCGATTTATCCGAGTTTAGACAAATTGGATTTGGTACTGGTTACTTCTACTGAACCATATCAGTTAATTGATGATTTGAATCAGTCTCCGTTTAATGTCGGGCAGATTATTGAGTTAGAAGATTTTACACCTGAACAAGTTGCCCAACTCAATGCTCGTCATAATCCATATTCAAATAAGCTGTAGTGTTATGAGAGATGGAAAATGAAATTAAAAGAAATCCTCCAAGAAAAACGAGCAGAAATTCTCAGTATTGCTGCTAAACATGGTGCTTATAATCTCCGAATTTTTGGTAGTGTAGCTAGAGGAGAAGAAACACCAAGCAGTGATATTGATTTTTTGATTGATTATGACTTGAATAAAATTACGCCTTGGTTTCCTGGTGGCTTAGTTCAAGAGTTAGAAACCTTGTTGAATCGGAAGGTTGATGTGGTAACTACTAATTCTTTACATTATTTGATTCAAGATAAAGTCTTAAAAGAGGCTATTCCTTTATGAAAGACAGTCGGATTTATCTTATTCACATTCGCGATTGTCTCAACAGAATTAAGCAATATACACGCTTAAGGAAAAGAAGTATTTTTTAATGACATTAAAACCCAAGATGCAGTTTTAAGAAATATTCAGGTGATGTGTGAGTCTGTACAAAAATTACCAACTGATTGGAAAAATGCATACCCTGAGACAGAATGGAGTAATATTGCTGGCTTTCGTAATAGATTAACTCATGAATATCTAAGTGTAGACCTTGATATTGTTTGGAATGTCATTGAAAACTATTTGCCTTCTCTAGAAAGAACAATTGAAGCAATGGCACAGGAGTTTTGGAATATTTAGTTGAGAAGTACTCCGAAACTGAAAAATCACCTTAATGAAGTGTGATCGCGCAGCGTGCGCCTTGGCGCACTGGCCCTTGGCGGGCACTCCGTGCGATCGCCCACCGTGCGTCTTCGCGCGATCGCCTGTTTGTATCTGTTCTTGCACTATTGTCATTTAGCTATGACTCAGGAGGTAGAACCTCCTACTGCTAGTTCCCAGGCTTTGCCTGGGAACGATAAAAATTAGCAAGCAGAAATTACGAATGGCACTCAAGCCGTTGAGCAATCCATACCTTAATGATGGACTGTCGAGTGACACCGAGCCGCGCCGCCTCACGATCAAGTGCTTCAATCATCCATATCGGGAAATCGACGTTGATCCGCCGCTGCTCATAACCTGGGCGGCGAACGGTGGAAAGATCAAGGTATGAAGTTACGTCCTCGCCGTTGTCGAACTTTTCGTCAAACTCTTGGGCTTTCATATAGCTCTACCTCCTGATTTCGTGCTCGCCGTACTGAAATAATCCGCACCCGTTCCCCCCTGTACGTGATCACAGCAGCCCAATGCTTTCCATTGAACCAGCCAATCACAAGGAACCTCGGCTCTCCTTCGGTGCGAGCAGCAACCTCTACTCGATCAGCATCGAGCCACAGTTCTTGCGCCGAAATGAAGTCGATGCCGTGTTTCACCTTGTTCGAGGCGCTTTTGTGCTCGTCGAACTCAAATTCCATGCAAGTAAAAGGAATCCAGCGTTCTACCCTAAAAGGTATATTTAATATACTTTTTTTGGTGTGTTTTGGCAACTGTGCGCATAATACTACGATTGCGCTCTAGGTAGTGCAATTATGGGATGGCGTTAAGCGTAGATCTGCCGTAGGCGATCGCTCCAATAAAAAGCTCTCTGTTCTTGCACTATTGTCATTTAGCTATGACTCAGGAGGTAGAACCTCCTACTGCTAGTTCCCAGGCTTAGCCTGGGAACCAGAGATCTAGGCGCTGCCTCTATTTATACCAAGTTGCGTTCTGTTGTAGTAGCGCTTTAGGGGAGATTGCTGAGTCCTGAGCCCTGAGTCCCAAAGGGACACGCTGCGCGAACGGGCACGGCAAAGCCGAACGGACACGCTGAGTCCTGAGCCCTGAGTCCCAAAGGGACACGCTGCGCGAACGGGCACGGCAAAGCCAAACGGACACGCTATGCGAACGCGTTCGCTCTTAGCGTGCGCTTTGCGCTTACGCTTCACTCTGTTACGCTCGCAATGACAGAAGCCCCCTTAAAAAGGGGGCTGGGGGATCTCTTCTGCGTAACTCCTATAAATCACACTTTACATGGCATTAAGCTATCCACTCTCCCCAACACTGCCATATCTTCCTCATCCAACTCCACTGGCGTACCACTACGAATCAATTCCGCAAAATCTTCATTCGGAACCATAATAGTCAGCGTATATAAACGACCATAACCGATATTTTCAATCACATGAGTGCTAGTGGCAGGAACTAACAAACTATCTCCTGCTTTAATTCGGACTACTTTGCCATCACAACTGGCGATTCCTTCTCCTTTGAGGACAAAAAACAGTTCCACCGCCAATTGATGACGATTGGGTGGTGTTTTCCCACCAACATCAAAAATTTCTACGCAACAAGTCAAAGAAGTATTAGCGCTTGCGGTGTCGAATATAATCGCCAAGCGGTTTGAGTCATTGGGACTAATGCGATATGCTTGGTAATCTTTGGGAGATTTGATCACCGGAATCATACAACTAGTCGCGTACATAATTTATCTCCTTTATAGTTATCGGTGTAAAGAGTCCTGAGTTTGGAAGTGGTAACCATCTCTCTATGGTTATATGGTCATACAGAGGCAAAGGAAATCACTATTCAACATCCAGGGCTTTGTTGAAGTGCGTTTAAGATTGCTTGCGAATCACTCACAAAACCAAAGCACTGGTTGACGTTGTATATTGTCGCTAACCAACAATACTCAGGCGAAGTTGTCGCAGTACAATCTTTAACTAGTAGGCAGTCGTATCCTAAGAAGTTGGCATCTTGTAAGGTAGCCATCACACATTGATCAGCATTCACTCCTGCAAAAAGTAGTGTTGTTCTGCCCAAGTTCCGCAGGATACTATCCAAAGGGGTATCCCAAAAACCACTCATACGATATTTATCTACACGAATATCCTGGGGTAATTGTTGGAGTTCATCTACCACCGCCGCCGCCCAACTACCCGCCATGAGTACTTTAGCGCCGTTACTCGGTAAGGGATCACCTAATCCCACGCCCTCACCAGTGGAGTTATAGACGTGAAGCAGATTGGCACTAATATTAAGTAAGTCGGGACGATTTCCCCAATTCACCCAGAACACGGGTACATTTTTGTTTCTCAGTTCAGGTAATAAGATTTGTAAAGGTTGAACAGGTTTCTGCGCTGGGGTGACATCCACACCGATATGCGCCAACCAGCCATCAGGGTGACAGAAGTCGTTTTGCATATCAATGACGAGAATGGCAGTTTTTGCCAAGTCAAGGCGGAGGGTTTTGGTTTCTGTTGATAAAATAACGGGTTGTGGGATCTGGGGAGAACGAGTGATATCTGCAAACGTATGGTTTACTGCCCATGCGTTTGGTGCAATTCCTAAATTCCGAACAGGTATCTTCATAGATTGCTACACCCAACACCATCCTTTATTTTGTAACTTGAAAATTTCCAAAACGTTCTATTACTTATACTTAATCAAGGTTTAAGCCGTGAACTTTACAATTCAAAATGTTTTAATTGCCACTGTTGATGATTATGCAACTGTGGATGTGCAAGTCGTAGATGGGGCGATTGCCCGTATATGCCCAGAGGGTTTTCCTCCAGAAAACCCTCTCCCTGAGCGTTCGCGTAGCGTGTCCGCAGGACTCAGCTCAGGGCAAGATGCTGAAGGCATCTTGGGGCATAGGGCAGGCGAAGCCATCGCCGCTATTGCACCCAGTCTAGAGGTTATCGGTACGGCGATTAATGGTGAAAATAAACTCCTGTTGCCAGGATTTTTTAACGCCCACAGCCACTCCTCAGAAATGTGGCAACGAGGTATCATTCCACCACTTCCTCTAGAATTATGGTTAGCACAACTTTACGACTTTGCGCCTCTTGATTTAGAAAAAGTTTACCTTAGTGCTTTGGGAACGGCAGTAGAAACCCTGTTTTCTGGTGGAACGAGTGTGGTGGATCATCTCATCCTCATTCCAGGCAAAGAGTTGGAAACAATTGCAACAGCTGTTCGCGCTTACAAGGAAATTGGCATTCGTGCTTTTGTTTCCCCTCTAATTCAAGATGAATCCATGACTGCTGGAATACCATCAGGAGAAACCAAACAAAATCATGAGGCTTATTTTCGCTCAACTCAGGCGACACTCGAACTCATAGAAGAAGCTGTCAGACAGTTTCATCGCCCAGATGAGGGTATGAGTATTTTAGTTGCCCCCACAGGAATACAATTATGTTCTGATGCTTTGTTCCAAGGATGTATTGAGTTAAGCGATAAGTACAATCTTTGCCGTCACTCCCATTTACTGGAAACTAAAGCGCAAGAGAAACTCGCACAAGAAAAATATGGCTGTAGTGCGGTTGAACATCTGGGGCGGATTGGGTATTTAGGCGATCGCACATCCCTCGCCCATTGCATTCACTTAACTGACACCGATATTGCCATCCTAGCCGAAACTAAATCTACAGTTGTCCACAATCCCTTAAGTAACTTGCGTCTAGGCAGCGGTATCGCCCCCATTCTGAAATATCGTCAAGCTGGAGTCAACGTCAGTTTTGGTTGTGATGGTGCATCTAGCAACGATTCTCAAGATTTACTAGAAGCCATCAAAATCGGTTCCATACTGCACAACATCACAGATTTCGATTACCAACACTGGATTACACCTCGTCAATCAGTGGAGATGGCATCTCTGGGTGGTGCAAAAGGACTGAACATGGCTGACAAACTCGGTTCCCTAACCGTCGGCAAAAAAGCCGATTTGGTGATGTATGACCTTACCAGTTTATCACTACTACCGCGTACAGACCCGATTGGCTTATTAATTCTTGGTCGTCCCACTAATGCGGTAGAAAGTGTCTGGGTAAATGGTAAGCAGGTAGTCGCCAATGGCAAAGTGACTACTATTAACGTGGATGATTTGCGTCAACAACTTTATGATCACAGTCAGTGGGATACAAAACGCAAGTCGCAGACTGTTGCTCAACTTGAAGCTTATTATCGTACAGTCATGGATTTATTGTAGTCATAGGTGCGGCGTTGTGCTCCACAGGTTTTCGCTCTTTGGAGGGAATAGGGAAATTTTAATTCCTGTTAAGCGTTCCCTATTCGCCCTTAATGTGAAATTATCCCAGCGTATTTTTATTAGTGCGTTGACGAAACAAACCTGTCATACTTACACCAGTAATCAATAAACCGATTAATCCTAAACCATTCAAAAAGGGATAAATTCCTTGTAGATTCAAGACTTCTAGGGTATGAATTTTGATGAGAAATACAGCTAACTCAGGCTGGTGGAACCATTCATTGAGAATAGTGTACGCCATACCAGTGAGCACAGTCAGAAATAATGGTAGGCACAAAATAATGGCAATCTGGCGATGGTATCGTCGGAAACTACGTAGCATAATTTTTTGTAAAATGATCCTTTGTACAACTAATCATTAATAGGGATCAATAATCAAAATTATGCCAAGCTTCATCCCGGTTTTTGTATTTTTCCATAACCAACTTTCCAATTACGAGGCTGCTTTAACTCATCTTTCTTACCTTGAGAAATCAACCATACAGCAGCCCGAGTATGGAATAATGCCTTCATCAGGTAATATCCTGGCTTAGCATAAACGCCGTCTGCAACAGTGGTGCCAGCAAAAATAAGTTCTCCGCAGAAAGTGCCAGTACCATTTATAGTGACTGTGAACAGCTTATCATTGAGATTTCCACCAGGAATCATAAAAATTGCGTAAACGTGATGCTCACCCCGCCAAGGCTCAACTATGATTTTCTGGGGATGTGTGTAGAATCTTTCACCTGTTCCTCGAATAACATTTGATTCATGGCAAGTGAGAAGGTTTGGTAGCCTTGAAAGAGTAGTCCAGCTAAGAACAATGATTAAGCTCAGGGTAAATAAAACGTAAGTAATTTTACTCTTTAACATACGTGCTTTCAGAACTACGTGTTATAAGGTAACAGATTTTGTATTGTGTGGCGATCGCTGCGGCGCGCTCTTTGGGCGGCTAAGAGCTGGAGCATCGCGTCCAATGACAGTGCGCCCCTTAGGGGCTAGCGCTGCCGCCTGCAGCGGATCGTGCGTGCGCTTTATATATAGTTCACTACAATTGACGGATATCCAGGAAAAACCGAGACGCTTTACCTTGGTTTGGTGTTTTCAAAAAGCCGATAACGTCATTCCCGATGTTGTTTGGCTGAAATCTAGCACTATTACGAGTAAACCACCAAGACTTGTACTAAACAGTATCTAAATTGACTTACAAATTGTATCTCTTTTTAGGAGGCACTGCGTTGCGGGGGTTCCCCCCGTTGTAGCACGTGCCGTTCCATTTTAATGGACTTTCCTGGGACTTCAAGTCCTAGGCGGACGGGAACGAGTCAAAGAAGATGTAATAAGTTTGACATCTGTCTTTTCTGGTGCAAGATGTAAGTTGGGCGAGTCTAGAGCAACATGTCAGCTTTTATCTGACTCAAACCACATATAAAGTTATCACTTTAAGGGTGAAAGATTAGCATCAAATAGAATCAAGTGTAGAGTTCCCTGGCTAAATTTAATCAAGTTAAAACTAACCTTTGTTGTCCTCTTCTGTACTTTTACGAAGCTCGATATACTGCTTACCTAAATCAGTGACTTTTACGTACTCGGAAAGGTTATTATCTTTATAAGGAATGTCACGAATTCTACCAACATCTATATATCCTATATCTTTCAGGTGAAAAATCTCTTTTTCTAGATTATCATTCATTTCATAAGAACCAAAGTTACCCCCAGCCAGTTTCTTGAGATTTTCAAACATAGATTTGGACATAGATAACAAAACTAGCTTGTCAGTTCTTGCCTTTGTGGCAGAGAGTTTTTTTCCAATTGAATTTATTTTGTTATCTAGCTTTCCTCTATCAAAAGTCAATGCAATAACATCATCAAGCTGAGGAATAAAAAACAGTAGCAATGCAATAGCAATGATTGCTACAAAAAGAAGTGGAGTCGGTTGTCTAGAAATTAACAAAATAAGCAAAACTCCTTCGATAACTGTAATACAGATAAACGCCGCCCACCATTTTGCTGAATAATCTTGAGCCACAATTTCTCTCCTGATAATTCTCAGTCTCAATGATTCCTGTTGAATGAGTTTAATTCTAATTGCTCTTTATGAAAGGTTTCTCTCTTGCTAACATGAGGTTTTCATTCAAAACCATGATTTGCAACCTAGCATATAATATACTGATTAACAAACAACAATGTGATCTATAGATGAAAAAAATATCTTTAATCTCCAGTTATCGTATATAATATTAATTCATATATTTTTCTTGAATAAAAGTAGTTCATCAGGAACAAAATTAAGAAATTCTAGCCAGTATCAACCTGTATCAAAGCTAGTATGGTATCAGTCAATAACATGATGATCACGAGGATAAAGAATTATTTATTCTCATTAAATTTATTATCAAAATGCTAAATTTAGTGGCTGGGTATAGCGTCAACTGGATTGCCCAATTCAAACTAGAAGTAAGTACTGTATTGCACAAGTTCACAACAACTGACAGCTTCTTTCCTTGAGTTTCATATGGCGTTAGTAGGGGTTTATAAACAACGCTCTTATCGCTTCTTTCAAAAAGGCTAGCCAAATGATCTCATAGAATTGCGTTATGAATTTATGAAATGCTGTACTAAGCGCAAATACCTGGAACCCTAGACTTTGCTAAAGATTAATGAAATATCACAGCATTGATGAACTCCTGAACAATAATCAAACTTGGGTTGCAGAAAAACTGGCTTTGAACCCCAACTACTTTGAACAATTAGCCACCGGACAAAAACCCCCCTATCTTTACATTGGGTGTTCTGATAGTCGTTTACCGCTAACCAACTTTACGCGCACAGAACCTGGAGAGTTATTTGTCCATCGCAACATTGCCAATCAAGTATCTCTAACGGATATTAACTTTTTAGCCGTTTTGGAATACGCAATTTCTCATCTTCAAGTTCAACACATTATAGTTTGCGGTCACTACGGTTGCGGTGGAATTAAGGCGGCGCTAGAAGGCAAAACCATTGGAATCATTGATAATTGGGTGAATCCGATCCGAGAAATCTACTTACAAAACCAAGACGACATCGATGCTTTGCTCACAAAAGAAGAACGTCTAAATCGTCTAGCAGAAATCAATGTTCTGGTACAGGTTAAAAATCTATACCAAACTTCTATTATGCGTAAAGCACTTTATGATCAAAAAGCACCAGTGGTTCATGGTTGGGTACTGGATATCCGAACAGGATTAATCAAAGACTTGCAAGTCTCAACGAAACAATGGGAATTACGCCCACCAACCATCGTTCTTGAGTCCATACCTTCTCTGCCTGATTTTAAATTTCTGGATGGGGATTTGGACTGTTTGTCTCAAGAGGCATGTTAAGGTATGGTGACCTGTAGTTAGAACTTACGCATGAGTTACGAAAAAACAAGACTGTGAGATTGCTTTGTTACGTCGCAATGACACAACTACGTTATTTTTGCATAAATCCTGTAACTCATGATTTGCAATACCTGTTATTCTAAAAGGGTGTACAATGCGCGAACCACAGATTAAGATTGATCCGGGAACTCTGTTGTTAATAGTGTCTGTCCTTCTACTCTTACCTCTTTTGCTGGCTGGTTTCGTCTTTCAATAAGCTATTTGGAACGACTATGACTGCAACAAAATCATCTGCTAATCTACCAATTTTGGAAGAATTCCGGACAGGATTACCCAATATTTGCGGCTGTGAGGCAGAAATTAATTCTGTGGTTCAGCAAGATAACCCTGTATTTCTCAACACCACCAATCTCCGCTTAGAAAATATCACGGCTGGCTTTGCTTGTGCTCTCCATATGCATCAACCCAGCATTCCTGCGGGTGCTCACGGGGAAATTATCAGCCATCTCCAGTATATGTTTGAACATCCCCATCAAGGAGATAACCATAACGCAGAACCATTTGCCTGGTGTTATAGCCGCATGGGCGATTTTATTCCTCAACTTATATCCGAAGGTTGCAATCCTCGAATTATGCTCGATTACTCGGGTAATTTGTTGTGGGGGTTACAACAAATGGGACGACAGGATATTATCAATAATCTCAAACGTTTAACTTGTGACTCTCAATATCAGCCTTACGTCGAATGGTTGGGAACAATGTGGAGTCATGCGGTTATTCCTTCCACACCAATTCCTGACATTAAACTCCAAATTCAAGCTTGGCAACATTACTTTGCAGCCATTTTCGGCTATGAAGCCCTACAGCGCGTGAAGGGCTTTTCTCCCCCAGAAATGCACTTACCAAACCATCCAGATACTTTGTTTGAATATATCAAAGCTCTCAAAGAATGCGGATATCGTTGGCTGATGGTGCAAGAACATTCAGTAGAACGTCTGGATGGTTCAGGCTTACGTCATGAGGATAAATATATTCCAAATCGATTGCTTGCCCGCAATTCTAAAGGTGAAACCATCAGCATTACAGCATTAATCAAAACTCAAGGTTCCGACACAAAGTTAGTGGCTCAGATGCAGCCTTATTTTGAGGCGAAAGGAAGAAGTCAACAGCAAATTGGTAATGTTAAAGTTCCCTCGCTTGTCACTCAAATTGCTGATGGGGAAAATGGCGGCGTTATGATGAACGAATATCCCCGCGATTTGTTTAGAATCTATCATGAAATTCGCGATTCCGGAAACAATCATTCAGGAATTGTCGCACTCAACGGTACTGAATATTTGGAATTAATTGAAGCTGCTGGTGTGAATCCAGATGAATATCCAACCTGTCAAGGCGTACAGCAACACAAAATTTGGCAGCGAGTAGATCCAGGACATTCTACACCAGAAGCTGTGGAAAAAGCAATAACAGAATTAAAGGAAACAGACCATCAATTTCACATGGATGGTGCTTCTTGGACGAACAATTTAAGTTGGGTTCAAGGTTACGAAAATGTTTTAGATCCAATGAATAAACTCAGTGCTTTATTTCATGAAAAATATGATTCATTAGTTCAGCAAGATCCTTCAGTCACAGAGAGTTCCGATTATCAAAGAGCATTACTGTACAACTTATTATTGCAAACAAGTTGTTTCCGATATTGGGGACAAGGAGTTTGGACTGACTATGCTCGCGAACTCTATCAACGAGGTGAAGCGCTTTTGGGAGTGGATTGACCGAACCAAGCAGGGGTGCAGTTTTTGCTGGGGGCAAGGGGGAAAAGAAAAACTCGAAAATTGTTGTCCCCTGCACAAGCTGCAATCTGATCGCAAGCCCTTAAATTTATTTGTGGAACCGCCCCTTTTCTCCTTATTTTCGGGGTGAAATAAGCAGTGGTGCAGAAAGTTACGTTAAGGAATTGATAAACATTGAAAGTGGCAGTAGTACAGTTCACTACTTCTCAGGTGGTGGTAAGTCGCGGCCAATTTTTTTTGATGAACCTTTCATACGACAGTGCCAGTCGCCAAAGGTATTTTGGAAACAGATGCCCGTGCTGTTTGGGTATTGCTCCACAGTGCAATTCTTTCCAGGCAAATAACTTCTACCCCTAATCTCATAACAAGTATGACGAGTGAAGCTTCCTCGAATATCGTATACGGGTTTGTCCATACTTATGCTTAAATGCTCCCCTCTTTGGTTAGTGTTATATTCCAGGTCGGTTAGATTGGCTGGGCGAGAGTTGGAGGCAACCTGAAGAGTGAGATCGCTGATAAGGCGCACAAAATTGCTACCACCTTGACCAGGAGTCCCAAACTGCGATTCTTGGTCGCACAGAAAATACATCTTTGCCTGCTCGATACTAAGCGCTCCTTTTTTTGGTTCTACCCTCGATGAGCAAGTCTGAGGTTGGCGGGCTGTTCCATACGGAAGAGTCTGAGCAGTTAGTATGGTAGGCGTTAAAACCGTTAGCAGCGTACAGCCTATTATCCTAAGGGTAAACCTTAATTTCACGTTAATTCCTCTATATTTGCCAACATCAAAACTGTAAAAGTAAAAATAATCATACCAGTCGAATCAAAAATTAGATGGACTTGAGATCACAGGGCTTTTCATTTGCACAAACCACATGGTGTGGGAGCACAGCATTGCAATGCTCCCATACCATTTCACAAAAAGTCTACAAACAAAGCTAGGGAAAATCTGATTAGGCTTTCCCCTAGCTTTATTCATAATTCTGATGTCTCCAAACTTATTAAGCTTGCAGTGCCATGTCGCCTTGTGTTGGATCTGCTATTATCCAAGCAGAGTAGACATCCTCAATAAATTTTTTCTGATTCTCAACTCCTTGAAGGTTGTTTGCTTGTACTTTTAAGGTGGTTAAATAGACTCCATGCAGTATTTGATGTCCATAACCAATAACTTGACCTATCTGCCCTGTAATTTGATGCTGTGCGTAATCTCCAATGTTCAGCATATTAATAACTCCCTGACGTGAAAGGTTTAGTGACTTGTTTTTTACTGTTTCTGCACGTTAGGTGCGATTTGGTGCAGCATGATGCAAAATCGCTCTCTTTATTAGTGCTGCGTTTTTAGCGCTAAGTCCGGATTATTTTCGAGCTTGCACTTGGTAACACCAGTCGCCACCTTACGAAAAACTCCGCAACACTATCAAATCGGTAGAAATTAAGCTGCAATTTGAGGTTTGCTCTCTATTGAGGGCATGGTTTGAGCTAGTAGATGTGTGTAGATTTGAGTCAGGCGGGATGCGACACTATACCAACTAAAGGCAATCTCTACTCGTTGTCTACCAGCTTCACCTAATTGATCTCGCCAATTTGGGTTGAGCAAAATCCGGTCAATAGCAGTAGCAAAAGCGACTTCATCTTTAGGGGGAACGAGTAACCCAGTCACTTCAGGTACGACTGTAAATTGCAGCCCCCCAACATCACTAGCCACGACAGGAGTCTGACTAGCCATTGCTTCTATTGCAACTAAACCAAAAGGTTCGTAATGACTAGGTACAACACAAACATCTGCGGCTGCATAGTAGGAGGGGATAACAGCCTCATCTAGGCGACCTGGAAAGGTTGTACAGTCTTGCAATCCGAGTTCAGCGACAATGCTTGCGATGCGATCGCGCTCGATCCCATCACTATGACCTGGACGATAACCACCTCCAATAACAAGTTGCAGGTTAGCATGATCCCGCAAACTAGACTTTGCAACGGCTCGTACTAATGTCTCGATCCCCTTACGTTGGTCAAAGCGACCGACATAGAGGATCATCTTAACATCAGGTGCAATTCCTAACTCTTGCCGTGCTGCAGACCTTTGAATCAACCCAAACTTATCGACATCAGTTCCGCAAGGAATGACTTCGATTTTCCCTTTGGTGGAAACGAGTCTTCGCATATGTTGCTGTTCTTGAGGACTAGTTGCAACAACTCGATCCACGGTTTCTAGACAGGCTTTTTCAACGGCTATTCGCTTACTAGCAATTGCTGGAATATCAGAAATCGCACTGTACTTGACTGTTCCTAAAGAGTGGTAAGTATGCAACTGAATCAACGGCTGTTGTTTTTTGAGTTCCATACCCACCCACGAGGACAACCAGTAGTTAGTATGAATCAAACGGTACTGAAATCCTTGCTCCCGCTGGAATGTCTGAAACTCTGCAATAAATTCTGGTAGATGCTCGAATAAGTGATCTCGCCCTATAAACTCAGTAGATCCAGTCTTCAATCGGATCGTGCGACATAATGGCCCATGCTGCACAATCGTAGCCTGCTCAGGACTACTTTGGCGGGTGAACATATCCACCTGCCAACCTTGTTCCGCAAGGGCATAACCTACTTGACGCACATAGACATTTTGTCCTCCAGCCTCTTCCTGTCCAATTTCTGCAGCAGGATCTCCATCAACAGAAATCAGAGCAATGCGATGTTTTCTGGTCGGTAACATAGTTAAACTTCACCATATAACAATTTTTCCTGCCTCAACAGACTGGAAGAAAAGGTAATATGGTCTTTTCCTCATAGTCAAGGGCAGGTACAACGAAGCGCACAGATACCAGCCAAGGACACTGACGAGAACAATGCATTACTCATAAGAATGCGGCTCGTTCAGTCTCCTCTCAATGCCGACGAAGTTAGCTGACGGGCTAGGACTGAGAGATGTCCCTCTCACAGAACAGAAGAAAGAAAAAAAAAGACAGGAGAAAAAACTGGAGTAATTTTTGTCTTAATTCATTCTTCATTTTTCATTCTTCGCTCTCCTATGAGATTAGCCCCAAACTTGGTTCCTCCGCTCCAGGCTTACCCCGATGTAACAAAATGTTTTGGGCAATCCGTGGATTAGGCAGACTCATGTAAATTTGTTAAGAATTGTAGCTGTAAACGTGACTTAAGTCAACCTCTTTGTGAAATTAACTTCTGCTAACTACAAGCAATCATGTGCTCTCATGATGTTCCATTGCAAGTGTATGCAAACACTTAACAGCATTATCTGGCGGTATCGCCAAGTGAAAACATTAAGTTGATATTGGGTTTCAGCGTAATATTGCGTTCTTAGTATAAACGTTATCTCCGATTATATATTCACTGTAGAAAAAAAGCAGGCATGAAACATAAGTTAATAATACGATATATTTTTTTATCAATAGAAACTTCATGTATCATTTGTGGGCAAAGATCTCTGAACACCATCTTATGAAAAGACAGTTACAAAGCACCCAGAATTTGATAACCCGCGACTTGAGTTATTCGCACACGACTTCGACAAGATAACTTTATAGGTTGGAAACCCAATTTCTCGATGAAACCGGGTTCCTAACTACCTTCACTGACGAGCAGCAATTTTTCTTTTTAATACAGAAATACGTTCTTGCGCTCCTGGGTGACTACTCAAAAAGCTTGGTGCAGAACGCTGGTTCACCAATTTGCTCAAAAATGCAGGCATAGCATTAGGGTTATAACCTGCTCGTTCAAGATATCGCAGTCCTTTATCATCAGCATTATATTCAGCTTGACGGCTGTTGGGTAGATCTACAGCAAGCTTATAAGCTGCAGCAGCGACGGTGCTGCGATCTAATCCAGCCAGTGAGGCTGCGCCTTGAGCGAGTTGCGCTTGTTTTAGCTTAGCGACTAAGTCGTCGTTGCAAATGTGACCTATTTCGTGACCGATAACCGCTGCTAACTGGTCTTCATTATCCGCCGCATTAATCAATCCAGTGTGGACGTAAACATAACCACCTGTGGTTGCAAAAGCATTAATGCTTCGGTCTTGAACGACAGAAAATTTAAAAGGAGTTTGAGAACAATCACTAGCTTTAGCTAACCGTTGACCTATTCGACTAACATTAGCGTTGGTACTGAGTCTGTAATTACTACGTACCTGTTGATCAATTTCGCGACCTAACCCGACTTTTTGCTCTGTTGACAGGTTGGAAAGCTGCAGAAGCTGAGCGCCATTAAAAAGTAACTGACCCCAGGAAATAGCATTAGCTGGTGTGAAAGGAGATAGTCCCACTCCTAAAGTAATCCCCAAACCAGCAAGAAAGAGGGCAAGGCTTTTACGCAATTTAGAAAAGCGAGAAAGCATCATAATCATAATCAAAAGTCAGAAATTTACAGTCCAAAAGCTTATTTATTGTTTTAGTTAAATGCAACAACTTTAATATCAGGTGTATTCAAACTGTCAATTATTTGCTAAAACTTTTTAGTCCTTTTTGCTAGATTTAGCTGTTATTCTTCTTTAACTAAAATATAGACTAACAATTCGAGCCAGGAAGACACCACTAGGGAGGAATTTTATTTGTTAACTAACAGACTATTGATATAATTAATAAATTTTTTTTTGTCTTCTCTCCAAAGATGTATTTATGATGAAAGCCAGCTTGGACGTCCAACGACTAGAAGTTTATCTACCCGTAGGGCAGTTAGATCAAGCAGCCGACATCCTGAACACCAACGTTGATTTACTGGTTTTTGCCACAGTGTTGATAACTTTGAGTATCCGTCAGTTCCGACGATAGTAGGGATGAGTTGTCTACTGCTGTGTTATTTGCGAAATTTCGACAATCGGGACTAAAGCAAAAGCTTTAGTCCTTTTGTCTTCTTTTTCTCTTCAATCTTTCCACAAAGCGATACCACCCAATAAACCAGTGATATTGGGGATGATCTTCACATTTGATGGTAATTTGATATCTACTTTTTTCGCTTCACCACCACCGATATACAGATAATCGTAATTGAACAGATGTTCCAGAGATGCGATCGCTCTTTCTAAGCGCCTGTTCCATTTCTTTTCACCTACCTTTTCCAAGGTAGCACGTCCTAGCTGTTGCTCGTAAGTTTCTCCTTTACGAAACTCATGATGTCCCATTTCTAAATTCGGCACGAGTTTACCATCTACAAATAAGGCCGAACCAAAGCCTGTACCCAACGTAATCACCAATTCCACACCTTTTCCGGAAATTGACCCCAAACCTTGCATATCGGCATCATTTATCACCCGTACAGGTTTGTCCAAACGCTTTGACAATGCTGTAGCTAAATCAAACCCGATCCAATCTGGATCTAAGTTCACGGCTGTTTGCGTCACTCCATTGCGCACAACACCAGGAAAACCCACCGAAACGCGATGAAACTCACCTTGAGTCGCTGCTAGCTCTACAATTGCATCAATTATAGGTTCTGATTTCGCAGGTTGGGGTGTTTCTGTTCGCGCCCTTTCTGTTAAGCCTTTTCCCGTAATATCCAAAACTATAACTTTTACACCACTACCACCAATGTCAACCGATAGGGTGCGGATAGCTCCATTATTTTCAACCATTGGGTTTTCTTTCGTGAATGTTTACTAACTGGTTGATATTGTCTACAATATCTAAGCAATAACCAATTGAGGTTAGGTTTTTCTGCCGATTATACAATCTATACTTAGCTAGATTTTGTATTTGAAATAGCTTACAAAAGTGGGAATTTATCATACTTTTTTCTGCTTCTGACTTCAACATTTGAAAAATCTAGCTTTGTTCCTCATAACTTTTGTAAAATCAGCAAGGAGTGCTCCAAACCTTGTTGAATATATCCACAGCTTTATTCCCCCAAAACGCTTTTTTCCCTACCTCAGTTGGACTGACATTCAAGCAATGCCAAACAAGGAAGATGTAGTCATTATCCAACCAGTAGGGTCAATTGAACAACATGGTCTTCATCTGCCGTTAATTGTCGATGCTGCCATTGGTATGGCGGTTCTGGGAAAAGCGTTGGAAAAGCTAGATACAAGCATCCCAGCATATGCTCTGCCAATCTTATATTACGGCAAATCGAATGAACACTGGCACTTTCCCGGTACAATGACTCTCAGCGCTGAAACTCTCATAGCAACTCTGATGGAAGTTGGAGAAAGTGTTTACCGTGCTGGGTTTCGGAAATTGGTGTTGATGAACTCCCACGGGGGACAACCCCAAGTTATGGAAATTGTCGCGCGGGATTTGCATATTAAGTATGATGAGTTTTTAGTATTTCCGCTGTTTACCTGGCGAGTCCCGCATATCACTTCAGAATTAGTGACGCTAAAGGAAAAACAAGTAGGTATTCATGCAGGGGATGCAGAAACTAGCCTGATGCTGGCTATTTTACCAGAACAAGTGAAAATGGACGCTGCCGTTGCAGAGTATCCGCCAGAACAGCCAGAAGGAAGTTTATTGAGTATTGAGGGTAAGTTACCCTTTGCATGGGCGACGCGGGATTTAAGCAAAAGTGGAGTGGTGGGAGATCCGACAGTTGCAACAAAGGAGAAAGGCGATCGCATTCTCGAATCTGTTTCTGATGGTTGGGTGCGAGTTATAAAAGATGTGTATGCTTTTCAAAAGCCACAACCTGAATGAACTGGTAAACATTTCCTGTAGGATGCCTTAGGCGCAAGGGATAACACATCGTATAACTATTACAAAAGGAACTCACTAGATGAAAATTAGAGGAATTAAACGCGGTCAAACCATCGAGCTATTAGAGCCAGTGGACAGCATACCAGATGGAGCAGAAATTATAGTTGATTTAGAACCTTCTTCCACTAAATATGCTGAAGTAAAAAAGCCTCTAAAGGATGAGGATAGACTAGAAAAACTCAATCAATTGTTCGGAGTTTGGAAAAACCAGCCTGAGTTAATAGAAATCTTTGCTGAAATTGATAACGAGCGTCATAGTTATAGAGGGAGAGCGATAGACTCAATTGATATTGTAGTTATCATGCCAGGTATCTTCGCACCACTCCCAGACATTTTCCGTGCATGAGCATCGCAACTCCCAATGTATAAACTCACTCTCGCAGCAGCACATACAAATTCTGCTGATTACCACGCATAAGGCGGAAATCTGCGTCCAAATAAGTAATATCCACCCAACCACTGCCAGAAAGTGTTGATTTCAAAAGTAACGCCGAATCTACTCCTAAAGCCTCTCGAAATGCGGTATCATTCAAATCATCGGTTGCACTATAAGCAGAAGTTTCCAAAAAATCAATGGCAAGACGCTTAGAGTCCACCACTGTGTAGCGCCCCATAACCACGGTAACACCCTTGACACCGGAGCCTGCGATAAACTCAATGAGGTTGTTGTACTGCTCAGTAGCCTTGTAAATCTCTTGGAACAAACCAGTAACGCTGATTGTTACATCAGGCAACTTACCGAAAGAAAGACGAGAAAGAGTTGTTTGTTGTTCTAATCCAAACGTACTGTACAAAAGCCGCCAGCGCCCTTGAAGCAATTCCATATGGCTTGTCGGTTCACTATTTTGATTAACAGCCTCAATTTGTTCGGCTAATTTCTCAATTTGCTGACGATACGTTGTGTTGCTGTTAAATCCAATATCAGTGGCTGTTGAAATAGAAATCAACTCTTGTTTCAGGTTAAACAGTGTAGTATCTGCCATATATTTTTTCCCAAAAAATCTTTTCGCAGTAGTGCAAATGCTTCCAATCTACCTTAGTAAAGAGAGGTGGTGTATGGTGTATGCGGTAAAGTGCGTATATTACAAGCATTAGTCGTACACACTCTCTTAAGTTTCATAGAAAATGTTTAGCACTAATTTGAGCAAGCTTATCCCGTCGTTCCTCAACTTCTCTAAAAAGCTGCTTGTTGCTCGTTGGCGTTCCCTTGTACTGCTCTTGATTGGGGTTTATCTACCTTTGCAAATCTTTGGACTGCTGGCGGTAGAGGTATGGAAGAATCAAGGTGGTTTCCCGTGGGATGTGCCGATTCTCCTAGCAGTTCATTCTACAGCACAGCCGCAATTGGATGTTATAGCCGTAACGCTAGCTCTGTTTGGGAAAATTGAGATTGTCCTTCCCGTTGTCTGTGTGATTGCACTGGTGTTGTTGATCCAAAAACGGTGGCGATCGCTCACCTATCTACTCACCACTGAGATCGGAAGCGCCATCATTAATGGTACAGCAAAGCAATTCATGCATCGAGTGCGTCCTCACCTTTGGGAATGGGAATCACTTGTTTCTGAGCCAAGTTTCTCATTTCCCAGTGCTCATTCTATGGCAACTATGACACTGGTAGCAGTTCTCGTCATTTTAACCTGGGGTAGTGTTTGGTGCTGGGTGGTTTCGATTGCTGGGAGTTTATTTGTATTAGGTATTGGCTGGACACGACTTTATTTAGGAGTTCATTTTCCCAGTGATATTCTAGCAGGATGGATGGTTTCTATAGGCTGGGCAATTGGCGTGAGTTTGATTATTAGACCTCATTTGACTAAAGACACCATCGTTAGTGAAACTCCTCCTGCAGAGGAAACAACATTACTTCCAGAGGAAACGCAGTTGATAGGTGAGGAATAAGAATTTATCTCACGTGATGAGGCAAAGTTGTAGAGACGCGGAATTCCGCGTTTCTGCATTTAATTATAAAACAAATAGAGTGGGTTGTAGCCGAAAGTGATGAAAAGTTGAAATTTCGTTTTCAGCAGTCCACTATAAAAAACTTTAATCAATTCCTAGAAAAATTAAAATAAAAACTGAAATTATTAGCGCAAAAATTCTATTTTTTTAGTTTAATATCATTTATAATTACAGAGGAATAAAATTTGAATATCCTAGAGTTTTCTTTACTAGTTTGGATTGGAGCATTTACGGCTGGCTTTTTAGGAGCGCTCACTGGTTTAGGGGGTGGAGTTGTCATTGTCCCCTTATTAACTTCAATCTTTGGAGTTGATATCCGCTACGCGGTTGGTGCTTCCTTGGTGTCTGTGATTGCAACTTCCTTAGGTGCCGCATCTACATATATAAAAAAAGGCTATACCAATCTGCGATTGGGAATGTTTTTAGAAGTAGCAACGACAATCGGAGCTTTAATAGGAGCTTTGATTGCCACTTTGATTTCTGTCAAAGCACTAACCATCGTCCTTGCTGTTGTTTTACTTTATTCCGCTTACCTGTCACAACAACCCAAACTTAACAACGCGGAAAATGAGTCAACTGACGCTTTAGGAACTTATTTACAACTTAATAGTAATTACCCGACTCCAGAAGGACTAATGTCATATCAAGTTCATTCTGTCCCCAGTGGGTTTAGTGTGATGTTAGTCGCAGGAGTCCTTTCTGGACTACTTGGAATTGGTTCGGGAGCGTTTAAAGTCTTGGCAATGGATCAAATTATGGGTATCCCGTTCAAAGTTTCTACAACCACCAGCAATTTTATGATTAGTGTAACTGCAGCGGCTTCAGCAGGAGTTTACTTAGCACGTGGTTACATCGATCCAGGACTATCAATGCCAGTCATGTTGGGGGTATTGCCTGGTGCTTTTTTGGGGGCGCGAGTTTTAATAGGAGCCAACACTCAGACTTTAAGAATTATTTTCTCTGTTGTGCTGGTAGTGATGGCATTCAAGATGGTCTATAACAGTTTGCTTGGGGAGCTTTAAAATGAATAAAATAAGTTTTAGTTTCTGGTGGAGCTCATCGACACCATCACAAAGCGAAGTTATCAAATTCCAAGTGCAGCAGAAAAAATCAGACAGTGATATTCAAGAGTTAGCCCAGCACACCAGTGTAATAGCAGAGTTTCCTAACAACTATGAGGTTGATGCAAACAAGGAAGAAACGAAAACACTAAGCGAACTGCAACTTGAGCAGCTGCTTAGTAATGTGCTAAAGTACGGCGTTATATTTGCTAGCACTGTCGTTTTAATAGGCGGCATATTATATTTGATTCGCCACGGTGCGCAAAGAGCTGACTATCAATTTTTTCAAGGAGAACCATCCCACTTCCGTTCTCCTACAGGGGTTGCGGTTGCAGTTTTGTCGGGTAGTCGTCGTGGTATCATTCAGCTTGGACTGCTGCTACTTGTTGCTACTCCAATTCTTCGCGTGGTCATTTCTCTGTTTATTTTTCTAAAACAGCGAGAATTGACATACGTTGTTATTACTTTGATAGTTCTGACAGCGCTAATGTATAGCCTTATCGGAGCATATTATTAATTTCTAATTAATTGTTAGAGTGCGTTACCTCAAAAGTAACGCACTCTTTAGCTACAGCTTATCTGTTATGTGAAAGCTTAAACTTGGATAATCAAGCCTAAGTTTTGTTGAATTTGCTGTGCCAAATAATTTCTGATCAAATCAACGATTTCTACTGGAAATAATACTAAGACAACAGCACCAGTTAAGCTAAACAAACCAATAATGAGAGCTAACAATCTTCCAAAAAAACCAGGATTAATTTCAGCAAAACCCAATCTGGCTTGCCCTATAACCGCAATTGCAAGGAAAACAGTTCCTGCTATTAACAACAAATTAGTTAAAGGTGAATTAGTCATATTTTTGATAGAAAGCATTATCTTAATTATAGCTATCATAATTCTCAGTCAATTGTGAAATCTCTCTCTTTGTGCTTCTTTTCTTGTTCTCTGCATTTTATACAGTTATTTTACTGACTTTGTCACAAATTCAATCAAAATGTTACACGAGCCGGTTTGATTTTTTATCTATACATCAAGTAGAAATTGATACGTCTCCATTTTCCAAGCCAAGCGTGGAAACGAGAAAAAATAGATCAATCTATGCTAAATGTTTGATCCCCCCTAGACTTTTTCTTAGTTTTTCGTTTAAAGTACGGTAAGAACATAGAATTTATGAATTATTATGAGAAATCTTCCAGTCATCACTCAGGAGTCAAGCTTAGCAGGACAAACAACCCCAAAGCAGTTACAGTTGGCTGTTCTTGGGGACTGGAAACAAAATACGTTTAAGAAACTTAGAGGCGGATTTTTTCTAGTTCTTGGATATTTGCTGTCACCCCTGTGTTGGTGGAATGACTTGTTATTCAATTTGCCAATTGCTTATGGTTTTGGGTATGTTTGTAGTTTATTTAATCCAAAGTTACTCTTGCCTTGCTCAATTGTAGGGTACTGGCTTTCTAACATTGTTGGTATCCTCTTGATGCAATTCGGAGCTATGGATGTTCTGCCAAATCAAGCCAAAGAGCGTAATTTGAAAAAAGAATTACTTACAGGTCTAGTTTCTTCAACGCTCTATACTCTTGTGATTCTGGCATTAGTTCAGTTAAAAATTCTCGACACTCCTATTACGTTATTTGGTGGTTAATTTCTTTTGGTGCGTTAGCGTGAGCGCTAACGCACCAAAAGAAATTAAGAATATTTTTTATACATATGTTGATTTCTCCATTGCTTTAAGATAGGGCATCAATTCTTCTAAACTATCAGCAAACATAAAAGGTACAGCAACTCCATCTTGAACAATCAGTTGCATACAGTACTTGGAGTAAATAGGAACGTTATTATTTGTTTCAACACATGAATCAGGTAACTCTGTGATGACAACTTTCTCAAAATATTTAAGTACCATAAAAAGCCTCTTCAAAGAGAATTATCGGTCATAAATGTATTATTTCTCATAAGTATGAATAAGTTGTGGCAATTATATATTTTAACTATGAATATTCTGTTGCAAGTATGTAACTAGCTGCTCTCCGGCTGTGTCAATATGTTTTTTGAGTAGCCTAACAGCGGCTTTCGTATCGTGCTGTTGACAAGCTTCTAATAATTGATAATGTTCCTTTTGGGAGCGTTCTAAGTAATCCATCTGACTCATCTGAAGACGGACATAACGGTCAACATTTAGGTGTAGAGTTTTAATCATCGTCAGTAGTCGAGGACGTTGTGCAATCTCATAAAGCGTTTCATGGAATTCCCAGTTTAGTTTTGCGAGTATTCCTGCGTCAGTTGTCTGGTCTGTCTGTTCTAAAATGACAGTGGCTTTTTCTAAATCTGATGCAGTTAGCTTGGGAATTGCCAGTTGAATTGCTTTTACCTCCAATGCACTCCTAATCTCGAAGATTTCTTGTGCTTCTGCTGGAGAAATTGCTGACACTGTTGCTCCACGATTGAGATGCAGCTTCACCAATCCTTCGGCTTCAAGCTGACGTAGAGCTTCTCGCACAGGAATGCGACTCACTCCAAATTGAGTAGCAATTTCATCCTGTCTGAGAGATTGTCCCTCTTGAAAAATTCCCCGCACGATCGCCTCTCGCAAAGCATCTGCAATCAAATCTGGGGTACTGCGTTGTTGTTGCAGCACATTGGCTGCTAAGTCATTTAAGTTCATACTTTCTTAAGTTCATAATATATATTGTATACTATTTTTTGTATACAATATTCAAAACAATTGATCTAACAATCCCTCTATTAAAACTACGGGAGACAGTGATGAGCATTCAACCTCAACCAGACCGAGTCATTATCTTTGATACAACACTACGAGATGGTGAACAGTCGCCAGGTGCAACGCTGCTGGTGGAAGAGAAACTGGCGATCGCTCATCAACTGTCTCTCCTAGGGGTTGATGTGATTGAAGCCGGATTTGCCGTAGCCAGTCCCGGAGATTTTGAAGCTGTCAAAACAATAGCTCAACAAGTCGGCGTGTTGGGTGGACCTATTATTTGTTCTTTAGCAAGAGCAATTCGACAAGATATTCAAGCTGCGGCTGAAGCATTGCAACAAGCGGCTCATCCGAGAATTCATACTTTCATTTCAACTTCAGATATTCACTTGAAGTACCAGTTGAAAAAGTCTCGGAGTGAGGTTATGGCGATCGCCCAAGAAATGGTCGCCTATGCCAAGTCTTTTGTAGAGGATGTGGAATTCTCACCGATGGATGCAAGCCGCACTGATCCAGAATTCCTCTACCAAATTTTAGAACAAGTGATTGCCGCAGGTGCAACCACGATCAACATTCCTGATACCGTCGGCTACTGCACACCCAAAGATATGGCAGCTTTGATTCAGGGTGTGCAAGAAAATGTTCCTAATATTGATCAAGTCATTCTTTCAGTTCACACCCAAAACGATTTGGGTTTGGCGACAGCGAACGCTTTGACAGCAATTGAAAATGGTGTGCGTCAAGTAGAATGTACCGTGAATGGAATTGGTGAACGAGCAGGAAATGCAGCGCTGGAAGAGATTGTCATGGCATTGCAAGTTCGCAAACCTCATTTTAATCCATACTTTGGGCGTCCGGTTGATTGGGATGCACCTTTGACAAAGATTAAGACGCAAGAGATATACAAAACCTCTTGCTTGGTTTCGCAATTCACAGGAATTGTGGTTCAACCCAATAAAGCGATCGTCGGCGCAAATGCTTTTGCTCATGAATCTGGAATTCACCAAGATGGAATTCTCAAACATCGCCAGACTTATGAGATTATGGAAGCTGCTGACATCGGTCTTGCTGAAAACAGCATTATTTTGGGTAAGCACTCTGGAAGGAATGCTTTGCGAACTAGACTCCAGGAATTGGGGTTTGAGTTGAGCGAGGCAGATTTCAACAAAGCCTTTATGCGGTTCAAAGAAATTGCTGATAAGAAAAAGGAGATGTCCGATTGGGATTTAGAGGCGATCGTTCGGGATGAAACGCAAATTCAAGTAGACAAAGGCTTTCAACTCGAACACGTCCAAGTCACCTGTGGTGATTGCACCTGTCCTACTGCAACGATTACAGTTGTGACTCCCAACGGAGAAATTTCAACGGATGCAGCAGTGGGAACAGGTCCAGTAGATGCTGTCCATAAAGCCATTAATCGACTTGTGCAGATTCCCAACCAACTGATAGAATTTTCCGTTCAGTCTGTGACTGGTGGAATTGATGCTCTGGGAACAGTTACAATTCGCTTACGATATCAGGAGCGCATTTTCTCTGGACAAGCTTCTGACACTGATATTGTAGTCGCAGCAGCTTACGCTCACATGAATGCACTCAATCGTCTTTATCGATTTTTGCAAAGGGAAACAGAGAAGTCTCAGACTTCAGACTCCGCAGTAGTTCATAACTGATACCAAATCTGCATTGCAAATCCCCTTTTACCTTACAGGTTAGAAATCTGGATGGCATTCGTGAGATTTAAGGGGAACCCGCGCACGGGTTCCCTTCTTTTCTTGGCGTTCTTAACAGTTTTTAACTTCTTCGTCGTAAGTCCTGCACTATGTAGGGGCGCAAGGCATTGCGCCCCTACTTGCGCTTAGTGCCGGGATATACTCCCGAACCGCCAGAAGAATACCTAATTTAACAAACCGCCTTAGCGCAGCGTGTCCGCAGGACATAGACGAGCCAGCGCGAATGACGGTGACGACAACCGGCTGCGGGAGGGTAACCCTGGTGCAGGATAAGAGCGTATCTCCTCCACCAGACGCTGCGCGTTCGCTCTTAGCGCTTGCGCTTACGCCCTTCGGGCGTGCGCAGAGCGCACACCCGAAGGGCTTTCCCGACAGAGGCGACTAGCGTCGCCAAGTACGCCAAGAAAATCAAAAAGAAGATAGGTAATCTTACAGACCTGATGGGAGTAGCATAATTTTGATTTCCGACTCCTATTAATGACAAGTTGTACTAAGCAAATAAACTAAAACTTTAAGGAGTAAATTATGTTTAAATTCAACAAACAGCTGAGTGCCTTAGCGCTTTTAACGATGACTTCTGTTGGTGAAACTATGCTAACCGTTGCAAAGGCATCTGCTCAAACTCAATCATATAGAACAGCAGCAAGCACAACTTTACAGCAAGTTGCTGTGGGGCCTAAAGAGCGGGATATCGCCGCGCTCTTTGACAAATGGAATGCTGCTTTGCAAACAGAAAATCCTGATGAAGTAGTGAAGCTCTACGCAAAAGATGGTGTGCTCCTGCCAACGGTATCTAATAAGGTGCGGAACACTCACTCACAAATGAGAGACTACTTCGAGCATTTCCTCAAATACAAGCCTAAAGGTACAATCCTTGAACAAAACGTCCGCGTCATTGACAAGCTGTTCGCCATCAACTCGGGTGTCTACAGCTTCAACATAATCAAGAATGATAAACCTGAAAAAATTGTGGCACGTTACTCGTTCGTCTATCGCCATGATGGCAACGACTGGCTAATCGTTGACCACCATTCCTCTGCTATGCCTGAGTAGTATCTGCCTTGTCCTATCGAATATATTCAATCATCAAGTCCTTATGATCATCTAAATATGACGTTAGACATGACGAATGCTTCCCCTGCTATTTTCAACTGAAGTTTATTGCATCGCCTTTACCACTGCTGAGGCGATGTCGGACATGACTTTCTCGCGTACTTCCAGAGGAGCTTTTGATCCGGCGATGAATACGGCGATCGCCACACGCTTCCCATCCGGTGAACTAGCAATCCTAACGTCATTTGTTGCAGTAGACCTCTCCAAAAATGGCTATGAAACCTTTACGAGGCTTGCACTAAAAATCGATTTTTGGAGAGGTCTAGTAATGGAAACGTACTCTGTTGTCTCATAGTCCCATGTAATCTCACTTCCAGAAGGAATATCAACCAATGCAACGAAATCGTATACTCATGACGATTTGGCGTATGCCCCTGATAACTAGACTGGTCAACTATAAGCACTCTATTGGATCGCCTTTACCACTGCTGAGGCGATGTCGGACATGACTTTCTCGCGCACTTCCTCAGGAGCTTTTGATCCGGCGATGAATACGGCGATCGCCACACGCTTCCCATCTGGTGAACTAACAATCCCAACGTCATTTGTTGCAGTATTTATCCCGAGAACATCTGCACCCGTACCAGTCTTGTGTGCGATCGACCAATTATTGGGTAGCCCTGCTTTTAGCCGCTTCTGTCCCGTTGGAGAATCGGTCATTATCTTTAGCAACAAAGCGGTAGAGTTCTCGGACAATAACTGATTCGAGCGTAACCTTGCCAAAAGATCAACCATAGCTTCAGGAGTAGCGGTATCCCGTGAATCGCGAAGGTAGTTTTCCAGAGCAGCTTTCTTCTCGCGATCTGGAATATTTTCCACAGCTTCCTTGTATTTTTGTTCGTCAGCTAATTCAGGTTGAAAGTTTTTCAGTCCCACACTTTGGGGCTGTAGCTGCTGTTCTAATCGATCAACGCTGATGTTGCGAATTTGCAGCTTGCGTAAAATAGCATTCACTTGCTTTGTTCCACCAAGCAATCGCACCAAAGCGTCAGCTGCAGTGTTGTCACTTATTCCCACAGAGCGTTCTAGAACGTTTCGCAGTGGCAACTGTACTCTATCACCTCTGAATTCTTTGATGATAGGACTCCATCCAGGAGCAAGATCCCGACGCATAATCGTGACTAATTGCCTGAGCGAAATCTTGCCCTCGTCTACTTGTTTTAACACGGCTATGGCAGAAGGAAGCTTATACACGCTTTGCATGGGAAAGCGCTGCTTACCATTGAGAAACCAGGTTTGACCGTTATTAAGATCCAAAACTCCAATACCAACCCTACCTTGAGCGGCTGAAATATCGAGATTTTGTAACTGCTGTTGAAATAATGAAGTATTGGGCTGCCCCGTAGTGACAACAGCGCTTACTTTCATCATGCTATCTGCAAGCGGTGAAGTTTGATGAATTTGTTGCTCAAGTTGCTGTGAGGAGACTTGTGTGATGCTTGGAGATAAAGGGGTTAGAGATGGTTGTTGTGCTTTGACTGGAAGCAACATAAACGAAAGCAGAATAACCACTCCAAACGAAAGCCAAAAACGACGTACAAACACTGGAAACATCTGACGTTAAATTTCTAGGTGTGAATATTTGTTCTACCGTATCATCGACTTTGTTAATGTCTCTTCTGTTTCTGGTAAAAACTTTAGTATCTAAAATATTTGCGTCAAATTTAAATATGACCGAAGAAATAACTCCCCGGCTAGAGCCTAAAACCGCACTGCCTCCCGAATTGATTAGTGGAAGCAAAAATGTTTCGTTGTAAAATCCCCACGAATGGAAACCGTGGGGATTTTCTGTGTTCTGCGTTCTTCTTAACCAAGTAATGTTACGAACAGCTCAAAGGAGCGGGACATTAGTTTATTTTTGAATTGTTAACTGCCTCGTTCTCGCATTTCCTGTCTTCGCATGGGCATGGCATCAATTTCGTTAAAAATAGCTTTTGCTTGGATAGGAGTTGTATCACGACGCTTGACACCACCGTCTTTACCCACCAAGACAACACAAAAATCTTGGTTACTGACTTTTAGGCGATCGCGCAACCTAGCTGCCGCCGCCGGATCTATTTGCTCTGTGTTAGCAAAGCTCTTGCCGTTTGCAACAACTTGAACAAGAACTAAATCCCGCTCACGAAAACTTGATTTATACTTGTCAAACAGTTGCATCTGCTTTTGATAAGCAGGATTGCTACTAGAGGGAGCAAACACTAGTAGTACGCGATTTTTCCATTTTTGAGAACTCAGGTTAAAAGAGGACGTATTTGCAGAATTATTGGTTGAAGCATGAGCACGACCGAATGTACTTACCGGCAGTAGCATAACAAATGCTAGTAAGGGGATTATGAGTGCTGATTTATTCAAAGTGAAAGATCTCCTTGCGCACTATGAATATTTGGTTTGTAGTCGTAATATTTTTCTAGACTATCATTTACTTTATTGATGTCTCCTCTATTTGGTGGTAGAGACTTTGTTATGATTTACTTAATTTAAGAATATTGCATTTAACGAAGTTCAATTTTCTCGAATCCACAGTGCTAGCCCACCTCCACGACCGCTAGCTGCAATCAAGTCTTGTGTGACTAAGAAAAACGCAAAGAAGGGTAGTTTCGCTACAGGTTGAGTATAAAAATTTTCGGCCCCAGTTTTACCGCCTCGAATCTGACCGCTGTAAATCACACGACCAAATAGACTGATTTGCATCTGGAGAAAGTCAAACGCCAAGAAGTTTTTCTTCTCTGAATATTGTGCTGGACCTTTAAGCTTCAACGAAACAAAACCAAATTGAACTGAATTGCCAATTCCCTCTCTGCTTGGAGTTTCATCTACAGCTGGCGTGGTGTCAAAGGAAATATAAGTTGGAGCCAATTTCGGGATATAAAAACCTTTGCCCAAGACAATTCCGGCTTGATTTCTGACTTTTTTGGTTCCAGTGACAAAGCATAGTCGCCATTCACCAACCAAGGACTCAAAAGGATACGTCAGGTGTTGCTGTTTAGCTGCTTTTTCCGCTTGCAGCAAAGCATTGACCACGACTTCAGGATCAGGGCGCTCATTTGTGTGTCCTTGATACGCAGTTGCAGCGAGTGAGAGTACAGTGACAAAATCACCTGAGGCAAGGGAAGTTAAATCGGCTGTCATAAAGGCACTCCAGATTTTGCAACTTAATACTCTGGATAAATCATAACGCTAATATCTTTTAATTTTTTTGCCTAACTTTAGGAATTCTTCCCGGGTATTGCTTAAGGGACTATGGAAGTTAGTATTATCTACATAGCGTGAAAATAAGATGGAAGCTTTTAGCATCAATATTGACCATTAAATCTCATTAACAGTACTAGTGTACTGTTATATAATTAACTGAAATATAACACTGTGTTATTTTCTCTACTCAAAAGTTATACTTTGTTAATTCTATTGACAAAGTATCTAATAAAAATATTCAAGGTAAGTGTTAATGCGATATTGCTCAAGGGGCTGCTTCAAAGAAGCATTACACCTTTGAGGCAAACACTTTGTGAGCCTAGATAATTGCAGATGATACAAAGGATTATTGCAATACAGTTATGCTCCTTGCCATCGCTAATTGCTAAAAATAAGCAGCAATTAGCGATTTTCTTTTGTGTATAAACAGTCGTCTCAGGTAGCTAAAACATAACTTTTCAAAACCCAAAGATTTATTACGTAAATAGTTCTTTTTACTGTTTCTTCACTTGTCGTTAACTATGAATTGATAAATTTTTCTGGTATAAAAGTTGAAAGGAAATAAGCGAGTGGCTTTCTCACGACGTAGGTTTTTGACGCTGGCTGGAGCAACTGCTGCTGGTGTTACGGCTATTTCTCCGCTAGAAGCTTTCTATGCTAGGATTGCTCGTGGTGAAGGAGTAACCGGAGCTGGGTTTGGTCCACTCCAACCTAAACTAGCTGTGAATCATGCAGAGCTAGCTAACACCGTGATCGGTGATCTCAGGAATATTCCGCTTCTTGAGCTTCCACCTGGTTTCAATTACACTGCTATCTCAATCACTGGTCAAACTATGAGTGATGGTAATCCTGTCCCTGGTGATCATGATGGTATGGCTGCTTTCCGTGGTCCTGGAAGAAGTGTTATCCTAGTTCGCAATCATGAACTAGACGCGAATGAAAATAAGTTTGGTAATACTAGGGGAGTCATAGCACCTAGTGATAAAAAATATGACCAAATTAATTCAGGTGGTACGACGACTCTTGTTGTAGGACAAAATCGTGAGTTGTTGAAACACTTTGGTTCTCTAGCTGGCACAATTCGCAACTGTGCTGGCGGTCCAACACCTTGGGGAAGCTGGATCAGTTGTGAAGAAACCTTCAGCCAGAGCAGTACAGGGGTACCACATGGCTACAACTTTGAAGTTCCTGCTAGTTCCAAAATTGGTTTAGCCGATCCTATACCATTAAAAGCGATGGGACGCTTTAGCCATGAAGCGATCGCACTAGATCCAAAGACAGGCTACATCTACGAAACTGAAGATAGAGGAGATAGCTGTTTTTATCGTTTTGTACCTGCTGTAGGAAAAGCAAATGCGCCTGGACAATTGGCCCAAGGCGGCACTCTTTATGCTTTAGTGATCAAAAATAAGCCCACACTAAACACATCTAATAATTCTAACAACGCTGGAGGCGCTGAAGGGTTAGTTCCTGTCGGTCAGCCTTTACCTGTAGAATGGGTTCAAATAGAAGATGTTGATCCTGTACAAGATACTGTCCGTAAAGAAGCTCAATCTAAAGGTGCAGCCATCTTCTATCGAGGTGAAGGAGCTTGGTACGATAACAATCTGATCTATTTCATCTCCACTCAAGGCGGTCCGCCTGCTGTAGATAGTACGTACGGCAATGGTCAAGTGTGGATTTATAATCCTAGAGAAGAAACAATTACATTATTTGTTGAGGCTTCCCCTAGCGGAGAACTCCTTGATGAACCTGACAACATTACTGTTGCACCCTTCGGAGACCTTTTCCTTTGTGAAGATGGTGGTGGTGAACAATTCGTTGTCGGAGTCAATCAAAAGGGTGAGCTTTATCAGTTTGCACGTAACGCCATTGTTAGACCAGATCGTAATGGCGAACCTGATAACAGCGAGTTTGCGGGTGCTTGCTTTTCTCCTTATGGTGACACGTTATTTGTCAACACTCAAGGTGTTGGTATTACGTATTGTATTTGGGGACCGTGGCCGCGCCAGTACAGAAAGTTTAGGTAGATTTTGAGGAAAGGATAAAGTATAAATTTTGAAAAAATTCTCCTTTATTCTTCATACTTTTTAGTCAATAAGTTATATCTTAAGAAACCCAATTACCTCAATAAATTGGGTTTCTTTTTTGGCGTCAAATTCTTGTCAAGATATGAGGATTTTGATTTTTTTACTTCGTATTAATATAGTATAACGACTATTGTTGTAACTTCAAAAGCGCCATGTTATTTTAATGCGATCGCATAAAGGCATTTCAATTTAGAAAATGCAGACTTCCGGTTATAGATATTTCATTTTTGTGAGTTTTCTTTTCAAAACTTGTAAACCAACAATATTTTGACACGAAAAGGTTTTTGTATTAAAATCATATTAGATAATAATACAATTTTACGAAAGTTTAAATATTTTCTTTAAGAAAAGTTTTGTTGCTACATTTCCCTTAAGTTGATGAGGAGATAAAATTATGCTCACAATAGATCCCTCAAAATTATCCAAAGGGGAACTTCCCCATCCACCTGAGTTTGAGCGTGTGGAAGATGAGCGTCTCCATCGCAAACAGTGTCTGGCTGGGCAACTTCCACATCCACCTGAGTTTGAGCGTGTGGAAGATGAGCGTCTCCATCGCAAACAGCGTTTAGCTGCTGCCTTTCGTTTGTTTGCTCGTTACGGTTTTGATGAAGGTGTTGCTGGACACATCACTGCTCGTGACCCTGAGTTCCATGACCACTTTTGGGTAAATCCTTTTGGGATGTACTTTGGTCATATCCGAGTTTCGGACCTGCTACTGGTCAACGATAAGGGTGAGGTCGTTGAGGGTGATAAGCCAGTAAACGCTGCTGCTTTCGCCATACACTCTCAAATCCACCAAGCGCGACCAGATGTAGTAGGGGCTGCTCACACACATTCCGTGTACGGCAAAACCTGGTCAACCTTGGGACGTCTTCTTGATCCGTTGACTCAAGACGCTTGTGCTTTCTATGAAGACCACGCTTTGTTTGAGGACTATACTGGGATGGTGCTGGATTTGGAAGAAAGTCAGCGTATTGCCAATACTCTGGGACAAAAGAAAGCGGCGATTCTTCGCAACCACGGCTTACTGAGTGTTGGTCGTTCAGTTGATGAAGCAGCATGGTGGTTTATCACAATGGATCGCTGCTGTCAATCGCAGTTGATGGCCCAAGCAGCAGGAAAGCCAGTGCTGATTAACCCCGACACTGCTAGTCTGACTTCTCGTCAAGTTGGGTCACATTTCATGGGTTGGTTCAATTTCCAGTCACTGTATGACATGATTGTCCGTCAGCAACCTGACTTGCTGGATTGAGTAAGATTGTTCTTGCTCTTGGTAAACAATTCCATCGCGTTCACACAATGCTCTGAATTTCTGTCTGAGGGCAAACAGAGAATTTTGAACAAAGTTAAGCTAGTCGGAACAGAAGAATTTCCCGCGCTTTGGGAACTGGCGTAGCTAAAGCGCGGAGGCGCTACAGACAGAAATCCGGTGCTCTGTTTGCGAGTCAAATTCCGTCCCCCGCGCCTTGTTTTTTCTGATCTGCAAAAAACAGTTGTGTCTGACTCGCTCAAACACAACATGCTGGTTTCCACACATCCCACGAGGCTTTATGAGTTTCTTCTACTGTTTCTAAAAGAAGATGAACTAGACCTGGAATGAGTGAAGTCAATACTATCATCATCTCCAATTCTTTCACTACTCATGCTGTGCTTGTAATACTGTTGGTAATAGCTATATGAGGCAGGCGTGGTATCTTTGGACTTATTAGCTATCACTCCTAAAATCGGTGTACCAGACATTTGCAGATCGTCTAAAGCTTGTTGGAATATGGTACGTTTTAGCTTTCCTAATCCTGCGACTAGTACCAGTCCATTGGTATTAGCAGCCAGTAGGTTAGCATCTGCAAAACCCACCAAAGGTGGCGTGTCGTAGATTACCAAATCAAAAGAAGCTTGTAAGTCACTCATTAAATCCTGCATTTTGTGAGATGCAAGCAATCTAATTGAGTCAGGCGGAATTGGACCAGCACTGAGAACAAACAGGTTGTCTTCTAAGGGCGATCGCTCAATCACATTGTTCCAGTCTAGATCTTGTGCAATGACATCGGTTAATCCCTGAATATTCATCAGACCGACACGATTATGGATTGTGGGAGAGCGTAGATTTGCATCTACCAGTAGTACTCGCTGCCCCATTGCTGCGGCTGCGAGCGCTAGGTGTATAGCTACAGTCGTCTTACCATCTTCCTTAGCCGCTGAACTGATGACGAGTGAACGAATCGGTGTATCTGAGCTTAGAAGAAGAATATTGGTGTAAAGAGAGCGAAAAACTTCAAAAAAGGATGCTTTGGCTGCTTGTTGCATTCCACCAGATGTTTCTTGCCAAGCTAGTGCTCCTATTTCTTTTCTTAAGGGAACGACTCCTAGTAGCGGTAATCCAGTCGATTCCTTGAGGTCTTTGGAAGAGTATAGAACGTTGCTAAGCTTATCTGCAACTAAAGCTGCACCTGTACCCAGCAGCAAACCTAACAGTGTCCCCAAAGCTAAGTTTCGTTTGGCACTGCCTGGGCCAGTTTTTGGTTCATTGACTTCCTCTAGTTTGGGATCGAGTAACTTCCAGGAGGGCGATCTCAAAGCTTGCTCAATCTGCAATGCTTGTTTTTTAGCTGAAAATTGAATTAGACCTTCAGTCGCAATCTTTAAGTTCCGCTGAATATCATCGTATTCACGAATCACAACTGCTAAATTTCTGAGGTAATTATTGAAATAAGCAATTTTGTCTCCCAAAGATTTATCACGTGCTTGCAAGGTCCGGATACGGCTTTGATAATCTTTTTTCACCCGGTTTTCTTCCCCAGCTAGCATTGGCAGCAGATTTGCTTTCTGCCCCTCTAAGTATTGCAAACTGGGGTTTTCATTTGTGAATTTTGCTCCTGCTTTTTTGAGATCAATGTCTACTGTTTGGATTTGATCCAATATTTTTTGGTAGCGAGCGTTTTCGCTCAGCACCGAATTCCCAGCCCTTTCACCTGGCTGTTGGGCTAACTCCCGTTTTAAATCTTCATAGGTAGCTAGCATTTGTTCTAGCTGTACGCGATTTTCTGCTTGTTGTTGGGTTAAAGTCGCGATTTGTTGAGAAATTTCTTGAGCTTTCTGTGCTGGTTCAACCAAGTCATGCCTTTGTCGAATGATTCGCTGTCTTTCTTGCCAAGCTCTAACCCGATTCTCTAAAGGCTGTTCTTGCTGTCTAACAAAGCTAATTGCCTGATTCACATCCTCTAGACGCTCGTTGACACTATACTCCACGTAAGTTTTTTGAAGTTTAGTTAAGACATCGCGAACTAGTTCCTTGTCTGCAGATGTGTATGTGACTTCTAAGATGTTTGGTTTTCCGGATGCTATTTGTAAGCCGCCGACTATTGAGTCGTAATCTAGCTTCGGATATTTAGTTTTGTACTTCTCCTGAAGCTCTTCGACAACTTTGTCTAGCACTTTACGACTTTCTAAAACTTGAATCGTCGTTATAACTGGTTCTGTTAACTCAGGAGATGCTATTCCTTGTTGTGAACTCAGGCTTTGAGGGATATTGGCTACTGCCCGACCCTCACCAGTCACAGGCTTTGTTAAAATCTCAAACCGACCTTGATACACTGGGGGATCTGTTTCTGCCTTCAACACGGCTGCTGTGGCTATCACGCCTGTTACACCAGCAATCAATAATGCGCGACGCCGTAGAGTTGCCCCAACTTGACCGAGATTCAATCCACCTTCTTCATTTGACTGGGCTGTGTAGGCTTGTGACAACGGGTGAGGATATTTGTCTGACTTCAGCATAGCCTTAGTAACTTCTCTAAGTTGTGGTTTTCCGTAGTTGCACGCTTTCGAGCTAAACCTTGGTATACATTTATCTAATGTGCTCAAGTACCAAATTGTTTGATATTAACATCAACGTTGGTGAACCCATTAGTGAATGGCGCAGTTTTGATACTCTTAAGGCAATTTAAGTTTTACCCTAAACCAAGTGATAGATACTTTAACCCTGTCTGAAGTCCCGAAAAAATACTAATAACACCGCAGCAATGCACTTAAGTATATTATTCTTATACACTCAATACTCTTCCGGATAAAATTTAATGATATTAATTTAACTTTATTTATTTTAGGTATACACTGATTGCGATCTTGCACTGCCAATCAAAGGTGTAAGGGTGTAAGGGGAGCCAGTGCGTTGGGCGGGTTTCCCGACTTGAAGCACCTGGCGTTGTAAGGGTGTAAGGAAAAAGGTGTTTGCTTCATTCGTAGCGGGTGGTGCACCGCCCGTGGGGCGCTCCGAAGAAACACTCTTGAGGGAGGGAGTGAGGAAGTGAGAGTGAAATGTCTGTTTCATGCATAACAAATGGCGCACTGGCTGTAGGGTGCTTTCAACCAAGATGCCGAACTTATTCTCTCTTTCTAACTGGGGCGCTAGGATTCGAACCTAGGGATGGCGGGACCAAAACCCGCTGCCTTACCACTTGGCTACGCCCCATCAATTTGTCTTTAAATAATATAGCAACAATTGAGGGGGTAGTGTCAAGTACTTCGCGATTTGACTTGAGGAGAATTTTATCAAATCGAAGAGGCATTCACCCGTGAAACTATAAGCCCAGGCTATGTCTATGGGTTGCACCACTGGGCTAGCCATAGACACGGGTTTTGTCAAAAGCCAAGGCTTATAATTCATCGACTATCAACTCTCCCATTGGGGCGCTGAATAATTGTTTCTAGAACCCGCCGCTTCGCCTTTGGATCAATACTTACCAAGCGCACATACTCATTGCTATATTCCCCTAGACAGGATTCCACAGTTGATATTGCATCTTGTTCGCCGGTTATTGGGCTTGTGATGCAACTTTGCCAGGAACCTATGCGGAAGCGGCGCTCATCTACATGCTCAATACCTATTCTGTAACCTTGAGACAATATCTGACGTATCTGTTCTTGGGCTTCTAAGCTCAAATGGCTATTCGATACCTGTTGTTTCTGGAATTTATTAGATATTACAGGTTCGCTTGCGCGATCGCTTGACGGTTGAGTATTTGGTGTCACGCCACCAGAAGATGCAAATTGATTACGAGAGTACAAATCGCTTGACGGTTGAGTATTTGGTGTCACGCCACCAGAAGCTGCGGATTGATTACGAGAGTATAAGCCGCGATTATACTGACTCACCAGTTGAGAATTCTCGACTCGCTGCTGTTCACCAACCATCAACTTGCCCATCTCAATTAAGTTAGATAAGCTGAAATTAGGCTTTCTGAATTGTGGTGGACCTTCAAGGCTGTTAACCACACGTTGAGATACCCGCTCAATTCCTGTTTCATGTATGAAGTTGCGAATTTGTTCATCATATATTCGGGCACGCGAAGCGCTGAAAAAGTCTATCGATTGATTTGGGAATGTATCGACTAACTTTTCAACTTCTTGACGTGAAAGTCCATCTTCACTAAAAATCCCGCCGACAATGCCAACTTTTTCATCTCGGTCTGGGTCCCAGTAAAATTTCTCCATCCGACCATCCCGAATTAAAGGCGCATAAAGAGTGGAGAAATCATTACCTGTTACCAGAATCGGTACACGATGTAAAGGCGTTGCGTCGTAACTACCAGGAAGTTGCACATCTGTGGGATTGTCGGCAATATTCATCAGTGTGGCATTCACCAACTGAGTGTTGACTGTGTATTGAGTCCCTTCATCAAAGCGTCCCGCACCTGCATCCAAATCATTAATCATGATCACGCACATTCTGCCACGCACGCGAATGAGTTCCGCTGTTTCTCGATAGCGCAGACGAATCAGACGTGCTGGATCTCCTGCATCTGGACTTTCGAGTTCGCCACCGGATATGTGAGTCACTTCAATACCCATTTTCTCAAAGACTAACTCACATTGAAACGACTTGCCCTCGCCTTTGCGTCCGTGAATTCCTAAAATTAAGGGAACTCGAACACCAGGAATATCGAGATAATTTTTGGTGATGTGAACTGCAAGTTTATCCAGAAAGCGGGGAGAAATGTAGTAGCTCATAAATCTCGTCAATAATTTGAATCCCTGATAGGGATGAGTAACCCCTGCCAACCTAAAGTCTACAATGATTTCAGGTGATAGTTGGTTGGCTTCCTTCAAATCATATTATTTTTTTTGACAACTAATTTTCATTCATTTTGAAATAAAAAATATTTTCTGTTTTTATTTAAGTAAATACTTTTTCTTATATAGGAAATCGGTTTGGTTTATTAACGAACTCGTTGAGCCAGGGAACGCTTAACATACACTGTACTAAGTTCCGTTCCGAAATCAAATATAAATCCTATATTTTAAAATATACGTATATTTTTTTAACTGTGAGTGGAAGCACAACTTGGAATCACAAAGATAGTTCGATGATTAATTTTTTTGCATCTACTTAATACTTTACAAAAAGTGCGCGCGACACTAGCTAAATAGTAAAAAAACAGAGGTAGAGTTATCTACCTCTTTTTTTTGGGAGATGAATCAATTATTTACAGTTCTCTTACGAACTAATTCCAACTTATCAGCTTTAGTATCTGCTGCTATTGGGTTTGTGAACGATAAAGCTGAGAACTTGGCACTGCTTGATGTTGTCAAAACCAACAACGCGGATAAAGTTATTACCGTACTGAGAACGGCAAGCTTGGACTTCGTTTAGTACTTCTTGAGTAGATCTTGCTCCAAACAGAGGCAGTTTCCACAGAGTCCAGTAATATACTGTTGGCTCCGAATTCTCGTTAAATTCAATGGCTGGAATGTAACCTTGGTTGAGAATGTACTGGATTTGCTTGGAAATTTGAGCATCGGAGAGAGGAGGCAGATAAGAAAGGGTTTCGTAGCGACGCTCTTTTGAAAAGGTTTGCATAAGTGATGATAATGGGTTGCGGTTGATATTCAGTTATCAGTTATCAGTTATCAGTTATCAGTTATTAAGTGTTCACCGTATGGCGCTCGGCCACGCCTTACGGCTATCGGGAACGCGGGTCGCCTGGGCATGGGAAAACGCCGAATACGCGCGTTTACTCACTGTTAACTGTTCACTGTTCAATGTTTGGATCTGAAGTTGCTTGTGTTTCTGATTCAGGACTGGGATCTGATGTATTTATTTGCGTCATTCGCTCAAGATGCTGGCGACGGTGTTCCATATTGGCTTGTTGAATACCGGTGCGAACCATTTCGGGTAAGTATTCTGCAACTTGTTCCGCTATGTGTTCTCTAACAGTCATTATCCGCAAAGCCAATTCGGGCTTCTCTTGAAAGAGTTGCTTAACGTACGCTTCTCCATCCTGAATTTTATCAGCAGAAAAGCGTTGTAGCCAAAGTGCCAAGGGAGGATTTGTTTCGCTAACTTGAGCCAATACCGTTTTTAGTGCCTGATAAGTCAGGTAACTTTGCAGCGTCTTGGCTGTGTCCTTCGCAATTTGTTTAATATCCATGCTTGACCCCAGCCCTAGAATAGGTAAGAAGTAATAAGTCAAAAGTAATGAGAAAGAAGGATTATTTTCTTTTACTTTTTAACTTCTTACTTGACGATCAGACGGTATCGACTGATTCAAACTCGAACTTAATTTCCTTCCACAGTTCGCAAGCAGCTGCCAGTTCAGGAGACCACTTAGCAGCTTCGCGGATAACGTCGTTACCTTCACGAGCCAAGTTGCGACCTTCGTTACGAGCTTGGATACAAGCTTCCAGGGCAACGCGGTTAGCGGCTGCGCCAGGAGCATTACCCCAAGGGTGACCGAGAGTACCACCACCAAATTGCAGTACGGAGTCATCACCGAAGATTTCTACCAGTGCAGGCATATGCCAAATGTGGATACCACCTGAAGCAACTGCCATTACACCAGGCATAGAAGCCCAGTCTTGGGTGAAGTAGATACCGCGCTCTCTGTCTTGCTCAACATAGTTTTCACGCAGTAGATCGACGAAGCCCATTGTAATTGCGCGATCGCCTTCCAATTTACCAACAACGGTTCCCGTGTGGATGTGATCACCACCAGACATCCGCAGAGTCTTAGCCAAAACGCGGAAGTGGATACCGTGGTTCTTTTGACGGTCGATAACCGCGTGCATCGCGCGGTGGATGTGCAACAACAAACCGTTGTCACGACACCAGCGAGCTAATGTGGTGTTAGCGGTGAAGCCTGCTGTTAGGTAGTCGTGCATGATGATGGGCATTTTGAGTTCTTTAGCGTACTCTGCCCGCTTCAGCATTTCTTCGCACGTAGGAGCAGTCACGTTCAAGTAGTGACCTTTGATTTCACCTGTTTCCGCTTGTGCTTTGTGGATAGCGTCAGCAACAAATAAGAAGCGATCGCGCCACCGTTGGAATGGTGCGGAGTTGATGTTTTCGTCGTCTTTGGTGAAGTCCAAACCACCACGCAAGCACTCATAAACTGCGCGTCCGTAGTTCTTAGCAGACAAACCCAACTTGGGCTTAATCGTACAACCCAACAGAGGACGACCGTACTTGTTCAGTTTGTCGCGCTCAACTTGAATACCATGTGGAGGTCCTTGGAACGTCTTGAGGTAAGCAACAGGAATCCGCAAGTCTTCCAGACGCAGCGCTTTGAGGGCTTTGAAACCAAACACGTTTCCTACAATCGAGGTCAACATGTTGGTTACAGAGCCTTCTTCAAACAGATCCAACGGATAGGCCACGTAAGCAATGAATTGGTTACCTTCGCCAGGAACTGGTTCGATGTCGTAACAACGACCTTTGTAGCGATCTAAGTCGGTGAGCAAGTCTGTCCATACGGTTGTCCAGGTACCGGTGGAAGACTCAGCAGCCACCGCAGCGCCTGCTTCTTCCGGTGGAACTCCAGGCTGGGGTGTTACGCGGAATGCCGCCAAAATATCTGTATCTTTTGGAGTGTAGTCGGGGGTGTAATACGTTAGTCTGTAATCTTTTACCCCAGCTTGGTAGCCTGATTTCGTCTGAGTCCTGGTTTGCGCGTAAGACATAATTCCCTTCCAAGAAGTCACTCTTTTTACTTACAAATTGCGTCACGTGCTGCTTTCCTGACTTCAAATTTATCCCCTGTCATTGAGGGATAGGTAGAAAACATTTTGTGTTATGGGTTGCTTCTTGCAGTCAATTGTGGTTTGCCTGCAATTCTTGACAAAACATCCTAAATGTGTTCTTTGAAAGACAAAGGTTACACGTTGCGTAATTTGTAGCTCGTTTCACAATATATCAAGAATGTCATAAGTTATTCTTTGAATATTTTTAAGTTTTATATTTAAATTTGTTATTAAATAATATTTTAAACATTTTGTTAAGAATGCTTTACAAAATGGATGTAATGTAATAATTTTCTGTTGCAAAGCGTAAGAGTGTAGGTACGGAAAATTTCACTACACCCCATAGCCCATATCCAACCTGAACAAACAAGGATGGTGCTTAAATCGTATGCAAATTCCTCAACTTGAAACCCAACGTCTTATCCTACGGGGATTTCGCGAGGAAGACCTTGATGCTTACACTCAGATGTGCAGCGACCCCGAAGTTATGCGCTACATTGGCGAAGGAAAACCTTTATCCCGTTGGGAGTCTTGGCGAAGTATGGCAATGATGCTTGGTCATTGGCAACTACGAGGATATGGTATGTGGGCTGTTGAGGAACGTTCTAGCGGTGAAATGATTGGGCGGATAGGCTGCTGGAAACCTGAAGGCTGGATTGGTTTTGAAATTGGTTGGACGTTGCGACGAACTTATTGGGGACATGGTTTTGCAACAGAAGCAGCAAAGGTAACGATGAATTATGCTTTTGGTGAGTTACAGCAATCCCATGTGATTAGTTTAATTCGTCCGCAGAATACTGCTTCAATCAGAGTTGCCCAGAGATTAGGAGAAAAACTGGAAGGAAAGACAGAAATGTTTGGAAGTGAGGCGGTTATCTACGGTATTCATCAAGAAGATTGGTTAGCAGGAAATTTGTATAAGTCTTGTAATTCTTCTTTCAAGGAGAGAGGTTGGTAACCTAAATTAAAAGCTTTGGTACTGTCCAAAGAAACGTCAGATGGTCTTGGTGCTGACATTTTTACGTCTTGCTGTAGGCACGCTTTTAGTTGATTGGCAGGAATGTAAAAAATCTCTACTAATAAACGGCCAAAATCATAGCGTGAAATTCTTTCTTTCCCTCCTAAGTGAATGTGTCCGTTAACTTTTTCTAATGCCAATAACAACCCTTTCGCTGCAGTTTTGCCACTGACGGGTGTTCGGAATTCATCTGTGAATAAATTTAATTCTTTGCCTTCTTGAAGAGTCTGAATAAATGATTGTATAAAGCTTGTTGCTGTCGGTGTTTCCATCCCAAACATTAATGGCATACGACAAATAGCAGTCATGGGATAACGTTCTAGCATACCTTTCTCAGCCATGACTTTTTGCTCACCATAAATATTAACAGGGCATACAGGATCAGTTTCACGATAAGGAGCGTTTAAACCATCAAAAACCAAATCTGTTGACGTAAAAGCGCAACGAATAGAATCATCGGCACAAAGTCCAGCAATATTACAGGATGCTGTGACATTGATTGCATATGATTCCTCTACATGAGTTTGACAAAAATTTGGTTGAGATAGTGCAGCGGTGTGGATGACGGCTGTTGGTTGAAAGTCAGTAAATATTTGTTTGAGTTGTTGAAAATCTGTCAAATCAACTTTCAGCATTTTGATGCCTGGAATTTCTAAAGAATGAGAAAAGTAAGTTCCATAGACTGAGTATTCTTGTTTTGCAATCTGGCAAAGATGATATCCTAAAAAACCACTAGCACCAGTAATTAATAGTTTTTTCATATTTAAAATGTATACTCTAACGCAGTTAACCTATGTTAAAAATATCACAAAATTGTGTAAATCTCTGTCAAATATATGTCTTAAAAAAGACATATATTTGACAGAAATAATTTGACTGTAGGCATTATTGGTGCTGCGGCGGGTGTTGCTGGTTTAGTCTTGGCGTAAGGTGTTGCTATTGGCTGGACTCCAGGTATATTCGCCTTCGGCTCAAAAGACCGCTTTTCTTGCGCCTTGCAACCCGACACACAAAACGGCGGTGAGGTGTGGATGGTAATGTATCGTAATGATCAGGGTACCAAGCCCTGGCCCAAGATGATCAACAGCTTTGGTGATGGCTGGAATACTCAGAAGCGGTGCGATACTATCGCCCAACGCTTGGAAAGCTTTCGCCAAGATGGTTTAATTGGATTTAGTCATCGCTCTGACCCCAAAACACCTGGCAGCTGAGGATCTCAAAGCTGGATCAAATAGTAGTAAATAACATACAGTGTGAAATGAGTATTGAATGAGGTACCCACTGCTAGCCAACCAAAAAGTTAGTATTAATTGCTTGGACTGTATTACGCGCTCCTGTCAAATTTAGCCCAATACTGCTGAGATAACTCAGGTCATGATAGACGCTGGTGACTCCAGACTGCACTTGGTAAGTTGAAGTTTCTGCCTGTACGGGTGCAACTGATACAAAAGCTGCTATAGTGCCCGCAAGAATTGCCTGAACCTGGGGAAAACGCATAGATAATCCTCCGGCAATTATATAACGTAAAACACAGCTTTACTCGTACACCTTGGCGATGGGAGGATGTCAATTGACAAATTTAAATCGAGGGAATGACCAGAACTCAGAGTTTGTGCGTAGTTGTTTGTTTACACTATACTTTTCAGTGATGGTTACAATTGCAGTTGCTCCATCTGTCCGTGCTGGATTATTTAATAGTCCTGTTGATCAATTGCCTGTCTCAGAACGGGTAAAATTGAGGAATGGTCAGGTTTTAGTCACTGGAGATAAAGGAAAATACACCGCTATTATTTTGGTGACAGGTTCGCAAGATATTGCTTGGGAAGTGCTGACTGATTATGATCATTTTTCTAAATTTTTGCCTAATACTGTGTCGGGTAAAGTGATTACGGTGAATGGCAATCAGAAAGTGGTGGAACAGGTAGATACGCGTCAGGTATTCTTAATGAATGTTCAATCACGCATCCGTTCAGCTACTACTGAAACTCCAAAAAGCCGCATAGATTTCCGTCAAATTGATGGAGATTTGCAAAGCTTGGAAGGATACTGGAAAATTGAACCTGTAGCTCCCTATTCTGGTGCAAAGGCGAATCAAGTTTTAATTACCCAGGTGGTGGAAGCTCAACCAAAATCGGGAACCCCAAAGAAAATCTTCTACAGTCTTTTTAAAAATTCACTGGGTGAGATTATGATTGCGATTAGGAAAGAAGTCGATAGGCGAACTCCTAATCGCAAAACCTTATAGAACCCATTTGGTATCTTTACATTCTCCGATATAATAATCCAAGGTATTAGCTATCAAATACAAACTTACTCAAATCGTGCGAACACTGTGCACATCTGTTTGTGGAAGTTGCTTGGCACCTTCAATAACTTGAGTTGATTAAGAGGTTGCACCAAAAAGCGATCGCCCTGTCTTGTTACGTGCAGCTATTGCTTAACCCCACCCTCTGGCAGATACTATAAAGCAGCGGTTGAACTGAAGCGTCCTGGTGCGATAATATAACAATGCCGATAGAATCCAACTCCAACTCATCCGAGTCTGGTAAACCAGAACCTGTTCTTGAAGACAACTTACAACCAGATGATTTCGAGGACGTAGGTGAAAATGGCTTTGTACCAGATGAACTCGCTACTCAAAAAGCCCTTTCCGCAGTTTCTGCTCTCCAATCTCCGCGCAATACAGCAGTTCTTCAACAAGCACGTTCCATCCTGCAAGGACGTACTCAACCTCTAACAGTGAAACCTAGGGCTTTGTTGTTTATCTTTGTGGCGATCGCCATCACCTTTTTCGGAATTGCCATTAATAACTGGTTGATTGGTATGTCGGGAACACTGCTAGCTTTGCTGATCTCATTAGCTGTGCTGTTACCAGCAGTCATAAATGGAATACGAAATTGGTTTTCGGCTCAAGAACGGGCGCTGTTTATTGCTTTTTTAGGACTTGTAGCAAGTCTGATTGGCTTTGTGAAGTTCAGTGGATTGGGCGATCGCATCTTAGCTGTTGGACGCCGAATCAACTGGGAAGCCTCTGGAACACTGGCGGAATGGTTTGGCGCTTTGGGACAAATTCTCATCGCCGTTATTGCGGTGTATGTTGCTTGGCGACAGTACGTTATTTCCAAAGACTTGACGATTCAGCAAAACCTGCTCACTGTTCAACAAAATATTATTACCCAACAGCAGACAATTGATTCTTATTTCCAAGGTGTTTCTGATTTAGTATTGGATGAAGAAGGGTTATTAGAAGATTGGCCCCAAGAGAGGATGATTGCTGAAGGACGCACAGCAGCAATTTTGAGTAGTGTGGATGGTAGTGGTAAAGCGAAAATTCTCCGTTTTCTCTCGCGTTCCAAATTGCTGACACCTTTGAAGCGCGATCGCCACCTTGGTCGAGCTATTCTTGATGGTAATGGTGGTTATGCAGAAGATCGAAAGGCGGGTTTGCGTGTCATCGATTTAGGCGTGATGCTTGCTGGTGCAGATCTTGGTGGTACTGATTTGCGTTGGACTGATCTTTCGGAAGCAAATCTTGTCCGCGCTGATCTGACTGGTTGTGACTTAGTAAAAGCTAACCTCTCCCGGACTATATTATATGAAGCAAAACTTGATGGTGCAGATTTGAACGGAATTCGCTTATTTTATGGTTTTCCTGAAACCGCCTCACCCCGCAGCCGCACTGAACCGCCCAATTATCAAACTGGCGAACACACAGGGGCTGTTGTAGAAGATGTTAATTTCACTGATGTCCAGCGAATGTCTGAGGCTGCGCGTTACTATTGCTGCGCTTGGGGAGGCGAAAAAACTAGAGGTACTATCCCTGGTGGTTGCGAAGGAATTCCGAATAAGTTAGGTAAATAATTACAAACAACAAGCAAAACCTTGGATAGAGATATCAAAAATTTTTTTCAGCTATAAAACAGAAGTAGCAAAGCTTAACACAAGTTGCACGACTTGAGACGGATTTTTTTCATACATCTGTATGGATCGCTCAAGCGCACAAAAATATCTTCTTCTTTTAACGGAAGTGCATAATATGCATGAAAATCTTATTAAAGATAATACATCTATAAATAATACTTTTCCGAAAGCTAATCTCATAGAAATACAATTGGTGAGGGCAGAACCGCAGATCACACCGTCACACGGGACAAAACAGCAACAAACAGCGACGCCCGATAAAATACTGTTTTGGCTTCCCTTCAGCCTAATCACCTTTTTGATGATTGTTGCTTTTCGGCTTTCAAATGCTAGGAAAGTTACACAACATAGATCGACAAGCGCCAAAACCCTCGATCTAGTTCCCTGTAAGAAATGTCAATACTTTAAAAATAATCCTTATCTCAAATGTGCGATACATCCAACGACTGCTTTAACCGAAGAAGCCATCAATTGCTCTGATTACTCTCCTAACAAGGAACATCGTTGAAGATTTAGTAATTAAGAATATAGAACTCAGAACTCAGAATTCAGTTATCAATTCATTGCTGAGTTCTGAGTTCTTTTTTAGTTATGACTTCACGACTGTTGCTTTATGCTTGTGTTGTGGAGTTAGATTGATTCAAAGCAGAACGAGCATTCAACGACAGCATCACGCGTGAAATACCAGTGGAGAGAACACTGACACCGACCAATGTCCCAATAACCCAGGGAGCATCGAAGGGCCATTGGAACCAAATCATTGCACCCAAGACTAAGGTAACGATACCATTACCTAGTGCCCAAGTCCAGTTTTGTTGCGGACGCAGCCGGAATGCCAGAATTAGCTCAAATACACCTTCCGTTAGTAGAAAGCTACCTAACAATAGAGTCAGTGTCAGAATTCCTGTAAAAGGATAAACAAACAGCATCACGCCTGTTGCGAAGTAGAGAATACTAAGCAGGATTTTCCAAACAAAGCCTCCCTCGTTGCGGGTTTGAAATGCATAACCTAGCTTTGCTGCGCCCGAAGAAATAAGAATTAAAGCAATCCAAGTTTCAGCGAAGATTGTAGAAACAGAAGGTAAAGCAACTGCAATAATTCCCAAAACAGTTACGAGAATGCCAATTAAGAGCGAATTATTAATCCCCTTGTTGATATCACCAGAAATGTTGCTTGTCATAAAAATCTTTTCCCCTGTAGTTAATTGAACTCTACGATTTAGGCTAGAAAATTTCTCAAGCATTTTGTAGACCCCTTAGATATACGTCCAACGAAGTTCTACCCCTTGATACAAATATCCTAATAACTGCTAAAAATAATTCTCCCCTTTTGTTCCTCCCTATCCCCACCTAGCCATATTTCTAGGTTGAATTCCCCCCATTCTTCTGATGTCATCTATATGGATAAAACGGCACGATCGCAACATATAGAAAAGTTACTCCTGTTTTATCCATCAAGAAGTAGAGGAATAAAATGTCTTCATCTAACGCTTTAATGGCTTTGTCCAACAATATAGCTGACATTGTAGAGCAAGTTGGTGGTGCTGTTGTTGCCGTGAACGCTGGTAGGCGTATTTCTCCTAGTGGTATTCACTGGCGCAAAGGAATTATCGTCACTTCTGATGAGTCACTCCGCCGCTATGACGAAATCACAGTTACTCTATCAAATGGTAGTACTGTACCCATCACACTCATAGGACGTGACTCTACCACTGATATCGCTGTTTTCAAGGTAGAAAATGCAGAAATCCCGGTGGCGAACATCGGCGACGCCAAAACACTAAAAGTTGGTCATCTGGTACTGGGGCTAGGAAGAAGTAGCGAAGGTGACATTAGAGCAGCTATAGGTGCAGTGAGTGTAGTCAGTGGTGCTTGGCGGAGTATGAACGGTGGTAATATAGACCAATTCATCCGTCCAGACATCACACTTTATCCTGGTTTTGCTGGTGGACCACTTGTAGATGCGGCGGCTTGCGTGGTAGGAATGAACACATCGGGACGACGCGGTACTGCTCTGACTATCCCAGCTTCTACAGTTAATCGGGTGATTGACCAACTTTTGGCAAAAGGACATATTGCACGCGGTTACCTGGGTTTAGGAATGCAACCCGTACGTTTACCAAACAACCTGAGAACAGCACTCAATTTAACTTCTGTTGGTGGAGTGATTGTTGTTAATGTAGAGCCAAATGCACCTGCTGACAAGGCTGGTGTGTTGATTGGGGATGTGTTGGTCACTTTTGATGGTACGCCAGTAGATGATACAGGTGATGTGTTGGCATTTTTGAATAGTGGCGATCGCGTTGGCAAAACTGTCAAAGTGCAAGTCATCCGAGGTGGCGCGTTAGTTGAGTTAGCAATCGCAATTGGCGAAAGATCCGCAAGCGAAGAGTGATAGCAATAGTTATCAGTGAACAGTGAACAGTTATCAGTTATCACTGTTCACTGATTTAAAATTCAAAATTCATAAGGTACAGGACTATAACATGAATCTCACAACAATCACACACTTGAGTGATGAATTCGCATCGGTGGCTGAAAATCTACGCAAAGTGACTGTGAAAGTGCGTAGTAGTTCTTTTGGAAGTGGTTCTGGTGTTATCTGGCAAACCACAGAGGGAAGTAGTTTAATTATTACAAATGCCCATGTCGCTACCAACAACAGAGCAACTGTGGAACTCTGGGATGGACGAGTTTTTGAGGCTGTACGTACTAATATAGACCCAACAAAGGATTTAGCTGCTCTCAAAATTGACGCGACTGATTTACCCACTGCAACTATCGGTCATTCTGATGCTTTACGCGTGGGTGAATTGGTCTTAGCAGTTGGTAATCCTTTTGGTGATAACGGTGCTGTGACAACCGGGATTATTCACGCCAATCATCAACGTGTAGTCATGGCTGATATTGTGCTGTTTCCTGGTAATTCTGGTGGTCCACTTGCTGACTGTCTTGGGCGAGTCATCGGAATTAACACCATGATTGTCAACAATTTGGCTGTAGCAATACCAAGCCTTACTGTAGAACATTTTTTGCATGGAAATCGTCAAAAGCTTGGTGTGACGCTGCAACCTGTGCTGGTGAATGCAACCAACAAACGCAATTTGGGTTTATTGGTGTTGTCGGTCAATTCTGGAAGTGCTGCTGAAGCTGCTGGTGTCCTTGTTGGTGATGTCCTTATTGGAGTTTCAGGAAAATTGTTTACCAGTCCTCATGATTTAAGCAACTATCTTGAACACACCAACAACAGCGAACCACTACCGTTACAAATTCTGCGCGGCGGACGGCAATTAGTTTGTCAGGTGGCGGAGGTGGTATGATTCGAGTGTTTGTAGTTGCTGCTTCCCCTGTGGTGCGAGCTGGGTTATCAGCTGTCGTGGCGACGAGTTCTAAACTCACAGTCGTAGGTACTGCATCAGATTTGGATGCATTGACAAGGGAATTTGAGCAACTACAACCCGATGTGCTGCTGTTGGATGTCAGTGGTCACTTTCAAGAATTAGTCTGGGAAAAATTGCTTTCTTCACAACAGCAGCCATACCCTGCAATTGTTGTTCTAACTGATGAACTCGATAGTCTAGACTTGGAAGCAGCGCTGCGTGCTGGTGTGCGCAGTATATTGCCAAGTAGCAGTACAGAGTCGGAAATTGTCGCGGCTGTTGAGGCGATCGCCCTCGGACTTGTTGTGCTGCACTCTGATACTATCGAGTTTTTGCTTCCTTTAAAAGAGTCGAGTGTGCGGGACAAACAGACGACAAATCCTGTGCAAGCACTGACACCACGAGAAATAGAAGTTTTGCAGATGCTTGGTTCTGGATTGAGTAATAAGGCGATCGCCAAACGTCTCAATATCTCCGAACACACTGTTAAGTTTCATGTCTCATCTATTTTTCAAAAGCTGAGTGTCTCTACACGTACAGAAGCTGTGACTGTTGGTGTGAGGCTGGGTTTAATCATGTTGTGACAAGTCCTCACTCATTTTCGCTTAGTTTCTTCGGCTTTTTGGCTGTTAATCCCCAATTATGTCTGTCTAATGGGGGATTTTCTCATATGTATGGTTAACATAAGGTTATACATACACCAAAATTTGGTTAATTAAAGGTTATAAATACATCAGTTTTCACTGTATATTCAGTTCATTTTTGAAAGTTGTAGTGAGGAGTGCCATAGCCCCCAAAGTCGGAGATAAAGTGTTGATTTTGCGTCCAGCATATGTGGCTGGACGAGTTGGAAAAATCTGTGCCAAAGAAGTCTTATCAGGCGATTATCCTACTGAACGCTGGCTGATTCGGGTGGATTCACAAGACATTGTCGTATCTTTGAATTCAAAAGAATTTGAGGTAGTCAGCGATGATTTTGAGATATCTTAGGTGATATCTGAGGATCATTCGTTGCCAATTCCCAATTCTTTTTTGCTGCGTTTAAGCTGTTTCCAAAGTTCGTCAATTTTTTGATAAGCTTCTTGTGGTGCTAGTTTCCCTGATGTTTCTAAACAACTGATGTAGCTAACCTTGTGAGAAAATTCTTGGAGATTGGCGTTAAACACGAGATTTTCTGGCTTGATTTGACCGTAGTAGCGAGCGCGAGGATAGAGAAGTTTTTCTTTGTCTCTTTGATCAGAGTGTTCCATGAGTCTACCTCCTATTCATAAATTTACTTTAATAGTATTTAATTTAAATTTAACCATTGTAATTTTTATTACAATAAGATCAGCTTTATTTACATATTCTCTTCCGAATTTTATATTCTACCAACTAAGTTAGTGAAACAGAGCGAAATTAGAGCTGGTTGCCTTGATTAATCTATGCGCTAGATTAATTTTTACTTCACAAGTTTTTTCAACAATTCGATCAAATATGCGTTTTTTAACCGAAACTTCATCCTTAAGTACGATAAATCGAGCTAATAACCGTATTTTTATGAAGGTTCTTAAAACTATAACATGACAGCGTCAAACACAATCCAGCTATCTTTAGCTTGTTCTCACTTAAGACGGTGGAGGGTGAGTAGATGCTTGGGTATTGGATTTTGGTGCTTGAAAACCTTACTAGGTCTACGTTTTCTAAAATATCTAAATTTCTGAATTAACCTGCGGAATATTAAGTAAAGTTCTGGGCAAAAAATTTGAGCACACTGAATTATTTATTGTTATTTTTAATCTTATTTTAACCTAAACTTAATTTACAGTAAATCTTTCAATTTGCCGTAGGTTACAGCACTATGGTCAAAACCAACGATCCCACCATTGTTTTGCTGCTGCTTTTCGGTGGTGTGATGTTACTTTTATATGGAGTGCGGCTAGTCACAGATGCTATGGAACGGGCTTTGGGGGCACGTTTGCGCCTTGCGATGATGACACTTGCCGAGCGCCCCTTTGCAGCTTTTGTGACCGGTGTTATAACAACTGTGCTTACTCAAAGTTCTTCCGCGACTGCCTCTGTGCTCGTTGGATTGGTGAGTACTCAGTTAGTGCCGTTAGCAGCGGCAGCAATCATGCTACAGGGAGCTGCAGTTGGTTCTACATTGGTCGTGCAACTGCTGGCGTTTCATATCACTGACTACGCCTTAGAACTATTAGGACTGGGCGCGGCAGTAGCCATATTCACTGACCGCAGCACAGCCTTACGTCCAATAGGTAGGGGGATTTTCAGCTTTGGACTCGTGTTGGTAGGGTTGGCGATGATTGATGCAAGTAGTGCTCCCATCACCGCTAGTCCTATTACCAAAGCAGTTCTTGAGACGCTTTCTAGTTCACCTGTGATATTGACATTGACAGGCACAATCCTTGCCATCGTCTTTGTCTCAAGCACAGCGACAATTGGTCTAGTGTTGGTGCTAGCAGCAGGTGGGGCACTACCACTGTCTGCAGCACTGGCGATGACACTAGGTGCCAATGTAGGGACGACAATTGCACCATTGTTAACAGCCTTGAATCGAGGCAGTATCACTGGGCGTAGACTGGCGTTCATATATGTAGGTACGAGATTACTCGGGGCTACCGTAGCGCTGTTTGTGCTCAACCCGTTGACAGCACTACTGCATAGCCTGCCACTTTCAATTGCCGCTGTCATTTCGCTTTTCCACCTGGGATTTAACCTCCTGCTGGCACTTCTGTTCGCTCCACTGGTTAATCAGATAGCACAGCTAGCGACTACACTATTACCTGAACCAACTAGTACCCAGAAGTCAGGGGCACGTTACCTTGACTCCGCTGCTTTGTCTGTTCCTGCTGTAGCACTCGGGCAAGCAATGCGTGAAATCCTCAGGATGGCTGATTTGGCAGCACAGATGTTGCAGTTGAGCATCCACGCTTTTGAAGACGCGGGCAAAGACATACCCAAACGCATTGCCCAGTTAGATGATCATCTCGACGAGATAGAAATAGCAATTAAGCGCTACTTAACACAGCTTGATACAAATTCGATGACTCAGGAACAGGCACGTCGGGAGATTGTATTACTTTATATTTGCACTGACTTAGAAGCTATTGGGGATATCATTGACAAGCAACTCATGCGACTAGTTAAGCGACAGCGTCGCAAACAAATTGCTTTTTCCAACGAAGAGTGGAATGACCTAGCAACTTATCATGGTGAAACAATGTCGCTCCTGCAACAAGCACTGGCAGGGCTGGCGTCCTTCGACTCAATGGTTGCTAATGATGTTTTATTGCGTAGAACATCACTGACTCAAACTAAGCGTGAACTTCATCTACAACATCTCCACCGCTTGCGTTCTGGTGCGGCATCCAGTTTAGATGCCTCCGCCATCCATCTCGAAGTCGTCAACGCTATGAGCAGCGTCATCTCACACACTTGCAGTATCGCCCGTGCTGTCACCGGAGAGTTCTAGATTTTGACCAAAAGTAGGGGTGTAGGGGGACGAAAAAATGCGCTTTTTTTGTCTTGTATCATGTCCGGCTAATTAGTTGTGATTACCAAATATGTGCAAAAACCCGAAAATCCTCTTTCCCCCTGCTCCCTGCTCGGGTGCTCCCTGCCGTCTTAATGATAAGTCTTTCACCGGACACGATATTACGCCTGCGCCTCTGGGCAAGAGGATTCTTAACGGTGTTATTTTGTACTAGTAACGTTACACTAGAACAACTAAAGTGTTCAAAAAATTTACAACAAATAAAAGAAAAATAAAAACCTTTAGTTTTTAGGTTATTGGGTAGTAACAGTGAGGAATTAAGTGGAAATATTAAGAAGATACGAAGTGATTAGTCGTTAGTCTAATGAGTAACGACTAATGACTGATAATTAATGACTAATGACTAATAACAAATATGCGTAATTTTCTCAAACAAACTTTTGCCAGCCTAGTCGGAAGCCTATTGGGACTGTTCATTTTCTGCGGTGTGGGAACGACTGGACTGTTGTTTCTACTGTTTGCAGCAGCCTCATCCAAAGATGTCGGTCCTATTGTGAAAGATAAATCAGTGCTGGTTTTTGACTTGTCTACAAACATTACTGATGGCAAGCCAAGTTCTAGTGAATTGCTTCAACAAGCATTATCAGGTGATGATAATAAAAGGATGTCACTGCGCACAGTTCTGGAGGCTTTGGACAAAGCACAGCGTGACAAACGAATTGTTGGTATATACTTAGATGCAACTGATGCCGCCACAGAAGGTAGAGTAACAGGCTTTGCCACCCTCAAAGAAATCCGTCAGGCGTTGGAGAAGTGCCGTGCTGCTGGAAAGAAAATCATAGCATATGGGATGGAATGGGGGGAAAAAGAATATTACTTAAGTTCTGTGGCTGATAGCATTGTGGTTAACCCCTTAGGAGGAATGGAAATCAATGGTTTGAGCACTCAGCCAATGTTCTATGCTGGGGCTTTGGAGAAGTACGGCGTTGGTGTTCAAATTGTACGGGTAGGGAAGTTCAAAGGAGCAGTTGAACCATTCATACTCAAAAAGCTGAGTCCAGAAAACCGCGCACAAACTCAGGAATTGTTGGATGATGTTTGGGGAGAGTGGCGTGCTACGGTAGGAGCAAGTCGCAAAATAAATCCGCAACAGTTGCAGGCGATCGCAGATAATCAAGCTTTGTTGTTGGCAGATCAAGCCAAAGCTAATCGCTTGGTGGATAAAGTCGGATATTTCGATCAGGTGGTTGCTGAGCTTAAGCAGTTGACCAACAGCGATAAAGAAGATAAGACATTCCGTCAAATCAGCCTGAAAGATTATGCGGAAGTTTCCGGAAAGTCTTTGGGTGTAGAACGCGACTCGCAAAATAAAATTGCGGTCGTTTATGCTGAAGGTGAGATTGTCGATGGACAAGGAGATGATGGAGATGTGGGGGGCGATCGCTTCGCCAGAATTTTCCGCCGGCTGCGCCAAGATAAAAATGTCAAAGCTGTTGTCTTGCGGATAAACAGTCCAGGTGGGAGCGTAACAGGTTCTGACGTGATACAAAGGGAAGTGCGGCTGACTGGTCAAGACAAACCCGTTATTGTATCGATGGGTAATGTCGCCGCTTCTGGTGGCTACTGGATTGCTACAGATTCTAAACGCATTTTTGCTGAACCTAACACAATTACAGGTTCAATTGGTGTGTTTGGACAAATTCTTAATTTCCAAAAACTGGCAAATGACAATGGCGTGACTTGGGATTCAGTGAAAACTGCCCGCTATGCTGATACTCAAACTGTTGCTCGCCCTAAATCTCCCGAAGAATTGGCAATATACCAGCGTAGTGTTAACCGAATTTACGATACGTTTCTTGATAAAGTCGCACAAGGTCGCAAACTTCCTAAGCAAAAAGTCGCTGAAATTGCTCAAGGACGAGTTTGGTCTGGTGCTGCAGCGAAGAAAATAGGTTTGGTGGATGACATTGGCGGTTTGGATGCTGCTGTTAAATACGCAGCTACTGCCGCAAATCTGGGAGATAACTGGCAATTACAAGAATATCCCAAAGGAGGCAATCTTAGAGAACGCTTCTTTGGACAGGTGAGTGAACAAGCACGAACTGCTTTAGGCGTAGATAAAGTCCAACTCAAAGCACCAGATCCGTTGATGAGTGAATTCCAAAAACTGCAACAGGAATTAGCAATTTTGCGGAAAATGAACGACCCACAGGGCATATATGCTCGCTTACCCTTTAACTTGAAGATTGAGTGATACAGCACGCAATAGCGAACTCTTAACGCTTAACAGGCTTGATGCTCTAGTAGTATCCGTATTTTCTCATTAGTTCATGTGCCAATCTACTTGGCAACAGCTATATCAGGAGAGTGGAGAGCAAGGGGACAAATCAATTCAAAATTCACGGATTAGAAGTCTCTCCCTCCTCTCCCTCACTTTCTCACTTTTCCATCTCCAAGTCCTCATCTGTGCAAAAAGAGTTAACATCTGAGCTGGTGACAAGAGCAGCATGGATGTGTAAAGTAGTTATGGACTACTTACCATTCATGAGATTTTATGCAACTGCCTAAGGACATAAAAACCAAACGTCTTTTGCTTCTTGTCTTTTCCTGTAGTTTGGCTGGTGTGATTGTCGGAGGTACCGCAAATTGGGCAGAGAGCAATTCCTGTTTGCAAGCCAGCACAGTTACGAATGAATGTCTAACCCAGGATCAAACTACTAAAACTATCGAGGGAATGAGCACTGGTTTGATAGTTGGGGCTGGGGCAGCTTTTGGTGCAGCATGGCAACATCGGCATGAAGATTGAAATTTGCTGACTTAATTATCCTATAGCTGCCTTTAAGCGCAGCTGCAAACCCATTACTTATACTTAATTGAATCAAGAAACAGATTTAAACTTAAAATGATGGCAATAAGGAAACCCGGTTTTTTGGAGAAGCCGGGTTTTTGAGTGTTGAACATATTTACATTGACATACTTATTCACTTCACAAAATGTTATGGAAAAAGCTTCTAATTTATTACTTAAACTTTCACGCCGTTTATTTAACAACTTAGATGAACAAGAGATATTTGTTGAAACATTAATTCATCCTAAACCTTTTCATCCCTGTATCCTTTGGTGTAAAGAAAAGCCTAAAGATTCTCCCTTTTCTGTAGAAACACCAACAGTTTGGCAACCACAATTCATAGATCGTTTATCACTTGGAGAAAAACCAGGTCAACATCCCCTACATGAACAAGGATATTTTTATTGTCTAGATTTTTCTTCTGTGTTCGCCGCTTCTACTTTGTTAACAATTCCTAGTCCTGTTAAGTTAGTTTTTGATATGTGTGCTGCGCCAGGAGGCAAAAGTATCTTTGCTTGGAAATGTTTACAACCAGAATTGTTAATCAGTAACGAAGTCATTGGTAAACGCTTGGGAATGTTAATTTCTAACTTAAAGCGTTGTCAGATTAACTCCTCTGTCGTCGTTAGTAAAGACTCTACTTTGTTTGCGGAAAGAATACCATTATCTAGTCATTTAGTGATAGTGGATGCCCCTTGTACTGGACAATCTTTACTTGCTAAAGGGGGAAAAGCACCTGGATGTTTTCATCCAACTGCTATAAATAAAAGTGCTAATCGGCAAAAGAGGATTATAGCAAACTCTGCTCAAGTTGTTGCACCACAAGGATATCTTAGTTATATGACTTGCACTTACTCTCCAGAGGAGAATGAGGAAGTTTGTGAATGGTTTTTGGAAAGATTTCCTCAGTTTAAGGCAGTTGAAATTAGTCATTTACAAAGCTATCAGTCGCATTTAACTTCTGTGCCTTGTTATCGGATGTTTCCTCAAGATAGATTGGGTGCAGGTGCGTTTACAGTTTTGTTTAAAAATACTGACGAGGGTGAGAAAAACAAGGTAGATATGGAGGCTTTATCTGCAGTTTGGATGAATATAGCAATAACATCCCCGACTTCTCAATAAGATCCCCGACTCCTTTAAAAGTTGTCGGGGATCTGTGGCTTTCAATTCTCACAAATCAAATAGGAAAGGCCATAGCATATTTATGCTAGCCTGTCTAGGCTCGTCAGTTATACTGTTGATACGCGCGTTGCATTCTGTTGTAGTAGCTTGAAGTTGGTGAGATTGCTTCCTTCCGCTTTGCTACAGTCGCTGCGGACAGAATACTATCTTTGACAGCAACTTGGTATGATTAGCCTCCTTATTAGTGTATACCGAATCTTTTTTCGTGGTATCTGCAATAAATTTTATTTTGGTTTTGTGTCAAACTAAATATTGTGAGAACTTTACCAGGTAGATAAGTTGTTTACCAATCAAGCTGGTGAGAGTTAAGTGAAGTCCTAAATCAGGCACTGACGAAATGGCTCGGCTACAACATTTTCAGAAAACATAACAGCATTCAAAAGCTATTTTAAGTCATTTATCAGCGCTAGTTTAAGAATAAAACTCATTCTAGTAAATAGGGTATGTCTTCATTTAATAACTTGATGAGAGAGTTCCTTAGCAACTGAACGACACCAATCACACGATACAACAAAAATTTTAGCAATTATGACAACTTCAAACAGCAACTCACAAATCAACAAAACCGAGCAAGAATGGCGTGAAGAGTTGACACAGGAACAGTTTTGTGTTTTGCGTCAACATGCTACAGAACGTCCTCACACCAGCCCACTCAATAAGCAGTATGCTGAAGGCACTTATGTGTGTGCTGGGTGTGGTCAGCCACTGTTTACATCTGGAACTAAATTTGACAGCGGTACTGGGTGGCCTAGCTTTTTTAACCCAATTGAGAGTGCAATTGGCACATCTGTAGATAAGTCGTTGTTTATGACCAGAGTTGAAGTGCATTGCGATAACTGTGGTGGGCATCTGGGTCATGTGTTTAACGATGGTCCTGCACCCACTCGTAAACGCTACTGCATTAATGGTGTTGCTCTAAAGTTTATCCCGCAAGAGTAATATTTGAGTGTTTGGGTATGAGATCAGATCCGGATAAACACTTATAAAAAAACGAAGAACCTCACCCGCCTCCGGCACCCTCTCCTTATTAAGGAGAGGGTTAGTGATAAGTCATTAAGCGGACATGATATGAGAGGCTGACGGTGTTACGCCCTCATAACTCTACCTTACGCGCCATGCTCCCTTTGGATTAGATCCATTGGGAGCATCATCGTTGATCCAATTTTCAAGTTTTTGTTGGTATTACATTACTAATATTGTTGGTAATTATCGGGTTATCCTGGTACGATCCTACCAACCGCAATTTAAAAGAAGATCTCTGTAAGTCCAGCCCTGTTATGAAAAGAAGACAATTTTTTCCCTTCATCAGCATAGTAGTTGCTAGCTTGTTGTTGGTAGTTGGTTTGCGATTGTTTGATCCATCTACTGTAATCGCACAATCCAAGGTTAACCTCCTCGTATCTGCAGCCGCCAGTCTTAAAGATGGGATGGAGGAAATCAAGACTTCGTACCAACAAAGTAAACCAAATGTCAACTTAAGTTACAACTTTGGTGCTTCCGGTGCTTTACAGCAACAGATAGAGCAAGGTGCACCCGCAGATGTCTTTATCTCAGCTGGGAAAAAGCAAATGGATGCCTTGGAACAAAAGGGGTTATTGGTTCAAGGAACCCGTACTAACTTGGCAAACAACAGTCTGGTCTTGGTTGTGCCTAGTAATTCTACAGGTGTCACCAGCTTTAACGCCCTCACAGACGCCAAAGTCAAGAAAATTGCGATCGGCGAACCCAGAAGCGTTCCTGCAGGTCAATACGGTGAGCAAGTTCTTGAGAAATTGAACCTTTTGCAGCAAGTCAAGCCCAAACTTGTTTACGCCAACAACGTGCGTCAAGTGCTGGCATCTGTGGAAAGTGGTAATGCTGATGCTGGTCTTGTTTATGCAACGGATGCCAAAATCTCTAATAAGGTAAAAGTGGCAGTTGTCGCTGATGACAAGTCCCACTCCCCGATTGTTTATCCAATGGCAGTGCTTAAAAGCAGTAAGAATGTTGATGCTGCCAAGGAATTCGTCCAGTTTTTAACCACCGAGCCATCTCAGACTGTACTCAAGAAATATGGGTTTATTGTGCAAGCATCAAAAGTACCAGCAATGAGCCGTTAAACCTTGGAGTTTAGTTATTTGGTTTTAAAAACGTAAGAATTCAGCACTTTTTGAGTCAGAAGTGAGCCAGAGCGGACGGCAAACTTTTATGTCCGGTTCTGAAGCCGAGCATGGGGGGTGACTCCCATGCTTAGGTTAACGGAGTATCAAATTGCTCAAGTAAATTTGGCAGTAATCTCATAGAACTAAAAACAACTGATGCGCCTGCTGCTTGCAATTTTTGTGGATTACTGTATTCTGCATAACCAAAAACTTTCATCCCAGCGCTAAATCCGGCTTGCACACCGATTGGAGTATCTTCAACTACCACACATCGCTGTGGATGAACTTTCATTTTCTCGGCTGCATATAAGAATAGATCTGGATGTGGTTTACCGCGTGCGACATCTATAACACTAAATATTTTTCCCTCAAAATATGGCATTAACTCTGTGACACCTAGCTTTGTTTGAATCATCTCATGTGTGCTATTTGAAGCTACACAATAAGAAGTTTTAATTTGAGATAAAACATCATGTATGCCCTTAATTGGCTTTAAATTTTCTGATAAACTCTTTTTGTTGCGTTGCCTAAATTCGGTGACAAAATTATCTGGAATAGGTTTTCCAAGAGACTCTTGAATAATTTCTACACATGCTGTCATAGGTTGACCGACGAATGTGTTAGATATATATTCCAAGGTGACCGGTAACCCGATTTCACTAAGCATTGCCGCAAAAACCGAGTTAGTAATTTGTTCACTATCTACAAGTACACCATCACAATCAAAGATAACTAAGTCAAATGGACTCATTGATTTTCCTACTTCAACCCTCAACTCATTTTCTCATGGGTGAAGTTAGAGTTGAGTTTGATTTTAAAGTGGAAGTCGCCATTTAATAAGGAACTTCCAGAAAATAAAATACAGAGCAATCGCGCTTCACAAACCCTTGACATTATGAGCCTTTGAGGGAATGAAACAGCCCTGCTTTTTAACTCTGTCGCCGCAGGCGTTCTGATCTTAACCGAACCGTGTTGAAGAAGTTTAGGCCCGTCGCCTTGCCCAATTCCCCATAAGGGTGGTGCGCTCTACGCAATTTATTTTTTAGTTTATTGATACTAAAAAATAAAAAAGAATACTATTACAGAATACTTGAACTGTTGCAGTTAGGAATATTATAACTCTTTGATGAATCAAGAAAAAGTAAAAAATTATGCTACATGTAATCAACTGAATCAGGAGTGAGCAAAAAAAATTTCGACAGGCAAATAAATTAGCGATATCCATGCTAAGCTTATTTTTAGGAATCAAAAAAGCGCTCATTGCAATAATCTTAAGGGTAAATTAAGATTATCTCAATTTTGGTCTATTACTCTGGTAAATCCGCATCAACTCCCTACGCTTTTTGTAACCAAGAGATAGAGCCAAATGAAGACGGATAATGATCTTCGTAACAACCTGAAGTCCATTAGAACCCGCTTAGGCATGAGTCAGCAAGAATTGGCCACCTTAGCAGGTGTTACTCGTCAAGCAATTAGTGGTGTAGAGTCAGGACAATGTGCTCCTTCAGTCGTCATGACGCTGCGTTTAGCCAACGCGCTTGGTTGCAAAGTCGAGGATTTATTCTGGCTAGAACAGGATTTGCCTCAAGTCCAAGCAGTTCTGGCAAAATCTATCCCTTACAGTCAACAACAGCGAGTGAGTTTGGCGCGGATTGGGGGGCAATGGATTGCATATCCCCTGGTTGGGAATGATGCTTTTCGCATGGAGATGATTTGGGCTGATGCCCAAATCGATAGTCAGATAGATACAAATACCTGCCTAGTCAGACTTCTTGACGATATAGACAGATTTGAAAATACAGTTGTGATTGCTGGTTGTGCGCCTGTGCTTTCGCTATGGGCAAGAGCAGCTGAACGCTGGTATCCTCAACTGCGAGTCCAGTATAAATTCGCTAACAGCATGGCTGCGTTAGAGAGTTTGTGCCGAGGTGAGACTCATATTGCTGGGATGCACCTGTATGACTCCCAAACAGGGGAGCATAATATTCCCTTTGTTCGTGAAGTCTTAGCAGGAAAACAAGCTGTTTTAATCACCCTTGGAATTTGGGAAGAGGGATTATTAGTACAGTCTGGCAATCCGATGCAAATCACAACAGTGACTGACTTAGTAGAAGCAAAAGCAAAGATTATTAACCGCGAAAAAGGAGCTGGCACTCGGTTGCTTTTGGAACGTAAACTGCAAGAGGAGCAACTGTCATGTGATTCTGTTAAAGGATTTGACAGTATCGCCAGAAGCCATCATAGTGTTGCCGATGCTGTCGTCTCAGGACTTGCGGATGCAGGAATTTCTACAGCGTCTGTAGCTGCAGCTTTTGGATTGGAATTTATCCCTTGGCATTCCTCACGCTACGACTTAGTGATTCTCAAGGAATACTTGCAAGAAGCACCAGTACAGCAGTTACTCAATACCTTAGAGCGTCGGTTTGTACATTCACAACTACAAATTATCGGCGGTTGTGATACCAGCAAAACTGGGGATTTAGTGGCAACAATTTAAAAGGGAACAGGGAAATCTCCTCAGGGTGGCGAAACGCCATTGGAATGGTACATACCTTGCCTGATCATAAGTAAAAAAATAAATAAGAATTCTGACTTTAAAGAGCGCTTTTTTGTAGATGAGGGAAAAACCTCAACAAAATGCTTAATTTTTGAAAAAATGCCCTTCAAGTAACTTCTTGTAGGCTAGGACAAATAATCACTAACTAAAAACTCACATGAGATTTCTTCCTCGTATGTATGCGGTAGAGCGATCGCCCCCCGTAGGCGCTGTTGTCTGCCAATGGCCTCCTGTTGGCAGAAGTACTACACCAAGGCGCGACGTTCTACATCCGGTCACAAACAGAGCTGTCACTTCCATTAGTGAACGCCTGATAAACTACCAGACCCACTGATCAATTTATCAATTGCAGGAGAAAACTCATCATGTCCGTTGACGAAAAAATTAGACAAATAGCATTCTACGGTAAAGGCGGTATCGGTAAGTCCACCACCTCTCAAAACACCCTCGCCGCTATGGCAGAAAAGGGTCAGCGCATTTTGATTGTGGGATGCGACCCGAAAGCTGATTCCACCCGTTTGATGCTCCACAGCAAAGCCCAAACCACCGTACTTCACCTCGCTGCTGAACGGGGCGCAGTAGAAGATTTGGAACTCGAAGAAGTGATGCTCACCGGCTTCCGTGGTGTGCGTTGCGTAGAATCTGGTGGTCCCGAACCTGGTGTCGGTTGCGCTGGTCGTGGTATTATCACCGCCATCAACTTCTTAGAAGAAAACGGTGCTTACCAAGACGTGGATTTCGTTAGCTACGACGTGTTGGGTGACGTTGTCTGCGGTGGTTTCGCTATGCCTATCCGTGAAGGTAAGGCACAAGAAATCTATATTGTGACCTCTGGTGAAATGATGGCGATGTACGCTGCTAACAACATCGCTCGCGGTATTCTCAAGTATGCTCACTCTGGTGGTGTGCGCTTGGCTGGTCTGATTTGTAATAGCCGCAAAACTGACCGGGAAGACGAACTGATTAGCACACTAGCATCCCGGTTAAGCACCCAGATGATTCACTTCGTCCCCCGTGACAACATCGTGCAACACGCTGAGTTACGCCGGATGACTGTGAACGAGTACGCACCTGATAGCAATCAAGGTAACGAATACCGTGCATTAGCAGACAAGGTTATCAACAATAAAATGCTTGCCATTCCTACACCCATTGAAATGGAGGAGTTAGAAGAGTTGTTGATTGAATTCGGTATTCTCGAAAGTGAAGAAAATGCCGCGAAACTGGTTGGCGTCGCCCAAGCTCAAGAAGATGCCGAGAAAAAGCAAGAAGATCTTGAAGGCGAAGCGTTAGAAGCATTGAAAAAAGGCAACGTAGAAGTTGTTAAGAAATAAGTGCGCTACAAAGCACTGGTGAAGATAGAGATGTGGAGGTAGTGTGAATGGCTGATGTATAGTTCTACGATTTCTAGGTTTTCCGTGTCAGCATGAATCTGTAAATGTTCGCGCGGTAAAACGATTAGTTTAGTTTTTTGTTTTCTCCTTTTATTGGTTGGTTACATTTTAGGGAATGGGAAATCGCTCTTTTCCATTCCTTTTTTTTCCCGATGTTTCTAGATAATTTCTACTTCTATGAAAAGTGAAGACGTATTTAATAAAAGCCCAGATCACAAAACGCAGAATCGAGAATCTGTCCTGAGAGAAGGTCAAGAAGATTGTGCTTTTGATGGTGCAATGCTTACTTTAGTACCAATTACCGATGCTGCTCATTTAATTCACGGGCCAAGCGGCTGCATCAACAATTGTTGGGGAAATCGCAGCAGTCTCTCTTCTAATTCCATACTATATAAAGCTCGTTTTAGCACTGATATGGATGAAAACGATATCATCTTCGGTGGAGCAAAAAAGTTATACAACGCCATTATAGAAACGCAAAGGCGCTACAAACCTGCTGCGGTATTTGTCTATTCTACTTGCGTTTCTGCCCTTATCGGTGATGACCTTAATGGAGCCTGTACAGACGCTGCTGTGCAAACAGGAACTCCAATTATTCCTGTAGACTGTCCCGGATTTGTTGGTCGTAAAAATCGCGGTATGCGCATCGCTGGTGAAGCTTTGTTGGAACACGTTATAGGCACAGCTGAACCAGACTTTACTACACCTTATGATATTAACCTTATCGGTGAATCCAACATTGCTGCAATGTGGAACATTCTACCGCTATTTGAAAAATTAGGTATTCGAGTCCTCTCCAAAATTACGGGTGATACTCGCTACAAGGAAGTTTGTTATGCCCATCGTGCCAAGCTGAATGTGATCACCTCATCCATTGCACTGCTTAAAATGGCAAAAAAGATGGAAGAACGCTTTGGTATTCCATACATTCAAGAGTGTTTCTACGGTATAGAAAACATCAATCAAAGCTTACGGAATATTGCTGCTAAGTTGGGAGACTCCGACTTACAAGAACGTACAGAAAAATTTATTGCCTTAGAAACTAGTGCTTTAGAAGAGAAACTTGCTTTTTATCGCACTTCTGTGCAAGGCAAACGTATTGTTATTGATACACAAGAACTGAAAAGTTGGTCAATTATCTCGGCAGCTCAAAAATTAGGGATAGAAGTTATCCCTATCAGCGCTGTTAAAAGTAGTCAGGAGGATAAAGCAAGAATTCAAAAGTTGCTGGGTAAGGATAGCATTATTCTCCAACAAAATACTCCAGAGGAAATTCTACAGATAATTCACGAAAATAAAGCGGATATGTTAATTACAGGAGAACGCTATCAACACACCTCTGTTAAAGCTGAAATTCCTTCATTAGATATAAAGGCGGAACAAAATCATTCAAATGCTGGCTATGCAGGAATTTTAGAAGCGGCACAAAAACTGTATGCAACTCTTACTAGCCCTGTATGGAAACTAGTACACAAACCCGCCCCGTGGGAAAACAGATGAGGATTTTTCAACTGTGCTTCCCTGAATTAAGAACAGAGGAAATGAATCGATAGCGATCGCCGGAGGCGCAGCTAGCTTAACGCCTGGTAACGTCTCTATAATTGTTCTGAGTTAGAGATGATTCATTCTTGAAAAGTATGCTTCAATGTAGCATAAATCATATGAATCTATTACGCTCCCATGAATGACGCGCCCTCTGCCACTCTTTCCTAGCTTAACGCGCTGCCTAGAGCACCCTTAAGGGCTGCAACTCCCTGTTCAACGCTAGCCCACAGACCCATGTCAGGTTCCTTACCGGCTATCTCTCGCGTTCCGACGAAGTAAAGAACGCCTTTAAGAATCTCTTGGTGAGCACGATTTTCAAAATTAACTCGGTTGAGCGGTTCCATCAGATCTTGAAGCTCATCATTCAAGGACTGGGCAACCTTGTGTAGAACCAGCCCGGTCATTGTTTGTTGATGCTTTAGCAACTCAAGCTGTAAGTACTTGTCATACAGAGTTAGCTCGGAGCCGCTCATCATTTGGCTTACTTTCTCAGCATGTTTTTGAGTAATGTCGCGAGGTTCTGAAGTGTTGCCGTATTTAGAAATAGCTGCTTCGATGATGCCAAGATTTTCGCGATCGCTCTTTATCATTCCTTCGAGCCGCTCGCAAATCGTCTTGTCGTCCGTCTGTGCTATTAACTTTTGCTCACTTTCCAACAGAACATTCTGAATAAGCTTTAGATCAGCAAGCTTAGTCGCTATATTTGTCACATCGGCCATTATGATTAACTCCAGACTACAGGTTTTATTGGTTATGAGAAGCAAATTCACTTTTTCCATATTCTCGTGAGGTTTGAGTAAGTCCGTCCCTCTTCAGAAAGATTTCTATCAAGTTCTGTATAGATTTAGGAATAATAATTAATCAACCGGACTTGATATAATTTGTCAACGCAGACAAATAATCTGGCAATTAACAACACTGCCCACCCTACGCTCAACTGTTCATTGTTAATCTAAATCCCGTGACTTTTACCTATCACCCAATGACGTTTGAAAAAACGCGCCAAAGCCGACTCTTCCAAAGATAAATAAATTGGGCGTCCGTGGGGACAGGTACGAGGGTTGCGTGTGCGTTGCCATTCATCCAAAAGTGTTTGCATTTCTTGTAAACTGAGGATGGTACCGTTGCGAATAGCACTACGACAGGCGACAGCGACTTGTGCTGCTTGTAAGTCACCTCCCCAACTCAGTTCTAAAATGGCGTCTGCACAATCGTCTCGCTGTTGTAAAAGTGTGGGAACCGTACGAACTGCCCAAAGTTGCTCACCAAAGGGTTCTATATCCAAATCAATTCGTTGTAGTTGCGATACTTGCGCCGGAGATAATTGATAGAGAATGACTGGAGGTTCAATTGGAATAATTTTCCAATTGTCGCACAATTGCTCGTACAAAACTCGTTCATGGGCAATGTGCTGTTCTACTAACCACACTCCACCAGGATGTTCTGCCACGATATAAGTGTTATTAACTTGAGCAACGGCTTTTAGTTGTAGAGATGTTGCCTGCAACTTCTCTGGAAGCGTTTTGTGTTCTTCACTAGGAACCGAACGATTGACATTGTATCCGCCTTTTTCTTCTGCGGCTTTGAGTAATTTACCAACTCGCGTTGTGTGAACAGCGTCTTTAACAGATGTAGAATTGATGCGGAGTACTTGTGCGATCGCCGTACTAATTTGTTCTTGCCAGTAACTGAGTTGGTTAAGATAAATTTCTGTTTTTGCTGGGTTACGGTTCCAGTTGATATGCTCTGGAGAAATCAATAGATGCAGAAAAGTAATTGGATAGCGATCGCGCGGTAATGTCCGATGAAATCCCGACAAGATAGTCTGCTCTAATTCCGATGACTTCACCATCCTTCCATTCACAGCAACTCGCACCCAGTCTGGACGATGGCGATGACAACGATCAGGTAATCCTACCACTAAATGGAGTGCACAATGCTCAGTGCTGAGTCCTGAGTTTTGAGGTGGTGGTACTTCTAGTTTTAACTCTTGTAAATCAGCTTCTTTAACTTGATGTATAATCTGGGGCAACAGTTGTCCTATTGAGGCAGTCCGACAGAGGGTGAACCACTCTTTATCATTTTGCCAGACTTGCCAAGTGATATGAGGATGACATAAGGCGATTTGGTGAATTGTTGCTTGCACTGCTTTCATTTGCTGTGCTAATGTTGGTAATCCCTGACGACGACCTGAACAATTTCCAAAGAGATTTGAGACTGTGACAATTGTACCGGGGGCGATCGCACAAGCTTCCACATACAATGCTTCTCCAGCGTAGCCATAGACAAATCGCCAACCACAATCTCCTCGTTGTGGACGACTTAATATCTCTAAATCTGCCAGCGTCGTCAGACTATGCAACGCCTCTCCACGAAACCCCAAACTTGTAATTTTCCACAAATCTGCACAACTGCAAATTTTACTGGTACTATGGGCGGTTGCTGCTTTGTGCAAGTCATCTAAAGTCATTCCATAACCATTATCTGCCACACGTACACGCCATTGCCCGGGCCATAAGGAAACAACAATTCGTGTTGCACCTGCATCAAGGGAATTTTCTACCAATTCTCGCACCACAGAGGCTAAGGAATCGATAACCTCTCCGGCTGTAATCAGATGTACGACTTCTGCTGGTAAAGCATAAATAGTTGACGCCATAAATTACAGTTTAGAGGATGGATGACAAGATTGTAGAGACGTTGCCCTAGTAGTCTGTCAAGGCAACTTTGGAAGTGCGCACCCCACGAACTCCAGTAAGCGTTGACACTATTGGAATTAAATGTTCACTCAAACACATCGCTCTTCAAACAAAACTTTTCTATCTACTGACTTTATAAATTACCTCTAAAGGTGATTAATCCTTTGTCTTCGCTCTACTCAGGTTTGGAATTATACAAATTCATAAACTTTTACATCTATATCCTCAGTAAGACGTATACACATTAATCAATCGTTAATTTAAGTAAGAGTCTTTAAGGAGTTTCTATTTTAGTTTTCACTACCTTAAAGACCCATTTTTGTAGAACTTGAAAGGTAATTATGACACAATATACTCAGTCACCACCAGCAGAATATGCTGAACTTTTCAGAAACCTGTCCATAGATAACCAACTTGCCGTCCTGTGGTATGTCTATATCAAAATCGGTGGTTCGACCAGACCCGGAGACCCTGAAGGAACAGCACCTGATACTTCTGATGAACTTTTTAATAAAGTTAAAGGAAAGTCCCATGAAGAGCAACTTCAAATCATGCGAGATTTGTTGACACCTTCTAGCACAGATATCAGGCGGGAATATGACTCGTTAAGCAACAATACTAAGCTGGCTTTTTGGTATCGGTTGGCTCAGGGTATGGAAAACTCTACCATTGTTCCAGTACCATCTGACTATCAACTTTCTGCTCAAGCAAAAGAGTTGTTGTCTAGGCTTGAGCCGATTGACTTTGAACTACAATACGTTTTTCTGCGTGATGCATTGTTAGCAGGATACTAAGACAAATTCACTGCTTGCAACAATGTTGTAGGCTTGTGGTGTTTTTTCTGCTTGGAAGGCAGCAGGTGATTCCACAGAAAAAGTTTATCAGTTATCAGCTAACTGTTAACCCTATGGCTAACGCCACGCCTTACGGCTATCGGGGAGAACCTCCGGTTCCGCTGCGAAGAGCGCAGTCGCCTAGGTCGGGAGACCCTCTCCGAAGTTGCCACAACGCGGGGAACCCGCGCAAGGCACTTCTCTGTGCAGCACTGGCTCAGTGTTAACTGATAACTGATAACTGTTAACTGATAAGGGCTTTAGTGGGTTGCGGGTTTAGCAACCCATTCAACAGGGAAACTGGACGTTGTCTATACGGCCAAGCAAAAGCATGACGGAATGCTGCATCCTGACAAGCTTGTAGCTGTTCAAAGTTAATAATGTTGTAAGTTAAGAGGTTCTCGTACTCGAAAGGTAGACGCACATTGTGCAATCCAGCATTATCTGTACAAATAGCGATATCTACCCCCGCATCAAAGCAACGGTCAAATACTAACTTGAGTTGACGTATATCCTGCAAAGTACCGGTTTTTAAGTAGGTTGTGGGGCAAACTTCCAAACACTGATTTCGTGCAGCCACATCTTTGAGCAATTCGGGATACAGTAGAGGAATTTGGATACCGTGACCAATCCGCATCAAATAGGGTAAAAGTTGGGGATCACATCCAGCAGTCGTTTCATAGAGGTGTCCTGTGGTGTTGAGTCCGAGCGATCGCGCATAATCATACAACTTTATCCATTCGTCTATGCGCTCTCTTGAGTAACTATCTCCCCCAGCGACATCTATCCCACAAACATACTGCCTGTTTTGCGCTGCCAAATCAACAATCGCCTTATTCACCTCAAAGGGTAGGCGCGAGTGCATACAAAGAATTTGGCTGGTAACAATCGGATATTCTCGGAGTTTGCTCGCTTTACCGACAACTTCCACAATTTCCGTCATCATGTCAATTCTCTGTGATTGACTCAGATGGTCTGGTGTTCGCAGGTAAGGAGTATAGCGCAACTCCAGATATGCCAAATTTTCAAAGATATAAGCACCCCTGAGCAAGCGGTAGATAAAATAAGGCAAAGTCTCCACAGTTTGCACGCTTTCCACCAAAGTATGCAACTCCAGATACTCATCTAAAGTGTTGCGTGGACGCGTGTAGAAATCTTCAAATGCTGAATAGTCAGCAAAGCGAGAAATCAACTCTGGCGAGTGGCGCTCAAAGTACCGCCATAAAATACGAGGTACAACCGAACCCCCCAGATGTCTATGTAATTCTGCGTATAAAGTCATAGTAGTGTTTTAACAAAGGTAAAAATTTAATTATTATTAACAGTAACAAATAAAAAACAAGTTGTGGGTGGGCATATTTTTATAAGATTTTCTTATGCTGCAAGGCATTGCGATTTATCTTCAAAAGAAGACTTAATAAATTATTAGTATAAAAATTGGCTGATTGGAGAAGGCTTTTTGTTTGGATAGAGATTTTAAGAAGAACACAGACAGGACTTACGCAAAAATAACGTAGTTGTGTCATTGCGACGTAAGGAAGCAATCTCACAATCTTGTTCTTTCGTAACTCGTGCGTAAGTCCTAACAGAATAGAGTTGAATCCAAGGAAATAGCTACGGAAAGAATCTTTGCTTTTTTAGACAATGAAAATTAAGTGCGATCGCCTCAACAAAAAACTTAAGATTGATTGATTTAGTTTTTAGTGACTGCTCTAAGCATCCCCTTGCGGGGAAGAGGTATTGGAAAGCTGCATTATAACCAAGCTTGCAAAGGAGTCTGGTGGCCGTTTGCATCCCTTTGCAGGGAAATGGGTTTGTAAAGCAATCCTTCTGCAAAAAACGATGCTACTTTAATGTTTCCATCCCTTTGCAGGGAAATGGGTTTGTAAAGAATACAACGAAAATTCCGATGTCTGGTTTTTTACTCAAGAGTTTCCATCCCTTTGCAGGGAAATGGGTTTGTAAAGCAACAACAGCAGCAAAACCAAGGATTACGAGTTGAATGTTTCCATCCCTTTGCAGGGAAATCGGTTTGTAAAGCCAGCGGAGATAATGTCGCGAAAAAAAACGACGAAATGTTTCCATCCCTTTGCAGGGAAATGGGTTTGTAAAGTTAATGTTGAGGTCAGAGAGGGCGTTAAGGAATGCGTGTTTCCATCCCTTTGCAGGGAAATGGGTTTGTAAAGAACCCAACTGCTCAAGTAGGTGACATCGCTAACGTTTCCATCCCTTTGCAGGGAAATGGGTTTGTAAAGGATATCGACTTGGGCTATATTAACGGACCGTTAAAGTTTCCATCCCTTTGCAGGGAAATGGGTTTGTAAAGTTGAAAGAAACAGACAATTAGTGTATGAAACGCGTTTCCATCCCTTTGCAGGGAAATGGGTTTGTAAAGAGGTCACTCCTGAAACCCTTACTGGAAAGGACTTTCAGACCCCCAAATCGACACACTCCGAAAAAGTGATTAAACTCTCACAAGAATAAATCAATTTTGACGTCTGAAAAGCTTACTGGGCAAGCCATCGACACACTCCAACGAAGTTATGCGGTTTTCAAGGATCGGGCTTAGTGTGTAGATGAACATTACACTACTTGATAGAAAGAATAATAGCAGTTGGTGTAAATGTCAATTTTTGGTATAAAAACCTGTTAGTGGTGTTTAAGAAAGTAGGACTTACGCACAAGTTACGAAAAAACAAGATTGTGAGATTGTTTCCTTACGTCGCAATGACACAACTACGTTTCCTTTGCGTAAGTCCTGGAAAGAAAAAAATGTAAGCATTATGATATTTAGACTTCTAAAACATTTGACAAAGTGCATAAAAATTGCTATAAATAGTTTTTTGTGCAAACTTTAGAATTTTAATAAACACTTGGCTAACGTAATTGTTATAGGTGCCCAGTGGGGCGATGAAGGAAAAGGTAAAATAACAGACTTACTTAGTCGCTCCGCAGATGTTGTTGTACGTTACCAAGGGGGCGTCAATGCTGGACACACAATTGTAGTCAACGGTCAAACCTTCAAGCTGCACTTGATTCCCTCTGGTATTTTGTATCCAAAAACCGAGTGCATGATCGGCTGTGGAACAGTGATAGATCCACAGGTTTTAATCGCAGAACTTGACCAACTAGAAGCACTTGGTATTTCCACTCGCAATCTGCTGATTTCTGAGACGGCTCATGTTACGATGCCTTACCACCGATTGATTGACCAGGCATCGGAAGAGCGAAGAGGAAGTTATAAAATTGGCACAACTGGTCGTGGAATTGGTCCAACCTATGCTGATAAATCAGAGCGGACTGGTATCAGGGTATTAGATTTGATGAACCCTGAGGGACTCCGTGAACAGTTGGAGTGGACAATCAATTATAAAAACGTCATTTTAGAAAAACTTTACAACTTGCCACTATTAGACCCCAAACAAGTGATTGACGAGTACTTGGGGTATGCAGAACGCCTGCGACCGTATGTTGTTGATACGTCCTTAAAAATATACGATGCAATTCAGAGACGGCGCAACATTTTGTTTGAAGGGGCGCAAGGTACCCTCCTCGACTTGGATCATGGGACATACCCGTATGTGACTTCCTCTAACCCAGTGGCGGGTGGGGCTTGTGTTGGTACCGGGTTAGGACCGACAATGATTGACCGAGTGATTGGGATAGCGAAGGCTTACACCACTCGGGTAGGCGAGGGACCTTTCCCCACAGAAATAGACGGGGAAATGGGAGAAGTCTTATGCACGCGTGGTGCTGAATTTGGGACAACCACCGGACGTAGGCGGCGTTGCGGCTGGTTTGATGCAGTCATCGGTCGCTATGCTGTCCGCATCAATGGTATGGATTGTCTAGCAATTACCAAACTTGATGTCCTCGACGAATTGGAGGAAATTCAAGTTTGTGTTGCTTACGAAATCGATGGGGAACGCAGCGAACACTTTCCTAGCAACGCCCGTAAATTTGCCCGGTGTCGTCCTATCTACAAAACCATGCCAGGATGGAGAACTTCAACAAGTGATTGCCGTACTTTAGAAGAATTGCCCAAGCAAGCGCTAGACTATTTGAAATTTTTGGCAGAATTAACAGAAGTGCCGATCGCAATTGTCTCCTTAGGAGCAAGCCGCGACCAAACTATCATTGTTGAAGACCCCATCCACGGTCCAAAACGTGGTTTATTGCACCAGGATGGTACACCTGCTTCGTTGCTGAGTGCTTAGAGCGAACAATACAGCCCAATGCCTTGTGCCCGTACTAAGTGATACTATCAAAATCTCAAATCTAAAATCTAAAAGCGAAAAATGCAGCTAACAGTCGATTGTCAGAAGCGACCAGAAGGCACTAAGCCCAATGCTTTGCGCCGTTCTGGAAAAATCCCCGCGCATTTGTACGGTCATAAAGGTACCGAAGCGATTTCTCTCGTCCTTGATGCTAAGGTTGTTGAACGCCTGCTCATCAAAGCTTCGGTTAATAATACTTTGATTGACCTTAATATTACTGATGTTCCTTGGCGGGGAAAAACCCTGCTACGGGAAGTTCAGTCTCATCCCGCAAAACGTACAACTTACCACCTGAGCTTTTTTGCCGTTGCAGGTCACGGTGACACAGATGTGGAAGTACCTGTGAGTTTTGTCGGAGAACCAGTAGGTGTGAAGCTAGAAAACGGTGTATTGGATACACAATTTACAGTCGTGTCGCTGCGTTGTGCACCGGAAAATATTCCGGAAGCGATTTCGGTTGACGTCTCCAATATGCACGTGGGAGATATTTTGTATGTTGACGCACTCAATTTACCTGAAAATGTGACATATTTGGGTGATTCTGAGCAGGCGATCGCTACAATTTTACCCCCACAAGTTGATGCTAAGGCTGAGGATGAGGCTGAGGCTGAGGCTGCGGCGGCTGAGGCGGCTGAGGCGGGTGAGACTGAAACTGAGGGTGAGGAACAGTCAGAATCGGCAACATCAGAACAAGCTTAAATTTGATATAGTTACGAAGAAGACCAGGGGGTTACCTCTGGTTTTTTTGTATCTTAGATTTTAACCGCCAAGACGCCAAGGACGCCAAGAAGAAATGACAGAAGTTTCTATTCCCCCTTTAATTCAGCAAATGTTGCAGCCTGAGTTTTATCCGCATCAGGTGAAGGAACCTATTGAATTGGTTCAGACGCATATTTCTTATGTGCTGTTGACTGGAGATTATGCATACAAAGTGAAAAAGCCGATGAATTTTGGCTTTTTGGATTATTCCACTTTAGAGAAGCGGGGACATTTTTGTCAGGAGGAGTTGCGTTTAAATCAGCGCGGTGCTGCGGAACTTTATTTGGAGGTGTTCCCGGTGACTCAAGTAGGGGAAAAGTACCAACTTGGAGGAACGGGAGAACCTGTGGAATATGTGTTGAAAATGCTCCAGTTCCCCACAGATGCGCTGTTTAGCAAAATGTTTGAGCAGGGTCGGTTAACTGAGGAACTTGTGGAAGAGTTGGGACGAGTCGTCGCTGAGTATCATGATACCAAAACAGTAACCAATGATTACATTCGCTCTTTTGGTGAGGTGTCCCAAATTCGGGCTGCGTTTGACGAAAATTACGAGCAAACGGAAAAATATATTAATGGTCCCCAGACGCAGAAGCAGTTTGAGGAAACAAAGCAAGACACAGATAAATTTTTTGCTGAACGTGGCGAACTCTTTAAGAAGAGAATTCAAAACAACTATGTTCGAGAATGCCACGGGGATTTGCACTTAGGCAATATTTGTTTGTGGCGTGATAAAATTTGGCTGTTTGACTGCATCGAGTTTAATGAGCCGTTTCGCTTTGTCGATGTGATGTTTGATGTTGCTTATGCTGTGATGGATTTGGAAGGTCAGCAACGTCCAGATTTGAGTAATGCTTATTTAAATACTTACCTTGAAGTGACTGGCGATTGGGAAGGGTTGCAGGTGTTGCCCATTTATTTAAGCCGTCAATCTTATGTTAGGGCAAAGGTGACTTCATTTTTATTAGATGACCCAAGTGTGCCTGCTTCTGTTAAGGAGGAAGTGAGCAAAAAAGCAGCTAATTATTATAAGCAGGCTTGGGAATATACGAAACCACGTCAGGGACGAGTGATTTTGATGTCCGGTTTGTCGGGTTCTGGTAAAAGTACAACAGCGCGATATTTAGCTCGTCAATTGGGGGCGATTCACGTTCGTTCGGATGCAGTGCGAAAACATTTGGCGGGAATTCCGTTGATGAAACGCGGTGGTGATGATTTGTACACACCCGAAATGACTGAGAAAACTTACACGCGGCTGTTGGAATTAGGAATTTTGTTGGCAAAAGCAGGTTATGTGGTGATTTTGGATGCCAAGTATGACAGACAGCAGTTACGTGAACAGGCGATCGCCGCTGCTGTTGAACATCAACTTCCCCTAGAAATTATCTCTTGCACAGCACCATCAGAAGTTTTGGAACAACGACTGAATAACCGTACTGGTGATATTGCTGATGCAACGGCTGATTTATTAGCGTCTCAACTTCAGCAAGCTGAACCCTTGACAGAAAAAGAAAAATCACTGGCTAAAATTGTGGATACAACTCAACCAATAGAGGCACAATTAAAGAATGTCATTCGCCAATAGGTAGGCTACATCTTATGGCACCACCAAAACTCAACTTTTCACCAAACTTCGTCACTCAAATCTTATTAGGGTTATTTTTTACACTTGTCTTTTTGAGTACTGGATACGATCCAGCCCTCAGTATTTTTCTAGGTGTATTGGGTGGTTTCGCCTTGGGCTGGGTGACAGCATCAACCAAAAGTGGACCCCAGTCATCTACAGTAGCGACCTCTGAGGGCGTTGACGCGGGCTTGAAGTATTGGTTATTTTTCTTACTTGGCTTTGTGTTCGCAGGGTATCAACCACCTATGAGTATTTTCTTGGGTGCGATCGCTGGTATAGGCGGCGGCTGGACGATTGCTTGGTGGCAAAGCAAGGAAGAATCAAGAACTCAACTACCACAGGAAGATCTAGAACAAACTGACGAAGCTGAAGTTTCTGGTGAAAAATCAAACAAACGCCAAGTTAAGAAAACCACTCGACGTTTTCGTCGTCGTCCTGGAAGTTTTAATTTCAAATTTTGGGAAAAATAGTCAGCAACTCCCGACTGTAAGTCGGGATTGCTGACAAGCCGAGTATTTTCTTCACTTCTTTGATGAATTGGCTCAGAATTTGAGGTAAGTTGTTGATTTCTCGCATCAGATCTTGAGGACTGAAACCAAAAAACATCAAGATAACGACGATAACTAAAATGGCGATCGCGGTACTGATCGCTGTTTGCAATAAACTGAGCAAAGCCCGGAAGACTATATACGCGACAAACAGTGCACCAATGAGAACTATGAGGTTTGTTGGCATGTTTTTGCCTGAATAAATCACAATTTTTAAGTATGGAAGCAATTGTTAACTTTGCACCTGATTCCTGCATAAGTTAACTTTGGTTTTATTTATACATTATAAAATTTGATCCTGCTGATTTTCTTTTTTTACACATACTTTGCTATATTTGTCAAACTATTAATATTAGCGCATTATCCATACTCTTTGATGAGTAGGAATACGCGTGTCAAAACAATGTTATTAGCATCTCATCTATAGTCAAACACTATTATTAACGACTCAAAAATCAGTTATAGCAGTTGCCAGGTAGATTAGGACACGAACTAATGAGAAAACACGGTCACCAAGAGACTTGAAAGTCTGTTAAGCGTTCCCTGCTATAAATAATAGTGATTCTACTATGTAAAAATGCAAGGTGTGGAATGTGGTTTCCATGATGATCATTGCTGTCTTGCTTGCGTGCATGGACGTATTACACACAGAAATACGCTAACAAAACTTCGGTGATCGCTAAATTGTTTTGTTGCTATTTCCCAGAAGACTCCCCATCTCTTCGTCCTAATTCATACACGCCACAACCCATACAAGCAAGTATCCCCATGCTAATTGCCCAGCTCGAACCTAAACTAATTTGCACTCCCCAATTGAGTAGGGTACCAATGACCAGAAAGGGCAGGATACTGAAAACTGAGGCGTAAAAAGCATTTTGTGATTCTCTTGCCTTTCTTGTTTTTTCAAATTCTGATTGACTGATGTAGAGCGATCGCTCAGCAAAGTTAAACCAACGGTTCAATTGCAGTATCACCCATTCCCTGACTGGGGATAAACCAAGATACAGCGCCAAAGACCACAAAGTTGCTCCGGCGATCGCGATTTTATCTAACTCAAAGCCCAAAGGCAATATTTCAGTCAGCATGGCTTAGTGGAAGTCTTGTGGAGGGTGCATTTGGGAAGTTTAACCAATGATAACGATAAACCTAACAGCATTTTTACTTATTTGCAACTTTTTCACTATGACATTTTATTGTGCACAGGTTTACATTTTTATCCACTCAGTATATACGTAACCAAAAAATGTCATTATCAATACTTTGATTTTCTGGTTAATGATAACTAGCTACTTGAGCACTGAACTATCAACAAATCATCACTGCTCAAAGGCATCTAAAATGCTAATGAAATTAAAAAGTATTTTATGTTTTTGATTATCAAAGAAATCAAGTAATTTTGATACCTGAAAAAATACTATTTTTGTAAATAACTTGACAGATCAATATTTTCAAGGTAGATATATTTCGATGAATCAGTAAAAAATATACGCTTTTTATCGTCGTGGTGCACAGGGTGAACCCACTCCAAAGCAAATGTCAATTCCTAATCAAAATTTCAATCTTTGATCCGGCTGAAATTTACATCAATTTATGGATATGTAGTAAGAGCTAGAGGATTAAAAAATGAGTAAGTGGCGACAAACAGTAGCACTTTCCGTAGTCAGTCTATCTATACTAGGATTAGGTGTTGTCAGCTTTATCACTCTATTGACCAAATTAAAATCAGTAGAAGCTGTAGAATTGAACTCCAAGCAGATAGCAACACCCAAGAATCGGTTAGCAGCCTCAATAGCCGTCGAAAATTTTCAGACGCCCAAGACAAAACCATCTGTGGAATTGAACTCCAAGCAGATAGCAACACCCAAGAATCGTTTAGCAGCCTCAATTGCTGTAGAACATTCTCAGACGCCCAAAACAAAACCATCTGTAGAATTAAACTCCAAGAAGATAGCAAGAGCTAACAATTGGTTAGCAGCGTCTTTTCCAGTAGAACATTTTCAGTCCTACACATCCGCATTTGGCTACCGTCGTTCTGCAACTGGCGGTTCTAATTTAGAATTTCACAGTGGCTTAGATATCGCCGCGCCACAAGGGAGTTACATTCGCAATTGGTGGACAGGTACGGTGATTAAGGTTGGCGATCGTAATGCTTGCGGAAGTTATATAGTCATTCAATCTGGCGAATGGGAACACACCTACTGTCACATGGAAGGACAAGTTGAAACTGTAGATAATCGCCGTTATCTAGTAGATAGAACAGGTGGAATTCAAATTGCAGAAGGTCAGCAACTAAGCGCTGGTATGAGAATTGGTCGAGTAGGAATGACCGGACGAACCACAGGTCCTCACGTTCATTGGGGACTCAAGTATGCTAAACAATATGTCGATCCAGCAATGGTTCTTCGAGAAATGTTCTCCCAGCAGCAAATTACTAGGAGTTCATCGCAGGGTTGGACTTCTCAACAGTCACAAGTCATCATTCAGGAATCAAAAGCTGTAGGAGATTCGGGATATTAAGTCAGTGAAGAGTTATCAGTTGTCAGTGAACAAACTACTGATAACTGATAACTCAATGCTGAGTCTTAAGTGAGAATGACTCAGCATTTAGAACTCAAGACTTCATCTAACCAGATACAACCAACTGTTGTTTCTTTGGCAGTTGAGTATATTCAGAGACAATTTTACGAAATTGCTCGCCCTCTATTGTTTCCTGTTCGACAAGCAAATCGACAAGGCGATCTAGCAAAGCTCTATTTTCACGAATAATTTGACGAGCTTTTCTATAGCAAACAACTGCCATTTCTCGCACTTGTCGGTCAATCTTAGTCGCCATTTCCTCTGAATATTCAGAGCGATTCATCCAATCTCGACCAAGAAAAACATCACTACTCTGATTTTCTAGAGCTACTAACCCTAACTCAGACATACCATACATAGTCACCATCTTACGAGCAAGGTTTGTTACAACTTTTAGGTCGTTGCTAGCTCCACCTGTGACCTCAGCTTCGCCAAATACCTCTATTTCTGCTGCCTTTCCTCCTAAAGTCATGATGATGTTATCGTGCAGCCAAGCTTTAGTATAAAGCCCACTGTCAATCATTTCTTCGTTGAGAATTTGCTGAGAAAAACCACCTACTCCACCAGAACGGGGAATAATTGTCACCTTATTTAAAGGATCAGCATTTTCCAGAAGTGTAGACAATAAAGCGTGTCCAATTTCATGATAGGCAATCAACCGCTTTTTCTTGCTATCCAGTAGTGGGTTAAGGGTCAGCCCAATTGTCAATCTATCAATAGCATCGTCTATTTCTAGCTGTGTGATACCATCTTTACGTCTACGTGCTGTCAGAATTGCTGCTTCATTGAGTAAGTTTGCTAAATCTGCTCCTGTAAAACCAGGGGTGCGGCGCGCAATAAGTTCCAAGGAAACGGATGGATCAACTTTCTTATTACGGGCATGGACTTTTAAAATTTCCAGACGACCTTTTCGATCTGGTGCATCTACAATCACTTGTCGGTCAAACCGTCCGGGTCGAAGCAACGCGGTATCCAGCACATCTGGACGGTTGGTGGCGGCAATTATAATAATACCAGTGTTACCTTCAAAACCATCCATTTCGGTGAGCAGTTGATTAAGGGTTTGTTCCCGTTCATCATTTCCACCACCGATACCTGCACCTCTTTGGCGTCCTACAGCGTCGATTTCATCGATAAATATCAGACAGGGAGCATTTTCTTTTGCTTTTTTGAATAAATCACGCACACGGGATGCGCCCACACCCACAAACATTTCTACAAACTCTGAGCCGGAAATACTGAAGAACGGTACGCCTGCTTCACCGGCGATCGCTTTAGCAAGCAGTGTTTTACCTGTTCCCGGAGGTCCCACTAACAGCACTCCTTTGGGAATGCGTGCGCCCACAGCAGTAAATTTTTCTGGTTGTTTGAGGAAAGTCACGACTTCTTGCAGTTCTTCCTTGGCTTCTTCAATACCTGCAACATCGTCAAATTTGATTCCAGTCTTTGCCTCCATCTGGAAACGAGCTCTGGTTTTTCCAAAGTTCATTGCTTGGCTAGAGGCATTACTAGAGCGGCGGAGGAACAATAACATCAAAGCAACTAGTGGCAAGATCCACATTAGGTTGAGCAAAAGTCCTACAGCCGCTTTACTATTGGCAGAGGGAGCCTCGCCAAAGTCAACATTCTTTTCTCTTAGTCTATTAATTAGCTCGCTGTTTTGTTCTAAAAGCCGCACCTGTATCGGTTGTTCACCTTGCTTTTGTCCGTTTAGATAAACCCTTGCTAGCTGGTCAGTTTCGTCAAGCTCTACTCTTTTGACTTCTTTATTGTCTATTTTCTTGATTAATTCACCATAAGATAGAGACTCTTGCTCTGCTTTTTGTGCTAATGCAGGAGTCCCCCCTAATATTCCTGGCAACATGATTAAACTGGCTGCTAGCGCTCCAGTCAAGGCAGCACGCTTTGCAGGCTGCTGTTTTCTCGATGTCTTTTTCTCAAAATTTTTCATAATAATTACCCTTTGCTTGCTGCTCTTAATTTCGAGCACTCGTTTTTATGCCTTTTCCTCTACCAAGAGTAGATATCAGGGGTGTCTAATTTTCTAGTGTAGCTTCCAAAAAAAGCAAACAATAAGTTTTTCCTTGCAATACCCAATAACTGCGTTAGACGCCTAATTAGATGCTCGTTGTTTCCTCACAGGTTAGACTATGACGCTCAAAAGCCTTTTGAAGTAGTACTTTTAGGTTTACATTTTATCTTTGTTATTTTTCTGGCTCTTTAGCATGGAATTGTCTGCCTATTGGAATTTGGCATATTACGTCACAAATAGCTATAATTAAATCATACTCGTAATGATTACATTTTGCAAACTAATCAGTGTTTGAATGTCAATATACACTAAGGCAAAATTTGTAAATTAAAACACAATTTGAGGATTCAGTTATGGTAAGGATAGTAGGCATTGCTGGTAGCTTACGACCAGATTCTTATAGCCAATTGGCTTTAGAATTAGCAGCGCAAAAAACACAGGAACTAGGTGCAGAAGTAGAAGTTCTTGATTTGCGCAAAATGAACCTACCATTTTGTGATGGAGGGGACGATTATCCAGATTACCCAGATGTGAAAAGGCTACAAGATGCTTTTACACGTGCTGATGGTTTAATTTTGGTTACACCTGAATATCACGGTAGTGTAAGCGGTGTCCTGAAAAATGCTCTTGATTTAATGAGCTTTGACCATTTAGCAGGTAAAGTCGCAGGATTTATCAGCATTTTGGGTGGTCAATCTAATAACAATGCACTCAATGATTTGAGAGTAATCCTTAGATGGGTACACGCATGGTCTATTCCAGAGCAGGTAGCAATTGGGCAAGCCTGGAAAGCATTTAGCCCTGAAGGTAAGTTATTAGATGAGAAACTCTCTCAACGTCTCGAGCAATTTGCTCAGAGTTTAGTTGAGAACACACGGAAGTTACGAGGTGTTGATTAACTTATTTTTCGCCCACAAGCTTTCTTAACCCTGTCATTTGATTATTTTCTTGACTCAATGCTGCCTTAAAGTCAATTTTACAGCGCTTTTAGAGTTTGGGTAAAGCTGCGTAAATTCGGGCAATCCTCCGGGGAAGACCGATGGCGCTCTTGCAAACGCTATTGGTCTGGAGACGCTACTTTGAACACGCTTGTTCTGGTGAGGTGACGCGTGCTGTATTTGAATTTTTGAGTGGTGATAGCGTCACCAAGCACTGAACCTATTCGTTAGATGCTCGCTATTTTTTATACGATTGCCCAGATTTAGCGTGCGTAAAAATGTAAGGGGCCGGATTGCTGCGAATGTCCGTTACTGCGAGCAAACCGTTGCGTCAGAATCTTATGATAAGCTGCTTCATAGCCCTCAGCCATATTCTGAACACTGAAACGATTCCAGACATACTCCCGACAGTCAGAGCGGTCTAATCCTGCAACCTTGCTCACAGCACTCACGCATTCTTCAACGCTGTTGCAGAGAAAACCTGTTTTAGCCTCAGCAATGACCTCTTTTGTAGACCCTAGGTTCATCGCAATCACTGGAGTACCAGATGCCATTGATTCAATCATAACCAACCCGAACGGTTCTCGCCAAGTAATCGGGAATAGGGTTGCTACCGCACCTCCCATCAAAGCATTTTTTTGCCTATGGTTGGCTTCACCCAAATATTCAATTTGCTTACCATCAATCAAAGGTTTGATTTCTTTTTCAAAGTATCCCATATCAACGACATCCACCTTACCCGCCATCTTCAAGCGCCAGCCTGCTTGTTTGGCAATTTCTATCGCCAAGTGCGTTCCTTTCTCTGGAGAAATTCGACCTAGAAACGCCAAATATGGCGGGTCATCAGGTTGGGGATAAAATTTATAACTGCTAACATCAATCCCGTTATAAACTGTTGCTACATAATTCAGCCCTAACCTTTCTTCTCTTTGTGCATCAGAAATACTAACGTAAGGCTGATTTTTTGCGTATTGAAACATCTTTTCGTTGTCAGGAGTAAAAATTCCGTGCAACGTGTGAATAGTCGGCGTCTTTACCAGACTAGCGTAGCTTAAGGTGATACATCCTATGTGAGAATGAATAATATCAAATTCGTTAGCTTGCTCATATATTCGACCTAAATGCAGCATATCGTATATGCCGTATTCTTTCACAGTTTTATCAAGTCGTAGAGCACGAGGATGAACGGATTCTAGCTTTGCCAAACTGATAGAATCTCCTGATGCAAATAACGTCACTTCATGTCCACGTTTGAGTAATTCATCAGTTAAAAGTCCAACAACTAATTCTATACCGCCATAAGTTGTAGGTGGCACTCTTTCCCAGAGTGGAGCTACTTGAGCAATTCGCATAAAAACCCTCCCAAAAAGTTAAGTTTTAAATGGAAAGTGGATACTCTCTTATCCAATGAAAGATTTCCAGATACTCAAATGTGTGAGAACTAAGTTGGTGGACAAAGTATAGAATTAATTTAATAATAAGTTTAGATGTATGTTTAAATTTTTTATGTCTATCCTAGGTAGAGAAGTTATTCTTTGAGTCCACAAATATATCTTTGTGATTAATCAAAATTATAATTAAAAAATAATTTATTTCTCTTGATTGATGAAACTTTAGAGAAAAACTGAGATTTATTGTCACTTGCATTCAAACTTCAAAAAGAATATAACAAAAGAAATAGATATAGCAGTCCTAAATGATTTGTAAATATTGAGTTAAGACTCTTGACGTTGAGTGTTGAGTGTCAACTGTTAACAGGAGCCAGCGCGAATATATGAAGGCTTCCTGACCTAGGCGTCTGGCGTTCAACAGTCAAAACCAACTGTTCACAACTCAGATAGGATTGCTATATAAAGTCATTACTGCAAGCAGCGATCGCCCTTGGCGCGCCCTAAAGGGATCCGCATTCCCTGCCATCGCCCTTATTTGCTTGAGAAGAGAATGAACTATTTACGACTGACCTGAGGGGTCTGCTGCGTTAACAAATTCTGGGTGTTCACTCTCTGGACACTGAATGACTTGGTCTGAGTTTGGTCTGTGTTGTCGCTTGAATTCACCCAATTGCACAGCCTGACCTGTTTGTGCTGATTGATTGATTGCACGAATAATGCGAACATCAGCTAACCCTTCTTCTCCAGAAGGTTCTGGATCTTTATCTAGGATCACGCAATCTGAAAAGTAAATAATTTCTGCTGCAAACTGGTCTCCAGCAGGAAAAGATTGTTCCTGCGTTTCATCATTGATGGTAACTTGTTGCTTCAATTCGTCTTGATAAGAGTATGCAGAATCCATCCGCAAGTCGCCTTTTGTACCTACAACCTGAAAAGTAGAAACTGGTGCCCCGCCAAAGCTAGAGATAAATATTGCCACTCTCTCTCCAGGAAAACGCACTAGGGCGCTGGTCATTTCGTCGGCTTTCTCAAAACGCTTTTCTCCAATGCTTGCGCTTAGGGCAACAACTTCAATAGGTTCATCTTGAAATAGATAGCGGGCAGCATTGATGCAGTATGTCCCCATGTCGTAAACGGAACCACCACCATTGGAGATTGGTTCTTTTAACCGCACGTTATCTCCAACAACTTGTTGAGAAAATACGGAGTTAAAGATGCGGGGGTTACCAATTTTGCCTGAATTAACAATTTCTACTGCCAGCATGTTTGCTTTATCAAAATGCAGACGGTAGGCAATCATTAGTTTTACCTTGTTTTCAAGGCAAGCGCGAATCATCTCCTCACACTCTTGTTCTGTCACAGCCATTGGCTTTTCGCAAAGCACGTGAACACCAGCTTTTGCTGCACGCATAGTATAATCACAGTGGAGATGGTTAGGCAAGGCGATGTAAACTGCATCTATTTCACCACTTTTAAGGTAGTTGTCATACTCTTCGTAAGAGTAAGTTTTTACTCCATAATGCTTGCCAAGTTTTTGACGCTTGATTGGATCTCCTGAAAACAAGGCAACCAGTTGTGAATTTTCGGTGTGAGCAAAAGCAGGTAAGACGTCTTCTTGGGCAATCCAACCCAGTCCTACAACCGCGTAGCGAATTTTACGCTTGCCGTTTGTCACTGTCATTAATCAACCTCCTAATGTAGTTATTTTTTCTAGAGTGTAGGGATTTGAATTCCCTTTACTTTTGTACAGTGCAAGGAAGTGCGGCTGTGCATCCTTACACCTCTTATTTTTTTAACAATCTTGAATTATTTGTCCTGCAATCCAATCTGTTCTCTATGACTTTGAGGATAGAAATTAATGACTTTTGCTCCATCCTTCTGGCGACACAGAGGTAGCAGATTTTTTCTAAGCAGGGTTGGGTGAAACCATAACAAAACAGGACTTCCTTCCCCCACGAGTACTCGTGAAGCCTCCACAAGTATCTGTGGAGGGGGCAAAAAAGGCGGAAATTCTCAATTACTCGTGCTTCTTGACATAAAAATCCGCCTTTTTTGCAAAGTCTTGCGGGGGAAGCTTCCCCCGCAGAGCTTTGCGCCAAGGTTGTCCGGTTTTGTCTAGGAAAAATGTAGCGGCATAGGTCATCCCCAAAGGATGGAGGGTAGACCCCGGAGGGGGCTTCTTGAAAGGTAGCAATTGCAAGAATCGTAGTTTTATGTTTTTTTATATTGATCTACTTACAAAGAAAAAACATAAGATATAATTTTTGACTATAGGATTCCTACTTGATTTTTGAAGAGAATTCAGTACAGTTTATGTTCAGCGTTCCTTACCTCAACGAGTTCGTGTGGCTAGCGGGTGCTGTCACGGCTAGCACCGCTATCGAGCGTCGTCTGGTGTAAGAGATACGCCACGAAGCGCGAACAGAAACCAAACCGGATTCCTATATATAAGTTTCATCATTAAACACTTCTATTTTATTTGTAAGAATGAAAAAAGCTTTTAGTTTCTACGGGATTATTCTCGGATCAGTTTTGCTAAGTATGGTCTTGAGTTTTACGTCAGGGAAAATTTTGGCACAAACTGAAAACTCTGAAGTTAGTGGAGGTAAGGCGGTTATCGAAAATTCTGCCTCAACGAATACCTGCCCTTACACAATTTCTGTTTTACCTGGTGGAGCAGCAACTTACACTGTTTGTAACAAAACGGGCAAGGGTGAAGTTTCATCTGGGCTAAGTAAGAGATTTTTTGAGGATATAAAAACTGCCCAGCCACTAGAAAATGTACCATTTACCCCTTGTGTGAAAAGTGCGTCGTTCGGTACAACGACTAAAGTCAAGTATAAAGAACAAACGTCTCCTGATATTAGTTGTCCTAGTTTTGATTCTAGAGTTACAGACTTATATGAGGATACAATCAAAATTCAGCAACAGTTAGGTTTTTCAACAAAGAGAATAAGTACCTCAACCTAATTAAACTTAAAATGTCATTCGTGCAAAGAGCACCAGTAGGGTGGGCAACATGTTGCCCACCCTACACCTTAATGATGATGGTGATGATGATGTGCAACGGATAACTGCGGATTAATTGCCACAGTTTCTTCTGACAACAACTCGTTAATATGAGCATTTGCCCACTGGGCTGCCATGTATAAGAACTCAGGATCGTCGTTAACGCAAGGCATCTGCACGTAGTTTACATCAGAATGCTTTTTCTCTAAGGCATGAATGATGTGGTGTACATCCAGTAGAGTTTCATGGTTTTCTGTCGCAAAACCAATCGGCATAAATACAATTGCTTTGGCACCTAATTGAATCAGGTTTTTTGCTGCTTGTTGAGCATTTGGCAGCGTCCATTCAATCAAGGGTGTGTCATGGTTGAGCCATCCGACAGAAATCAGAGGGTAGCGGTAGATTAACTTGTCGCGGACTAAGTCGTAGAGTATCTGACTTTCGGTAATCCCAGAGGTGAATCCTTTGGCTTTATGGGGACAACCGTGGTTCATCAGCACAATGCCAATTTGAGAAGGTAGGTAAGCACTGGCTAAGTCAGCTGTAATTTTCTCTTCGACTAGATGCGCCATCAAGTCGATGTAAGCTGGTTCATTGTAGAACGAGGGGATGTAGCGCAGTCCTTTCACCCAATGCTCATCACCCTCTGCTATCTCGGATAAAGCGTTGTTGACTTGTTCTATAGCAATACCGCTGGTGAAGATGGAATCTACAACAAGCAGTGGGTAGATGAGTATTTTGTCAAAACCTTGATTTTTGATTTCTGCCAGGACTTGTTTGGGTAGGAAGGGAGCGCAAAAGTTGAAGGCTTTAAAAACTTGAACACCTTCACCCCACTTGGCTTGTAGGTCTTTTTCAATGCCAGCACGTTGTTTTTCAAAAATAGCGTTGTGTGGGGAAATAAAATCATGGTGCTGATGTCCCCACTCATGACGGTCAAATAATGCCAAAAGCTTTGCCAAGGGAGGATACACCCAAGTAGGGACGGGTGCAAATTTTGCTGTCAGGAGATTTAAGGCTTGTTCATTATAGTTAGCGAAATCTTCGTAGCTTTCGACTTCACCGTAACCCATGAGTAATACTGCTACTCGTTGTTGACTGGGCGATCGCTCATGCGTTGAATCTAGTTTTTCTGGTGTAGCAACCACAATTGTTCCTCAATACAACTTCAAAAGTTCTGAGTACCTAAGCAATGAGTCCTTTGATGATTTCCACTTCAATCTTGGTACTCATGGTTCAGCACCCTTAGGTCTTGTTGTTTTCCATACTCGTCAAATTTTATCCTATCCAGGGGGATAGGATAAAAAAGTAAATATGAGTTGTAGTTATCATGACTACCCTCTATTTACTACCGAAGATAGAAACACAACAATGACTAAAAATGACTTTAGAGGCTTGACATATACTTGTTCCGCAAATTGTGTAGCGCTTGATAGACTGGGATTGATATGTTGAGTTGTTAATTATAAGGACGACTTACCGCTTTGCTGAATTCAAACAGGTTGAATCTTTTTTTGAATATTGCAAACCGTTACATATACGAGAAAGTATGGTTATTAATGTTTTCTTTATAACTAGTATCTATACATAGCTAGAGGAAAAAGCTGCTAATAGAAGAAGAGATGAGTATAATTATTTGCCCTGGAATTCATGAGTCACTTTTCACTCAATGTTTTGTATCAGGGTGGATAGACCAACTTACAGATGAAGCCAAAAAGAAAAAAGCAGTAGATGTACTGATGTTTCCTGGTGAGGGTGGTTTAGCTTTATCAGGATTTCATTTATGGCAATTTTTACACAAACACTTGCAGGATAGGATAGAATCGCCGGTTGTATTCATTAGCTTTAGTGCTGGTGTTGTTGGGGCGATACTCGCTGCTCATAAATGGCAAGAAATTGGCGGTTATGTCAAAGCTTTTATTGCTATAGATGGATGGGGAGTTCCTATGTGGGGAAATTTTCCGATCCATCGGATGAGTCATGATTATTTCACCCACTGGAGTTCTTCTATGCTGGGAAGTGGGCAGAATAACTTTTGTGCAGATCCGCCGGTTGACCATCTGCAAATGTGGCGATCGCCCCAAAGTGTTCAGGGCTACTGTTTAGACTCTTGTTTTAGCGAATCACCGCCAAAACAGCGTCTGAGTGCGGCTGAGTTTTTGCACTTGCTTTTAAAGCATTATGAAGATAACTAGTCCGGAAAACAGATTTACCAAGTAGGAATGAGTAATGGAAGATGAGGGGTAATGGGAGTCATCAGTTCCCCTGCTTCCCCACTTCCTTTACTCCTCCCTGACGATGACGAGTTGCTATCTCAAAAGATTCTAATGTTTCCAACTGAACCTGCTGCTGTTAATAAAGGGTTTACTGCGATTCTCAAAAACCGTGGTTTTATGCTGCTGTGGATTGGGCAATTGGTATCCCAATTAGCAGATAAAGTCTTTCTTGTTTTGATAATTGCTCTGCTTGAGAACTACCCAGCCCCTGCTGGATTAGCGCAAAACTCAAAGTACTCGACGTTGATGGTGGCGTTTACAGTACCAGCAGTCTTATTTGGTTCTGCGGGTGGTATCTTTGTTGACCGCTTCCCAAAAAAACTCATTATGGTTGGCTCTGATATCGTGCGCGGGCTATTAACGCTGTGTATTCCTTTTTTGCCACGAGAGTTTGTTATTCTGCTGATCGTAACTTTTGCCATCTCCACTGTGACGCAGTTTTTTGCACCCGCTGAGCAAGCTGCTATTCCGCAGTTGGTTAAAAAAGAAAATTTGATGGCAGCCAATGCGCTGTTTAGCAGCACAATGATGGGAGCTTTAATTGTTGGCTTTGCTGTGGGGGAGCCAATCTTAAGTTGGGCGAAAAACTCAATAGGAGCAAGATATGGTCAAGAACTGATCGTAGCAGGATTGTACCTGTTGTCTGCGGGCGTCATGCAACCCATTAATTTTAGAGACAAGGTATCTTTTGACAACAATCAACCAGCCATCAATGCTTGGGCTGACTTTAAAGAGGGTTTGCGTTATCTCAAGAAAAACCGTCTTGTGTTGAATGCTATGCTGCAACTGACGACATTATACTGTGTGTTTGCAGCATTAACAGTACTGGCTATCAGATTAGCAACAAAGTTTGGCTTAGAAGAAAAACAATTTGGCTTTTTCTTGGCAGCAGCTGGGATAGGTATGGTTTTAGGAGCAGCGATTTTAGGTAACTGGGGTGAAAAAGTTCAGCGCAAGCCCTTACCCCTAATTGGGTTTTTAATTATGGCGCTGGTTTTAGGAGTATTCAGTTTTACTAACAACTTGCTCTTAGCTTTAGCACTTTGTGCATTGTTGGGTATAGGCGCGGCTTTCATTGGGGTACCAATGCAAACTCTGATTCAACAACAAACACCACCCACAATGCATGGTAAAGTGTTTGGGTTTCAAAATCATGCCGTGAACATAGCCCTCTCAGTACCACTGGCAATCACTGGTCCACTCACTGATGCTCTTGGGTCGCATGGGTTAAGAATTGTGCTTGTGGGAATGAGTATTGTCGTGATGATTGTAGGCGTTTGGGCTTGGCAAAACAGTCGTCGAGTATTGCGAGACATTTTTCTAAAATGAATTTTCTACTTTTTACAGCAAATTTTGTCGCCATTGTACTAAGCTTTTAAACTAAAATGAAGTTTTAACTACAAAGAGTTAGCATTAACTTAGCTATTGCGTGAGGTTTGACTGTGCGTTCGCCTTCTCAAATTAGTCTCCCACAAACCGAAAATCAGAGCATCTCCAACATTTTGATCTCGCCCGTCGTGACGCCCAGGCGTGCATCAGGTGGTTTTGCTTTGCTTGATAGTCTCCAGCGACACGGCGTTGAGTATATTTTTGGTTATCCTGGTGGTGCAATCCTGCCGATTTACGACGATCTGTACAAAGTAGAAGCTGCAGGTGGTGAGATTAAGCACATTTTGGTAAGACACGAACAAGGTGCAGCACACGCCGCCGATGGTTATGCCCGTGCTACGGGGAAGGTAGGAGTGTGCTTTGGAACTTCAGGTCCTGGGGCGACGAATCTAGTGACGGGTATCGCCACCGCCTATATGGACTCAATCCCGATGGTTATTGTCACCGGACAGGTCTCACGGGCGGTTATCGGTACGGACGCGTTCCAAGAAACTGATATTTACGGAATCACGCTACCAATCGTCAAGCACTCCTATGTGGTGCGTGACGTTAAAGATATGGCGCGAATTGTTGCTGAAGCCTTCCACATCGCTAGCACTGGACGTCCGGGACCAGTTTTGATTGATGTTCCCAAGGATGTGGCGCTTGAAGAATTTGACTACGTGCCTGTGGAACCGGGAAAAGTGAAGTTACCAGGGTATCGTCCCACGGTGAAGGGTAATCCACGGCAGGTTTGTGCAGCAATACAATTAATCCGCGAAAGTCGCCGTCCTTTGTTGTATGTGGGTGGAGGTGCGATCGCCTCTGGTGCCCACGAAGAAGTGAAACAACTGGCAGAAATGTTTAATATCCCCGTCAGCACAACGTTGATGGGTATCGGTGCTTTTGACGAACATCATCCCCTTTCTGTAGGAATGCTGGGAATGCACGGCACCGCATACGCTAACTTTGCTGTCACAGATTGTGATTTGCTGATTTGTGTTGGTGCAAGATTTGATGACCGCGTTACAAGTAAGTTGGATGAATTCGCTACCCGTGCTAAGGTCATTCACATTGATATCGATCCTGCAGAGGTAGGTAAGAACCGCGTTCCAGACGTACCTATCGTTGGTGATGTACGGAAAGTACTGACTGATTTGTTACGTCGCTGTCAGCAAACAGGTGTCAACACCATACCGAGCCAAACCCAAGAATGGCTGAACCTGATCAACCGCTGGAAGGAAGAATATCCTCTGGAGGTGCCACACCATGCTGACAGTATCTCACCGCAAGAGGTGATTGTAGAAATTGGTCGCCAAGGACCCGACGCCTATTACACAACAGATGTTGGTCAACATCAAATGTGGGCAGCACAATTCCTCAACAATGGTCCACGGCGCTGGATTTCCAGTGGTGGTTTGGGAACGATGGGTTTCGGTTTACCCGCAGCAATAGGCGCGAAGGTGGGGGTTCCGGATCAAGAAGTCATCTGTATTAGCGGTGATGCCAGTTTCCAAATGAATTTACAGGAACTGGGAACAGCCGCACAATATGGTATCAATGTCAAGACAGTTATCCTAAACAACGGCTGGCAGGGAATGGTGCGCCAATGGCAACAAGCCTTCTACGGCGAGCGTTACTCCTGCTCGAATATGGAAGTGGGAATGCCAGATATTGAGTTTTTGGCAAAGGCGTATGGCATCAAGGGCATGGTGATCACAAGCCGAGAGGAGTTGAAAGATGCGATCGCCGAAATGCTAGCACACCCTGGTCCAGTTATCGTCAATGTCCACGTGACCAGAGACGAAAACTGTTACCCAATGATCGCTCCTGGAAAGAGCAACGCTCAGATGATTGGCTTACCACGTCAGCCACAGAAAGCTTCGCTAGAGCCAGTTTTCTGCAACAACTGCGGTGCGAAAAACCTGCCGAATAATAACTTCTGCCCTGAGTGCGGTACGAAGTTGTAGAGCGATTGTGGTTCAAGAATAATTGTGTAGGGTGGGCAATGCTCACCCTTATATTTGCAACGTTTTGACCTCTCAATGAGCAGCGATTGCTACATCATCATGTGATTTGAAAGCAGCAGACAAGCTACAGTAGCTTTCCGCCCAGTTGCCCAAATGTTCAAAGCCCAACCTCAACAATTTATCACTGCCGAAAGCAACAGCACCTGTACCACCCACAAGAAGTGCGCCCATAACAAGTGGACCTCCAACTGCTGATGTGACAACTGCAGTTGCGGCTGCTCCCGCAACGCTACTACCCATCATTCCAGCTAGTGCAGTTGTTAGACCGCCTAATCCCAACTGAGAAACGGCTGATGCGGTTCCGGCATAACCAGCCAACGCCCCCGCACCTGCGGTAGAAGCAGATGCAACCGCCTTAGTAATTGTGAAGGTTGAGATTGCTCCTTTCTCAATCGCTTCCCAAGTCGAATTATCAGTGCCCGTTAACTTATCGGAGTAAGCCCTACAAATCGTTTCCGGCGTTATTTCCAGAAAGTTTTTTGCATCTTTAACAAGCTGCTTATTGAATAGGAGTTTCTCAATATACTTTGGCGATATAAAGTCCAAAGGAGTAGAAGCAAATGCAGGTGCTGCTGAAGTAAAGCTCAGATGAAGTGTGATTATCAGAGCAATCAGGAATACAGATAAGATTCTTTTTAACCAATTAAACATAGTTCATTACACTTTGAGTAAGATCGATAACCTTCGTACAGTACCCATAAATGAGGGGTGCCTCCATACTCCTTATCATGACGCAGAGAATGTGCCTTTTGTTGCCAAATTACCTAGTATTTTTTTGCGTATGAGGTCAAAGACATTTAATGTAGAACACGCAAATGTAATGTCTCTACAACATAGGTGGGTATTAACAGCGGATTTAGTATTACAACTGAGGATTCATCACTTACAGGGGTTTTCTCTAAGGTGGGCAATGCTCACCCTGTGTTATTATTGAGGAAATGGTAGATTCCTCTACCGACCATCATTATATTTATACTCAGGGGGTGATACCTATGATGACTTTCAGCAAACAAGTAACTATCGCTACAGTCTTAGGAGATTCATCATGGATATTCGCCCTATTCGCCGCGAGGAACTGGAAGTCTTCGCTAATTTCAGTGAACAAGCTGATCTAAACGAGCATTTTCTCAATTATTTGAGAGATATGTGGGATGAAGGCTACGTTCGCCCGGAGTGGTGCTTTGTCGCTGAAGAAGCAGGAGAGTTCGTCGGGCGTATTGTTTACTGGAGTTTACCATCACTCGGCAAGCCTTTCATTTGTGATTTTTTGGAACTCCCTTGGAACGCCAACTATCTTGCAGTCGGCACACAGCTTTTACAACAAAGCTTGACACAGTTGCAGCTTCATGATAGTGACAGTATGGAGTATCAACTCGATATTCCATCACCCTACTCCACATACCTTGAGAAACGAATTGAGCTGTTGGAAAAGTTTGGATTCTCTCTAAATAGAGAAACGATTCGCTTTGAGTGGAAAGATACTCAGACTCAGATAACGCTATCAAATCGGCTGACTTTCCGTTCGCTTAATCAGGTTGGTGAAGATGCTTTCATTCACGGCATCATGCAAGTGTCGTCACAAACTCTGGATCGTTCCATCTTGCATGACCAGGCTAAACTAGGTTTAGAGCAAGAAGCACTGGAACGCTTTCATACGTCGAAGGCTCTCAAGTACAACCCGACGTGGTGGCAACTAGCTTACACCCAGGACGAAACTCTTGTAGGTTTAATTATGCCAGCAGAAAACGACGGTGGAGCTATCATTGGGTTTATTGGTGTAGTTCCAGAACACCGGGGACAAGGCTACGTCAATGATTTGCTACAGCAGGGAACTCTCACCCTTAAGTCCAACGGTGCTGTACGCATCCGTAGCGACGCCGACACTGTGAATGTACCAATGGTTCACGCCTTTCAACGTGCTGGATATAGACAGTTTGCCTCAAGACGAGAATACCGCTATTCGATGAAGTAAAACTACTGAGTTTTCAGTTCTGAGTTGTGAGTATCTACGTCTTACAACTCAGGACTCATCACTTACAGCAGTTTTCACCTAAATGAACCACACCGTTTGTAGAGGTGCAATGTCATTCACTCCCACGACTGTGGTCTATTTACCTGGAAATGGCTGTAAGACTCAGGACTAATTAGAAACTGGCACATTTTTAAATGCCGCAGTATCTGGAACAAAAACGTCTATGCTGTTAACACCTTCAGGAATTCTTAACCAGACATAAGCATCAGCTGAAGCTTGAGGACGCAAAGAAGATAGATCAACACTACCCGTTGAGCGTTTGACGTCAACTCCTTTATAGGTTTCGCTTGTATCTGGATTACGTGCTGTTGTGGTGTAGACTCCTACAGATTCACCAGGATTAATTCCATCTGTAGCAAGCCGACGGATACGCATCTGCAGATTCACGACATCACGGTTTCCTGTTTCTGGATCTTTAATCCGCTTTAGCGATAGTAACTCTACTTCTGCTTTCTTTCCAAAGGAAGGTTGTACAAATTCACCAGATTTTATAGCACTACCAGTGGAAGCTGTTGATTGTGGTGTTGTGGTTGAAGATGAAGACGCAGGCGCTTCTGGTGACTTAGATGTCGTGTCAGGAGGAACAGTACTAGTTTCTGAACTGGAAGTTTTTGGGGTAGAAATGGTGGCGTTCCTACTACCAGCACTTGCAACATTCAACGTCTGTTGTAGGGTGAAAACTTGGTAAGCCGTATAGCCACTGCATAATAAAGCCAAAGTCGAGAGTAAGACAGCGACACTAGATAAGAATGTACTCACACCAAAACCTCTATTTTGTATCTCTACATATACAAGTTTGTCAATCTATCGATTTTGTCATGCTGTGAGTAAATTTGGGTAATCAGTTGCTAATCTTTAAAAATTTAGCCCCAACCCCTCTCCTTATCAAGGCTACCGTGTACACACATCTCGTTTTCACCTCACCCTCGCTTGAATCGGCGCTAAAATCTTTCCCTCTCCTTAATAAGGAGAGGGATGCCCGACAGGGCAGGGTGAGGTTGCCTCGTTCCCAGCTTCTAAGCTGGGAATGTATTTTGAGAGGCTCTGCCTCTGTCAAGCCCCCGGAGGCGGAGCCTCCCAGGATGGGTTCCCAGCCTCCAGGCTGGGAACCAGTCAATCTTTCCCTCTCCTTGCTAAGGAGAGGGATGCCCGATAGGGCAGGGTGAGGTTAAACGAGTGATTTGGATGTTGTTCAATCCGCTATCCTTACGTTGCTTTGGCTGACACTCAGAATTTTGACCTCATCTCCTTGATGTAGTATTTTTCCTGCTTCTGATGCAGGTATATTTGTATTCACGCTTAACTTGTAGAAATGATTGAAACGGGTTGACGTTGTCCAAGATGGTAGAGAATCTTTGCGCTTAGCCACAAACACTTTCTGAAAATGAGTTGTCACCTTTCCTGTTTGAGAATCTCGTGAGGGAACGACGCAACGCTGACAAGGATTCACTCCCTCAAACAAGACTTCTCCTATTTGAAAGTGAACGTACTTTCCTGCTTCAGTAAATAATTGATCTTCCCAAAACGCTGGAACTCCACCAATTTCTATATTCGCTCGCATACGGAGTCGCATTTCATCAACACTCATATTAGGAAACCAGGAAGCGACTTCTTCAAGTGTGGCTGTACTAACCACGGTGGGTCCTTTAGCATTAAGATCATCTGGAAAACCAGTTATTGTGTTTTGCATTAACTTAACTGGAAAACCAAAATAATCACTTAACCAGGCTTCTAGAGAGGGTTGCTGATCATGAAGGTGAAAAATAGCTTTTTGGTCAGTTCCCTGAATGTGTAGGGAGAGTGTTTTTAAGTTAGGATCAAACGTTGATCGCAGCAAGTGAATCTTGGCATTGCGCTTTGCATTGACAAAATGACCTTGTTCATCAAATAAGGCAAACTCTCGATCATGCTCAAGTGCGCCACTCTCAAGAATTCTTGCTAAATTGACATCAATCTTGTCGAGAGATTTAATTGGGTAAATAGAAATGGCTTCCAGGTAAGGTGACATAATAAAATTGCTTTCACGAGGCTTGTAAAACTCGCTACTCAAATTTTAAATGTTATTTGTATAAACTCCTGTATTCCCAAGGCTTGACAAATTTCGCATCACTCCAGACTCCTCGCCGACTATTTTGCGCCTGAACTTCAGCTTGTTCAATGATATTTCTGCTGGGACACTTATTTAAATAAGGACGGTAAACAAGCGCTAATCCTTCTCGTACTAATACTTCTTGGATAAAAGTCCCATTGGGCAAACGAATTTCAGCGACTTTGCGTCCGTACCTGTCGCTATCGGTAATATTTAGTTTGACGCGATCGCCTCCTTGATTCACCAGTTGCTGCACTCGTTCTTGCGCCTTTGCTCCCCAATCAAATTGGTTGAGAAAAACAGAACTTTTACTTTGCTTTTCTTTCTTAGAGTGCGGGATTTCCGGTGCATCCACACATGCAAACCGCACATTGATTTTGCTCCCCTTGGCGTCTTTCACGGCGATAGTATCGCCATCACTGACTTTTTGCACTAAGTCACCAGAGGGAAAAATGCGATCACAGCTCATTAAACCAAAAATGAGGGTAGCTGCACAAAGCCAAATCAACGCCTGTTTCATTTGTTTGATAATATATTTTCTATCAAATCATATATCTTCTGTTGTATGACTGTTTTTCACTTTTTATAACTCTCAAAGTCTAAGTTCTTATAGTTCAAATAAAAGAGTTTGACTTGATTTCACTTTCTCATACCTCCCGCTGGAGGCTGGGGGTGTACACACAAGTCATCAATTACCCAAAATTCTGGGAAAACCTCACCCTGCCCTGTCGGGCATCCCTCTCCTTATCAAGGAGAGGGAAAAATTTTGGTGTCGTTTTAGCCCAACTGAGTTAACCAAGTACTCACTTCTACCCCTAATTTTTGCCCCAGCTTCAACAACTGACGGTACTGAACGCTATCCTGACTTTGAGCAGTTTTAGCCATAAAGCGTGGCACAATCTGACTGTGCAAACAACTGAAGTATAGTTCTTGAGAGCGCTCAAGAGAGATACCAAGATTTAACTGATTTGCCACATCAATTAATCGTTCTAGCCGTTGCAAATCTGCATCAAAAGTCCCGCTGGGATCGTGCAAGAATTGCCACAGAGAACGCAATATTAACTGCTCTAATATCTGCTTACCTTCGCGAATATTTAGATGACAATGCAGGTGCTTGGCTTCTGTGGCGATCGCCTCTAACTCGACGATGTGATTCCAACTTGATTGCGGTTCAGCAATGTCTTGATCAAGTGAGCGTAAAGTTATCAAAAATCGATATCCCAAAGCTATTTCTGCTGCTACCTGCAACTCTTGCGGTGCTTGGACTTCATCACGGTGGAATGCCATCAAAACACCGTAATTCTCACGATACTCTTGGGTATAAAGTTGGTCTAATCGTGACAAAGTTTCTTGACTCAACAGATGCATGAGTCGATGGCGTTCTTCTGCAAAAAGATTGCGCAAGCTGAAAGACTCTTCACCAAAGAACTGCGTCATCGCCAAGATTGTATGAGCTGCACTACCTTCTTGCAGCGCCCCAAACAGCTTTTCTTTTAACTCAGTGTAAGCCAATCGTCCCTCGAAGGGTTGAATGCAACAATGGAAATCCCAACCACCAAGATGCAGAACAGCAAAAACTAAATGTTCGCTTTCCCAGGTAATCTCTGAGACGAGGTTCAAATTTCCCACAGCCAGAGTCAATGATCCCATCCGTTGCAATTGGTAATCGAGTTCGTTGGCGGTGTAGCAATAAACCCGCTTTTTATGTAGATGAGAATGCTTGATCGAACCATTCTGCCCATTTTGTGAAGACGCTGTATGGGGCGTCTCTACAGGTTTGTGATTGGTAAAGAGTGAGGTTATGGCGTATTGGGCAGCAACTTGTTTAAAGCCGACTTGAGCCGTTAGCACCAACTGGCGATAAACTTCACCACCATGTTTGAACGAATCAACATTGCTGGGTGCTTGGTTTAGGTGTTTGAGGAAGCCTTTTTCCAACTGTACGCCAGAGACATCCCCTGCGAGTTCCAAAGCACGCGCCGCGTAACGCAGAATTTGCGTTCCTTCTGGACGCGAAAGTTCTTCAAAAAACCACCCACAACTGGTGAACATCAGCAAAGCATGACGTTGCATTTCCAATAGGCGCAGGGCGTCTACTTGTTCACTGGCTGTGAGTTTACGAGTTTGGTGACGCAACAGGAACCGACTCACGTTTTCTGGAGAGCGATCGCCTATCACTTGGATATATTCATCTCGTGCCTGCCAGGGATCAATGAAAAAGTGTCTGCCATGCTCTTCATACACTGAAATCAGTTGATCCCGCAGCCAATTCAATGCATCTCGTAAGGGGCGACGCCATTTTTGGTGCCATGTACCGCCACCACCGCAACCACAATCATCTTGCCATCTATCAACGCCGTGAGCGCAACTCCATGCTGTGACTGACTTAATTTCCACTTCCCATGTGGGAGTATTTAAGCTGAGGTAGTGGGCAAAGTTGGTGACTGTCCAACCCCAATGGGGAAACTCTTTTTTAAAGGCGTAGGCTAATGTTTTTTCGGTTCCTGCCTTGTGATGTCCAAAGGTTTCCCCATCTGTGGCGACAGAAATTAACTGTGCAGGACGATGATCCCCACGCACAGCTGAACCGATGCGTCCAGCTAAATGATTGGAATTGAACAGAACCTCACTAAAGCCCATATCCCGCGAGATCGGACCATCGTAGAAGAAGATATCGATATAGGGGCGCGATTGAACAGATGAGTTATCTGATCCTGCCTCTACTTCTAATTCGTCAGTCTCTTTCAAAAAGCAACGATAGGGGCGTGTGGGATCAATCTGACTCCCACCAACTTCGTACCATTCAGGGTTGGGATTATCCTGGGTGGGCAAAAGACGACAACGTTGTGCTTGTGATGGTGCAAGCACAATAAAGCGAATCCCCTCATCAACTAAAGCTTTCAATGTGGGGTAGTCTACAGCAGTCTCTGCCAGCCACATTCCTTCGGGATCACGTCCAAAGCGGGAGCGGAAGTCTTCTTTGCCCCAGCGAATCTGGGTGTATTTATCACGCTCATTTGCCAGAGGCATGATGATGTGGTTATATACTTGCGCGATCGCATTGCCATGTCCGTTGAGGCGATAGCAACTTTTAGCGTCTGCTTCCAAAATTCGCTGATAAACCTCTACATCGTGGCGTTCTAGCCACGACATCAGCGTTGGTCCTATATTAAAGCTCAAATACTCATAATTATTTACGATCCCCACCACTTCGCCGCGCTCATTGAACACTCTGGCAAAGGCATTGGGGCGATAACATTCATGGTGAATTCGTTCGTTCCAATCATGGAAAGGCGCTGCACCAGATTGGCGTTCAATCGCGTCTAGATAAGGGTTTTCGCGTGGTGGTTGATAAAAATGGCCATGAACCGTGACGTAAACACCAGTAGCCTGTCTCAGGGGATCGGGCATTTGGGTGTTTTTGATATTTTCAGGTGGCGTCAAATTTGAACCAGCACTAGCTGGTAGTTCAGCAGCAGAAGTCATGAAATTATTCCAAAAAATAAACAGTCCTTGCAGTTGCTTTCTTTGATAATGCTGATAAACCTTCCTACAGCGGCATTTCAACAACAGTTAGTTTCAACAGCAACTATGATATCAAACCAAATTCCGAGGTAGTGGTGTTCGTGTTGGGGGTAATCTGCATTATCAAGCAGTCTTTTGCCCGATGCAATCAACCTATTGACATAAGCCATGTTAGCAGGCTTCGTCGTTGGTACTGTTAAAAATTTAATTGTCTTTTAATATATTAAACCCCATCCTTGGTGTAAAATCAGAAGTTTATTGGAAACTTTTGCAACGAAACATTTCAAATTGTACTTATATCGCAATCTTATTTTACAAATCTCTGTCGAGAAAGCAAATAGTTAAATTTGAGAACTCCTTAATTAGAGAACTGGGGGTATCCTAGAGTTTGATCAATGGGAGTGCTCGTCGGTGTTGTAGTGTAATATATTCAAAACTCAGAATTCTGTTGTACAGAAAACTCATTGCTCAGGACTGACGGAGGAGTTCTAAGCTTACACATCTGTTTCTAATACTTTCACCTTAAAATGACAAATGTCAGGTAAAAACATTCTATTTTTGGTTTTGTTACTGTTTATTCCGGTTTCCATAGCGGCTCATTACTTAGAGTGGGGAGAGTTAACAGTTTTCATCACTGCTGGTTTAGCTATTTTGCCCTTAGCAGGTTGGATGGGGACAGCCACAGAAGAAGTTGCTGTCGTGGTTGGTCCAACAGTAGGGGGGTTGCTAAACGCCACCTTTGGTAACGCCACAGAATTAATTATTGCCTTAGTTGCCCTAAACGCCGGACTTGTGAATGTCGTCAAAGCCAGTATCACGGGATCAATTATCGGTAACTTACTGCTGGTGATGGGTCTTTCCATGTTTTTGGGTGGACTGCGCCATAAAGAACAGACGTTTCAGCCAGTTGTAGCGCGAGTCAACGCTTCTTCAATGAATTTGGCGGTGATTGCGATTCTACTGCCCACAGCGATGAAATTTAACTCTCAAGCAATACAGGAAAAAACCCTGCAAAATCTGTCCCTTGCCGTTGCTGTGGTACTCATTCTCGTTTATGCCCTAACTTTGTTATTCTCGATGAAAACCCACACTTATCTTTACGATGTGGGTATGGCAGAAACAACCGAAGATGAAACGCATCTCAAGAAACCAAATATTTGGTTGTGGACTGGGGTTTTATTAGTATGTACCCTCTTAGTTGCATTGGAATCAGAATTGCTAGTTGATTCTTTAGAAGTAGCTACATCAGAGTTAGGTTTGACAGCACTTTTTACAGGGGTAATCGTCGTACCTATTATTGGCAACGCTGCTGAACACGCAACAGCCGTGACAGTGGCAATGAAAGATAAGATGGATCTTTCTGTTTCTGTGGCGGTGGGATCAAGTATGCAGATTGCCCTGTTTGTTGCTCCCTTTTTAGTTTTAGCAGGGCGGGTACTTGGTCAACCGATGGATTTAAATTTTAATCTTTTTGAATTAGTAGCTGTGGTTGTAGCGGTGTTCATTGCTAATAGCATCAGTTCCGACGGTAAGTCAAATTGGTTAGAAGGTGTACTACTCTTAGCTGCGTATGCAGTGTTGGGGTTTGCTTTCTACTTCCTTCCGTTTGTTGATGGTATGGCTTGAGAATAGCTTAGCTACAATATTATAGATGATCCCCTGAGCCACCCTTAGTAGGATAGGTCAGGGGCTTCGCTCTTTTTTTCGCCACTTCCTCATATTTTTCAATTAAAATTAGCAAAAAAATGCGGAAACAAAGTTCCTGAATATGAATAATATCCATAGAACAATACTGAGTAACTCATGCCGACTGCGGTCCGAGGTGCCCACTACCCAGAAGCGAAAACCACTTCTTCTGAATGAGTGATTTCTTTGGCATTGTAGATACGGTTGAAACTTATGAAAAATAGTTTTATAAATTAATTTATATGGCAAATCAAGAACAACCATTAGCAAAGCCTGAGTCACAGCCTAAAGCACAACCTACATCTCATCACGTGATACAACCATTAGCACAATCTATCAAGATGAAAGCTGTCTCTAGTTCAGGTCTACCTACTCTACGGTTTGGTAACACAGGAAGCACTGTAAGAACCTTACAGCGACTTTTAATATCTAATGGCTACTTTGTTCAAATTGATGGAGTTTTTGGCGCGCTGACAGAAGTTGCTGTTAAAGCTTTCCAGAGTTCACGCGGTTTAAAAGCGGACGGAGTCGTTGGTGCAAGAACTTGGGCTGTATTGTCAGGTTAGTCAAAAATTGAGTCGATATGCTATATAATTATGGATTGTGAAACTTTTAAGCACTCATAATTCGTATTTTTTTTGTAGTTAGTTTCTCTGGATTTGTGGAATAAAACTTTTAGATTTGATGAGTATTCTACATTTGATGTATTTTGTACATACCTTGACAAGTAAGCTGTAGCGCCTATAATTTGCATATTGCGATACGCGTAGCGTCAAGCCTGAGCGCAAAGCGCACGCTGCGCGTTGGCGTAGCCTGTCCGCAGGACTTACGGCTTATCGCCCATGAAGGCTCCTATGGCTACGCCACGCCTGAGCGCAGAGCGCACGCGGCTTGGGCGAACGGCGAACGGAGCATCGCAAGACTTTCATTTGTTCAAAGCAATACAAATGACAAATGACTTTTGACAAAGGACAACCTTCACAAGTCCCCAGTCCATTTTGAATGCATTACAACTTAACAGATACTGGTAAATCATATTTTGCTAATTCTTTTCAAAGAATTTATCAGATTTTTTTATTTTCCAGTACTGTCTATTCCGGAACACCAGCAATTTTCCCTGTGAAAGGAAACATGGGTGTTAGTAAAATGAAATACAATGACAGATATTGCCCTGCTGATGACGAGCGTGTTAACAACAGGACAACTGTCTCCGACCATTGCACCGGAACTGCGATTAGTTCAGCGAGACAATAACAAGGAGAAGTTAACACAAAGGCAGCTATCTCAGATAGTGTCAGCTGCTCAAATTACACCACCTGAATTTGTACAGCCTGATATGGCTGCTCAAGCTGCTACGTCGATCATAAGTATAGAAAACAAAAGTATACTTCATCCAGTAGAAATCAATATTGGTTATAAAGGCTCTCCTAATATAGCTAGAGCAAAGAATTTTCAGGTCGCAGCAAAGGACACAACAGAAGATATCATTATAAACACTCAATGCTTTCATCTATGTGCAGAGCCAGAAATACTTTTGCCCTTTGATGCTATCCCTCAATTCGTAGCAGAGTGGGAACACACTGTCCGAAATTTCAAAAAAAGTCCGCTCAAAGAAAGTCAGAAGATTATGCTTGCTTCTACTTATTTTTTCGGGTTACAAGTAGCTTCAGAATCTTCAGCTAAAACAGTTATTGGCCAAAGAAAGCAAATAGTTCCTCAAATAGATACTAGCCAATCTTTGCCAATTTTGCGTTTTAGTAGCTCGGGTGTTGCTGTAAAAGTCTTGCAACAGTTGTTATCGTCTAATGGTTATAGTATTCGATCTGATGGGGTTTTTGGTGCCTTGACAGAAGCTGCTGTTAAAGCTTTCCAAAACAAACGGAATTTAGCAGTGGATGGCATAGTTGGTCAAAGAACTTGGTATGAATTGACAAAATAGCCAATAGTGATTTGTCATTTGTCCTTTGGAAAAGACAAATGACAAATCACTGAGACCTTAACGATGCTTATGCTGCTCTAATAATTGTTGCGCTCTTGGCTTGTAAATTAAATAGAACAAAGCCTCGATGTAGCGCAACAAATCCTCCCGATTCTCTTTGGAGATAAAGTTCCAAAAACCATAAATGCGTGCTAATGATAGCAACTTAGAAGTGTGAATTTTCCATGTATAAGTGCTATAAACTCGGTCAATGGCTTGTTTTGAAATTTGATTCCAATAATTGGGATTTTGTCCGCACTTCTGGACAAACTCAAGAAGTTTTTCGGCTGTTTCTTCTAAATTTGTTGGGTTGATATAAAAACCGTTTACCTTATCTTGGATGATTTCTAATGGCCCACCAAATTGCGTCGCAAAAGTTGGTAATCCCGAAATCATCGATTCTAAAATTGTCAAACCAAATGCTTCAAACAAAGCAGGTTGTACAAAGATTCCTTGGTGATCAGCAATGACCCGATAGATTTCGCCAGAGTCAGATTTGGTCAAACGCACACCCAACCAGCGAATTTTACCATAGAGATTGTACTGCTCTATGATTTGGTAAAGTTTAACAATCTCATCGCGTTCTTCGTTGTCGCCTGATTCTTCTACACGCAACTTACCCGCTACCAAAATCAGGTTACATTGTTCCTGCAACTGTTGATTCTGACCAAAGCATTCGGCTAAACCAGTGAGGTTCTTAATGCGGTCAAGACGCGCCATTGAGAAAAGCGGACGCTTGGTTGGATCATCAAGTCTACCAAAAATTTGAGAGTCGTCTTCCAGAGTGAAGAGCATTTCTTCTAATCTGAGGCGATCGCTCTCAACTCTGTCTTGCGTACGAGTATATGGGAAATAAGCATTCTCGTTCACTCCAGGCGGTACCACGTTAAACTTGGGACTAAACAGTTCAATCCCATTAACAACGTGGTACAGTTCCGGCATGGTGAAGCACTTGAGTGACTCGTACTGTCCTACACTATCCGGCGTGCCCACAATTTCTTGGTAAGTGCTGCTGATGATAAAGTTGGCAGCATTCATCGCCAACAAGTCAGCGCTGAATTGTAACGAAAAATGATATTTATCCTCCAAATCTTGCCAATACAAATTACTGAACAAGTATTTGGACTTTTCTAAGGCATGGGCAATGTTACACTGTGTGACACGCAGTCTGCGTGACAGCAAAAACGCTACCAAATTCCCATCAGTGTAGTTACCAACAATTAAATCTGGTTTACCCTGAAACTCTGCCAGCAGTTCTTTTTCGGAATCTATAGCAAAGGTTTCCAGATAGGGCCAAAATTCAAACCGCGAAATCCAGTTTTGTGTCATGTTGGGATTGAATTCCCGCAAAGGCACTCGCAAAATCCAGGCGTTCTCAGTATCGTGGACTTTTTCTAGGCGCTGGTTACAAAGGGTGCCATCACTGTTGGGGATAAGGCGGCTGAGAATAATCACCTTCGGCTTGACATTCAATCCTTCTAAACCAGCCAACATCACGTCTTCTTGCAGTTGCTTTTCCAAGTTCTTCGCTTGGTCGAGGACGTAAACCACTTGACCCCCAGTGTCGGGACGTCCCAAAACTCCCTCTTGCCCAAACCAACCGTGGGCAGAAACCAAGACGATTCTAAAAATCATCGGGATGCGAGAGATGAAAGCTTCCAAGGTCTGGGGATCGGGAGAGTCAATCAATTCATCCAGAATACTCAAGCTTTCCTGGACTCGCTGCGCAGTATGCCCCCAACCTGGTTCAAAGCCCATCACTTGCATCTCAAATCGGAATTCTTCGTAGGGTTCCTCACTGGGACGATCGCTGACGAAAGAGATGGCTTTTTTGACTTGATCAGACAGTTGCTGCTGTGACTGAATCCGCTGGTTGATAAGCAGTTGAACACCGTTGTATTGGTGTAGGCGCAAGAAGTTAAACAAGCCTTCTAGCCATTGCTTGGGGTCAGCAAACAGCTTACTGGATAGGTAGCGGTTGAGAAACTGCACCCCCTTACCAATATTTTTTGGATCGCGAATCACCGGGGTGTAATCGTAAAATGGACCAAAATCCAATTCCAAGAGGTCGCCTTCGTTGGGATTATGTCGGTTTACTAGGCGATCGCGCAAATCCAACAGTTCCTGAACCGTCATCGGCTGTACACTCAAGTCGCCTGTCAGTCGGTAAACCTCTTGACTAGCAATCTTTGGTCGTATGATGAAGCACAGACTTGATTCCTCTTGAATGATTTCTTGAGTGTAGTAAACAAGTTTTGCTAAATGAGAAGCAGTGTAAAATTGCTCAGGTTTTTCGTACTTAGAGCAATATTCACCATATAAATTGAGTATGTCGTTCCGCAGCAAGTATTTTTTTTCTTGCTGACGTAACTCACTGATCAGGGAACGCAAATCACTTTTTTCTTCACTATTTAAAACAGCTTGAAGTAATTCTGACATAGCAACTTGTGAGATAATTGTAGGTTTTGGATTCAGCATTTGACTGAGCAATAGCTAATAGTCAACTGCCCATGGGTAATCGTATAAACAAGTACTACACCTTGGCAATTAGCAATTATTACTACTCTGAGTATCTTTAAACCTCTCTACCTTTTTACGCTAATCTTATATATGAGTATTTTGCACTCTAACTAAAGGCGTACTCTTTCGTTGTTTTTGTCTTCAACAAAACGGAAAATATCAAGTGATTATCCAAAACGTGTAATTATAAATACTAAGCATTTTTATTGAAAAACCCGATTTCATTTAAAGAATAAACTCTTACCTACTGCCATATAACTTTCGCTTAGATTGCCAGGGTAAATATCTTTGGAAGTACTAATAAAACTTCCTTTCGTCCTATCCTGTTTTAGCGTGATGATTACTGAAATAACTGAAACAAAAGTTTCTCTTTTTATTTTATAGTTAGCGAAGAATAGAAATTGAATTCAAGGAACATTAAGTCATTTATTATACAAATGAAAGATGTCTTCAAATATTTCTAATTTCAGCATATTCTTTAAAGCAAGGTCAATTTTTATGGCTGAGCATCCGTAAGACGCAAACAGCCTTTTGTTCGAGAATAAAGATAAAAAATTACTCAAAAAACCTTGTTAACAAAATCCCCCAAACTTGAGTTGGGGGATTTCACTTTGATTGCTGAGTCAGTTGCCTGTCAACAACTAACAATTACCTCAGGGCGAACGATGGGAGTCGAACCCACCAGTGGAGGTACCACAAACCTCTGCCTTAACCGCTTGGCTACGCTCGCCATTATTATCCATAATATAACACTAGCTGCTGAATAGATCAAGTGCTTTTGCCAAAGGAACGGACTTCAATAATCTGGAGTCTAATATCTATGGCAAATAGCAGTTGAGACAAATGAGAGCTATCACTATTATTACATGCCTGGGAGTCGTCGGAGTAGCAGTCTTGGGTATGGCAATGGCGAATACAAATCCTAGTCAGACCAAATATGAAGAGTATGCAGTACAAACCCTGAGCGAGTATTTGAAAAGCAATGTCTGTAAGAAAAGCCCAAATATATTAGAAAATGTAATACGAATGAACTGCGATAAACTGCTAGAAGCAGCAAACCCGCGTATGAGGGAAATTATCTCCATTAGTACTGAAAAACAAGATTTTCTCATTTTTAGTGTTTACCGTACAGATTTTAAACTTAATAATTGGGTACCTTCTTATAAATTTGAAACGGTGGGAGCTTTTGAAAATTTCTACACATACAACGCTCAAAAGCAGTAACTTAGCCAAAAATAATAACAACTTTGGATAGAGCTACTTAGATAGCAAGTCTTCCCCAGGATCAAGGTTTCAGCAAGCTGCCACCGTTAACATTTTGTAAAGAGAGTAGGAATTTTTCCGATTTCAAGAGTCTGATTCAAGATACTCCGAAGAAATTGGCATAAATACCTAAAATAAAGGAGAACTATTGTGTTTTTTCATAAAAAAGAAACAATTCGACCTGTTAACATTGCTGATCCAAATCCACGTTTTGCTCAGCTGCTTCTAGAACAGTTTGGTGGCGCAACAGGTGAATTAACAGCGGCTTTGCAATACTGGACGCAATCCTTACATTGCGAACATGCCGGAATTAAGGATATGTTGCAAGATATTGCTCTCGAAGAGTTTAGCCACTTAGAAATGATTGGTAAGCTCATCGACTCTCATACCAAAAATGTTGACCAAACTGAAGCTTACAAAAGTACCTTGTTTGCTGTGCGGGGTGTAGGACCTCACTTGCTAGATAGTCAAGGTCAAGCTTGGTCAGCAGCTTATATTAATGAAGGTGGTGACGTAGTGCGCGATTTGCGGGCAGACATTGCTGCTGAAGCTGGCGCACGTCAAACTTACGAGTCATTGATTAAGCTAGCTCCTGATGATGGAACCAAAGAGGCACTTGTGCATCTTCTGACTCGGGAAATTTCTCATACTCAAATGTTCATGAAGGCGTTGGACTCTTTGGGTAAGTTAACTGACCCATTCTTTGGTAATATCCAACCTGATAGCACTGTAGACATTTACTACAACTTGTCTACTAATGGTAAGGATGAGCGCGGTCCTTGGAACGAGGAACCTACTTTCCGTTACATTGCTGACCCCGTTGCAGAAGAAAAGTAAGCTGAGAAAGAAGCCGCTATCTAATAATATTCTCAATTAATCCCTACAGCAGCCAGGAACTAACAGTTTCTGGCAATACTTATTTTCTATCTATTGCCATATAGTGACTTAATTCAACCTACGCTATATTTAATCAATCGAAACATTTAAGTAACGTCCTTGGTAATGGCATCTGCACATTTGCTGGTATCTCACGGAAGTCACGATCCGCGTCCGGAAATTGCTATCCAACATCTGGTAGAACTGTTATGTCATAAGATACAAAGCGATTTACTCGTTACAACAACTGGAGGTATAACTTCTCAGTTGAAATGTCAAACCTTGGTCGGTACAGCGTACTTGGAATTAAATCCTGAACCCCTGCATAAGCAAATCATAAAATTTGCTAAGAATGCTTTAGATTCTGGATGTGATAGTCTCAAAATCCAACCACTATTTCTGTTGCCAGGAGTTCATGTGATGGAAGATATTCCAGCCCAAGTCGCACTGGCACAGCAGGCTATCGGTCAGAATATTAAGATATTTTTACAACCATACTTAGGCTCTCACCCTGGTTTAGAGTGCTTACTAGCCAAGCAGTTGATTGCTACAAAAGCAGAAGCAAAAATTCTTTTGGCTCATGGTAGTCGTCGCCTTGAAGGTAATGTTCCAGTGGAAGCAATGGCGGCGAAGATAGGAGCAGTAGCTGCATACTTGGGTGTGTCTCCTAGGTTGGAAGCACGGGTACAAGAGTTAGTGGGTACTGGCTATAAGAATTTAGCCATAATACCATACTTTCTATTTCCAGGTGGAATGACGGACACTGTTGCTCAAAAGCAACAAGAGTTAAAATTACAGTTTCCTGAAGTGAACTTTCAACTGACTGAGCCTTTGGGAGCAAGTAAAGAATTAGTGGAATTGATTTGGGATTTGTTAAAATAATGAACCGCGAAGACACGTTCGGCGCAAGCCCTCTCCAAAAGAAGGACGCGTTCGGCAGAAGCCGTCTCGAAGAGAACCAACAGCAAAAGAAGTATTTGGGTAAGGTGTACCTAGTAGGCGCGGGACCGGGAGATCCGGGGTTGATGACTCTCAAAGGCAAGAGTTTGTTAGAGTGTGCGGATGTAGTGATTTATGATGCCTTGGTCAGTCCAGCAATTTTGGCGATGATTAATCCTCAAGCCCAGAAGATTGATGCTGGCAAGCGACGGGGACGTCATTCAATTTTACAGGAAGAAACAACGCACTTGCTCATTGCTAAGGCACAGGATAATGCCATTGTTGTGCGACTTAAGGGGGGTGACCCGTTTATATTTGGTCGTGGTGGCGAAGAGATGGAAGAATTGGTAGAAGCTGGAATTCCTGTGGAAGTTGTGCCTGGTGTGACATCGGGAATTGCTGCTCCAGCTTATGCAGGTATAGCTTTGACGCATCGGTTATATAGTTCTTCTGTAACTTTTGTGACAGGACATGAGGCAGCAGGTAAGTACCGACCCGCCGTAAATTGGAATGCGATCGCCCACGGTTCAGAAACAATCGTAATATACATGGGTATCCACAATTTGTCTCACATCGTCGAACAGTTAACCGAAGCCGGGTTGAATTCAGAAACGCCTATTGCTCTGGTACGGTGGGGTACGCGACCGGATCAAGAAGAATTAGTTGGTCAGCTGGGAACAATTGTAGAGCAAGTTGAGGCATCTGGGTTTGAAGCCCCAGCAATTGTTGTCATTGGTTCAGTAGTCAAGATGCACGCTAGATTTCGCAATTGATCATGAGTCAACCCCCTTGGGGTGATTCAAAGTATAGTTTACGGGCATACTTTGATAAGTAAACCGAGTATCAACACTCTCAAGTGATTTGTTGAAATGCAACTTGATAGAAATTACAACTTCTTTGGGTATTATGGGTAATTTGTGTTGGTAAACTATCAATTTGATTTGTTAGTATTAAAGTTTGTGACTGTCGCCATGCTTGCAAGGCTGAGCGTGCAATTTCTTCAACTTTTTCTGCTGCTTCTAATTTCTCGGTTATGGACTTACAAAGCTGAGTAAAAGCTTGTAGCTGGAGCATTTCGCCCAAGCCACCCAACTCTATTGCCATGAGATTAGCTTCGTGTCGCAAAACAGATTGTTCACTATTTAAAATTAATGATTCTAGGCGTTGCAAACAGTCTTCTACTTCCGTTTGAAACAGTAAGCGAATTATGTCTTGTAACGCACTCTCTGGTGATAGAACTGTTATCGTATCCTCAGAAATCAAACAGCCCAAACGATCTTGTAACTCTTCAAAAACTGGATAACAAAAGGTTGCTAACCATTGTTCATCGATGGTATAACCTTCTGAATGTAGTTTTACTATTTGGCGTAACCAATCTACTCCAGCTAAAAGTAGGCTTTGCAAATCAGCGTCAAGTTCTAAAGGGTCTTTCTGAGTTGTCAAAACTTTAAAGTAATCTTCTAATCGGTGAGCTAAAGCACTTAAAGTCCGAAATCCCATTATGCCTGCACCACCTTTTATGGAATGAGCAGCTCTGACTCCAGCATTTATTTTTGATAGAGCAATTTCACGATTAAATTTGACTTCTAATAATACAGTTTCTAGGGTATTGAGAGAGTCAGTTACTTCCTCGAAAAACTGCAACTGGGTTTGTAATTCTTTGTCTCGTAACATAATCTTTATTCGTCAAGAGTCTTTATTGAAACCAGTGCTGCGGTCCTTGCTTCCCGACAACCAGGCGACTGGCGTTCGCGTAAGCGCACAGCGCACGCTAAGAGCGAATGCGTAGCGTGTCCCCTTGGGACGAGCGCGTCTCCGTAAGCCCAAAGCGCACGCAATCATGCGTTAGCCGTAAGGCGTGGCAGAGCGCCATAGGGTTATTGTCATTAGTCATCTCCAATTGCCAAAGAAAACATGACTAATTATTGTCGCTATTTAGCAAGTTTCCTGGGTACTGTTAATAATCTAATCAAATGAGATAATTTATAATAGCAAATTATATATTCTGTCAATCGTTGAAGAATATAAAATCGCTTTCACATCCTTAGAACTGTAAAGAGGAGATACTTTACTTGTGATGACCCTGATATATATTGAAGCTAATATAAAAAACAAAACTGCTCATTATGAGCATTCCTACAAAAGTGATTGTCAAGTTTTGTTTTTATTATAAGAACCGATGGGTGAAAGTAAACATTAAGATATTGTAGGTTAAAGCCAGTCCGCTCTTAGGGGGGGTTCTCCCCGTTGTAGACGCCTTTGTTAGGAACTGATGTTTTCCCTTTGCTGTCGAAGACGCTGCTTTGTTGGCCTAGCCTGCGCTTTGCGCATACGTGGTAATAATCCGCTATAGAACACTGGTACAGACAGGTGCGGCTATACGAGACTTGTTCTTAAGCGTGCTGACTAATGTTCAAGCGGAGTCACCCAAATTTGGTATGAATTGTATTGCTCACTTATAAATTATTCAATGTGTTGAGAGATAACTTTCAGCAAATCTACTTGTGTAAAAGGCTTGATTAGATAGCCTGTTGCTCTAACCATCTTTGCTTTTGCTCTGTCTATCAATCCTGCTCTACCCGTAACCATAATCACTGGAGTGTTCTGAAAGTATGAATGTTTTCGTAACAGGGTACACAGTTCATAACCATCTAAGTTTGGCATTTCGATATCTAGTAAAATGAGGTCAGGTTTAATACGGATAATTTGCATTAAAGCTTTTAAAGAGTCATCTATTCCAATCACAGAAAATATTTGATTATCTAAGAAATTCGTGATGACGTTGATGATCATAGGACTATCATCAACGCAGACTACTGTATAAGTCTTTTTGTTAAATGGTTTTTGGAAGTTCTGTTGGTGTTGACCATCGTTATTATTAAAATCTACTGTTTGAATGTTGGTAAAATTTGTAAATTTTTGTTCTATTTTTGCTTTTGACTGCTTTATTTTTGATGAAAAAGATTGGAATCGGCGTTGTATCCGGCGTGATGTAGTATTTTCCTCTTCTTGTGTTCTATTTTGACAATGTTCGACTATTAAGCGTAAATCAAGATGGCAGAACTTTGGCATATCATCTAGGACACTTTCCGAAGCAAATTCATAACTCCCCTCTTTTATATTCAGAAATTGTTCAATAATTTCTATCGCCAATTGCTCTATTAAGATTCCTGCTTGAGCAGGAGTCATATACTTTTGATTCACGAGCCAGCAAATAGCTAAATAATCTGGATTTTGTATTGCTTGATTGTCAAGTCCAGTTTCAAATAGCGTCTGCAACTGTTTATCAATTCCACTATTGAGAGTAGGAATTTCCTCACTTAAACGGTTTAAATGCCTGTAAATGACATCAAACATTTTATCTGTATAACAGGCATAAATCAGTTTACCTTCATCTAAATAGATTGACCAAGAAGCGGATGGGCTAAACACTTGCCAACAACCACTCAGAGGTTTACTGGTCATTTTTCCTAGTAGAGATAGTGGCTGTAATGCCTGAAAAAATCTGTATCTACCAATAGGAAGAGTCGTCATATTCATAAAGAAAGATTTTTGATTTAAAGAACAACAACGATATGAAGATAGGTACTCGTGGCTAGAGACTAGAAGAATGATGCTATTAGTAACTAGCAACTTAGATCTGTATTGACTCTATATTATTGCCACAAACTTGTACTTTGTCTTGTTGAAAAGTTGGTGAAGCATGACTTACACCTGTTTAGACAAAGCAATAACAGATGTGAGATTACAGTACTCAATCCCTGAAAACAAAGATCCCTCACCAAAAGCAGAGCAATGCTTGGAAAAGCCTAGTTCCTGGTTCGGTAGCTGTGCGGATTTAAGGTTTTACTTAGTTTTACTGCTCCTTAATGGAAAATCGGGAGAAATTACAGATAGCTTGTACACAGAGTTTAAGCTACTTATCTACATTCATTGTACTGAGGAGTACACTTAGTACAATTCATCATTAATAGGGTTCGGAAATCAAATTTATGCCAAAACAGGGAAATGAATTATCTCTTAAGCCAATTCCGAACCCGTTTTATGGTGACGTGTACTTAGCAGGAGAGTTTACAGCATCATTGGGTATCACAAGAAATTTAGAAAGTGGATAACTATTTATCAAATACACCTTTATAGAGTATTTTTCCATACCAAAACTATTGGATTTTACTAAAATTTCCGCAAACAAGGAGAGGTATATTCCCGCCTCTACCTATTATTCCCATATGGCTGTCCGCCAAGTTTTGCCTAGCCTAAGTAGATGCCTATTTGAATTATAAGAATAGCAAACTCATATGAGTTGTGACTGTGGTCATAACTCATACACTTAAGTTGCGTCATGAGGCGCAAAGGCAACTGTTTCATAAAAAGGTATTTTCATCATACGTACTGGTAACACTATGTGACATTGTTTCGTAACGAATCGTCACCCTGGAGAGTTTTGAGTGCCACCTTCAATAATTTCCAGTGAAACTCAAAAAATTGAGTACATAACCTCAAATAAATAGAAAACTTTAGTTAATGGGTAGATGGTAAGTAATATACTCACTATTATTTAGATTACTATAATTTTAACAAAAAAGTTAAAACACGTATTAAAACTACCATGAGCCAGTAGACCTCTCCAAAAATGATTTTTAGTGCAAGCGCGGGGTATTGGTTTCATAGCCATTTTTGGAGAGGTCTAGTCAAGAAAACGTTAATAATCACTTTGTTTACAGTGTGCTTTGTTAGAGAATTTTAAATTCTTGTTTTTTCAGTGCTTGTACTTAACTCATTTAAGTACAAAGATAGAATTTATGAAATTTTTATGTATGGAAGTGTATAAAATCAAATAAAAATAAGTAATCAATAAATAAGAGTTTTTTAAAGTACATACCAACAATATCAAAGCAGCAAAATATAGATACTAAGACCATACTTATATCTACATAGGAAGCTACTTACAATCAGATGCAAGCGCCTTTATATTGAGCAAAGAGCACATAACGTTAGTGCAAATGCAATGAAGAATGATAATGTATTTATAAATAGTCAGTACGAATTAAACCACAATAAAAAAATATACTGATACAATATCTAGTTTTTCCAAGGGTGTTGGCAAATTTTATGTAACTTTGATAAAGCTTATATAATTTAGGAACATCTAAGATAAAAAATCGTCTCTAGTGAGAATGGTATAAAATAAGAACACTATTGAGTGTTCCGTTTGTTAGTGATTGGTTGAATTGAAAGCTTTAAGTAAGGCTAAGTAAAATTATATTCTTTGACTATTTGTTGCGAATTTTGACTTTCGATAAAATCGAAGATTATTAGCTTGACTCCAGCGATTTAGGGCGGTGTAGCCTAAGGTATTGCTCAAGCGTTCCTTGGATAGTTTGCAAATACTCGCGAAGACTTTAACTATTGTAAATATGAAGCATCTTCTTATTCTTGGCGGAACAGGTGACGCGACAGAATTGGCAGCTAAAGCCTCCGCTATCCCAGAGGTAGAAGTTATCACATCTTTAGCTGGTCGCACCAGTCAACCACAAGCGCCAGCCGGAATACTACGTATTGGGGGTTTTGGTGGTGAAGCAGGGCTGGTAGAATACTTAATTGAAGCAAAAATAGATGTAGTGATCGATGCGACTCACCCCTTCGCTAAACAGATATCTTTTCATGCAGCTGCTGCCGCTGCTACTTGTAAAATACCCCATCTGATGCTGATCCGTCCTGCTTGGGAGCGTCTTCCTAATGATTGGTGGGTTGAAGTTGATAGTGTGGAAGCAGCAGCTGCTGTATTACCTGAATTTGCCAAACGAGTATTCCTGACTATCGGTAGGCAGCAACTTGCATCCTTTGCCAGTTTGGAGGATATTTGGTTTTTGATGCGACTGATTGAGCCTCCTGCAACTGAAGCATTGGTGCCATCAGGGGTGATATTGTGCGATCGCGGTCCCTTTGCCCTAGACAATGAGCGAAAACTCTTGATTTCACATCAAATTGATACAGTCGTGAGTAAGAATAGCGGCGGTGATGCGACGTATGCCAAGATTATTGCAGCGCGGGAACTTGGGGTGAAGGTGGTAATGGTAAAGCGTCCAGCAACTCCACCAGGAGAGCAAGTCAGCGATGTGGAGAGTGCTGTGGCGTGGTTGGTGAATCAGCTACTATAAATTTGAGAGATTGTTTCCCAAGGGGATATTTGATTGAATGTTAGGATTTGGATCAAGTAACCGAGTAGGTGCAATAACAGTGGCAAAACTTCAAGCCGAATCTAAACGCAAAGTACTACTGTATCCTGGTGAGGATGGTTATTTTGTCGTTGAAGTACCTAGTTTACCAGGTTGCATTAGCCAAGGGAAAACTCGTGAGGAAGCTGTAGCTAATATTGAAGAAGCGATCGCTCTCTACATCGAAGTTCTGCAAGAGCGAGGTGAGTCTGTTCCAGAGGATAGAGTAGAAGTTGTACTGGTATGAGTAAGCTGCCTGTCATTTCAGGTGCAGAATGTGTTAGAGCACTAGAGCAAATCGGCTTTGTCGTAAATCGGCAACGTGGAAGCCATATCATTTTAGTTCGCGAAGAACCTAAAGCGACGGTCACTGTACCAGATCACAAAGAGTTAGATCGAGGGACTTTACGTGCGATCATCCGCCAAGTGGGTTTGACCGTGGACGAGTTTGTTGAACTACTGTGAGCTACAGAGGGGCGATCGCTCCATCGATAATCTTGATGCAACCTACCAATAACGTTGAAGCACCATCCCACAGACAACCTGGCAGTCTAACAACTTAGCTCACCAGCTGCTTGCATCCACCATCAGAATATACAAACTACTTTGGCATCTCACCAGTAGTAAGCTCTATAAATGTGTGAATGCAAATTGAGTTTATAAGATACGCCATGCTTCTGAACTCTCTTTGATTTAGAGGATGCCCCTTTTTCTTGGAGCTTTTTTGAGAAAAGTGTGATAAATTACCACGCACCTGTACTATCAGCTCGATTATTCCATCGACATTAAACTCACGCTTTTCCATATCAAGGAACTTCTTTAATTGATCCAAATTTTCCGAATCCCCTACATTTTGATAAAGTTCTATAGTTTGCTCAATAGCTTTCCTGATATGCTCCGATGACTTAAATAATTTTTCTACTTCTTTGTTTTTTGTTTTGCCTTGTCCGTATAAGTCATCTAGATAGAAGTAGAAGTTGATAAAGGAACTTGTGTATCTACCAGAGCTAAAGTCATTACATGCTTCTCGATAGAACGACATTGGCAAAACTAAATGTTGGTGAAGGAGACGATTCTGTACCAGAGATGCTAGCATTCCTGGAGACATTTCTCTGTAGCATTTATTTTCATGAGACTCTTGCTGAAAATCATGCGTTGAAAATTCAAGAGCCTCCTGCTCCTCAAATGATTCAGCTATCCAAGCTCTTTTTGGACTCTCCCAATAGATCTTTTTAATTCCAAACCAAAAGCTACCAAGAGCTTCAATATGTTGCGCGAGATCAACGAGTAAAAAACACAGCGGCGAATCTCGCATATCTATCCGAGTAATCTGGCTTTCTATATCTGAACTAACTTGGGGTAAAAAATCCTGATAATTCTTTACCCTTAGAGCAATGCTTAGCTCCTCTACCACCTTATCTGGACTGAGCATTACTCCGAGGATAAAGTTATCAATCTCTAATTTATATGGTTGGTGGTAAATTGCTTCAGACTCAACTTTGACTATTATCTGATATAGCATTGGCTTTAATGTTTATGTACATCCTCAGATATCTACTTTAGTAATATGACAAACAAAGTGGTCTTACGGCAAAGCTTATCAGTGGCAGGTCACATATGAGACACAGCCGAAGTTTAAAGCATCCCTTGGCTACAGATCAACAGATCCCTCTTCAGGAAATATAGAGTGAAAATTACAGTATATTTGTGGAGCAAATATACTGTAATTTTATACATCAAGCCCTGTCCACCTGACAAATAACTCGAAAAGATACTCGCTTCCAACTACTTCCTCACCACCCACTGCGTCACCGGCACCATCGGCTTCCACCCCAAAAACCCGCCAATAGGTGCAGCCCGTTGAACAGCAACACGAATCAACTCCCCGCCTACCTGATTGTGCCATTGCAACAACTTCTGCTCACTTTCAATCGTCACAGCATTAGCAACAAAACGCCCTCCCGGACGCAAAGCTTCCCAACACACCTCGAATAAACCTTCTGTTGTTGCACCACCGCCAATAAAGATAGCGTCGGGTTGGGGCAAATCATTCAATGCAGCGGGAGCTTTACCCGCAACAATTTGTAAATAAGGTGTACCAAGGGCGGCGGCGTTGTCAGCAATATATTGTAGTCGGGTGGAATTTTGTTCAATGGCGATCGCCCGACACCGAGAATGACTCCGCATCCACTCAATACCAATCGAACCACACCCCGCACCCACATCCCACAACAACTGTCCCGGTGTGGGAGCTAAAGCAGAAAGTGTTATTGCTCGCACTTCGCGCTTAGTCAACTGTCCATCATGATGATACGCATCATCTGGTAGTCCTGCTAACCGAGGTAAGGGTATAACTCCAGCATCAGCAATACACTCTACAGCGATCGTATTCAAATCAGCTAGTTCTGTTGTCGTCCATGAAGCGGCTGTGCCTGCGATAATTCTCTCCTGAGAACCGCCCATATGTTCTAGGACGGTAATTTTGCTATCACTAAAACCACGTTTTGTCAAGATTTCAGCGACAATTGCTGGGGTTTCCTTGCCTTCGCTTAAAATCAGAAGACGTGCTCCTGGGTAGATAGCCGCTTGGATGAGAGCAGGAGGACGAGCGTTTAAGCTTAATGTCTCTACTTCGGTGAGTGACCATCCTAGTCTGGCACAAGCAAGGCTGAAGGATGAAGGGGCGGGGATGATAGTCATCTCAGAAATAGGAATCTGGCGGGAGAGAGTGACACCGATACCAAAGCACATGGGATCGCCACTTGCCAAAACGCATACAGATTGACCCCGGCGACGGAGAATTTCTTCTATAGAATGACTGATGGGGGAAGTCCAAATGAGTTTTTCTCGTGAATCGTCTGGTGGTAACATGGCGAGATGGCGTTTTCCCCCGACTATCACTTGTGCATGTTCAAGGAGAGAATAGGCAATCGCACTCAATCCCGATAGCCCATCCTCACCAATACCCACTACCGATAACCATTTCTGCATCTGGCGACTAATGGAAGAATCAAGAAGATTTGGCAAAAAGAAGTATGGCTATTATCTCATGCTAAACTACACACTTGGAGTCGGGAAAGTCCGGTGAAATTCCGGTACTGTGCCGCAGCTGTAATCCGATTTTGCTAGTGCTTAGTAGTTGATAAAACACCTAACAACCAACAAATTCGGTTAGTCAGAATGCTGACTCCAAGGGTGTCTTGTACACACAGTTGTTATCTGCTCTCTGCGTCGCACGGGGAAGGAGTTGTAGGCGTGTCTGGTTGTCCTGGTCTTTTTTATCAAACGTCCGCGCGAGATGGTATTTTATCTCGCATCCGTGTACCTGGAGGAATACTGACTAGTCAGCAGTTTCGTGTCATCGCTGACTTAGCTGACGAGTTGGGAACTGGTTACACTAATATTACCAATCGTGCCAACCTCCAAATCCGTGCAATCCGTACAGAGATTCCGGCTAAATTTTTAAGAGTCCTACAAGATATTGGTATAGCTTCAGCCGTTCCAGAGGTTGATCATCTCCGCAATATCATGGGTAGTCCCACGTCTGGCATCGACTTATACGAATTAATTGATACTCGACCTCTCATCAGCAAATTAGATCACTACATTACCACTCACCCAGAGCTAGCGCCACTTTCACCTAAATTCAGCGTTGCTTTTGATGGCGGTGGTTCTGTGTCGATTGGCGAACGATCAAACGATATCGCCCTGACTGCGGTTATGGTTGATAATAACGTTTACTTCCGGCTCAAACTGAACTTGGGTACATCGCTGTTTGAACCATTTATTGATACAGACATCCTGCTAAAACCAGAAGAGTGTGTTGAGGTTGTAGGTGCATTGGCACAAGTCTATTTGCAGCATCTCACACTAGAGATTGGAAACACAATTCCTCATCGCAAGTCACGTCAGCCACGTTTTTGGGAGATTTTGAACAACTTAGGTATAGAAAGATTTCTTCAAAAAGTTGAACGTCATCTTCCCTATCCACTACGGCGTTTTTCTGTGAAAAGCAGTCATACACAAATTAAGGAGGAATATAGAGATATTGGATGCAATGTCTATTCTAAATACCAACACATAGGTGTCCATCCCCAACGACACAAAGGATTGTCCTACATTGGTGTTGTCGTACCAGTTGGTAGATTAAATACTTTACAAATACGTGGGTTAGCGGATATAGCTGAAACCTATGCTAATGCTACACTTAGGCTGACACCTTGGCAAAATCTTTTGATATCAGATATTCCTCAACAGTGGATTCCCAAGATACAAAGTAAAATTGAAAACTTAGGATTGCATTGGTCTGCAACTAATATTCGCAGTGCCCTAGTTGCTTGCGCTGGTAACACCGGATGTGCGTCTTCAGCAACAGATACCAAAAATCATGCCCTAGCATTAGCGCAATACTTGGATGATCGCGTTATTCTTGACCAACCAATCAACATTCACTTCACAGGTTGCGAAAAATCCTGTGCTCAGCATAGCAGGAGCGATATTGCTCTTGTTGGTTTCAATATTGAAGATAAAGGGGAAGTGGTGGAAGGTTATAAAGTCTGCGTAGGTGATGGTGATAGTCACGAAAAATTTGGACGAGAACTTTACGGTTGGGTGTCCTTTACAGAATTACCTTCACTGCTAGAGCGAATGTTGCAAATATATATGGCAGAACGTGATGCTTCCAATACATCATTTGGTGAATTTGTCAACCAATATGTAATTGCAGACTTGCAACGGTTGTTTGATAAATAAGAGTAGTTAGTGGTTAATAAACAAACAACTAACAACTACCGCCTTCCCCTACAAAATTACCTATCTTTTTCTTGGGGTTCTTGGCACGCCAGGTGCTACAACGGGGGGAACCCCAACGCCAGATACCTAGGTCGGGAAACCCTCCTGCAGTACTGGCTCCGCAACGCAGTCGCTCGTCTTGGCGGTTCGTTAAATAAGTCTTTTTTGGATGGGATAAGAGTAACAACTAACAAATGACTATTGACTACATAAAAGACGGTAACAAAATATATCATAAATCCTTTGCCATGATTCGTTCTGAGGCAAATCTGTCTGTACTTGCTCCCGATGTCGCAAATGTTGCCGTGCGTCTGATTCATGCTTGTGGGATGACAGATATTGTTTATGACTTAGCAGCTTCACCAACAGCTGTAGAATCTGGGCGTACAGCTTTAGCAGCAGGGGCACCGATTTTGTGTGATTGTCGGATGGTAGCAGAAGGTATTACGCGGCGACGACTACCAGCAGACAATTCAGTGATTTGCACCCTCAATCATCCCGATGTGCCAGAACTTGCTCAAAAACTGGGAACCACCCGTTCTGCAGCTGCTTTGGAATTGTGGCTACCAGTGTTAGAAGGGGCTGTGGTTACAATTGGCAACGCACCGACTGTTTTGTTTCGGTTACTAGAAATGTTGAGCGCTGGGGCACCAAAACCAGCTCTCATTCTGGGTTTTCCTGTTGGGTTTGTGGGTGCGGCAGAATCGAAAGCAGCACTGGCTGCAGATAGTCGTGGTGTGCCATTTATGACATTACATGGTCGGCGGGGTGGGAGTGCGATCGCCGCCGCCGCAGTTAACGCCTTAGCAACGGAGGAAGAATGATGAACAAAGGTCGTCTTTATGGAGTTGGTGTTGGTCCTGGTGATCCAGAACTTATAACATTAAAAGCACTGCGGCTATTACGTTCTTGCCCAGTAGTCGCCTATCAATCTGCAGATGATAAGGAAAGTATAGCTAGAGGTATCGTAGCTGAATATCTTCCTGGCAATCAAATCGAGGTACAGTATCATCTTCCCCGCGCTCTTGATCCGTATGCTGCACAACCTATTTATGACGAGGTTGTCATTCCTATACAAGAACATCTTGCTGCTGGACGGGATGTGGTGGTACTGTGCGAGGGCGATCCGTTGTTTTACGGCTCTTTTATGTACGTATTCACACGACTGTCTGACCATTTTGAAACAGAAGTCGTGCCAGGAGTTTCTTCACCAATGGGGTGTGCTTCAGCACTAGCAGTCCCCCTGAGTTATCGTAACGATGTTTTCAGCGTACTACCAGCTCCTCTACCAGCCGAAGTTTTGGAAGCACAATTGTTAAATGCTGATGCTGCTGTCATTATCAAACTGCGACGGCATTTTACAAAAGTTCGTGATGTGTTGCATAAATTAGGACTGGCATCACGGGCGCGTTACATTGAACGAGGGACGATGGCAAACCAGCGAGTTGTTTCTTTGGATGATATGGATCCATCCCAAGTGCCTTATTTTTCGATGATTTTAGTGCCGAGTAAGAGTCATTTATAAGTGAGGTAGAAAGCAGCAACAACAAAAGGAGGAAAATAGATGACTCAAACCCTACGCAAACTAGTGACATTTCAAGAATTTGTGGAGTGGAAACCAGATGGAAGACGCTATGAACTGCATGATGGGGTAATCGTTGAAATGCCGCAACCATTGGGAGATCATGAAGACATCACAGGTTTTTTAACGCTAGAAATAGCAGTGGAAATTAAACGATTAAAGCTTCCCTATTCCATACCTAAAACAGCACTAGTTAAAACACCTGAAAGTGAATCAGGTTACTCGCCAGATGTGTTGATACTAAATCGCCCTAATTTGGCAACGGAACCACTTTGGAAAAAGGAATCTACTGTAACTCAAGGTGCATCAATTCCTCTGGTGGTTGAGGTAGTGAGTCAGTGCGTTGCGCGGGTTCCCCGCGTTGTAGACGCCCGGAGGGCGGCTTCCCGAAGGGTAGCAACTGACGAACCCGTAAGGGTGAGTACTAATTGGCGAGATGATTACTACAAAAAATATGGTGAGTATGAAGGAATTGGAATTCCTGAATATTGGATTATAGATTATCTTGCTCTTGGCGCTCATAAGTTCATCGGTAACCCCAAACAACCTACTATTTCTATTTACTATTTGGTGGAAGGTGAATACCAAGTTACTCAGTTTAGGGGAGATGAACGCATTCAATCCCCAACATTTCCAGAACTTAGCTTAACTGCCCAACAGATTTTTCAAGCTGGGAGCAATTCTTGAGTGTAGTCACGCAGATGCAGAAACTCCCTTGGTATACGAGGGAGTTTCTTTTTTACTACTGTTGTTGTGGTTTTGGTTTCGGCTTTGGTTTTTCGAACATTGGTTTTTCGGTCATTGGTTTTTCGGTCATTGGTTTTTCACTAAAATGACCTTTGGGTCTGACTGTATACGGTGGCTTACGTTCGTATCCCCCAACATCCTTGCCAGCAGCTCTTTCAGCGTCCCTCTTCTCTTTCAACGCTGTCGCCTTATCTTCCTTGCTGACTTTTAGGAACTTGGGTGGCTTCTCCAACGGCAACCCCAGCAACGAATCAAAAGCAAAAGCATCCCGCCCAGGCATAAATTTAGCTTTGATCTGCACGAAAACTGGCTTGCCTTGCTGTTCTTTGTCAGCCTTGGGATTGAATCTGAACGGCGGAACTGGCGCATCCCTCCAAAACAGTGGCAGATGACTAGCTTTCATGAATTTTACCTTTTTTGCTGGTTCCGATTTTTTTACATGATCCAGCCGCTCTTTGGTAAAATTTCGGAATATAGAGATGCAGGGAGTAGGGCAAACGGGGATGAACTGCCATAATCCACAGAGTTTAAACTCCATGTCGGAAAGTTCCTCGGATGCCGCCCCTTTTGTTTCACGTCCTTTGTCAAACCCAACGACTTGAAACGAAACCTGGGCGGGTTGATCGCGTCTAGGGAAATGGGTAAAACGCGGGTAAACAACCAACCGTTGAGTGGCTTCGCCCGTTGCCTGTACTTCTTTCTTTAATGCATCAAATGCTCGCTGTTTCTTGGGCGCGTAAAAGAGAGGATACTCTTTGTTCCCAATTATGATAGTGCTTCTGTTCTCTTCGCTAAAAGCGACTTTCCCAGTAATAACTCCAACAGCTTGAAAGATTGCACCAGGTTCTTCTATTTCCGGCTTATGCTCGTGATCAGAAGCAGTGGTTTCTTTGGGATCGTCTTTGTGTTCTTGCGCTTGGGCTGCAGTTTGTTCTGAATCAGTGGTTTGTCCCGATTCAGGTGATACTCCTTCAACGCCACTCAGAGATGGCTCCGGGGGAGTTTTAATGGTGACAATTTCTACTTTTTTAGGTTTCATAATTTTTGATTCTATTATAAAAAACTTGGGATATTTTCCCAAGTTTTTTGGGATGGGGTGTGCGATCGCCCGTATGTGCCTCTGCAATCGAAGATTGTAGCCCTGAACAGAGTTCAGGGGACTCACGGAGTGAGTCAGGCACAGGGCACGCCAAGGGCGATCGCCAATATTGCCAGAAGTAAAGTTCAGACGAAAACACGCTTAAGCGTTCCTCTGTAACGGGGCAAAGTCACGCAGTTACTTTCGGCACCAGCACCGCCGAACTATAGGCGTTGCTGTGGATAAGCCCTTGGATATCATGTAGATCTCACCACCTCTATCAATCCAATTTGGCAAAAAAAATTATCCAAATTCATGGTGTGCGCACAGAGTTTTTTTAGAGCTATCCTGACGGTATCAAGATATTGGAGATAGAGGAAATTCCTGATAATTGCTTTGAGCACTACTATTTCAATAAATATGTGCATAGTGAGCCAGAGAATCAATGCAAAATATTCCGTCATCTGGACGGAGCAGCTAGGGTTTATCTACAAGATAATAACTTTACACGAAAAACCTCAAAGCTACCAGACAAGAAAAGCTACAAAAAAATCAAGCTTTGGAAAATAGACACTAGCTTTGTTGTTAAAGCTTGAATTAATCTGATTTCGCTCTTGTTGCAACGGTAGCGAAATTATTATTCAATATTTCAATCTAGAAGAATTTGAGCAGATGTTCGAGTTACGTGTTCGAGACTTCAAGGCGTGCTTACCCCAGCAGGCAGAACAAACACAAGAACAAGCTTTGTTCTCATCTAGATTCACTAGTGAATATTCCCCAAACCTCCTGGTTTCCAATACTTGCTCAACATCAAACTCTACTTTTGATTTTAAATTGATACTACAGCCCTGGCATTCCAACGTATCCTGGTAATTGTTTTATCTGCTTAATCCAAGCAATTATGTTGGGGTAAGCATCCAAAGAGACTTTGCCATCTGGGGCTAGTGCAATGTATGGAAAACACGCAACATCTGCGACAGTGGGGCGGTTCAGTTCCAGCCATTGTCGCCCAGTCAAATGCTCATCCAGTATTTTTAGGATTGCATAAGCTCTTTGTGTTGCCAGTTGCACATCTAGCGGAATTTGAAACAGGTGATATCGTCTGGCAAATTCCGGTCCTTGACGAATTTCATTTGCAGCAGTGAACAACCACCCCATGACTTTGCTCATGCTTTGTGCTTCTGTGGGTAACCAATCCTCATCACCGTAACGTCGTGCTAGATAAACCAGAATCGCATGAGAATCTCGCACCACAACATCCCCATCCACCAGTACAGGAATTTGACCAAAGGGATTTAGTTTGAGGAATTGGGGAGATTTGTGTTCGCCACCGCGAAGATCAACTAACACCTGCTCATGCTTAATCCCAAGCAGCGACAGCATTAATCGTACTTTATAAGAATTTCCGGATAATTCGACATGATAAAGCTTAATCATATGGATTTTTCACGTGATAGCTAGTTCTTTCCTACTACGCTTATGTATCAGGTAAAGATTTTGCACACAACTTCTGTATCTTACAATATTTGACAATATTTGATGGTTTACCCAGGACTCTTCAAGACCGATTCAGAATTGACTAGTACAGTGGGTGCGTAAATAAATATACCATTCAATAATGTTGGAACAAACTATAGCAGTCCTAAATGATTTGTAAATATTGATTTAAGACTGTTGAGTGTTCACTGTTAACAGGAGCCACCGCGCATGAGGAGGGAAACCCTCCGTAGGCGTCTGGCGTTCAACAGCCCAAACCAACTGTTCACCTAAGTAGGTCAACAGAAAAAAACATAAAATACGATTCTTGGGATTGCTTTGCTTCACTGCGTTCCGTATGCCCTCCCTTGCCCGCTACGCTAACGCAATGACATTTCACGTTTAATTAGGTTGAGTTACTTATCAAATAGGATTGCTATATCTGTGAGCGTTTGTATAACCCCTGTTGGTATGCTTGATTCTACGATTATTTGTGCTATTTTCTAAGATATAAAAAATAGAAAAAAAGTTGATTTGACTGTTCTATTATAACAAAATAAAAAAAATATAAAACTATCAAATCACACATAAATTTTATTTACAGAAGTTTAAGATAGGTAACAGTGGTAAACAGTTCTGGGGAATAAATTACCACAAAAATGCAATTAGATTGGGCATAGCGCTGCTATTGAACCAGATTTTTCGTTAAAACCTGTGGCTATTTTATGACTTAATGATTGAGTATCTGATCCTCAAAGTAGGTATCGAATCATTGTGCGTGTGAAGTAAACAGTAAACAGTGAACAGTGAACAGTGAAGACTGATAACTGGTAACTGTTAAACACTCTCCATAACATCTTAGAGAAAGTTCTAAAGATTGATTTGGTCAAGAATTGAAAAACATAAAACCTCGTCAACTTTTAATTTAATTCCGTATGAAAAATGTTATCTCGCAAATATTTCCTGAATACAGGATTTGCACTGGCAAATAATTCATAAGAGATGTCTAGGAGTAGAATATGTTTGAGTCTTTTCCGGTCTTGAATGACCACAATCTACCGTATCCAGATACAGTTCATCCCATCGTTGTACACTTCGTCATTGCGATGGTATTGTTTGCCTTTGTTTGCGATGTTATTGGTTATTTCACAGGAAAATACCGTCTTTTTGAAGTGAGTTGGTGGAATCTGTTTTTCGCCACCATTTCTATCTTCGTCGCCATCATTTTTGGTCAGTTTGAAGCAGGTTTGGCAGAACCTTATGATGCTGTTGAGTCAGTGCTGAATTTCCATACACTGCTTGGCTGGTCGCTTTCAGGAATCCTTGCATCTATTACAGCTTGGCGCTATGTCATTCGTAGCCGAACCCCACATAAGGTACCCTTTTCTTATCTTACACTAGGACTGATTTTAACTCTTCTGGTTGGCGTACAAGTGTATCTCGGAGACAAACTGGTTTGGGTCTATGGACTGCATACAGTACCAGTTATTGAAGCACTAAAAGAAGGGTTGTTGCAATGAACACTGAAATTATTGACCAATTAAAAACACATGTTGGCGCAAATGGATTGCCCTATGCAATACCAATTCATCCAAACTTGGTTCATCTCACCCTTGGTTTATTTATTCTTGGAATTCTGTTTGATGTCGTTGGTGTACTGTTCCCCTTACAAACTCCAGTCTTCAAATTTTTGGCAATTAACGCCGTTCGTTCCAACTTCTTTGATGTCGGCTGGTACAATTTGCTGGGTTCAGCCGTGATTAGCTTTTTTACGGTAGCAGCAGGCTTTTACGAAATCATGCTGGCAAATCCACCATCTGATGTGAAAAGTGCCTGGGGATTACAACCAATGGAAACAATGCTCTGGCACGGTATCGGTGGTGTCTTATTATTAGCATTGATTGTTGGCATGACTGTTTGGAGAGGATTGCAGCGCTACGTTTGGTGTAAGGATAAAAGCCAACAAGTGCAGTGGAGTTACCTGGTTTCTGGTTTCGCAATCATGTTTGTGATGTACCTTCATGGAACACTAGGAGCGCAACTGGCTGCTGAGTTTGGTGTACATAATACCGCTGATATGTTGTTGCGATTGGGTCAAAACCCTAATGTACTGCTCAAGTAAATAATTCTAGTCCTTAGTCATTTGTTCTTTGCTAATGACTAATGACTCATGACTAATGACTAATGACTAATGACTATGAAAATCTGGAATGTTTCGATCATAATTGTAAGTGCGATCGCCCTGACTCTTGTCAGTCTCTGGATAGGGCAGCAGGCATATTCTTGGCTTCCTCCGCAAGCCGCCGCAGAATCACAACTGATAGATGATTTGTTCAGCTTTCTCGTCACACTGGGCGCATTCATCTTTCTTGGAGTGACTGCAACTGTCATATACTCTGTGACTTTTCATCGAGCTGGCAAGTATGACTTTAAAGATGGTCCACCCATTGAAGGGAATATCACAGTCGAAGTTGTCTGGACAGTTATCCCAATTTTGCTAGTGTTATGGATTGCAGGCTATAGTTACCAAGTCTACGACCAAATGGCGATTCGCGGTCCAATGGAAGTTGTCCACCTGCATACACCAATGGGGATGGAATCGGCTTACGCAGCACCTATGGACTCCTCAACTAAACCTGTAGAAAACATTGAAGTCAATGCCAAGCAGTGGGCTTGGGTATTCCGCTACCCAAATCAAGGTGTTACCAGCACCGAATTGCATTTACCCAGCGATCGCCGCGTTCATTTAGCAATGCAATCAGAAGACGTGATCCACGGCTTTTATATTCCCGCTTTCCGACTCAAGCAAGACATCATTCCCAAACGCACAATTGACTTTGAATTCACTCCCATCCGCGTGGGCAAATATCGATTAACCGATTCCCAATTTAGCGGTGCTTACTTCGCTACAATGCAGGCGAATGTAGTTGTTGAGTCTGCCGAAGACTATGATAAATGGCTTGCCGAAGTAGCAACTCACAAACCATCCCCTGCACCTAATCAGGCAGCTGCTGAGTATACCCTGCAAACAAAAGGACTTATCAAAACTGGCTGGCCTGCAGTTAAGCCTGCGCAACCTCCTCTAGTCAATTACAGCAATTAGTTAGTGGTTATTGGTATAACCCAACCACAAATAACCATAGCAGTCCTAAATAGTTCGTGAAATTCCCTCTTCTCTCTTTTCTTGGCGTTCTTGGCGACGCCAGACGCCTAGGTCGGGAGACCCTCCTGCAGCGCTGGCTCGTCTTGGCGGTATGTCCTCCGGACACGCTGCGCGAACGATAATTCTTACAACTCAAATAGGATTGCTATAACAAAGGACAAATGACACATGACCAATATTTCCGTTAAAGACATCAATATAACCAGTGGTGCAAACCCTGATCACGAAGCTGGAACAGGCTGGAAGCGATACTTCAGCTTTAGCACTGACCACAAAGTCATTGGTATCCAGTACATTGTCACCGCTTTTGTTTTGTTCCTTGTTGGCGGTATATTTGCAATGGTGATTCGGGGAGAACTGATTACCCCAGAATCAGACCTCGTTGACCGCACAGTCTACAATGCCATGTTTACTATGCATGGCACAGTCATGTTATTCGGTTGGACATTTCCAGTATTAGTAGGTTTTGCCAACTACCTTGTGCCGTTAATGATTGGGGCGCGAGATATGGCATTTCCCCGCTTGAATGCGGTTGCGTTCTGGATGGTTCCTGTGGCTGCAATTTTGCTGATGGCGAGTTTCTTTGTGCCAGGTGGTCCAGCACAAGCGGGCTGGTGGTCTTACCCTCCCGTCAGTTTGCAAAACCCCTCTGGTCAATTGATAAATGGTCAATTTATCTGGCTTCTAGCTGTGGCAGTATCGGGGGTTTCCTCGATTATGGGAGCAGTCAACTTTGTGACAACAATTGTCAAGATGCGGGCACCAGGTATGACATTCTTCCGGATGCCCCTGTTTGTCTGGGCAGTCTTTAGCGCCCAGATTATTCAACTGTTTGGACTGCCTGCCTTAACTGCAGGTGCAGTCATGCTCCTTTTTGACTTAACAGTTGGAACCAGCTTTTTTGACCCCGCCAAGGGAGGTAATGCAGTTCTTTTCCAACACTTTTTCTGGTTCTACTCACACCCTGCAGTTTACGTGATCATTCTGCCCGTGTTCGGGATTTTTTCGGAAATCTTTCCTGTGTATGCTCGTAAGCCTCTGTTTGGCTACAGAGTCGTGGCAATTTCATCGCTGTTGATTGCTGGAGTGAGTGCTCTAGTTTGGGTACACCATATGTACGTCAGCGGTACTCCGGGCTGGATGCGGCTGATTTTCATGCTCACCACAATGTTCGTTTCTGTGCCTACAGGTATTAAAGTCTTTGCTTGGGTTGCAACTATCTGGGGAGGTAAGCTGCGCCTGAATACACCGATGCTATTTGCGTTAGGTGGATTGATATTGTTTGTCTTCGCCGGTATTACTGGTATCACGCTTTCCTCTGTTCCGCTTGATATTCACGTTAACAATACATACTATGTGGTGGGTCATTTCCACTACGTTCTTTATGGCACGGTGACGATGGGGATGTTTGCTGCCATATACCACTGGTTCCCCAAGATGACTGGACGTATGTACAACGAGGGCTGGGGTCAGTTGCACTTTTGGCTGGCATTTATTGGCACCAATCTTAACTTTTTCCCTATGCATCCATTAGGATTACAAGGAATGTTGCGTCGCGTTTCTTCCTACGCTCCTGAGTATGAATTCTGGAATATTGTTGCCAGTCTTGGAGGATTTTTACTAGGAATGTCCACTTTACCTTTCATTCTCAACATGATAGCTTCCTGGATGCATGGAAAGCCGGCTCCTGAAAATCCTTGGCGGGCAATTGGATTAGAATGGTTGGTTTCTTCACCACCACCTGTAGAGAATTTTGAAGAAATTCCTGTGGTGATTTCTGAACCCTACGGCTATGGAAAATCTGAACCATTAGTCGCTGCTGCTGGTGAAGTTCATAATCACAAATAGGTTGGGTATAAATAAACGTATTTCTTGTAATCACTGTTGATTGTTCACATAGCAATCCTAAATTCTAAGAAACAATTCTGTAGGGTGGGCATTGCCCAAAATAGGTTTTCTGGTGAAATGAAAAATTTTTACTGGGCAATGCCCACCTTAGGTTTAAGGGAGCATCCCAAATGTGTAAATTTCTTTTACTGAAATCTTGCACCCTCCGGGTTCGCCAGTCGCTCATGCGGGAAACCACGCCAGATTCCTACGGAGGGAAACCCTCCTGCAGAACTGGCTCCCCAAGACCGCGCTGGCTCACCATTCTCAATAATTGCAAGGTGGGCACTGCCCACAATGTAAAAATAGGAGTCGAGCGCAAACAGTAAACAGTGCCCACCCTACAAAATTTCCTAAATCATAAGCCCTACTACCGCTACGCAAACGTGAATAACAAGATTCCCGAATTCTTTAAGAAGTCGGGAATCTGAACCTATCGATTTTCACAAGTTAAACGTAAAGGAGATTTTAATCAATGGATAGTTCCATCATTTCAGAACAGATACAGGAACCTTTGCATGAGCATACCCACGACGAAGAAGGCAATAAAATGTTCGGTTTTATTGTGTTCTTACTTTCAGAGAGTGTCATTTTCTTAAGTTTTTTTGCAGGCTATATTGTCTACAAAACAACAACTCCTGATTGGTTACCGTCTGGTGTTTCTGGATTAGAAATTAAAGACCCTGCTATTAATACGGTGATTCTTGTTTCTAGTAGCTTTGTGATTTATTTCGCAGAACGCGCCTTAATACGTCACAATTTGAATCAATTTCGCCTGTTTCTTTTAGCAACAATAGCAATGGGAACTTACTTCCTAGTTGGACAGGCGATTGAGTGGAGTCACCTTGCTTTTGGCTTTACTAGTGGTGTTTTTGGTGGAACATTTTACTTATTGACTGGTTTTCACGGTTTGCACGTTCTGACTGGGATTATATTGCAAATTATTATTTTTGCTCGTTCGTTTCTTCCGGGCAATTATGAGTCTGGTCACTATGGTGTGAATGCAACATCTTTATTTTGGCACTTTGTTGATGTGATTTGGATTATTTTGTTTGTCCTCATTTATATCTGGCAGTGAAGATAAGTTGACAAATTGAAGCAAAATGCTGTTCACACGTTTTGGGGCGAGCGCTTTTATTTTGAGTTTTGAATTTTTGTTTTTCTACAACCTTAAAAGAGGAGAAATCTTATGATTGTTGATGATCAACACTATGACTTAATTATCATCGGTACAGGTGCAGGTGGGGGTACATTATTACACAAACTTGCACCGACAGGTAAGAAAATTCTTGTTCTGGAAAGAGGCGATTTCCTACCAAAAGAAAAAGAAAATTGGAGTGCCGTTGAGGTTTTTGGAAAAGCACGCTATAACGCTCGTGAACAGTGGTACGATATCTCAGGAGATCCTTTTCGTCCCCAAACCAATTATTGGGTAGGAGGTAACACCAAGGTTTATGGTGCGGCTTTGCTACGGATGCGAGAAAAGGATTTTGAGAAGGTTCAACATCAAGATGGTATTTCTCCAGAATGGTCTGTCAAATACCAGGACTTTGAACCTTACTACACTGAAGCAGAAAAGCTTTACTCTGTCCACGGTAAACAGGGAGACGATCCAACAGAACCTCCTCACAGCGAAGATTACCCTTCTGCTCCGGTAAGCCACGAACCCCGAATGCAGCAACTTTGCGATGCTATCCTTAAGCAGGGGCTGCATCCATCACATCTGCCTTTGGGCTTAAGGCTAAATGAAACCGATGCCGATGACAGTGATTGTATCCGTTGTAAAACTTGTGATGGGTTTCCTTGTAAGGTTGATGGCAAAGGTGATGCTGAGGTGATAGGAATTGTTCCAGCCCTGGAATTGCCCAATGTCACACTAAAGACAGAAGCTAAAGTTGTCTGTTTACACACTAGTCCGTCTGGTCGAGAAATTAAAGCTGTTGAAGCGGAAATTGGTGGGCGATCGCATCTGTTTTTCAGTGATATTGTGGTGCTGGCGTGTGGAGCGGTGAACTCAGCGGCGTTGTTGTTGCGATCGGCAAATGAACAGCACCCCACCGGACTTGCCAATAGTTCTGATCAGGTGGGACGCAACTTCATGAAACACCTGATGACAGCACTGGTGCAACTCAGTCCTAAACCTAACCATACCGTGTTCCAAAAGACGATTTGCGTCAACGATTTTTACTGGGGATACTTGGATTATGAATATCCAATGGGTCATATCCAGAATACGGGTAGTCTTCTTCAAGAGATGATTCTTACTGAAGCACCACCTTTGTTGGCTCTTTTGTCAAAATTAATGCCAGGACTTGGGCTGCGGCAGTTGGCATCGCGTACAATTGGTTGGTGGCTGCAAACGGAAGATTTACCCGACTCCAACAATAGAGTGCGCGTGGACGGTTCTAAGCTGTATTTAGATTACACGACCAATAATTTTGAGGCTCATGACCGCCTGATTTATCATTGGACAGAAATACTCAAAGCAGTAGAAAGAACTGAAAACAAATCAGGGTTACCGCTGGACATTTATCCTTATAGCAATACCACGATTCGAGTCGTGGGGCATCAGTGTGGAACTCTCCGTTTTGGAGAAGACCCGACAACATCGGTTCTTGACCTCAATTGTCGCACCCATGATGTAGATAATCTTTATGTTGTAGATGGCAGTTTCTTCCCATCTAGTGCTGCTGTGAGTCCTACATTAACGATTATCGCCAATGCCCTGCGAGTTGGCGAACACTTGATTTCACGGTTGAGTTAAGTAGAACAGGACTTACGCAACGAGATCTAGCAGTTATGGGAGGGTGTAAGGGGGTGAGGGTGTCACGGGTTTTAACACCTACACCCTTACACACGCCAGATACCTGCGGAGGGAAACCCTCCTATGGCACAAAGTGCCACGCTACGCTATCAGTACTGGCTCCCCTATACCCCTATACCCCTTGCCCATTGAAACTTAACGCTTTTCGGTTCCTTGATTAGCGCCGCCCTCTACAACAGACTCGCTGCTACCAGATTCTGGTGCTGCAGACTCTTTACCACCACTTTTAGTAGCAGCCCCTGTCTTGCGGCTTTCTTCGTCAACAGTGGTTTGATAACCACCAGAAGCCGCAGTATTTTGTTCTTCTTTTTCGTTTTCTGGATAAGACATGATCAAACTCCGTATTTAACACTCCTAACATCTTAGGAAGTATAGGAATGCCATTTCTTCTGTCCAAGATGTAGTTCTGCTTAATTATTCCATATGTCTTCTGGATGAATTATCATTCATATCGTGTCGGAGAATAGGGAACAGGGAACAGGGAACAGGGAACAGGGAAGAAGAAATAAAAAGTACCTAGCTGAGCAAAAATCAAATACAAGTCCTATATTTTACAATTGGAAAACCCAGCGACGAAAGAGTTCTACGATAATGCGCCAGCGTCCCTCAATTTCTTCAACGACATCATGACGCTTTAATGTATTGAGCGCTTCTTGCAAAGCGGCAATTTCTATATTTGTACAATCATATAAGGCTGTAATACTTAATCCTTGTGGTGGTGACGCTAACGCCCGAAGTATCTCCCGCTGACCAGCAGCACCCCGCGCCGCTTGACCCCAAACGCCATCAAAGTAGTAGCGTCCCCGCTGGAAAAACTCAAAGTCGTTGACAACTGCCTCCACATCCCCTATTGTGAGATTATTATCTCGGGCGCGTCCTGTGTTAAAAACTTCGTCATTGTAACGGCGGACAAGTTGAAAAGCGACAAGCTGTACTAAATAAGGTTGTCCGTGGGTGAGTTGGTAGATTTTATCAAGGGCTTCCGGCGTGTAGTCCAGGGGAAAATCTTCGATAGATGGATTTGCAAGAATTTGGTGAGTCGCCCCGGCTTCCATAAAGCCAACTTTGATTGTGATCACACTGGCGTAGAAAGGTTGAAAGTAATCGGCTGTCATCTCCTCCAAGGTGTGCAAACCTGCCAAGACAAAGGCAATTTTAGAGCTTTTCTGCGTCAACCCCCGGAGATACCCCATAAAATCTAGAGGAATTTTTCCTGCCGACATCAGTTCCTCGATTTTCTCGAACTCGTCTAAGGCAATAATTAAACCCTGAGTTCCTAGTTCTGCTTCCACCTGTGTCAAGTATCTTCTAAATGTTGGTTGCGGAAGACTCAGCAAATCCTCATTGCTTGGAGGTGGAATTTGCATCACTTCAGAAATGGCATCAGAAATCGCCATCAACACTTCTACGACTCCTTGGGGAGCATCTGCAACTTCTAAAAGATTGACATACGCTACTTGTACACCTGCTTTTACAAAACTGGCGACATTCCGCAGAATGGAAGTTTTGCCCATCCGCCTGTGTCCGTAGATAACAACAGATTGGAGTTGAGAACTTCTCATCCACAACTCCTGCAACTGTCTGATCACATCTTCCCGTCCAACGAAGCGATCGCCTACAACTGGATCGCCAATGATGTAAGGATTACTCACAGGCTTGGTGATGGAAATTTCCCCAACTTCCTTGGCTATCCCCTCCAAGGCATATCTCCAAGTCTGGGCAATGTCTATAATTAACCAGCGTTCTGCTTGCGGCAGAGTATCGGCATTATTTAGAATTTCTGTGAGTTCCCCTAAAGCGCGGTTGAGAGCTAAAGAGCGTTGATAAGCAGACTGACTGCGCTGTATAATCTTGGCATTCTCAACGACAGAACGTAGAGATGTGAGAGTTTGCCAGGTGATTGGGCGCAGCAGAGGTTCTTGTGGAAAGGGAGGAATTTTTACTGTTGCGATCGTGTTTGGTTTGTTTGCTTTGTTAAAAGCTGCTAGAGTTTGGGCGAGGGTGAACATTTCTTCACCATAGGGAAGAGAACGCACTTGTGCAAAAGCCGCCACGGCTTTCACTGGTTCTTTTTCGTGCAGATACCAGAAACCAGCTGCTGTAGCACGGGCGGGAGTGTCTAAGCGAGTATCTGTGAAAAAAAGAGCTTGGAGTTGTTCTTGCCAACGACGAGGCAAGAAAAAGAACAACGGGAAAGAAAAGAAATCTTTGACAAATGTTGACTTGAGCGTTTCATTAAGAGAAGCTGAGGTAAAACGTACGAGTTGCCAATCAAAAGGATCTTCAGCTAGCTGAACGACACGAAAGACAACTTGCTCTGGAGGGGTTTCCGCCAGTACCAGATTAACAGCTTGAATCACGGGGATGAATTGAAGAGTGTAAGCCAGCAATTGGTTGGCGTTATGCAAACCAGTCTCCCAGTCTTGACACAGCCAATTTTTCAACCGAGAAGACAGGGAGTAAAGCGGAAGTGGAGTAACATGGGGAATTTGCCATTGTCTGTGGGGCGATCGCAGAACAAGAGGTAACCCAAAAAGCCAATTTTCTGGACGGAGTATCGCCACGCCGAACGCCACGCCTAACGCCACGCTATACGCCACGCCTAACGCCACGCCTAACGCCACGCCTAACGCCACGCCTAACGCCACGTCATACCAATTAATATCAACGCCTATTTGCTGAAGAAGCCAAGCCAACGTCAGCGGTGTAACAACTGTCAACACCAACCCTTGGAAAAGCAAATTCCGTTGAATGGCATTTTGTCGCAGCAACTCCCATCCCTTGCGCAAATTCATTTCTGATGAAGGAATATCCCCACCCCCAAAAGTGTCCATATACCACCGCAAAGCTTGGGGGAAAAAAAACACCCAATACAACAGGCGCAGGTAATCCAACGGGTTCCACAGGGAGAGGGGGCGCTTGAGTTTCGGGGCTAAGTCTAGGCGGGGTACGGGTGGGTGTTGGTTCATTGCAGGTTCTCCGCCATTTTCAGTAAGCTACGAACACTACCCGCCCGGAAATAAATTTCCTGGCTCATAGCCAAAGTCCTCTTCAGAGGACTGCAAAGCATAACGATTGTGAGAGTCCACTTGAGTGGACTTTCGCTATCAGCCTGGGATTTTAATCCTAGGCGGTCGTGGACGATATACGATAATAGTGCAAGAACTGAATTCATTCCCCACCTCCGGTATACCGCGCATAAATTCTATAGCACCGCTGCATGAGTTTCCGAGAATGTCCGCTACTTTCTTTTAGCAATTGCACAATCTCCTCCTCAGTAAACCTCACAGAAGTCCCAGCCAAACGACTAGCTATAAAATCACGCATGGTAGTTTCATTCCAAGGCTGAATATGTTCCTCCTGACAAATACCCGCCAGCGGTGATGTCTTACCTTGATCATGACTATCATTAAACAAATCGTTGAGTGGTTCAGTCGCAGCAAAAATCAACTTCAGCGGCGCATTGCTTCCCTCAGCTAAACCGCGCAACTTATCCCTGACTCCACGGGTAAACCCCTGCCAAGTCATCTTTCCTACATTGTCTAAAGCCAATAGCACTTTATTTTTATGCTGTCGCAAATTCCGAGTTAACAGATACCCTGTACATTCCGCGATACCCACCTCGTGACACAACGCGCTGTAAAAGTCTTCTTCATTATCTATCTCATTCAAATCTAGAAAAACTGACTGACGCGGTGAATGTAGGTGATTTACTGCCTGTTGGCAAATCGCCCATAGTAAAGATGACTTGCCAATTCCTTCTTCTCCTATCAAAGCAACACTACTTCCGCTGTTAAGCACCTCAAACACCCGCTGCATTTCCCTTTCTCGTCCAAAGAACCGTTGTGTATCTTCTACTCTGCCATTCTGGGGAATGAAGGGATTGGGAATTGCCCTTTCTGTTCTCGATTTGAAGTCAGAAATTAGGTCTTTTTTTACATAAATCACTGGTTTGAGATGCTCTGGAATACCTTGTAGTTGAATTTGTACACAGCCAAACTTATGAGCATCTTTAATGGAACGATTTGCTGCTAATGCTGTGTAGAAACCAACAGCAAAAGAAATCGCCGCTTGATCACCAATTGCGTCATTCATCCCAATCACAAACGGGATATGTTGGGCGATCGCCTTTGCCTGAATTTCAGAGTAGCAAGCATTTAGCACCACACAATTTACGTGCTGTGCAAACAACTCAAACATTGCTGCCAAAGCATCAGCCTTCACAGACTGAACTTTGCCTACTTCATTCTCAAAGCAAAGCTCTCCTTGACTTGTACCATGTCCAGAAAAATGTATTATGTTTGGCTCAATATCAAAAAATGCTTGAGTAATATCCCCTACACGAACTGACTCTCGCTGTTCTAGCTGATATTTTTCTGGCGCTTTGGCTATTCGCAATTTTTCTTTAATATTTCGTAACTCTTGCCCTAAACGTAACCGAGAAGCATCACTCGGATCGGCTGCTAAAAACAAGATTTTTATAGAAATAGCACCGCTCATTTAGGCAATTATGAGAGTTCAGTTACTGAAGAATATAACACTATTCTCAACAAGCATTCTCGCCCGCCCAGAACTGAAGTTCCGGGCTTATAGCACCAAGTCCATTTTAATGGACTAAAAACCTTTTATCAATTTGCGTTATGAGTCGTTCAGGATTGATGAGATTGCTTCCTTCCACTACCCTTCGGGAAGCCGCCTTCGGCGTCTACGTTCCAGTCGCAATGACGGAATATCGTGTTTGACTACAACTAGGTATGAAAACAAATTCTCCTCTTTCTCTCTCTGCGTCCTCTGCGCCTCTGCGGTTTATATAAAATAAAAAGTTTCCGGAATCGATCCGAAAACTCATACATCAAACTTCAATCGAAAAATAACCCATACCTAATACTTAATCCTTGGATCTATATAAGCATTGATAATATCAATCACAATACTAGCAACAACCACAATTGCCGCAAAAAACACCAACACTCCTTGTATCAAAGGATAATCCCGCGCGTTAATGGCATCATATAGCTTATTCGCCAATCCAGGCCAAGAGAAGGTAACCTCAGTTAAAATAGCCCCACCTAAAAGTGAAGCAAACGTCAAACCCATAACAGTAATCACAGGAATCAGCGCATTTTTTAAAGCGTGAGAAAACAAAATCTTTCTTTCAGGAATACCTCTTGCTCTTGCTGCTTCCACATAATCTGCTTTCATCGTTTGCTTTAAGTTCACTCGCACAATTCGCTCAAAAATACCACTCAGCAAAAGACCTAAAGTGATACTAGGAAGCGCAAGATAATATAAAGCAGTAAAAAACTGATTCAAGTTTCCAGTCAATAAACTATCAACCGTATATAAACCAGTGATACCATGAGGGGCTGGCGTAGTTGTCGGAAAGCGCGTTCCTAAAGGAAACCAACCCAATTGGACTGCAAAAATCAATTGCAGAATCATCCCAGCCCAAAACATGGGTAAAGAATATGTGATAATCCCAAATAATCGCCCTCCAATATCTAGATAACTTCCAGGACGAGAGGCAGAAATAACACCAATTCCAATTCCAACTATGAGTGCGATCGCCATACTACAAACCGCCAATTCCACAGTTGCAGGAAAATATTGCCCAATTATTTCCCAAACAGATTGTCCACGACTCCCTATAGAAGTTCCTAAGTCTAGCTGCAGCAATTTTCCCATGTAATTCAAATACTGTAACCATATTGGAAGGTTCAAACCCAGTTTAGCCCGCAATTCTTCCTTCGCACTTTCTGGCGCACGTCCACCAATAATCGCATCAACTGGATCTCCTGGTGTTGCGCGTAGTAAAAGAAATACGACTGTTGTTACAGTCAATAGCATCAATGGAGCTAAAAGTACACGGACGATTATGTAATATTGTAAAGCTTTGGATCTAGACATAATTAATTAGGAGTTAGGAATTAGGAGTCAATAGTCAACAATCAAGAGTTATATCAAGTCCGTTTCATCACTTATAATTCCTGCTTTACCTCACCCCAACCCTCTCCTTACTAAGGAGAGCCAGTGCGTTGCGGGGGTTCCCCCCGTTGTAGCACCTGGCGTGAGGGTGCCGGAGGCGGGTGAGGTTCTTCGTTTTTTTTATAAGTATTCATCCACAGATGATATTAATGACTCATGACTATTTTTTGATTCTTTTATAAATCAGATTTTGAGTCGGATCAATTTGCACACCACTAACTCCCTTGCGAGCAAATACATAATCTTTGCTTTGCCATAAGGGAACATATGGAACATCAGTTGCTATTTGTGCTTGAATCGTTGCAAAAATTTTCTTACGTATTTCAGGATTTTGTTCCTGACGTTGGTCTGCAATCAATTTATTGATAGTCTCACTATAGTAAAATGAACCCTGAGTTTGGCTTCCTCCTTGTTCGCATCCCTTCGCGTCTGATCCTTTATCGCAACCCAAAAACGGTTGAATATAATTATCTGCATCTATAAAGTCTGGATACCAATCTAGCAAAGCAGTGGGATAAAAACTCCTAGGTATAGCTTTAAAGAAGGTAGCACCGTCTACAACGTTGAGTTCAAATTGCAACATTCCATCCATATATTTATCGGCATAAGCTTTGAGTAGCTGTGCTGCTAAACTGCGAGGAGCAGAACTGGAAGGATACCAAAGTGGTAGCTTGACTGGATTTTCTTTGGAGAAACCAGCAGAAGTTAACAATTGTTTAGCTTTGTCTACATTGCCATCACCGTATTTATCTTTAAATAATGGTTGGGAAACGTCAAGCGTTGTCGGTATCATGCTGTACAAGGGACTGCCTTGACCTAATAGAACACGCTGAGTCATCAGTGAACGATCAACCATTGAAGCTATGGCTTGTCGAACTTCTAGCTTATCCAACGGTTTTTGATTCCGATTTAAAACCAAGTAACTGACTACACTACCTTGAACTGCAATCGGTTGCCAATCATCTTTTTTAGCACTTTGTTGTAAGCTGCGAATTTGATCTGGTTCTAAAGCGAGGTAAGCAACATCAACTGCACCTGTGCGAAAGGAATTATATAAATTTGCTGGACTACTTAAAATTTGCAAATTAATGCCTTTGTTGGCTGGTTTTTCTCCCCAATATTTATCAAAGACTTCAAATTGTAAGGAATCTGTGCCATACCGTGCTAATTTATATGGACCAGTACCAATAAAGATATTTGGCTTAAATTTATCTGTACCAATTTCATAAGCTTTGGGGGAAACTGGACAAAAAGCCGAAAACGCTAACAGCGATGGAAACGCTGCAAAGGGTTTTTTCAGTTGTATGGTTAACTCATACTCACTCGTTGCTTTTACTGAAGCGACTACATCTGATAATAAAAAAGAAGGTTTCCCACCATTTTTGATAAAGCGTTCCAGACTAAACGCCATTGCTTTGGCGTCAAAAGGAGTTCCATCATGAAATATAACTCCTTGGCGTAGAGGGATTGTGTAAGTCAAACTATCTTGACTGACTTTGGGTAAAGCGGTGGCTAACTGAGGTTTAATTTCTGTGCTTCCTGGTTCATAGGCGTAAAGGCGATCGCTCATGTTGTACACTAACCCAAGCGATCGCAATTCATAAGCATCTGCTGGATCAAGAGTACGAGGATTAAGCGTCGTACCTATAGTAATGCGACCATCGCCTGTTGAGGCATTAACCGTACCAGATGTTGTCGTAGCCTGTTGGCTCCTGGAACAACTAGCCACCAAAACTAAACACAAACAAAGTAAACAAAAGAATTTAGTAATTCGACTCCACTGTCTTGCGGACAAGGAAAACCTGGTCATAACTTGAATATTTTTAAGCTTAGTGGTCAAGGATTATACTATTTTTTTGGCAATCTGCCGATAAAAAATTCAAATTTTAGGAGAAAACCTGCTCATCTTGTGAGTTTTGAGTTCTTGCGAGTCTTGCGAGTCAACTTTTATAAGTTTATTTAAGTCCTACCATGAGAATAAAAAAATTAGACCAATATATAGAATTTCATGTTCCTGAATAACAGAAAAAAAATTATTTGATTAAACATATAAACAGTGCCCAAATTTGTTTTAAATTTAAACTATACCAGGGCAAACATTTGTTAAGCTTTTCTCGTATCTTAAAAGCTTTACATTAGGGTTTGTCTACGTGCATCCCAATGCAGGAAAAAAATTCTTAGCTTCAGGGAAACCGACTGGCACCCTAAATGCCAATCGAGAATAAGTAGATTTTAAGTCTAATAGCGAGACTAAAGAGTGTGAAATACTTCTTCCTATCCGACGGTTGGACAGTTGGCAGAGTGTGGGCATCTGATGGACTTTGGCAGATGGCTGCATGGCGACGCCAACCAGACATTCAGCGCATGAATATCTGTCTAGTAGAACAAGACGAAGTGTTATGGCTTTATCAGGTTGAAGATGTCGTTTTAACTGTGGAAGTGAAGCCGACAACACAACTACAAGTCAGTAAATCTGGTCAAGCCATAGGTCAAGTTGTCCTCAAACGGTTGATGAGTGCTGAACAGGTTATTGAACGCTTGGGAACAGCCTCGGCTAGATGTCATCTGCAAGATATTAAATCTATGGTTTAGTTTCAGCGATCACGAAGGTTACACCGGATCAAGGGGATAAAAATGAGCGAATGCGTGAATTTTCTTATCCCCTGCTCTTTTTATCCTCAAAACGTACGTAGTTTGAGACACCCTTAAGCTACGTATATGCTGATGTTGACACGCTTGCAAACAGCTCCATCAAACGTTACACTTTTTTAAACATTCTCATTTTTCACTTGGCCATGGCGACTCTTTGGGATGAAAACTCCCCAAATGTGTAAAAATTGCCAAATCAACCACACTGTCTCATTTATAAGACAAAGCTGTGGGATAATTTCGGCTGTGGCAATAACAAAAACTGAAAAATTGCATTGCTTTGTAAACATAAATCATCGAGGAGGAGCGTAGTCGATGGGACTACCCTGGTACCGAGTACATACAGTTGTTCTGAATGACCCAGGGCGACTGATTTCTGTACATTTGATGCATACAGCCTTGGTGGCAGGCTGGGCTGGTTCAATGGCTTTGTACGAACTAGCCATTTATGACCCTAGCGACGCAGTACTCAACCCGATGTGGCGTCAAGGTATGTTCGTGCTGCCCTTTCTGGCACGCTTAGGCGTAACGCAATCTTGGGGCGGTTGGAACGTTACCGGCGATCCATCAACCGATCCTGGTTTTTGGTCATTTGAAGGCGTAGCTGCTGCCCACATCGTTCTTTCCGGTTTGCTGTTCTTAGCTGCCGTTTGGCACTGGGTTTTCTGGGATTTGGAGTTGTTCCAAGACGGACGCACTGGTGAACCCGCTCTTGACCTGCCAAAGATGTTTGGCATTCACCTGTTCTTATCTGGTCTACTGTGCTTTGGTTTTGGTGCTTTCCACGTCACAGGATTATTTGGACCTGGAATATGGGTCTCTGATGCCTACGGCTTAACAGGGCATGTCCAAGGAGTCGCACCAGAGTGGGGACCAGACGGTTTTAACCCGTTTAACCCTGGTGGTATCGCGGCTCACCACATTGCAGCAGGTATTGTAGGTATTATTGCAGGTTTATTCCACCTATCAGTAAGACCCCCCGAAAGGCTCTATAAAGCTCTGCGGATGGGTAATATCGAAACTGTGCTGTCCAGCAGTATCGCTGCTGTGTTCTTTGCAGCGTTCGTTGTTGCTGGCACCATGTGGTACGGAAACGCCGCCACACCAATCGAACTGTTTGGACCTACCCGCTATCAGTGGGATCAATATTACTTCCAGCACGAGATTGATCGGCGCGTGCAAGGTAGTCTTGCTGAAGGTGCAAGCCTTTCTGATGCTTGGGCACAAATACCGGAAAAACTCGCGTTCTACGATTACGTCGGCAATAGCCCTGCAAAAGGCGGTCTATTCCGTACAGGTCCAATGAATAGGGGTGATGGTATTGCCCAATCTTGGCAAGGTCACGCCGTATTCAAAGATTCTGAAGGTCGTGAGTTGACCGTGCGTCGCCTACCCAACTTCTTTGAAACCTTCCCAGTGATTTTGACCGACAGTGATGGTATTATCCGTGCTGATATTCCTTTCCGTCGAGCAGAATCCAAATATAGCTTTGAACAAACAGGTGTTACCGCGAGCTTTTACGGTGGTGACTTAGACGGTCAAACCTTCACAGAACCAGCTGATGTGAAGAAATATGCTCGTAAGGCTCAAGGCGGCGAAATCTTTGAATTTGACAAAGAAACCCTAAACTCTGATGGTGTGTTCCGCACCAGTCCTAGAGGTTGGTTTACATTTGGACACGCTGTCTTTGCACTGTTGTTCTTCTTTGGTCATATCTGGCATGGCTCTCGAACTATCTACCGAGATGTCTTTGCTGGTGTTGAGGCGGATCTCGAAGAACAAGTTGAATGGGGTCTGTTCCAGAAAGTGGGTGACAAAACAACCCGCCGTGCGGAACCTCTCTAAACTTTGTAATGAAAAGTTAAGAATGGTCTAATCAGAGGAACTATGGACTGGCGACTGGGAACGGGAAAAATTCTTCCTCATCCCCAATTTCTAAGTTTCAATTCCCTAGACCATTCTTTCTTGTAACTTGGTACACTAATAATAGTGGGAAAATAGGCAGGAACTATAGCTATGGAAAGCGTTGCGTACATCCTAGTTTTAACCTTGGCGATCGGAACTCTCTTCTTTGCGATCGCCTTCCGCGAACCTCCTCGCATTCAAAAGAAAGAAGAAAAATAAATCACCATTATCTATCCACCGATAAGGTGTAAAGTGCTATAAATGTGAGGGCGCATCTAGAATTGCGCCCTTTCTGCACAAAAAAGAGTGTATGGAAGTATTATTGATAAGTAATTATTAACGAAAACAAAAGAGTAGAGTATTTATGGTATGATGTACGATCTGGAAGGTAATGTATTCAGATCCACTTTTCTGCGCTAGGATGAAAAATGATGTAGGTGTGGAATGCCTATTCGGCTCTTGCATTACATCGCTAGGAGGCAAAACCTTTACGGAGAAAAATAACCGGGAAACAATCAGCATGGTCAATCAGAAATTAATGGCTCCTGAAATTGGATTTACTCACGATGATTTCGCTGCTCTGTTGGACAAGTACGATTATCATTTTAGCCCAGGTGATATAGTACCAGGAACAGTATTCAGCATAGAGCCGCGCGGCGCTCTGATTGACATAGGTGCAAAAACAGCTGCATATATACCTATACAAGAAATGTCTATCAACCGGGTGGATAGCCCGGAAGAAGTATTACAATCCAACGAAACAAGAGAATTTTTCATCCTGACCGATGAAAACGAAGATGGTCAACTGACGCTATCCATTCGCCGTATTGAATACATGCGGGCTTGGGAACGGGTACGACAGTTGCAAGCAGAAGATGCGACTGTTCGTTCTGGTGTTTTTGCCACTAATCGTGGTGGAGCTTTGGTGCGGATAGAAGGCTTACGTGGATTTATTCCCGGATCTCATATTAGCACACGCAAACCAAAAGAAGAATTGGTTGGCGAAGAACTACCATTGAAGTTCTTAGAGGTAGACGAAGAGCGTAACCGCCTTGTATTATCTCACCGTCGTGCGCTGGTTGAGCGCAAGATGAACCGCCTAGAAGTTGGTGAGGTCGTGATTGGTACTGTACGCGGTATCAAGCCTTACGGTGCCTTTATTGATATTGGCGGTGTGAGCGGTCTACTCCACATTAGCGAAATTTCCCACGAGCATATAGATACGCCTCATAGTGTCTTTAATGTCAATGATGAAGTCAAAGTCATGATCATTGACTTGGATGCAGAACGTGGTCGTATCTCCTTGTCTACCAAACAACTGGAACCTGAACCAGGTGACATGATTAAAAATCGCGATTTGGTTTATGACAAGGCAGAAGAAATGGCTGTTAGGTATCGCGAACAGTTGCTAGCTAAACAGCAAGGTGCTACTACTGTGAGTGCTCCATCAGATGAAGCCGCTGAAACTAGCGCTGAAGAAATACCACCAGCAGTTGAACCAGTTGAAGTTGAAGCACCTCAAGCAGTTGAACCAGTTGAAGTTGAAGCACCTCAAGCAGTTGAACCAGTTGAAGAGGAAATACCAGCAGCTATTGAAGAGTAATGCATTTGCCGTTGTGGTTGGATACAGCGGCTATTTAGTAAAGCTTATAAATAAAGCTTAAAAAAAATACTGGATGAAGAGGGAAAATCCCTCTTTTTTAATAACTAATATTTGACCACAGGGGAAGTTTGTCCCCAGCTTCCAGTGAAGACAAACGTCTCAATGGACTTGCGCTGGCGTGGAGATAACTCGCGCTGTTGGTATTGTTCTGGTAGTGATTTGGATTCGCCGGGGTATCCAATAGCGATTGCCGCTACTGGCTCATACCCTTTAGGAATATTGTACAACTCCGTTCCACAACTTATGGACAAATATCTCGTCCACTTGTTGCTTCCTGTTTCAGCGACTCATAACTAATAGTGGCATCAACCACTATCCCTTTTTGTACCATCAGAACATACCGCAAATGACGTTATTCCAACATCAATTCCCACATAGCCACCTTGTACTGGAGATGGTTCTGGTCTTTGAGCTTCTACGGTCAGACTGACAAACCAACGGTCAGCTTCACGGTTGACCGTTGCAGATAAAATTCGACCATAAAATTTACCTGTATATTCTTTGGTTCGTATCTTTCCTAGTCGTGGCAATTGTACAGATTTTGTGTTGACCCGGATAGAACCAGTAAGACGAAAACCATCTGTTTGTCCCTTCTTTTTAAATTTTGGGAAGCCAACATTTCTACCAGCTTTTCTGCCAAAAGCAAAGTTCTTGAATGCTCTGTCTAAGTCGCGCAACGCTTCTTGAGGAGAGCATTTACTCACCTCATACATCCACGGGAACTCAGTTAATTTAAGCCTGTTGAGAATTGTGTGCGGAAAATTGATAAAAAAATTTTCTCTTTATAGAGATTGAGCTATTCAAATATTTTCATATATTTCTGACCCTTTTTTTCTTTTTTAAAAAAGCTCAGTATGCCCTCAACAGCATTTTTTCTATTCCCTATTCCGTATTAAGGGTTTCCTCCCCGACGAGTTAGTTCATAAATCAAATCGGATTCCTATTGTTAACAAGTTTGCGTTAATCACATGACTTGAATAAAAGTTTGAGCACATCTCATTTGCGTCAACTTGGCTTCACTCAAGGTGTGAAATCTCTGCCTACAAAACTTCAACAAGTTTTCAGGGTTTTTCCTCTATTAGTCTAGAGGAGAAAAAATGACCATATATGAGATTCAACCAATATTTAACAAAATAGGCAAATGATTATTTTCGATCCTATAACCCTGAGTGCTATTAACCATATTCTTAATACCACTTCTGTGATCAGTGTTAGCAATCAAAATCAATTAAGCTTGAGTCTCACTCAAAAGACCAAGTTGGAGTTAGCAAATAGCTCAAAAAAGTTTTCACATCTGACAAAAACGATTACCCCTATTCTCACAGCCCAAACCACCACCTCAGATAGGAGCAAATGTGGTCGTGCTCAACTACGCGATAAGTACACACAGCCGTTTGCCTGCGACAGTATTTGGAATATGCCAATTGGAGCAAACGCGCAATATGTTGATGCTCAGATCAGCTCAACGCGCGTTGGAGTTGATACAGATTGGTTCATCATCACCCAACAAAGTGATCCAGCTGTGCCAACTTATATGCCTGGCTCATGGGATTCAAATCGCTGTACTGGCACTCAGATGCAGCAGCAAGCGCAGTGGCATCCCGAAGCGGGTGAGCCGTTGAAGGTTCCTTACAATCTGATCATTGAGGATGCAAAGGAATACTTTACGCCAAATAACTCCTCAGCGTTCCTAAAGCCTGATGGCAGAACATTAGTGTCTTTTAACGTGACCACCCGTTGTTACCAGGGTGCTCCACTTTACGGCGTTTGGTTTGGAGAGCAAGACATTTACGGCGATGGCATTTACGGTGGACATGGTGGCTCAGGGATGTCGAGCATTGGTGGTAGCATTCGCAAAGGTGAGTTGTTGAACAACAAGCCTATCCGTCACGCACTCAAGATCGATATCTGGGGTAAGTGGCTGCATTATAATCCTTCATCGTCAACTCCTGGTTACCGCTGGCCAGCTCGTCTGGCTGATAGTAATGCAGCAAACCAATATCAGGGGTCTAATCCCGCGCTGGTTTTAGGTTCGTTGCTAGCAATTCCACCTGATATCACAGCCAAGAGTTTGGGACTGACCTCTAAAGCAGGTAAAAAAATCTTCCAAGCCATGCAAGACTACGGCGCTTACGTTGTTGATGATGCGGGTTGGGACTACAATTACCTTTGCGTTGAGCGAAGTGCTGAGCAAGAGTACGAAGCAGTGACCGGATATCACATGGATGGAGATACAGCGTTCCAAGCGGACTTCGCCAAAATTATTGCTGCGGTGAAGGTAGTGGACAATAACGAACCGAACAGCATTGGTGGAGGTGGTACACCACGCCAACCTTTGGCACCACCAATTAAAAATTAGAAGCGAGCAGTCCTAGAGCAACCGAGGAGGGCTAACACATACCCTCTTCGCAGTTATCAGTTACCAGTTACCAGTTATCAGTGTTCACTGTTTTAACAACTATTAAGTAGGATTACCGCATCTTAACAGACGGAGATCACGACAGTTATAAAGATTAAAAATGCTTAACATTTCGTTACGATTGAAACATCACATCAACAGAGGTCAAACAAAACCTCTGTAAGTTGAAATCAAAGGTGAAAGGTATGAATGGGACTATTCGCGTTGGCAATCTCTTCGGGATTCCCTTCTATATCCATCCGTCTTGGTTTTTAATCCTGTTCCTAGTGACTTTAAGCTACAGCGGTGGACTAGCAGCACAATTTCCTCAATTAAGTGGTGGATTAGCTTTGCCACTGGGATTGCTGACAGCAGTATTGTTATTTTCTTCGGTTGTCGCCCATGAATTAGGACATAGCTTTGTCGCTATTCGTCAAGGAATAGATGTAAAATCAATTACACTATTCATATTTGGTGGGTTGGCAAGCTTAGAAAGAGAATCGAAAACTCCAGCGGAAGCTTTTTGGGTTGCAGTTGCAGGTCCTTTAGTTAGCTTAGTGCTATTCGCGATACTGACAGCTATCGGTTTTGTGGCTACTCCAACAGGACCATTGGCAGCAATCATTGGACTACTGGCTTCTATTAACTTGGCATTAGCTCTATTTAACCTTATTCCGGGCTTGCCTCTAGATGGTGGAAATATACTGAAAGCTCTTGTTTGGAAAGTAACAGGTAATCCATATAAAGGCGTCGTTTTTGCCAGTCGAGTTGGGCAAATCTTTGGTTGGATAGCTGTAGCCTCTGGTTTACTTCCAGTACTATTGTTTGGTAGCTTTGCTAACATCTGGAATTTGTTAATTGGTTTCTTCTTAGTGCGAAATGCTGGGAATGCAGCTCAGTTTGCTAAAGTACAAGAACAATTGACTGGTTTAACAGCAGCCGATGCAGTCACACTGGATAGTTCAACTGTGTCTGCGAGTCTAACCCTGAGAGAGTTTGCTGACGAGCGTATTTTGAATGGTCAAAACTGGCATCGCTTCTTGGTGACTGATGAAAGTGGACAATTGGTAGGAGCAATATCTGTTCAAGATTTGCGAACTGTCTCCACAGCACTTTGGTCAGAAACTCAAGTACGAGAAGTTATGCGACCAGTCCAACAAGTCGTCACTGTCCAATCTGACAAACCCTTGTTGGAAGTGATGCAGCTTTTAGAACAACAGAAGTTATCTGCACTTGCCGTAATTTGTGACAATGGCGTACTGGTCGGACTTCTAGAAAAAGCTTCAATTATCAGCCTCCTTCAAAGGAGAGTGCAAGCGAATCCTGCATAATCATGAGTTGTTTAAACAACATCGCCTTTCCTCTCCACTTTTAAAAGAAGTGGGGAGGAAAGTGTATTTACGTTTTGGTCAAGATTGGGAAACACCTGAAACAATACGGTAGTCTGTTGTTCAACAGAAGGATTGAAAATTTTTGTACCATCTTTATGACTGTCGAATATCACACCAGTAAGCTTAATAAGAAAGTCCTAAGTTTAGGCGTTCCAGCAAGAATTGCTAAGTTCAGTGCAATCAGTGTTGTCCTAGGAATATTCGCGGCTTTGCCCATTGCTTTAGCGGGGGAAGCTAAAGCGTTACAAGTACAAGTCAGTCCAGAAACTCCTAGACTTGGCGATACTATATCAGTTGTCGTGAATTTAGATAATCCAGCTAATGGTAGCAATGTCACAGTCACTAATGGTGATCAGACTTATCCAGCATATGAAATAGCACCACAACAGTATCGGGCTTTTATCCCCACCACGCCTTTGGAAAAAGCTGGAACCAGAAATGTTCAGGTTTCTTTTGAAGGTCAAGTGCAGAATTTATCCATACAAGTACGCGATCGCAAATTCCCCATACAGCGCATTAACCTACCCCCAGGAAAAGCTGGTGTGGAAGCCACAGAGTATGAACTCAAGCGTGCAGCAGAGTTTAAGGCAATACGAACACCAGAAAAGTTTTGGGATGCGGCTTTTTTGGCACCGAATAAAGGCCCGATCACAACAATTTATGGTGTTCGTCGCTATTATAATGGTAAATTCGCAAATGATTATTACCATCGCGGCGTTGATTATGCTGGGGCAGCTGGTTCGCCTGTTGTCGCCCCAGCTGCAGGACGCGTTGCCTTAGTAGGTAAGGTATCTCAAGGGTTCCGAGTTCATGGTAATGTTGTTGGGATTGACCACGGGCAAGGAGTGGCAAGTATTTTTATGCATCTGAGTCGTATTAATGTTAAAGAAGGTGATATTGTCAAACCTGGTCAACTCATTGGCGCTGTGGGTGCAACTGGCGCTTCTACAGGTCCACATTTACATTGGGGACTTTATGTGAATGGAAAATCTATTGACCCTGTACCTTGGAGAGATCAAGCAGTAAAATAGTAACTATTTGCGTATTCTTTGCTCATATGTGGGCAAAATAAATAGGATTGATTGGTACCGTGCCCCCCCTTGCTTGGATGGCTAAAAAATGATGAGCGTTATGAGTATTGAAAAAATTGTGGAACAAGCTCTCCGGGATGGTTATCTAACACCAGCAATGGAAGCAGATGTTGGGCGAATCTGTGATAGCGCGAATGAACTCTCAAAACAAGAGTACATGGCGTTGGATCAGTTGATGGGCGCGCTATTGACTGGGGAAGTGGTGGCGGTACCACGCAAACAATTTATCAACGTTATGGAAGAGTTGGTACTCACAGAAGCAATATCCCGTGTAGCAGAAATTGAGGCAACTAGCGAAAGTTCTCTCGATGTTGGGGATATTGCCGCTTACGCCCTGAACCGCCTACCACCTTTGTATGCCACCACAGAAGAAGGTGCCAACTACCAGCGCCAACGTGCCAAAAAAGAACTCCAGAAATTGATTGCCCAGCGAGTCGCCGAGGCGATCGTTAGAAACTTAGACCGACCGAATGATGACAGGACGCCAGTTGGAACAAAAAATACTGGCAACGAAGTTCTGCGCCAAGTTAGTACCTTACTCCAAGCATACGCACCTCATTTTGAGCAAAAATGAGAGTAGTCACGCCCTAAGTCCTTACGGACACGCTGCGCGAACGGGCAGGGAAAAGGTTAAAGGTTAAAGGGGAAAGGGAACCACCAAACTAAAGCTCTTGGCTTGAAGTAAGGACACCGAAATTCTCACACTTTGCGTCGCACTGCGTTAGCTACGCTAACGAATTGAATCTTTTCCCCCTCCATGAAGAAAGTCGCGCAGCGCCGCGAGCGAAGCGTGGCGGTCTGGGGCTTGTACCCTTGGATCCTTCCCCTTTCCCCCTGCCCCTTCGCCCCTAATCCCCACTTTCCCCCTCTTCGGTCATTCGTTATTTGTCATTCATCAAAAAGAAATGACAAATAACTCATAACTCATAACTCATCATTATTATTGACGGACTTCCACTGGTGTACCTAAACTCACCTGGTGGTAAAGTAAGCGCACATCAGGATTACGCATCCGCAAGCACCCATGGGATATTGCACTGCCCACAACCTCCTCATCTGGTGTGCCGTGAAAGCCAATTTGATTGCGTCCATCTGACCAAAAACCAATCCACCTGTCTCCTAAAGGACTATCTTCACCTGACGGAAAGACTTTGCCAGTAATTGGGTGACGCCACATAGGATTGAGTTGCTTGTGTATAATCTCGAAGGTACCAGTGGGGGTTTCCCAGCCTTTTTTCCCCACACCTATTGGGTAGCTTGCAACAACAACATCCCCATGATAAACGTAAACGCGGCGATCGCTCAAAGCAACTACCAATAAAGTCTTTCCAGATACCAACCCAAGAGATGATTTTTCTTGAGCCGAACTTTTAGCCGATAGCAAATTTGAGATATTGGACGCAATTGCATTCTGTCTTCCCTGTATCAGTTGCCACGGTTTTTCTGCTGCAAAGGCTTTCTCAGATAAAATAACGTTTCCACCTGTTTTTAACTTTGTATCAGCAGTCGTAGAACTCGTCATGTGCCAGCGGACAGCCAGAGATAGCAGTGCTGTACCAAAACAGAGCAACATCACTACACGTGTTAATAAGTCGTTTCTTACTCTCGCCATCGTCTATTCTCTTTAAGAGACCCAGCTCTTCCATTTAGCTATCAGCTTACCCTACCTTACTCTAACCTTTGATCTACTCTACCCACCATAGCCCTACCCTGTACCAACTCTTCAAAACTGGCATTCATTAAAAATCAAGAGCGAACAATAGTTATACTTATATTTTTTTTATCTTCTCATGATTTGGTTACCAAAAATTCATCAAGATTTATCAGTTTCCTCATGAATTCGTCAATACTCCCAGGCAAACTAGGTCTTAAGGACATTCCGTTACTGCTTTGACATGAACCAAATTCAGATCAGAAACTTTCCTTGGAGTGGAACTCTTCACTAAATGTAGCAATCATTAATTGGCGTGGGTGAGAGAAAAATTATGTTGGAAAAACTATTGTTAGCAGTTACGATTACTTTTTCTTTAAATCTGTTTTCGCAAGTTCACATACCCAAGCAAGCGAATGCAAATCTCAAGAATTACCAACAAGAAGCTGAAAGAGCAGCAAATATCGTGGTAACATTGCCACGGCAAGAAATTTTTTTGAAACAAAGCAAATGACCAACAAAGAATTCAAAACTCACAGAACACAAAATGCATTATTAGTCTCGTGGATTGTTGAATCTTACTGAGTTGATTTTGTTTTAACTTGTTTTTTGTTCAAACTTTGTCAAGCGTAAGTGGTCAGTTCTCAAGATCGCACAAACATAAGTAAGATTGCCCTATAGTTGTACCTCATAACAAAGAGGTGCACAAAGGTGGGTGTATTTGTAATAGACGTATGAAGTCTTTTTTTGTTCCATTATCTTTGTGTCTAGTTTAGTATACCAAGAGTGTTCCAGTCAAAAATCCGTCACTCTATCAAGGAACTTCCAACTGATTAACAGGTCTAATAGATAGGGATGATTTAAAGCCAGTGCGATCTATGAGTCAATCGATTACTGTATCCTGGTCAACAGTTGATACAAGGCTTCCAGAAACCTCAGTACAAGTTGAGAAACTCTCAAATCATGACCTAATTTTGCGTTGTCAAGCAGGATTACGCCCTGAGCGTGCTGGGTTTGCTGAGTTGTTACGTAGATATCAATCCCAGGTAGATAGAGTCTTATACCATCTAGCTCCTGATTGGCCTGACAGAGCTGATTTGGCTCAAGAGGTTTGGATTCGTGTATATCGGAATATTAACCGATTACAAGAACCATCCAAATTCCGAGGCTGGTTAAGCCGTATTGCCACCAACTTGTTTTACGATGAGTTGCGTAAGCGCAAGCGGGTTGTCAGTCCTTTGTCACTGGATGCTCCCCGTTCGGTAGACGATGGCGAGATGGATTGGGAAATTGCAGGAGATACTCCTGGACCCGAGGAAGAACTGACGACTAGAGAGTTTTATGAGCAACTACGTGAGGCGATCGCTGATTTGCCAGAAGTATTCCGTACAACAATAGTTCTGCGAGAAATCGAAGGATTGGCATATGAAGAAATTGCCGAAATTACTGGTGTTTCTCTAGGAACAGTTAAGTCGAGAATAGCTAGAGCAAGAGCGAGATTGCAATCTCAGTTGCAAAATTATTTAGATTCGTAATAACAGTTTCCATCCTTTGGTTAATGGCAGATTATGATAATTCGTTAGTATTATGAAAGAGATAGCAGAGTGCTTCTGCCAACAGGAAAAGAATTGATTAATTTCTCATCTTAGTCCGCTGTGTTTACCCGTGTAGGAATTGGTAATAATGTTAAAATGACTACTGATTCTCAGTTTGATGACCGTTCTGCCTTGCAACATCACAAAGATTTGCGAGGTGGGAATACTGAGCATACCAATGAATTAACGGGTGCTATGGATATGGTGAAGCGCGATCGCTTCGAGTTATTGAGTGCTTACCTCGATGGTGAGGTGACGGCTGCTGAACGCAAGCAAGTCGAGCGATGGCTTGCAGAAGATGCGACAGTTAAGCGTTTGCATGCGCGACTATTAAAGTTGCGACAAGGTGTACGGGCTATTCCAGTACCTGAACCACAACAGTCAGTAGAAGAAACAGTCGAGCAAGTGATGGCACGTTTGCGCCGTCGCCCTAGGCTAGTATTGATGGCTGGAGGGGCTGCTATTGCAGCTTGCATGATTAGTGCCTTTTCTGGTCTACTGACAGGTGGTGAGTCTAGGCTACTTCAATTGGCTCAAAACCAACCAACGCAGACACAATCAGTAATGTCTACTCCTGTTGTCGCCTCACCGCTTAGGGTTGCTATAAATAATCCAGTGATCCCAATTCCAAAAACAGCAGAAGCCTCTGTTGAAAATTTAGATGATAAAAAAGTAGAGCCTCAATCGCAAGATATTGAGCATGAGTTCAATATTAAAGACTATGTAAATTAAAAAGTTATGAATGATGAATTTTAAGTAAAAAATTAAGTTAAAAAAATTTAGAATTCATCATTTGTGTTTATGAGAACTACTCCACCAACCATTGGGTTGGTGGATACCTTGTAATTGAATGGCTAGCTTTTCTGTCATTATGTAAACCCAGGCATAACCAAGCAAGTGTCCTTGTAGATCCTGGGTTTCTATTTGCTTTCTGTTGTAAAGGTTTTCTGATGCGTCTCGATCAGGATGGTAACCTTCCAACTCGTCCAAAGCCGTCAACACATCTGAGTTAGTTAATGAGAGTAAATATCCGTATACGGCGTCATCTCCTGGTATCATTGCTGGATAACCCATTGGTAGGGCAAATAATTTTCCCTGTGCAACGGCTCTAGTAGTATTGACTACCTTACCAGCACAGTACCTGGAATAATTTTCTTCACCTGGTTTAAGAGTCCCGTAGACAAAAACTTTTATCACCAAGAATCTTTAATAACTCCTGAAGTTGCTAGTTACGAAAATGCGTGTTTCAAGGGTATTGGCAAAGACCGAGATTAAAACCTTGAGCAGAAATTTCTTCTTCGTCGCCACATGAATCGATTTGGGAAACTTCCCTGGTAATCAGGCCCAAAACCGTTTCAATGTAAGTCTTTTACTCATATTCTGCTTGCAATACAATACTACATTCTATTTACACTGTCAAAGATGTAGTCTATTCTGCACAAGCTGTAAAATTTTGCCAATTCTCCCAATATTATAAATGTAACGATTTAAATTGGGGGAGTGGATGTGCCAAAAGCTGGCATGAGAATTAGACAACTAGCCCACGAACGTAGAACTAAAGCTTTAGCATGCTTTGGAGGGGCATTTAGTTTAGTTGTCTCTCCCTTTTTGATTTTGTTACTGATATCAATCCCGTCGCGATTGGGAATATTGGTTGTGCTTGGCTGCTGGGTTGGTGCAGCTTTGCTTTACCAACAGGGGCAAAAGTTGTGGGTCAAAGCCAATCAAGCAGACCAAGGTGCCCACGGAGATCGTCCTAAACGTTGAATCACTGTAAAGCTCTGAACATATCTAAACATTGCTGTTCATTTTCTTTATTTTCTTTTTCAAGGACTGAATGTATTCTCGCAACACATCACTTTTATTCAAATCAACTAGCTGACAATATAGCTCTAGTGTTTTTAATTCGTCTGCTGTAATCCGAATCTCTAACCTTTCCGTTTGTTTAGCCATTGACATGCCGTGCAATTATACGTACAATAATCGTATAAAACAAAAATATAATCTGCAATGTACGCCATCAAAGTAGAGCTAAAACTAAATAATAAAGAGCAAACTTTGATGCGTAAACATTCTGGTTATGCACGTTTTGTTTATAACTACGGCTTGGCACTGACACAGGGTTTGCACTCTGCTGGAGTAAAAGGAAGTATCACTAAACAGATAAACGAAATAAAGAAAGTATTCACCAACTACACCAAAAAGCAACCAGAAAATCAATGGATGAACGAGCTATCGTCCAAGGTTTATCAACGAGCTTTTATGGATTTAGGACAGGCTTACCAAAGATGGGCTAAAGGGTTATCTGGTAAACCTGTCTTGAAATCGAAGAAGAATGGAGATTCGTTTACTGTTTACGACAGCAATGGCAAGGTTTTAATCTTGTTTGGCAAAAAGATAAAGATTCCGACTTTAGGGACTTTTCGTCTCAAAGAAGCGAACCCGTGTTCGTACTGCACGCAAACTTTTACTATCAGTCGCCAAGCTGATAAATGGTACGTATCTTTTGCAGTAGATGCTGATAGAATACCGCCAACTTATCACCCACAAGAAGCGGTAGGAATTGATTTAGGCGTGAAATGTTTTTGCACCCTCAGTGATGGTTTCCAAATTGAAGCCCCCAAGCCTTATAAAAGAGCGAAAACCAAGCTAGCCAAGGCACAGTGGCGAAATCGAAATAAGCAATCTGGCAACCGTCGCCAAGGAATAAAACAGTCGAATAGAGCAAAGAAGTTTTATAACTCTATTGCCAAGAAACACGCTCGAATCGCCAATCAACGCCAAGATTTTCTGCATAAGACGACAACAGATATAAGCTGTAAGTTTTACCGGATTCGGATAGAAGACCTAAACGTTTCAGGAATGCTGGCTAATAGAAAACTTTCGTCAGCAATTTCTGATTTAGGATTTTACGAATTCCGTCGTCAACTAATCTACAAGTCTGAATTTTTCGGAACCAAGGTAGAGTTAGTTGACAGGTGGTATCCATCGTCAAAACTATGCTCAATCTGCGGGAACAAGCACGATAATCTGAAACTTTCTGACCGAGTTTATCAGTGTCAAGATAGATCGTGCTTGGCTCACACAATAACGATGGATAGGGATTTGAATGCGGCTTATAACTTGTTGAACGCACCATTGGATTTTGTACGGTTGGCTCAACCGGAAGTGACGCTCGTAGACAAGAAGTAGCCGACTACCTTGGCTGAAGCGAGAAATAAACCGCATTGTTCAGCAATGTATAAGTTTTATGGAGCAGAAGAAGAGGTAGCGCGACTGTTAAAACCTCTGGAACGCCAAGGCTGGATAATTGAATACAATGTTCCGCTTAAGCGCTGGGGTGATGCGGATGTATTTTTGTGTTCCCCTAAAAGCAATTATTTTGTAATAGATGTCAAAAGTAACAAAGGCAGAATATTTTTTGATGGTGCTATGCTGAAGCGACGCTACGGCAAGCAGGTTCATGATTTTTACGGGAAAAACTTGTTACAAGCAGTTAAGGGTCAGGCAAGTGCTTTAAAAGATATGAAGCGCGTGAGTTTTGTGCAACCAATCATTTGTTTTACACAGGCAAATCTAGAGAAAATCAAGCAGAACAAGCAAATTAATGGTGTATATGTAGTTAATGCAGTAAATTTATTAAGTTTATTGACGTCAGCACCAAAGAAATTGACAAAATATAGCTAGTTTAACAACTGGTTGAATGGTTCCAACCATACAAGGACTTACCCTTTATCAAGTTGAGAATCTCGCTGCAAGTTTCTTCTGGTGTCTTGCCTTTGGTGTATAGCGTGAACTTCGCAAGCTCATAGTTTGAGGCGTGTCTGATGAAGTGTTCGTTGATGTTTGGTTTATCATCTGGCACATACTTATTGCGCTCATTAAGGATCTGCACCGACTCATATTCGTTGGGTGATCGAAGTAAAAGAACAACATTAGGATACGGTGCTAGAGCTTGCTGAACTCGTTGGAATAAAACAGCGTCCTCATACACGGAATGACCAGCCCCAAAATCAATGATGCATTGGTTATGTTCGGATAGCAGCCTTTCAACAGCATAGGCTTCAAATGGCTTCCAATACTGGTAGACTCCCCAGAACCCCTCAGTTTCTCGTTTATGCTTTGCTAGTTCCTCGTCATAGCCGATCGCTTTGTAGTAGTCCCACCGTCGCTCATCCATCGAGTATTGTGGAAGACTGAGCCTGTGAGCTAGAAGCGCCCCAATCGTAGTTTTGCCAGTACCAATCGGACCAATGAGAATGATGTCTGATTTCATGTTCTTCTATTGTCAGCCACAGAACCGCTGCCAACACCATCGCTTTAATATGCGCGGATCGCAGTGCCGTCACGGTAACTCTAGAGTATGCCACAATAGCGAAACAGAAGCGACTATTAAATTCAGTTAGGAGTTCTCGTTGTGGAGTCCCGATATAACCCAGCAGCAATTGAGGAAAAATGGCAAAAAACATGGACTGAACAAGGCTTAGATAAAACTATTACAGATAGCAATAAGCCAAAATACTACGCGTTGTCCATGTTCCCTTATCCTTCGGGCAGCCTGCACATGGGTCACGTCCGTAATTATACGATTACTGATGTAATTGCTCGCCTCAAACGGATGCAAGGTTATCGGGTACTACATCCTATGGGTTGGGATGCTTTTGGCTTACCAGCAGAAAACGCCGCGATTGATAGAGGAATACCGCCGGCGAAGTGGACGTATGAAAATATGGCTCAGATGCAGCAACAATTAAAGCGTCTTGGCTTGTCCATTGATTGGGATTGCGAACTTGCCACGTGTTCGCCTGATTATTATAAGTGGACGCAATGGATTTTCTTGCAATTTTTAAAAGCGGGGTTGGCTTACCAAAAAGAAGCTGCTGTAAACTGGGACCCAATTGACCAAACTGTCGTGGCAAATGAGCAAGTTGACGGCGAAGGACGTTCCTGGCGTAGTGGTGCCAAAGTTGAACGCAAACTCTTGCGGCAGTGGTTTTTAAAAATTACTGACTACGCTGAAGAATTGTTGAATGACCTCAACAAATTACCAGGTTGGCCAGAACGCGTCAAGTTGATGCAGGCAAACTGGATTGGTAAATCCACAGGGGCTTACTTGGAATTTCCCATTGTTGGGATGGAAGAAAAAATCGGCGTGTATACCACACGTCCAGATACAGTTTTTGGCGTTAGCTACGTTGTGTTAGCGCCAGAACATCCTTTGACAAAGCGCGTCGCTACACAAGAACGAGAAGCAGAAGTAGAAGCTTTTATTCAAGAGGTTTCCAATCAAAGCGAGTTGGAACGCACCGCTGAAGATAAACCCAAGCGCGGAATTCCCACTGGGGGTAAAGCAATAAACCCGTTTACTGGAGAAGAAATTCCTATCTGGATTGCTGATTACGTGTTGTACGAGTACGGTACGGGCGCAGTGATGGGCGTTCCCGCACACGACGCACGAGATTTTAAGTTTGCCAAGGAACAGAATCTGCCTATTAAAGTGGTGATTGTACCACAGGCAGAAGCAGATAAGGATTCTACTCCACAAGCGGCATATACAGAACCAGGAATTGTGGTTAATTCCGGTCAATTTGATGGCATGGCTTCCACAGATGCTAAGAGTGCGATCGTGGAATACGCTGAAAAACAAAGTTTTGGCAAAGCACGCGTACAGTATCGCTTGCGGGATTGGTTGATTTCACGGCAAAGATACTGGGGCGCACCCATCCCAGTGATTCACTGTCCGAACTGTGGCACAGTACCAGTTCCTGAAGAAGATTTGCCAGTGCAGTTGCCAGAAAATGTTGAATTTTCTGGACGCGGACCTTCACCCTTGGCTAAATTGGAAAATTGGGTGAATGTGCCTTGCCCAACTTGTGGTACTCCGGCAAAGCGGGAAACTGACACGATGGATACCTTTATTGATTCCTCGTGGTACTTCTTGCGCTTTACCGATGCTAAAAATGAGCAACAGGTTTTTGATTCCGCGAAGACAAATGACTGGATGCCAGTGGATCAATATGTAGGTGGTATTGAACACGCGATTTTGCACTTGTTGTATTCGCGGTTCTTTACAAAAGTATTGCGAGACAGAGGTTTGTTGAATTTTGATGAACCTTTCCAACGCCTGTTGACTCAAGGCATGGTGCAGGGTTTAACTTATTTAAATCCTAACAAGTCTGGAAAAGATAAATGGATTCCTTCCTATCTTGTTAGTAATCCAAATGACCCTCGCGATCCGCAAACAGGTGAATTATTGCAACGCCTTTACGCCACCATGTCTAAGTCTAAGGGCAACGGTGTCGCACCAGAAGAAGTTATCAGCAAATATGGTGTGGACACTGCCCGGATGTTCATCTTGTTCAAAGCGCCCCCAGAAAAAGACTTGGAATGGGATGAAGCTGATGTGGAAGGACAATTCCGCTTCTTGAACAGGGTTTGGCGATTGGTTACTGATTTTACCCCCCAGTCTAGAAAAGTTAGCAATCGGCAAACTCAATTGAGTAAAGCAGAAAAAGACTTGCGGCGGGCAATTCACATTGCTATCAAAGAAGCTACGGAAGATATGGAAGGTGAATATCAATTCAATACGGCGGTATCAGAATTGATGAAATTGAGTAACGCTTTGGCTGACGCTAGCTGCAAAGAGTCACCGATTTATGCAGAAGGTATTGAGACTTTGGTGGTGTTGCTGGCACCTTTTGCACCTCACATTTCTGAAGAATTGTGGCAGCAATTGGGTCATAACGAATCAGTCCACAAACAAGCTTGGATCAAGTATGATGAATCTGCCTTAGTTGCTGATGAAATAACTTTGGTGATTCAAGTTAACGGCAAAAAGCGTGCAGATCTTCAAGTTCCGGCACAAGCAGATAAAGCAGAGTTGGAAAAGTATGCTCGTGAGTCAGAAATTGTCCAGCGTTTTCTTGAGGGTAAGGAAATTAAAAAGGTGATTGTGGTGCCAGGAAAGTTAGTAAATTTTGTCCTTGGTTAAAGGGTTTTTCTCATTGACGAAATGAAGAAAAGGAAGAAGGTAATATCTTTGTTGCCTTCTTTTTTATTTGTGCTTTTTTAGGCGATCGCATAGTTCATATCGTGATTCAGCAACGTCTGAAATCTGATAAAGTTGATGTCAATAATTTGGTTCTATCGACCAAATGCACCAACACCGTAGTAACAAGGATTATCACTGCAACTAGCCATATTAACCCGAATTCGATAGGCTCCACTATAGTTCGGATTTATACCAATGGCAGGAGTATCATCATTGTCCGAATCAGAAGCAATTAGATTTCCAGCACTATCATAAAGTCCAATATCTAAATCTCGACAATCTCTGTCGCACACTCCAATTATGGCGTATGGTGTACCTGCACGCAGATTAATTGTAATATTATGAGAACGACCGTGGGCGAGTGAATCGACAACAGGTTCATGAGTTAAAGTCAAATTGTGGAAACCAGCAGATCTTGCTGCTCGTATTAGTTGGCTACGAATATCATTAACATATTGGCTATTATCAGCACGGACTGCGGTAGGTGCAAGGAAACAGGTAGCCGAAATAGCAGCGAGTGTTGCAAGTGCTTTGGTTTTGAGTGTTTTATTTAACATTGGTGTTTGTTGAATTCGATATTCTCATCAAACACTGTGGCGACTTGAGTTAAGACTGGAGATGTTATTGAGTTAATTTGAGTTATATTGTTTTCTGATTGTCTTTTATTAAAGTACAGAAATATTGACGGTATAGCTCACATCTTGGTATAACTTGATCATTTTGTAATGTAACCAATCCTAGACTATATAATTTAAACCTGATTTCTGTTGTTAAAATTACAGGATGGTCGTTTGCAACAATGTCTTGCATTGCTTTCCCTAATTCTGGCTGTTGCTGCAAAATATATTCTTGCCGTTGCAGATGCTGACGATAAATACCTGCTGCTGTTGGCGCTGTTTGCAAGAAGTTAGCTAAATTTATCTCTCCGTTAGCTATTTTAAATAGAGCTAAACGTACCAAAAAAGGGTGTCCTCCCACTAATTGTGTCAAGTTATTTATTTCTGTATCGTGCCAATTTAGTTGATGACGTTGGGCTAAATCTTTTACTTGCTCGTGGGTAAATTCTGGTAACTCCAACGCTAAACCAACGTTAAATGGTGATTGGTTAATATCAACTGGTACATAAGCATCGGTAGAATATGCGATCGCTAATCTTAATTGCTTCCAAATATCTCGACGTTTAGCTTCTTCATGGACAGCACGCAACAATCCAAAAAAATCTTTGTAGATTTTGGGATATTCAAATAATCTATCAACTTTTTCTAACCCTAAAACCAGCGGTTGGTTGATTTCTGGGAATAAATAGCGCTCAAAGTAATTTTTACAAGACTTCATGTAACCAAAGCGCTGTCCAGATTTCCAATGCTCATCAAGTTGTTGCAGCAATTTTTCTAGCAATTCTCGGTCATTTCCTGCTAATGCTTCGGTGACAGTATCGCAAAACCACCGCAGAAATTTATTTAAGTCTGAGAAAAACTCCTCGTCCGCTATCTGAAAATCGATGCTTACTACTTTATTACCTTGGTTTTCTGCTTGTTGGAGAATCCGCGCGAGAAGTGAAGATTTACCCATGTGCTGCGGTGCTTTGATGCGAATTAGAGAACCAGGTTTTTTGATTTCCGCATAACAACGTTGCTCAATGGGCAGACGTTCTATATAAAAGGGAGAATCTAATGGCACTTCTCCTTCTGGATATTCTAGGTCGAGAGTTAAAGATGGGGAGTTGGGAGTCGCAACGGGGGAAGGTAAAAAAGAAGAGTCAGAAGAGGAACTATTTATTTTTTGTGTTTTTGGTGTATTTACACTTGCCAGTGCTTCAAAATCGGCAATTTCGTTAACTTCAAAACCTAATACCTCGCAAAGTTCGTAGAAGTTGAGGTATTCAACTGTCCTACCGTTGAGGAAAAAGTTAATTACTGATTGACTACGACCTACTCTCTCAGCTAAATCGATTTGACGGACAAAACCTTTTTGTAACTTTCTTTGCTTGACTAGGGGAATACACTCTGTCTTTACTCGGATTCCACGCGGCATAGCTGAGTAACAAATAAACTACCAAGTTTAGCTTACAGGATAAGTATTTGTTTGGTAAAGTAAAGAACAACTCAATAGCAACACAATAAGAACTAAATATTCCGGAAGTTAAACTCAAGATAGGTATCGATGTAATTTTTATCCCTATAGAAACAAAGTTATGACGGGAGACTACGAGTATAAAGTTGGTGGTAGTTTAGAGTCAGATGCTCCCAGCTATGTAACAAGGCAAGCAGATTATGACCTTTATCATGCACTAAAGGCAGGGGAGCTATGTTATGTTTTTAACTCCCGGCAGATGGGTAAAACGAGTTTGTTGGTGCGGACGATGAAACAGCTACAAGCTGATGGTTTTGCTTGTGCTGTGATTGATATTTCTGGATTGGGTAGTCAAGATATTACCATTGAGCAGTGGTATGGGAGTATTGTTGATAGTTTATTAACTGAACTGAATTTTGTTGAACCAGAAGATTTGGCTGTATGGTGGGACAAATCTATCGAAATTACTCCGCTGCGACGTTTGGAAAAGCTTTTTGATGAGTTGGTGCTGCCAAATATTCATCAAAATATTGTCATTTTTCTGGATGAAATTGATAGTATCCTTCGTTTAGACTTTCCTGCTGATGATTTTTTTGCTTCAATTAGAAGCTGTTATCAAAGACGCTCTTTTAAAGATGAGTATAAGCGGTTGAATTTTGCGTTGTTCGGAGTAGCTACACCTTCAGATTTAATTAAGGATGAGGAAAGAACACCGTTTAATATTGGGAGAGCGATTCAACTTTATGGGTTTAAATTGGATGAAGTGGCACCTTTGACAAAAGGGTTTGAGGGGAAGGTAGAGAATCCGCAAGCTTTGATGCAAGAGGTTTTGGCTTGGACAGGGGGACAACCTTTATTGACGCAGAAGGTTTGTAATTTGTTAAAGGTGACTTTGAAAAAACCTCTCTCCAAACCTCTCTCCTACGAGGAGAGAGGCTTTGAATTTATGGTTTCTCATTCTCTACAACAAAGAAACGAAAAAATTGACAATTCCCCTCTCCGAAGCGGAGAGGGGTTAGGGGAGAGGTTCCTAATTACACAGTTAGTAGAAGGGGTAGTGAGAAGTGGAATTATTGAAAATTGGGAAGCTCAGGATAAAGAAGAACATTTAAAAACAATTCGGGATAGGATATTAGTTAACGAGCAAATTACTGTGGCATTGTTGGGTTTATATCAGCAAATTTTGCAGCAGAGTGAGATTGCTATTAATGGTAGCCCTGAACAAATGAGGTTACGGTTAACAGGGGTAGTAGTTGAACAGCAGACAAAATTAAGGGTTTATAACAAGATTTATGGGAATGTCTTTGATATTAATTGGGTTGAGAATGAACTAGGTAAATTACGTCCCTATACTAATAATTTAAAGGCTTGGCAAGAGAGTGGATACCAGGATGAGTCCTGTTTGTTGCGGAGAGAAGATTTAGAAATTGCTCGTGTGTGGGCTGGTGGAAAAAGTTTGAGTGATGTTGATTATAGATTTTTATCTACGAGTGTAGAAGCAGAGTTAAATCAAAAGGTTGCGGAGGCAGAAGTCAGACAAAATAAAGCTTTGGAGAAAGAGAAAAAAGCTAATCAGCGTTTGACGGAAGCAGAAGGCAAGACAAAGAGACAGGTTCGTATTAGCATTGTTGCTTCGGTTTTTTTGGCGCTGTCTATAATTGGTGCGTTAGCTGCATTGATAACGGCAGGTGAAGCTATTAAAAAACAAGATTTAGCTACTTCAAAACTAAATAATGCAAATAAAGAACTGCAATCTGTTACTGACCAAAAACAACAAGCTGAGACTGCATTCACAAAAGCACAAGCCAACCAAAAAAGTGCAAATGCTAATTTAAAAAAAGCGACTGAGGATGTAAAGAAGAAAGAGCAAGATTTGCTGCAAAAAGACCAACAATTAAATATAGCCAAAGAAAAAGAGAAATCTGCAAACGAAGCAGTTGGTAAAGCTCAGGGAGACAGACAACAAGCACAGCAGCAAGCATTATTAGCTCAAAAACAGCGTCAACAAGCAGAACAAGCACGTCAAACTGCTGTAGATGGACTAACTTTAGCAAAGCAACAACAAGACTCAGCGCGCAAACAGACGGGACAAGCCAAGAAAGACCGAGAAATCGCTTTAAAACAAAAAGAAGATGCACAACAGCAGCGACGAAAAGCACAACAACTGGCACAAACCGCCGAAAATCAGCGAAAAAGCGCAGAAGCACAACGCAAAAATGCCCTGACGGCTACGCGATTAGAACAAGTAGGAGTTAGAACATTGCGTCAGTTCTATGTAGGAAGGCAAATTGAGAATTTAGTTGAAATAATGCGGGCTGGAAAGGAGTTGAAAAGTTTAGTTAAAGGTAAACCATCTTTGGCTGATTACCCAGCTTATAGCCCATTGTTTAGTTTACAGGAAATCTTGTTAAATATCCGCGAACGCAATCAGTTAGAGGGGCATCAAAGTGAAGTCAACAGCGTTGCGTATAGTCCCGATGGCAAAACCTTAGCTTCTGCTAGTGACGATAAGACTATAAAATTGTGGGATGTGGGGACCAGAAAAGAAATTACCTCTTTAACTGGACATCAAAGTAATGTCAACAGTGTCGTGTTTAGTCCCGATGGCAAAACCTTAGCTTCTGCTAGTTGGGACAAGACCATAAAATTGTGGGATGTGGGGACCAGAAAAGAAGTTGCCTCCCTAACTGGACAACATTCATTAATAGACAGCGTCGTGTTTAGTCCCGACGGCAAAACTTTAGCTTCTGGGAGTTCGGGCAACACCATAAAATTATGGAATGTGGGGACCAGAAAAGAAATTACCTCCCTTACTGGACATCAAAGTACAGTCACCAGCGTCGTGTTTAGTCCCGACGGCAAAACCTTAGCTTCCGCGAGTGGGGACAAGACTATAAAATTGTGGAATATGGGAACCAGAAAAGAAGTTGCCTCCCTCACTGGACATCAAGATACAGTCAAAAGCGTCGTGTTTAGTCCCGACGGCAAAACCTTAGCTTCTGGGAGTTCGGACAACACCATAAAATTGTGGAATGTGGGGACGGGAAAAGAAATTGCCTCTCTAACAGGACATCAAGAAACAGTCAACAGCGTCGTGTTTAGTCCCGACGGCAAAACCTTAGCTTCTGGGAGTTCGGACAACACCATAAAATTGTGGAATGTGGGGACGGGAAAAGAAATTGCCTCTCTAACAGGACATCAAGAAACAGTCAACAGCGTCGTGTTTAGTCCCGACGGCAAAACCTTAGCTTCTGGGAGTTCGGACAACACCATAAAATTGTGGAATGTGGGGACGGGAAAAGAAATTGCCTCTCTAACAGGACATCAAGAAACAGTCAACAGCGTCGTGTTTAGTCCCGACGGCAAAACCTTAGCTTCTGGGAGTTCGGACAACACCATAAAATTGTGGAATGTGGGGACGGGAAAAGAAATTGCCTCTCTAACAGGACATCAAGAAACAGTCAACAGCGTCGTGTTTAGTCCCGACGGCAAAACCTTAGCTTCTGGGAGTTCGGACAACACCATAAAATTGTGGAATGTGGGGACGGGAAAAGAAATTGCCTCTCTAACAGGACATCAAGAAACAGTCAACAGCGTCGTGTTTAGTCCCGACGGCAAAACCTTAGCTTCTGGGAGTTCGGACAACACCATAAAATTGTGGAATGTAGGGACGGGAAAAGAAATTACCTCCCTCACTGGACATCAAATTCATGTCACAAGCGTCGTGTTTAGTCCCGACGGCAAAATCTTAGCTTCTGGGAGTTCGGACAAATTCTTATTCACTTCTGTTGGGGACAACACCATAAACATACAATTGTGGAATGTAGGGACGGGAAAAGAAATTACCTCCCTCACTGGACATCAAGGTGAAGTCAGGAGCGTCGTGTTTAGTCCCGACGGCAAAACCTTAGCTTCTGCTGATTTGAAGACCATAAAATTGTGGGATGTGGGAACGGGAAAAGAAATTGCCTCCCTAACTGGACATGAAATTGATGTCAACAGCGTTATGTTTAGTCCCGACGGCAAAACCTTAGTTTCTGTTAGTGACAACAAGACCATAAAATTGTGGGATGTAGGAACGGGAAAAGAAGTTGTCTCCTTAACTGGACATCAAGATTCGGTCAGCAGAGTTGTGTTTAGTCCCGACGGCAAAACTTTAGCTTCTGCGAGTTTAGACAAGACCATAAAATTGTGGAATGTGGGGACGGGAAAAGAAATTATCTCCCTGACTGAACATCAAGGTTCGGTCAACAGCGTTATGTTTAGTCCCAACGGCAAAACCTTAGCTTCTGCGAGTTCAGACAAGACCATAAAATTGTGGGATGTGGGAACGGGAAAAGAAATTATTTCCCTAACTGGACATCAAGGTGAAGTCTACAGTGTTGTGTTTAGTCCCGACGGCAAAATCTTAGCTTCTTCTAATTGGGGGACTATAAAATTGTGGAATGTAGGGACGGGAAAAGAAATTGCTTCCCTAACTGGACATCAAGGTTACATCAGCGTCGTGTTTAGTCCAGACGGCAAAACCTTAGCTTCTGCTAGTGGCGACAAGACCGTAAAATTGTGGAATGTAGGGACGGGAAAAGAAATTACCTCCCTCACTGGACATCAAGGTTGGGTCAGCAGCGTTGTGTTTAGTCCTAACGGCAAAACCTTAGCTTCTGGAAGTTTAGACAAGACCATTAAATTATGGAGTATAGATTTAGATGATTTACTGGCGCAGGGCTGTAACTATTTAAATGATTATCTCGCTACCCGTGATAAGTTGCGCCAGGAGATTTGTCCAAATAAATGAGGGGACTATCGAGAAACAAATTACACAATATATATACAAAGAGTTACAAAAAATGTGTTTTTCATATTTAACGGAAGCAGTTACGACACCTGCTGATACCCGACATTCTTCATAACTCTCGGTTTATCCCTCTTTTGTCACTCCAGGAAGAGGAAAAATGAATGCCGAATTCTTTCGTACTGTAGCAACTAGAAAATAGACATTTCACGAACGCAATTTAGGCATTACAGATTTCATTCAGCGAAAGTGACAAAAGAGGGTTATTCTTCATGCCAACTTACTTAAAGCTTATGAGTATTTTTATTTACCATCTTCAATAAAAGTAGTATTTTTTGTTACATTTTGAAGTGCGGAATGTGGGATACAACTAACTCATAGCCTGCTTAACTTTTTGCGATCGCTCTTTAGTTTAAAGTCTAGTTGATTTGGAAATTGTGGAGATCACCAAGGGCTATGAATCCAAAGGCTTTGATTGCAGAATTTATAGGGACTTTCGCCCTAATTTTCATTGGCATTAGTTCTATCGCTACAAATCACATTACAAAAATTGGAACTCTCTCACCTGTCGATTTAGTAGCAATTGCCCTTGCCCACGGTTTTACAATTGCTGTTATGGTCAGTGCGACAGCTGCTATCAGTGGTGGTCACCTTAACCCCGCCGTGACTTTTGGAGCTTTATTAACTCGCAAAATTGATGGCAAAAATGCTGTAGGGTACATTATATCCCAATGTTTGGGCGGAATTTTCGCCGCTAGTATGGTCAAGTTAGCTATTCCCCTGCAAGCACTCCAAGCTGTGGGAATGGGTACGCCATCTCTCGGTAAAAATATTACTCCTTTGATGGGTTTAGTCATGGAATTTATCATGACTTTCTTCCTCGTATTCGTTGTCTTTGGTACAGCCATTGATAAACGCGCACCCAAAATGGGAGGCTTGTTTATTGGTTTGACAGTAGCTTTAGATATCCTGGCTGGTGGTGCAATTACTGGTGCGGCAATGAATCCAGCGCGTTATCTTGGTCCTGCTTTAATAGCAGGTAGACTCCAGGATTTCTGGTTATATTGGATTGGTCCTTTGGCTGGTGGCGCAGTTGCGGCTTTGCTGTATCATTATCAACTGGAAGAAAAAAGCAGCCACAGTACCTGAGGGCTAACCTAGATCAAATAATTTCTGTACCAAATATCATATTCATATAATTTGCCCTTGAAAGTCGAATTCATTATGAGTATGATTTAGAAGTAGATTCACTAAGGAGCTAAGCTTATGTTGGCTAATCGAGAAGGGCAAAAAGTTCCCAGTATTACCTTTCGCACCCGCAAGGACAGTGATTGGGTGGATATGACAACGGATCAGCTATTCGCAGGTAAAACTGTGGCAGTCTTTTCCCTACCGGGAGCATTTACTCCTACTTGCTCATCAACTCATGTTCCTGGGTACAACCAGATGGCAAAGGTTTTTAAAGAAAATGGTGTGGATGATATCGTCTGCGTCTCCGTGAATGATGCCTTTGTGATGAATGAATGGGCAAAAGACCAACAAGCAGAAAATATAACTTTTATACCTGATGGTAATGGTGAATTCACAGAAGGCATGGGAATGCTTGTGGATAAATCAGACCTAGGGTTTGGCAAACGCTCTTGGCGCTATTCCATGTTGGTCAAAGATGGCGTCGTTGAAAAGATGTTTGTTGAACCTGAAGAACCAGGCGATCCCTTTAAGGTGTCTGATGCAGCGACAATGCTCCAATACATCAACCCTAAAGCCGCGAAACCTCAACTGGTTTCTCTGTTTACAAGAGTTGGTTGTCCCTACTGCGCTCGTGCCAAATCTATGTTGACAGACCGTGGCATTGATTACGAAGAAATTGTTTTGGGTAAAGATGTCACACCTCGCACATTACAAGCTGTCACAGGTGCATCCACTGTTCCCCAAGTGTTTGTTGATGGCAAACTCATTGGTGGTTCTGAAGCATTGGAAGCTTACTTAAGTGCTAAGTAGTGTTGTAGCTCTTGATTGGTAGGCATATAGCCTGTGAATTAAGTCGGGTGGGGATTGCTTATACCCACCCGACAAAAGATGAGAAAATTTTCATCGCTTGTCGTGTACGCAATTCATAATAGTTACTTAACAAAAATTTGAATCAATTTCTACTCAAACTCTAAAAATTTCGTCAGAGTAGAAAGTAGAGGATATCACCGGTGTTTCTCATCCCCTACTTTCCACTGAAGGTGCATATGACTCAAACTTTAAAACCCACAACAAGTAAAAACCGATACGTTCGTGCTGCCAAACTTGCAGATGTTCAAGCAGCAGGGAGTTTGATCGTTAATCTGGAAAAGCACACCATTGCCCTGTTTTACTCTGACAACAAAGTCTATGCCATAGATAACCGTTGTCCTCATATGGGTTTTCCCCTCCACGGGAGTACTTGTAAAGATGGCATTGTCACTTGCCCTTGGCACTATGCCCGCTTTGATCTTGCGAGTGGGGGAACATTCGATTCTTGGGCGGATGATGTTCGTGCCTTTGCTGTAGAAATTCGGGATGGCGAAGTGTGGGTGAATTTGAGTCCTCAAGTTGACTCTTATGTCCACCACCGCCAACGGCTTGAGGATGGGTTAGAACAAGGCATTTCTCTGGTGATTGCCAAATCTGTGATTGCCTTACTAGACATGGGGGTAGATGCTAGCGAATCCTTCCAAGTAGGATTAGAGTTTGGCACCCGTTACAACAAGCAAGGTTGGGGTGCAGGCTTAACCATCCATACCTGCATGATGAACTTGCTGCCCTATCTGGATGCAGAAGACCGACCTCTTGCCCTTTATCAAGGACTTTCAGCTGTAGCCCGTGACAGTGCAGGTGCGCCACCTCACTTTGTAGTTCATCCATTGCCCAATTCCACAGCTGACATCGAGACTCTCAAAAGTTGGTTCCGTCAGTTTATTGAACGTCGGGATAGTGAAGCGGCAGAACGTTGTCTGATATCTGCAATTCGGATGGGTGCTGATAACAAACAAATAGCAGATATGTTATTTGCTGCTGCTACAGACCACCGCTATATTGATGTCGGTCATACACTCGACTTTATTAACAAGGCGTTAGAAGCACTTGATGCGATCGATTGGCAGGGTGCTGAGAAAGTTTTAGCAAGTTTGATTTCTGGTTTGGCAAATGCCTCCCGCATGGAAGAGTCAAATTCCTGGCGCTACCCTGTGGATTTAGTCGAAATTTTAGAGTCTGCGTTTGAGGAGTTACCCGCAGCTTTGGAAGAAGGACGCCCTCAATGGGGAACTTGGTCCGGTCGAGAAGAATTGGTTCCTATTCTATTAGGTGAAGATGCCCAAGCTATAACCGACGCCCTATTGACTGCACTCAAGCAAGGTTGCACTCAAGAGGAATTGGCTGGTGTCGTTACTTACACAGCCGCCCTGCGGGTTGCCCGATTCAATACCAATAACGATTTTGGAGACTGGGACACAGCACACCATCCCTTCACCTTTGCCAATGCAGTTCATCAAGGATTGCAACGAGTGGCGTCGTTAGAGTTACTTCGGGGTGTGTTTGATGCTGCTATAAGTGTGTACCTCAACCGCTTTTTGAATGTGCCACCAGCCCGACTTCCAGAAGCAAAACAACCAGTTGAAAATCCAGAGAAATTGCTTGAACAATTGCCGGAGTTGTTGAATCGTCAACAGCAGGTGAATGAAGCAGGTCAGTTAGTTGCTCAGTATCTTTACGGTGGTGGCAAGCCACAAAAACTACTGATAATGCTGGGTAAATTAATGCTGCGAGAAAATCGGGAATTTCATGTTACTCAAGAAGTGGAAGCGGCTTTGCGTCAGTATTCTGTTTTGGGTGAAACTCCTGCTGGTATTCACGTGTTGGTTGCTGTGACAAGGTATTTAGCAGCACACGCGCCGACAATGCGATCGCAAGTCCAAACATATCAAATAGCTTATCGGTTGCATAAGGGCGATCGTCTGTTTGAGGAGTGACTAAAACAAGTACAAAAGCGGGGTAGAGGATGCAGAAATAGATACCCCGCTTCTTTAGGACTTTCACTTCAAAAGCACTTACGGCACAGGGTTTTGCCTAATGGCATTTGGTACTTTACTACAGGCGATAAGCCGATAGCGTTTGCGCAGCGTCCCTCTTAGGGACTAGCGTGACTAACGTCATAGGCTTGACGCTTTGCGTATCGCCCCAAAATAAAAAGCTTACTGGGATTGTGATCTAACGCTAATATCTCTACTTTCATTTAAATGGATTTACAATCTCTAATTGACCAGCGACTACTAATCCATCGTGCATATCTTCAGAATAAAGAATACTTGCTTTTGCAGACAGCGCACAAGCAACAATTAAACCATCCCAAAAAGAAAAATTATATCGACTGCGGACATCCGATGCAGATTCAAAAATATTCAAATTGAACTCTACTACAGTGCAGCGACGATAAAGCGACTGAATCACAGTTTTGATTTGCTCTTCGTTAAAGGCTGCTTTTTTCAGTAAATTAGCAGAAACCTCATTCACAACCTGTGTACTGATAATTATTCCTTCATCTGACGTAATTGAAGTAGCAATATGACGCTTTCTGTCTCTTTCTGTTGCTTCTATCTTTTTGTCATCAAATAAACGATAGAGCCAAATATTGGTATCAATAAAAGATGTAACAGCAGTCATAATTAGCGACTGTAAATTTCCTCACGGCTAAGTACACCATTTACTTGCACGGGATTCTCAGTCAATTCATCAATTATGTCTTTTTTTGGAAATGATTTTTTCTTAACCAAAACAATTACTCTAATATCATCTTCTTCACCGAGTTCTTGTTTGTACTCATCGGGAATTTGAATTAAACCGTTTTGAATCTTTGCTTGAAACTCTAATGCATTTAACATCTTTAAACTCTCTTATCTACCGATACAATTCAATCTTAGCCGTTACACCCCTAATATTCATGCGTTCGTAAGGGCGATCGCTTTAACTCAATATACATTATTTCAGATTGGTTGCTGTGACAAGGTATTTAGCAGCACACGCACCGACAATGCGATGCCCCAGCAGGGGGCCGAAGCATTGCTGATCGCAAGTCCAAACATATCAAATCGCATATCGGTTGCATAAGCGCGATACGCGGAGCGTCAAGCCTGAGCGCAAAGCGCACGCTGCGCTCAGGCTTATCGCCTGTTTGAGGAGTGAGAAAGTTTTCACTCAGAGGGCTGAACCACTGGTATAGTTCTATTCTCAATCGTAATCCTTCTGTGTAATAGGGATATTATCAACACTTGGCGATATGCGTAGCGTATCGCCTTGGGCTTATCGCACTCCTGGTGATGAGGTTAATGTAGGCGAACGCACCTTTGATATTCATACTCTTGTAAAGGCGATCGCTTCTCAATTTTCTTCTATACTTGCCTATTATTTCATGTAGAAGCACTGCTTAGCGATAATTACGATAGATGCCCGAATTGTGGGAAACAAGAACGTGCCTTTTTACCATAAGAAAAAAACGCCCGCGTCGAACGCTTTAACCGATCTGATTCGCGCCGTACTTCGTATGAACGCAACGGTGCAAAAATCAGGAACACGCCTAATGCGGGGTACAGGAATAACCAATGCTCGGTGGCAAATGCTGAGTGAGTTATTCGCACTTGAAAAGCGCGTCACGGTAAGCGAATTGGCGCGGCATATGGGCTTAACACGGCAAGCCGTACAACGACTCGCTGACGACATGGCAAGCGACGGTCTGGTTGAGTTCGCCGAAAATCCTGGCGACGCCCGAGCGATGCACTTGCTTCTCACGGAAGCCGGCAGGGCAACGTATCACGATGCGTTGGAGCGCGAATGGCAGTGGACAAATGCGATTGCCGAAGACTTTGACGCGGAACAAATCACTCGTGCCGTGGCACTTCTGGAAGCCATTACGCAGAAGATGCAAAACGATTATTGACAACATATTGTCAATACGCTAGCATTCATAATGATGCACTTTATCGCATTCGACGCAAAAATTAAAGGCGAAAGGGAATGGAAAAGATGTTGTCAGAATCAGGACTCACACTGATTACCTAGCACCCGTCTAGGTGCGCAACCAAATCCAAAGAAACTATGAGGGACTATCATGAAATCTTGCGAAGAGCTACGGGACGGAGGTAAGGTCGCCATCGTCGGAGCTGGTCCAGCTGGTACGATGTTGGCGCGGCTATTACAGACACAGGGCTTCTCCGTGAAGGTCTTCGAGCGCGACGCCTCGCCGACCGCGAGGTCGCAAGGCGGCAGCCTCGATCTGCGCAAGAACGCCGGCCAACGGGCGATCAAACAGGCTGGGCTGATGGAGGAATTCCGTCGCCTCTCGCGTAGTGACGCCAAGGCTTTCAAGATGCTGGATTCGCGAGGCAAGCCGCACCCTGCGGGCGAAGCCGGGACCCACGAGGAGGCCGGGCCGGAGATCGACCGCGGTGATCTCCGTCAGATGCTGCTTGGTTCGCTCGCTCCCGACACAATTGCCTGGGGCCACGCCGTCAACGATGTCTTGCCCGAGGCGGACGGCCGGTGGCGCATAGAGTTTAAAGATCAAGCGCCCGTCACTGCGGATCTCGTCGTCGGTGCCGATGGCGTCGGCTCCCGCGTCAGGCGGGGCCTGACGCCGGTCCGCCCGCGCTACACTGGCATGACGATGCTCGCGGGCGTGATCCGCAAGGAGCTTTGGCGCGGCTCCGAACTGTCGGATCTTCTGGGCGAGGGTTCGGTGATGTTCGCCGACCATCACCAGACCATTTTCGTGCAACGCTGCTCCCGCAACTTGATCCTTCTCTATTACTCGATGGTGGTTGCCGAAGACTGGCCTGCAGTGCAAGGCTTCGCGCTCGACGACAGCAAGGCCGTCCTCAACGCTATTACTGCCGCCTATCACAATTGGTCGCCCGAGTTGTTGACGATGCTGACACAAGTTGACGGCAATTTCCATCGCTGGCCTCTGTCCGTGATGCCGCCAGACCACCGGTGGGAGACGCGGCCGGGTCTTGCCATGGTCGGCGACTCGTCGCACGCCATGCCGCCGTTCACCGGCAAGGGGGTGAACCTTGCACTGCTCGACTCGCTCGAACTGGCCGACGGCTTAGTGGCCAATCCGGCCGCCGAGGTCACGGAGGCCGTGAAAAAGTGCGAGGCGCGCATGCAAGAGCGGACACGCAATGAGATTTCGGAATGCCTGGAAGTCGGACGACACATTTACGGACTCGAAATCGACTTTAGCAAGCCGTAGTGAAGTGATGCTGAAATCCAAATTCAATCATCCCAGTTAAGGATCAACCATGACTATTGATCACAATCCTATCGCGTCCGCTGGCGACTACTTAGAGGTCATGGATGCCCTTTACCGTTTCGGTGCTGGAGTTGACCATAACGACCCGGCTCTGATCGCCTCGGCCTTCAGTGAGGATATTGTGGTGGACTTTGGTCCCTGCGGTCGCAAGATGGGTCTCAACTTCCCGCTGTTGACCGGGCACGAGACGGTGGTCGGCTTCTTGAGCGCGAACGCCGGATCACAGACGACCAGTCACGTGATTACGAACGGGCGCGTCCATGTCGAAGGGGACGTCGCCCGGTTGCGAATATTGGTCGACGCCACCCACCTCCCTCGGAGCGACCATTCCCGACGATGCCAGATGATCAACTGGTACGAGGTGGAACTCATCAGAGACGAAAGGCTTTGGCGCATGCGTCGCGTCGTCATCGACAACGCTTGGTTCACCGGCGACCCGCAAGTGCTTTTAGGAAAGTAGCGTTCTGGAGCGTACAATGTCTGATCAATCCCTGCAACTCGTCCACGAGTTCACATGTCAAGTGGCGTGCGGTCCACCCCACGAAGTCGGGGACGGCCCCTACGGCGGCCGCCAGTACTTCGAGATGACCGGCGGCCGGGTCGAAGGGCCACGGCTTAAGGGAAAGCTCCTCGGAGCCGGCAGCGACTGGATGCTTACCGGCCCGGATGGCTTCATAAGGATGGACGTCCGCGTCCAGATCGAGACGGACGACGGGGCGATCCTTTGCGCCCACTACTTCGGTCCGGCCGAGGCCAACGAAAAGTTGAAATGGGCCGTGAGCGTGTGCGCGCCGACCGAGTTCGCCGACCAGTCAATCCGTTCCCATTGGGTGCTGGAGACGGGCGACCCGCGGTACGCCTGGGTCAACCAGACGGTGTTCGTCGGTCAAGGCCGGTTACTCCCCCCAGTCCCCGCAGGGCTGTTTCATTCGATAAGGAGGCAGGATTTGTCAATACGTAGCGCGATGATTTTTGGGACAAAAGTGATAGAAAACCTACATTTTGATCCAAAAAATTCAATTATTCTCCATAAAAATTAGAGCAATCGCGCTTCACAAAGCCTTGACATTATGAGCCTTTGAGGGAATGAAACAGCCCTGCCCAGTCCCCGGACTGCTGGGCTTCGAGCACCGGGTCTACCGACTATCTTGAACCAGTCTGTTTCAAACCGCCGTCGCCCCCGAGGTGGACGCCAAGCACACCAAGAGCGCCAAGAAGCAATCGGTTTGGAGGGTGGCTAGGCTAACCGAGTTCCGCGCGGAGGCTGCCGGACAAGGGCGCGGACAAGAGCGCATGGTGCGCGCCCCGCAGAAGGCCGCCGAGCTTGCACAAGGGTGTAGACGTGCGCCAGGGAGACTTCAACGACGACGCCACGGAATTGTACGGTAAAATATAGTTTACTTCGGAGTCAAGGACAAGAGAACGCTATGACTGTAAAAACTGTAACTCATTTGAACTTCCGAGGCGATGCGCGCGATGCGCTCGAATTCTACCATGCTGTCTTTGGCGGCGATCAGATGATCGTATCGTACAAGGAAGCCAGGAATGTCCAAGACCCGTCCGAGGCGGACCAAGTAATGTGGGGGCAGGTGGCCGCCGATAGCGGCTTCCGCGTGATGGCGTACGACGTGCCGTCGCGGATGCCGTGGAACCGTGGGGAGAATTCGTTCTTCGTCTCGCTACGCGGCAACGCAGCCGAAGAGATCACCACGTACTGGGAAAAGCTTTCCGAAGGCGCAACTGTCCTGCAGCCGCTCGCGCCTGCATCGTGGTCTGCTCTCTACGGAATGCTGAAAGACCGGTTCGGCATCACCTGGGTCTTGGACGTCGTGAACGAATCCGCCGCGTCCTGAATATCGGATTACGTGCGTTAGGAGTGATCAAGCTGTGCGCGCGCAGCACAACAAGGCGCTGCATCCGACCGCCTGCGGCTTCGCTCGTTCCTCGCTACGGCACAAAGCAAAATTCAAACAAAAAAGAAAAAACCATGATCTTGGTAACAGGAGCCACCGGACAGTTGGGTACAGCAGTAGTCCAAAATCTACTGAAAAAAACATCCGCCAACCAAATTGCCGCACTTGTGCGTGATGAAAGTAAAGCCTCTGCCCTGAAAGACAACGGGGTAGACATCCGCGTCGGCAACTACGATGATACGGCTTCACTCGACAAAGCGATGCAGGGAATTGAAACGGTTTTGCTGATCGCCGGAACGGATGAAGATAACCGCATAAAGCAACACCAAAATGTCGTGGATGCCGCAAAAAAAGCAGGGGTTGAATGTGTCGCCTACACCAGTCGATCGTTGAAAGACCGAAACACGTTGGCAAACAAGTTGATGGAAGGTCATTTTCAGACGGAAGACTATATCAAGGAGTGTGGGTTGAACTATGCTCTATTTCGCAATGTCTTGTATATGGACACCATTCCGCAGTTCGTAGGGGAAAGAGTTTTTGATACGGGTATCAACTTACCAACTGATCAGGGAAGAGTCCCTTTTGCTCTTAGAAGCGAAATGGGAGAAGCCATTGCGAATGCACTGTTAGAGAGCGGTTGCAGTAACCGAATCTACAAACTCACTTCCTGTGAGTCCTATTCCTTTGACAATGTTGCGGCTACCCTTTCCGACTTATCAGGCAAAGAGGTAGATTATACACCTACTGAGAAATCAGCATTTGAGACGCAAATGAAAGAACGCGGCGTCCCCGAAACTATGATTGAGAGGGTAACAGGTTTTCTAACCGACATTAAAAACGGGCAGGAAGAAGAAGTAAGCCCCGACATGGAAAACCTGCTTGGGCGAAAGCCTGCATCGCTTAAAGAGGGGTTAAAAGTTCTTTTCAATTTCTGATGAAATATTGGCTATTCCTGACCCAAAACAAACTACAGTAATTACGATATTAGCGGTGCGATGTCTACGACGGGCTACGCCTACGCATTACTACTATCTGAAGACAATAAATGGGTAAATGCCCAGCGTATCGAGATATCCGGCGGTCAGTCGATCTAAATGCAGATCGTTGGGCGGCGGCGCGTGTCTTGGCTGCGTGCGGCAGGTTCTGATGAATGCTGAAATAATTTTGTCTTACCGATTGAATAAAAAATGAAAGCAATAGTAATTAATGCATACGGCAATGAGGACGTTTTGAATTACGTCGATGTTGAACGTCCAGAGCCGAAGGCAAACGAAGTTCTGGTGAAAGTTCGCGCTGCGGCGGTCAATCCGGCGGAGTGGAAAGTCCGCGATGGGATGGGCGAAGCGTTCGGCTTAAAACTTCCGCTGATTCTGGGCGGCGACATCGCCGGAATTGTCGAAGAAGTAGGCGAGGCGGTTGAAAGTTTTAAGAAAGGCGATGCGGTTTATGGGTTGACTGCGTCCGGCGGCTTCTCCGGTGGTTACGCCGAATACGCGGTTGCAAAAGCGGACGCGATCGCACCCAAACCGGAAAGCCTCAATTTTGAAGAGGCGGCGGCGATTCCAATTGGCGCGTTGACTGCGTGGCAAGCGATGTTCGATTTGGCGAATCTGAGCAGCGGGCAAAGAATCTTGATAACCGGCGCGTCGGGCGGAGTCGGCTCGATGGCTGTTCAGCTTGCCAAAGCCAAAGGCGCGATCGTTATCGGCACGGCTTCGGGCAGAAACGAACAGTTCGTCCGCGATTTGGGCGCAGATGAATTCGTCGATTACACGCGGCAACCGTTTGAAGAAGTCGTCAAAGACGTGGATGTAGTTTTCGATACGGTCGGCGGCGATACATTGGAGCGAGCCTTTCAAACTCTGAAAAAGGGCGGCTTTCTGGTAACATCGGCGCAGACTCCGTCTGAAGAAAAAGCAAAAGAATTCGGCACAGAAGCCGCGTTTGTCTTTTGTAAGCCGAACGCGGGGCAATTAACCGAAATCAATCGGCTGATTGAAGAAGGCAAATTAAAAATACACATCGAAACGGTTCTGCCGCTCACGGAAGTAAAAAAGGCGCATCAACTTTCCCAAAGCGGGCGCACACGCGGCAAAATCGTTTTGCAAGTCGGGACATAGCTTTAAAGCGTGAATTAATCTAATCTATGAACGAAAAAATGGAAACGGATGTCATCATCGTCGGACCCGCTCCGACCGGCTTTGCGCTGGCGTGTCAGCTTATTCGCTACGGCGTTGATTTCGTTATTTTCGATAAAAAAAAAGCATCTCCGATTTATCGAAAAATACAGCGAATGGATTGACTGCCAAAACTTTGCGATCGCGCCGCACATCAAAGAAATTTTCGGTGCGGACGAATCTTTTTGGAGGGTATTACTAAAATAGAAAAATAGACGTAAAGAATTGAACGATGCAATCTATACAAGAAAGAGAGAGTTATTATAAGCAAGGGGCTCCCTGGCTACCTGACGATCTTAAAAATGAATTTGGGTTATTCAATGTTTTTAATTTTAATCCTGGTAAGAACGGGAACCCTCCACAATTGCCATATAGCAAAAAAGATTACTACAAAATAACAATTATTAAAGGCAGTGGCAGTGGTATTTTTCTCTATGGGGATAGAGAGATTGAAATAGAAAACTATTCAATTATCTTTTCTAATCCGCAAATACCTTATGGATGGTCACAAAGAGAAAACTTTTCAGATGGTTTCGTTTGCCTCTTTGATCAGGCATTTTTTCATCAATACGGAAATATAACTAATTATTCAGTTTTTCAGCCCGGCAATAATATCTACCAATTAGATGAGGAGCAATTTGTCCAACTAGAAGACATTTTTAGACGAATGTTTGAAGAAATCGAGTGTGACTTTATTCATAAATATGACTTGCTCAGAACACTTGTTTATGAATTAGTGCTTTATACGATGAAAATGAAGCCTGCTTCCAAATTGAGTAAGCAACCCATTAATGCTTCGGTTAGAATTTCTACACTTTTCACAGAACTTTTAGAACGTCAGTTTCCAATTGATGATATACATAGACCGCTCACTCTTCGATCTGCATCTGACTACGCCAAAAATTTGAACATTCATGTCAATCATTTAAATAGGGCATTAAAAGAAACTTCTAATAAAACTACATCTCAGTTAATCATTGATCGAATATTACAGGAAGCCAAAGTTCTTTTAAGACAAAGTTCCTGGACGGTTTCAGAAATTGCGTATGCCTTGGGATATGCGGAAGTGACCCATTTTAATAATCTCTTCAAAAAATATGTGAACATCACACCGACAAATTATAGAAAAGCCGATATTGTTTGATTTGCATAAGCAATTATTTGTTTAGCGTAAGCCCATCTGCTTGTTTTTCGACTAATCTTGTATCAGTAAATCAATTGATCATTAAAAATAAAAAAATCATGAAAAAAGTATTAATCACCGGAGCCAATAAAAGTATTGGCTTAGAAACTGCCCGCCAACTGCTGCAAAAGGGATATTACATTTATTTAGGCAGCCGTAATTTAAAGAATGGACTGGAAGCGGTAGAAAAGCTTAAAGCCGAAGGATTAACCGATGTGGAAGCCATCCAAATAGATGTCAGCGATGATGAATCGGTCAAAGCCGCCCGTGCCGAATTGGGCAAAAAAACCGAAAGTTTGGATGTGCTGATCAATAACGCCGGGATTAGCGGAGGCTTTCCGCAAACAGCGACCGGCGCGAGTATAGACGCATTTAAAAAGGTGTTTGATACCAATGTGTTTGGCGTTGTGAGAGTCACTCAGGCTTTTATGGATTTGTTGCAAAAGTCGCCCGAACCACGCATCGTCAATGTAAGTTCGAGTCAGGGTTCGCTTACCTTAGGCGACGATCCGACCGATCTGTATTACAACCACAAAGCAGCCGTGTATCAATCCTCAAAATCAGCGCTCAATATGTACACCATCAACCTGGCTTACGAACTGCGCAATTCGCCGTTCAAAGTAAATGCGGTTGACCCTGGCTTTGTCGCAACCGATTTTAACAATCACCGCGGAACCGGTACTGTCGAGGAGGCTGGCGCGCGGATAGCTAAATACGCCATTATTGACAGCGACGGTCCAACAGGAAAGTTTTTTAGTGAAGAATACAATCCAGAAACGGGAGAAATTCCCTGGTAGTTTCAGGTAGTTAACAACGCTCATTGCAAGGAACGAAGCAATAGCAAAGCCTATTGATGAAGAAAAATTTGGTAGTGTTTCACAATTTATGCTGACGAAAAACTTTCGGAATAGATGACAGATGATAGGTGATAGATAAGAGATTTAAGTACGGAAAATCTATCAGCTATTATCTTTTATCTATTACCTAAAGAAATACGATTTTATAGTGCCAATTCCTAGCTCAAAAAAGATGGAAAGAATTGAAAAAATTTTTGCTGTATCTAATATAGAACTGACTTATGAGGAATTAATAAAGGGAGATGCATGAGTAGTTTGCTAACCAATATAAAGCCGCCTGTTCAGTTTTACCCAAAATTTCTCGACTCGGCAGAAAACTCCGATTGGTTTACCATCGGAAAGATATTCTAACTCCGCGTACCCCATCGGGGCTTCTCCTGATCTGATGCTTTCCTACTTCTGCATCATTGTTCAACGCTGTCCAACGCTACGAACACAAACTGTCACACTACTTTGCTATTCACACAGGAGGTCTAGTGTGACTGTGCCTCAGATGTGAAGACGACCTCATAAAAGTGTGAATCAAACAATCCTAATTCCGCCGCTTGCTTCCTGGCAGCAATAAACTCTGGGTCTACACTAGCAGTTTCAAATTCTTCCCAGCTACGCCACTGGACATAATTAATTACCCGCTCGCCGTCCAAGCTTTTATGTATATTGACCGATAGACAGCCCGGATGCTTCATAGGCGTATGTCGATTCTCCACTAGGAAATCTATTACATGCTGCTGTTGTTCGGGTTCGACGCGGAAGACGTTGACTGCAGTGACAATTCCAGTATGTTCGCTGATTGTAATCATTGTTGTTCCTCATTACGGTTAATGCTGAAGTAACGGTGTGAGGTTTGGCTTAGATATTGTCAGTCAACCAAAGCTCAGACTGATTGAGGTAGACGCGCCATTCTCGAATCTTGTTGTTGGTATCAAAGCGCAAGATATCAAATTATTTTCGCTTCAGTCCTAACGAACAGGAGAGTAATTTAGCTCGCCAAATCTGACGCTAAAAAATTTCTGTTAGTCTAATTTTAACGGAAGGTTGATAAAAATCAATTAGCTGTCAACCAAAAACTAGGAGTAAGTAAAGTGGAGGAGTGGGAGAAAAAGAGATTTCGCCCTACGGTGGTCTCATGTATCCCCCAACCCACCCCAATGTGAAACTGACTGCGACGCTACGCGAACGGAAAGCTTCTCTACAAGACGCTCCGCGAACGCTAACGCATTCAAGCATTAAGCGGATATAACTTCAATTTTGTAGTCGGTAATCGCTACCGAACAGGCAAAGACTCGATTGGCTGGCACTGCGATAATTTCCCTCAGATCGGTAAAAGACCTGCAATCGCCTCTTTAAGCTTAGGTAGCGATCGCAAATTTAAGCTGCGGCACAAGGACAGCGGTGAAACGGTTGACTACCATCTAGAGAGCGGATCCTTGTTAATCATGCTTCCTGGCTGTCAAGAAGACTGGGTTCACGCGGTTCCAAAAACCGCTCGTCCAGTTGGCGAACGAATCAACTGGACGTTTAGACCACATGTGGATGCGATCGCTAATGGTGAGCAAAAACCTGACGATCTTCCCCACTCTCTTTAGAGCAAAAGCCATGTGTGGCAGTCATAGGCAACGTTATGCCGCTCAAGGCTTACCTTCTCATTTCCACCTAATCAAATCACGTGAAACGAGGTATTTATGAAAGTCACAGTAACAGGTTCGTTAGGAAACATTGGCAAGCCACTGGCAGAGGAGTTAGTACAAAAAGGTCATACAGTTACGGTTATCAGCAGCAAGCCGGAAAAGCAAAAAGACATTGAAGCTTTGGGTGCCACAGCCGCCATTGGCTCATTGTCAGACGTTGATTTTCTGGTGTCTATCTTTACCGGTGCCGATGCTGTGTATGCGATGGTGCCGCCAAACTTTACCGTGCCCGATTCGAGAGAGTATTACCGGAGAATCGGCAGCAGCTATGCACAAGCCATTCAACGGTCGGGCGTAAAGCGTGTGGTTCATCTCAGCAGTTGGGGCGCGCATTTAGATAAAGGCACCGGATTCATCGTCGGTTCTCATGATGTAGAAGGCATTTTGAATGAGCTGTCAGACGTAGCCATTACGCATCTGCGTGCTGGTTACTTCTACTACAATCTTTACAACTATGTAGACATGATCAAAGAGGTGGGCTTTATCGGCGCAAACCACGGGGGCGACGACAAGATTGTAATGGTTGCCCCAAGCGATATTGCGGCTGCCGCTGTAGAAGAGATAGAAACACCTGTTACCGACAAGAAAGTGCGCTATGTGGCGAGCGACGAGCATACTGCCAACGAAACCGCTCACATCTTAGGCATCGCTATTGGCAAGCCGGATTTAAAGTGGGCAACTTTTACTGATGAGCAAATGCAAGATGCTTTGGAAAAGAAAGGAATGCCGACACATACTGCCGCTAAATTTGTTGAATTGGGTGCCAGCATTCACAGCGGCGCATTACGGGAGGATTACGAACTGCATAAGCCAATTGCTATGGGCAAAGTAAAGTTGGAAGATTTTGCAAAGGAATTTGCTGCTGGTTTTTAAAAAGGTTGATTGTTTTTGGCGACAGCTATAATTGAAATAATTCTAGTTGTTGAGCACAAACACCTGTTTCCATTTGCCTTACAAACGCCCCAATTTACCAAATAACCTCAAGATTTAACACAAATCCAGGTAGCACATCCTCGCCTGACAAACTAACAGGAGATTCTAACACTTCAACCTCTTGCCCAATTCGATAAATCTCTACTTGCCGAGACTTACGATTAATTAACCAACCCAAACGAGTACCATTCTCTTGGTATTCTTTCATCTTTTGTTGAGTCACTTTCAAAGTATCAGTTGGCGAAAGTAATTCAACTACAAAATCAGGACAAAGTGGTAGAAATCTTGTTTGTTGTTCTTGAGTCAGTGCATTCCAGCATTCCAGTTTCACCCAAGCAGCATCAGGAGAACGATCCGCACCGTTAGGAAGTTTAAACCCTGTTGAAGAATCGAAAATTATACCTAGTTTATTTTGTTCATTCCATAACCAAAGCTGACCAGTTAGTCCAGCATTACGGTTTCCTGTTTCTCCCCCTGTGGGTGGCATGATAATTAATTCTCCGGTTGCAGTACGTTCAAACCTCAAATCGCGGTTTGCCTGACATAGCTGGAAAAATTGCTCATCTGTCAATTCAATCACGGGATTGAGATTAACTGTTAAGGCATTCATAGGGGGATTTAAGATTGGGGATTACATATCTATTTTTACCGATTCTATTGTAGAGACGTTGCATGCAACGTCTCTACATTTCGTTTTACACGGTTATAACTTACTCAATTCCCTCAATCCGATCCTCAACCTCCTGATACAACTCGCGTAGCAATTCCAAATTACTCTCGCTTGTCTCCCAGTAACCGCGCCCATTGACTTCCAATAAGGTGGAAACAACTTTGCGGAAAGAATGAGGGTTGAGGTTCAACAAACGGTTCCGCATTGCTTCATCTTTGATGAAGGTTTCATTGGTGTCCTCATAAACCCAGTTATCCACAGCACCAGCGGTTGCACTCCAACCCATTGTATTTACTAAGCGCTTGGAGAGTTCCCGCACACCTTCGTAACCGTGAGACAGCATTCCTTCGTACCACTTGGGATTTAACAATTTGGTACGAGCATCCAAACGCACGGTTTCTGATAAGCTACGGACTTGAGCATTAGCTGTGGTAGTGTCAGCTATGTAAGATGCTGGTGTCTTACCATCACCCCGCAAGCTAGCGACAACTTTGGTGGGATCAGAATCGAAGTAATGGGAAACATCCGTCAAGCTAATTTCGGATGAGTCGAGATTTTGGAAAGTCACCTCAGCAGTTTTCAAGGTTCTTTCAAAAATCTTTCGGGATTCTTCCATCGTACCGGGGTTATCGGCACTGAAGGCGAAGGATTTGCGGTTGAGGTACATTTCTTGCAACTCGGCTTCGCTTTCCCAACTGCTGTTTTCTACCGCCAAGTTGATATTGGACGAGTAGGAACCAGAAGCATTGGAGAAAATGCGAGTTGCTGCTTGGCGCAAGTTAATCCCCATTTCCTCTGCTTGTTCAAGGGCATGTTTGCGGACGTAGTTCATTGATAGTGGTTCATCTGCTTCCGCCGCCATTTTCACCGCTTGATCTAGCAGGTTCATTTGGTTGATGAACAAGTCGCGGAAGACACCAGAACAATTGACAACTACATCAACGCGGGGACGTCCCAACTCTTCAAGAGGTATTAATTCTAACTTATTAACTCGTCCCAACGCATCAGGAACTGGTCGTACTCCCACCATCCACATGATTTGTGCCAGTGATTCACCGTAGGTCTTGATGTTATCTGTTCCCCATAGGACACAGGCAATGGTTTCGGGATACTGACCGCCGTTTTCTGCCATCTGACGCGCCAGCAATCGGTCTACAACGATTTTAGCCGACTGTACAGCAGCTGTGGTCGGGATAGATTGGGGGTCGAGTGCGTGGATATTTTTACCAGTGGGCAAGACATCCGGGTTACGAATGGGATCACCACCAGGACCAGGAAGGATGTACTCGCCTTCTAAGCCTTTGAGTAATGCGCCCAGTTCATTATCAGCACAAACTTGCTGCAAGCAGAATTCCAGATACTCAAACAGTGGTTTGAGTGCTGTCGCATCCACCTTGGTATAACCTGCTTTGTGCAGTGCTTCTACCCAAGGTTCTTTTTTGCCCATGTTGAAGAAGTTGAGCTTGGAAACAAAGGAAACTCGTCCTTCTGCGTCGGTTTGCTCTTTCACAAGGGCGGAAACTGCAGCGCGCGTTGTCATCGTGATGTCTTGCAGCAGCTGGACATCATCTAAAATGCCTTTGTCGCTGTTTTGGTATACTTCGTCGATGTTACGCCCAATACTGCTTGCGATAATGCGGGGTAGACTTTGAATTTCTTCTTCTGAACGATCTAAGCTGGCAATGTTGACGAGAGTTGCGATCGCCTCCTCAGCCGAAGGTGGTTTACCAACAACATGTAGTCCACATGGCAACAGTCGCGATTCAATCTCCATCAACTTACGGTAGACCGAACCAACAATATTATCGCGCTCTTCGGCGGTCATATCTTTGGCATCAGTTTCTGGTAAGGCGATGTCCTTATCCAGGTTCACCATCCGGCATTTATCCATGATGGTGTTGACGATGGGAATACCACGCCCAGTATCTTTCAAAGTTTGGTAAGAACCAATCAACTCGCTGAGTTCTTTCAAACCTTTGTACAACCCAGCATTTTCGGCTGGGGGAGTCAGGTAGGAAATTGTCTCCGCATAGCTGCGACGCTTGGCAATTGTCGCCTCACTGGGGTTATTTGCAGCGTAGTAGTAAAGATTAGGAATTGTGCCAATCAAGTTATCTGGATAACATTCTCCAGACATCCCCATCTGTTTTCCTGGCATAAATTCCAAGGAACCGTGAGTCCCGAAGTGGAGCACAGCGTCAGCTTGCCAAATTTGCTCTAAGTAGGTATAATACGCCGCAAAACCGTGGTGTGGACTTGCAGAACGCGAGAACAACAACCGCATGGGGTCACCTTCGTAACCAAAGGTGGGCTGAACACCGATGAAAACGTTACCGAATTGCTTACCATAAATCAGTAGGTTTTGTCCATCGCTGTTGAGTTGTCCCGGAGGTGGTCCCCAGTTTTCCTCAAGGCGTTGTGAGTAGGGTGTGAATGCTTCATACTCAGGAACCGACATCCGATAAGCAATGTTGAGTTCCGGGCTGTTGTACTGCGCCTGCGCGTCGTGGATGACTTCTTCCATCAACTCCTTGGCGGACTCAGGCACATCTTGCACATCATAACCGTTGTTCTTGAGGGCTTTCATCACCTGGTAAATTGAGCCGAATACATCCAAGTATGCGGCGCTTCCCACGTTACCTTTATCTGGTGGGAAGCTGAAAACGGTGATGGCAACTTTCTTGTTTAATTTCGGCTTACGGCGCAGGCTAGCCCATTTGAGGGCGCGTTGTGCGACTATTTCGATGCGATCTTGCAGGGCGATCGCCTTCCCTGTTGTCCCATCCCGTCCTGATAAAATTATCGGTTCAATTGCGCCATCTAATTCAGGAATAGCAATTTGTAACGCCACCTGAATTGGATGTAACCCCAAATCGCTATCCTGCCATTCTTCCGTTGTTTGGAAGACCAGAGGCAAGACTACCATGTAAGGACGGTTCAGCCGCTTCAGGGCATCAATTGCCTTAGGATGGTCTTGGCGTGCTGGTCCACCTACTAGGGCAAAACCCGTCAAGGAGATAACTGCATCAACAAGTGGCGTTTGAGTTGTCGGTTCGTAGAAGTGTGCATCCACAGGTTTGGAGAAGTCCAAACCCCCGGCAAACACTGGAAGAACCCGTGCGCCCATAGCTTCGAGTTCCTGCACCATTGCGACATAATGGGCATCATCACCAGTCACAAGGTGCGTCCGTTGTAACACCAAACCAACACAAGGTGCTAGCGGATCTTTTAAATCATTAGGGATATCCTTACGACTGTTGTGCCAGTTGAGGTATTCCTTGACATCTTCAAACATTGTCGGCGCGAGAGGATGCCAAATCCCCATATCGGGATAGACAACTGGTGCTTTGTATTGTACTGACGTAAAAGTTCTCGTCTCTAGATTATTTTTCAAGACGTACTTATCAGCTAGCATCAGCAAGAAGTTTTCCAGGTTGTCTGCAGAACCCCCCAGCCAATACTGAAAGCTAAGCATGAAATTTCGGGCGTCCTGTGCTTTGTCCATTGGCAGGTACTTCAGGACTTGCGGTAATGTCCGCAGCAGCTTTAGCATTCCATCTTGGAAGCCAGCGCCAGATTTTTCCTTGCGCTTTCGCATGAACTGTGCTATCACGCTCTTAGATTGCCCCAATTGTGCTAAGGAGAAACTGCCCATTTTATTTAGGCGCATAACTTCGGGCATTGAGGGGAACACAACCGCAACGTCCAGGCGATCGCGATATGGTGCTACTGCTGCGACTAACTTCTGTGCTAAATCTTCTATAAAAATTAGTGAGGCAATAAAGATATTGGCACTTGCCATATCCTTTTGGAACTCCTGGTAGTTCTCTTGGTCTCGGAGTTCTTCAATCAAGTAACCACTAATTTCAATCGCCAGATTGGGATGATTTTGGTTAATTTCCCGAACCGCTTGTGACAATGCACTCTGGTACTGGGACTCTAACACGACATAGACCACCTTAATTAAATGACGCCCCCGCAGATTATCAGGCGCAATATGTCTAATGGTGGACTTGACGTGAGTGAACATGCTTCCTTGGCTCCTTTGATGCGTGTTCGTGAAGTGTAAAGTTATGTCAGGCAAAATTTGCCTAATGATGACTTTGTTTGTTCGGCAATATGAGATTTTTATCAGAAAATGCTTGCTTAATGGGGATTTTGTCGCCTATCTGACACAAAACGATATAAAAAGCGAAACATTTTGTAAAAATTATTGACGTATAAGTAAAGTATTCACTCAGCTATAAGTAATATAAATTTATATAACTTCATAGCTTTAAAATGGGCTTGGCAGCAACAGATAACGAACCCGATGGCAATATTTATCTATAATGGGGAGCATGTAAGCTACTTGACAGGATGGATGGCTAGTGCTATATATCAGCACGTTTGGTAAGTTCAAAAATTAATACTTTGGCTTAGTAGGTGCTGGGAACTAATACCTCCCAAACATTGACTAATGACTGATGACCCTTACGGGTTCGCCCTATGGCTAACGCCACGCCTTACGGCTATCGGGTGTGCGCAGAGCGCACGCCTTACGGCGAACGCCAGTCGCCTGGCTGTCGGGAAACCCTCCCGCAGCGCTGGACTCACCAGTTCCCTACGGCGGGAAACCCCTTCGGGTTCGCCAGATGCCTGGCTGTCGGGAAACCCTCCCGCAGCACTGGTCTCACCGCCTGCAGGACTGGACTCACCAATGACTAATGACCAATGACTGCTGATATTCTGATTCTCTCAAATGGTCCTGGGGAAGTAACAACTTGGGTGCGCCCAGTCGTTAGGCAATTACGCCAACAACTGGGAGATGACCGAAATAAAATAAGAATTTCTGTGGTTTTGTCACCTTGCCCAAACTCCAGTGGTAAAGAAGCAGATATTGCGAAATCTTATCCTGAAGTTGACCGAGTGCAGTCAGCAGAACATTTTTGGCAGTTCTTGCTTTGGGGAAAGACATTTGAAAATTGGGACTGGTACAAGCGCGGTGTTGTTGTTTTTCTGGGCGGGGATCAGTTTTTCTCCGTTGTCATCGGCAAAAGGCTAGGGTATCGCACCGTTGTTTACGCTGAATGGGATGCACGTTGGTACAGCATGATTGACCGCTTTGGAGTGATGAAAGCTACAGTGGCTGAGCGTGTTCCTCAGAAATTTGCCCACAAGTTTAGCGTTGTGGGAGATTTGATGCAAGAAGCCCAGGGTTTGGAAGCAAGCGAAGCTGAGGATCTGGGGATCTGGGGAGAAAATTCCTCTAATCCGCCCACTCAGCACTCACAACCCAGCACCGAACTGATTGGTGTTTTGCCTGGTTCAAAGCCATCAAAATTGATGCAAGGGGTTCCTTTAACGTTGGCAATTGCGGAATACGTCCATAGCAAGAGACCACAAACCAAGTTTGTCATACCTGTTGCCCCGACTTTAGACTTACAAACTTTAGCTAAGTTTGCCGATCCAAAGAAAAACTCTTTTGTTCAAACCTTTGGTTTTAGTGGTGCTTCTTTAATTGTCCCAAAACTCGGCACTGATTCAGAGCGTCCCTTCTTGAAGACAGGAACAGGTTTATGTGTTCAGCTGTGGACTCAGACGCCTGCATACGATTTATTATCCCAGTGCTGTCTGTGCCTAACGACAGTTGGGGCAAACACTGCTGAACTGGGTGCTTTAGCTGTACCAATGATTGTTTTGCTACCAACACAACAGCTAGATGCTATGAGATCTTGGGATGGTTTGCCCGGACTGCTAGCAAATTTGCCTTTGGTTGGTTCTGGTTTTGCGAAGATGATTAACTGGCTGGTACTGAGAAGATTGGGTTTGCTAGCATGGCCCAATATTTGGGCGCAAGAAATGGTCGTACCAGAATTAGTTGGTAAACTTCAATCCCAAGAAGTAGGAGAAATGGTTTTAGATTTTCTTGCTCATCCAGAAAAGTTAGCAGAAATTCGATCAAAGCTGCAGAGTATCCGAGGTGAACCGGGTGCAGCACAAAAGCTAGCAACTTTAGTAGAGGAAGAATTAACTAACTAAGGACACGTCACTCGCTTAGCTCAAATTCAAAATTAAAAAAAGGAGTATAGGAAGGCAAATACAAGAGTGTCCGGACTTTTTTGTTTGATTTGCGTTACTATATGTAAGTAAGCACTTACATGTTTTTGGATGATGAGTAATTTAAAACCAGGAGCAGCAAAAACGCGTAAACGCTTACTCAAAGCAGCTATTGAAGTTTTTTCTGCTGCAGGAGTTCTTGGAGCCACTACTCGTGAAATTGCACGAGTAGCAGGAGTGAACGAAGTTACTTTATTTCGTCACTTCCAGAGCAAAGAGCAACTTCTGAGCGCGGTTGCTGAACATGTTACCGCATTAATAGCAGAAACACTTGCCCACCAAGATGAATGGACGCAAGATTTGCGGCGCGATTTACTGCACTATGCCCAGCTTTATGATCAGATGCTTGGAGAGCATGAAGCGCTGGTTCGGATGTTCATTGGTGAAGCTCAGCGACACCCTGATGAAGCCCTGCAAGTCTTCCAACAATCGAGTCAACCTTTGCGTGAAAAGCTTGTTGCGTATCTATGCAATGGAATTGAGCGTGGAACTGTCCGTTCCGATGTAGAGTTGTCCCTTGCAGTGGATGTATTCACTGGAATGCTATTGGCTGGAATGTTACGCCGTCATGTCTGGTCGATTTCACGGGATTATAGCCGCGATCGCTACATCGAAGAGTGTGTCGATCTATTTGTACGCAGCATTGGCACATCGGTTTCAAATCCAAGCTATCACTCGACTTGATCGTGATTTGAGCGTTGTTTGTGCTGCACTACATGAAAACACGTAGCACCTGCCGTGCGTTCTTAAATCTTATATCCGACCCACGCGTACCCTCAACTATCACCAATCGTTTTTTCTGAATTATAAAATAATATGTCATTTCTAATACTAAACATAGATAAATTCGTCATTCTGTTTTCTGTTCTTTATATGTCATTGTTAAAACTAAATACAAGTAGATTGGTCGTTCTGTTGCCTGTTCCCTGCTAAGCGCTCCCTAAAAATCTGTAGTGTGACACCCCAAGGTGCGCGTGGGTGGTTATCTTCTTAAATTTCACATTTAATCAAATTGTCATTTTGTAGTCGGATCGCTTGAGAACAACATGAAGCAAGGGGAATCAACTAATCTCTCAACTCCAGAGCCACCTGTTACTTACAATGGCAATGGTGCGACATTAAAACCAACATTAAAACCAAACGAGCAGAAAACAGAGCCAGTCATAGAGGAAGATACGGCTACTTCTAATAACACTGTCGTCGAGCAACAGGAAAACATTGATGAGGATGAAGCTGTTGATGAAAATAAGCAGCACAAATCTGGTAAGCATCGAAAATGGATACTGCTGCTAGGTGGTGCGATCGCCTTCGCCGTTGCAGGAGTCTTCGGATTGCGATGGTGGCAGTTTGAAAGTACCCATGTCACCACCGATAACGCCCAAATCGATGGACACCTGTCGCCGGTTTCTGCCAGAATTTCTGCAACGGTTCAGCAAGTCTTAGTCAAGGAGGGCGAACGCGTGAAACTAGGACAGCCCTTAGTCGTTCTGGAAAATCAGGATTTAAACCTGCAAGCACATCAAGCAGAAGCGAATTTGGCAAACGCCAAAGCTCAACTGCAAAAGGCGGCTGATACTGTGAGCGTGACTCGCCAAACAAATCCCACGCAGGTACAACAAGCTCAGGCAAAGCTAGCAGCAAGTGTATCTGCTGTGAAAGCAGCACAAGCCAATGTTAATCAAGCTCAGGCAAAGATTGAGACAAATCAGGCGAATGTAGCTCAAGCACAAACTGAGGTTAACAAAACCCAGGCGGATTTTCGTCGCTACCAAGCCCTTTACCGGGAAGGGGCAATCTCAGCTCAACAGTTTGATACCGCACAAGCTGGATACAAAAATGCTGAAGCAGGGCTAGTAGCTGCACAAAAAAGTGTTGCTCAAACCCAGGCAGAGTTCCTAAATGCTCAAGCCCAACTTCAAACAGCTCAAGCTCAGGTAGAACAAGCCAAGGGGCAGGTGCAAGAAACGCAAATCTCTGGGCAAAATCTAACTGTGCAAAAAGACGACCTGCAAGCGGCGCAAGCGCAAATGAGACAAACTGATGCCACCCTAGCCTTGGCACGTCAGCAACTGGAATACACCAGGATTTACGCTCCAGTGACCGGGTATATCGGTCGTTTGACGGCTCAGGTGGGACAAAAAGTCCAGATTGCACAACCCCTACTATCGGTGGTACCGCTCCAGACGGATGAGGTTTATGTAGAGGCGAATTTGAAGGAAACGGCACTGGGACGGGTACACATTGGGCAAAAGGCAGACGTTGAAGTGGATGCCTATCCTGGAGAAACGTTTCACGCTCATGTCGCAGGTATCAGCCCTGCCACTGGATCTAGCTTTGCCCTCATCCCACCCGACAATGCGACAGGGAACTTTAATAAAGTCGTGCAGTGGGTTCCGATACGTTTAGTGTTTGACTCGAATACTGATCCAGAACACAAACTCAGACCTGGATTGAACGTCACAGTCATAGTGGATACGACCTCTGTTGCAAAAAACAGGTCCACAAACGCTAGATATTAATCACTCAGCCTTCAGTTTATATTAACTTTCTATCAACAATGGCTATAACCGATGATTCTTCATCTCGTTCAAAGCAAGCGACTGGTTCAAAAAACTCGAAAGGTTCTGCTTATAATTCCGCAGGTTATGTGCAAGGACCACTGAAGTGGGCGATCGCACTGACGGCATCGTTAGGCGCAATTTTGGAAGTTATTGATACCAGTATTGTTAACGTTGCCCTGACTGATATTCAAGCCACATTGGGGGCAACCGTGAGTGAAGTCGGTTGGGTGGTGAGTGGCTATGCGATCGCCAACGTTATTCTGATTCCACTCTCTGCCTGGTTAGGAGATGTCTTTGGTAAAAAAAACTACTTTGTCTTTTCAATGATAGGATTCACATTCGCCTCAGTGGTGTGTGGCCTTTCTCCCAATCTGCCCATTTTAATCATTGCTCGCATTGTTCAGGGATTATTTGGCGGTGGACTACTTGCCAAAGCGCAAGCCATCTTATTTGAAACGTTTCCACCTGCGGAGCAAGGTGTTGCCCAATCGGTGTTTGGAGTTGGGGTGATATCTGGACCGGCGATTGGTCCGACCTTAGGAGGCTTTCTTACTGATAATTTGGGCTGGGAGTGGATTTTCTTCATTAACCTGCCGATTGGTCTTGTAGCAGTGGCAATGTCGATATTCTTTTTGCGCCCCGATCCTCCAAAAAGTCAGCAAACTCAACAACCCGTTGATTGGTGGGGAATTGGGCTATTGGCGATCGCAGTCGGTAGCTTGCAGACCGTTTTAGAAGAAGGCGAACGAGACGATTGGTTTGAATCGAGTTTTATCACTACTCTGGCTATTACTGGTGTCGTTGGGCTGGCGTTATTTATTTGGCGAGAATTAACTATAAAAGCACCTGCGGTGCAGTTGCGGGTATTGCGTCACCGTTCATTAGCAGCGGGTAGCGTCTACTCTGGCATTTTGGGCATGGGGCTTTATGGTGCGCTGTTTGCTGTGCCGTTATTTACTCAAAGCGTATTGGGATTTTCCGCAACACAAACCGGATGGTTACTGGCTCCTGGTGCGTTAGCATCAGCGATTGTCATGGTTTTGCTGGGTAAGATTTCCGGCAAAGTGGATGCCCGCCTGCTCATTGGTATAGGGGCAGTTGGTTCGGCGCTGGTTATGTTTAACCTTAGCAAAATTACGCCTCAAACGGGTACCGATGATTTATTCTGGCCTCTAATTTGGCGGGGGGCTGTGACGGTTCTCATGTTTTTGCCATTAAGCTTGGCAACTTTAGGTCCATTGCCCAAGAAGGATGTTTCTGCTGGTTCCGGCTTTTATAATCTTACTCGTCAGTTAGGTGGCAGTATTGGGATTGCAATCTTGACAACCATGTTGGAGCAACGGCAAGCTTTCCACTCAGCAGTACTGCTGGCAAAGTTAACTCCTTACGATTTAGAAACTCAGCAACGCCTTAATGCGTTGACTGGCGTTTTTCAGAGCCGAGGCTCAGATGCGACAACGGCTCAACAACAGGCGTTTGCAAGCCTGAAACAATTGGTCAGCACGCAAGCAGCAATTTTATCCTATGCAGATATCTTTCATTTTGTCGGCATTGTGTTCCTCTGTTCCTTAGTATTGCTGATGTTCTTGGGTAAAGGGGGTGCAGGTGCGAAGGCTCCTATGGGTCATTAATCGAATAGCACGCTTGTTAAGCGATCGCTTGCAGCGTTATTTTCAGCGCGCCTTTATGGCTCAAGTACTTAAGGAGGTAACGCAAAGGTGCTGTTAGGTTTCAAGACAGAACTAAAACTCACAATCAACAAGCGCACAGCATTGATGAAGCATTGAGGCTCCGCACCATGTCTTACTTTGTCGGCGAATGCTACAAGTCTAGCCTGAATTCCTATGCAGATTAGACTTGTGCATCTTTATTCAGAAATGCTATGAGCTAACCCATTTTTTGCACTGCACTCAGCATGAAATTAATCCGCTGCTCAAAGTCTAGCTTTTGAATATCTGCTGTAAATTTGTCCGTTTCAGCAGGTAGTTGATAGTCAGACGGCATTCCTATGATGGTTCCGTTCTCCATTCCTTGTGCCAGCATCAGCCAAACATCTAATTTGGCATTGGGACTTAGAGAGTCATAACCACTACTGCTATCGGTAGCTGCACCTTTAATAAGGTCGCGTTGTGCTTGCAGTTGTTCTTCCTTAGACAAACTCTGGATTCCGTCAAACAGTGCCTTAGCTGGTACTTCTACGCTTTGAGGTGGTGCTGGGTTTAGTTGGTCTTTCATATCCAGGTAACCGAACCAAAGTAGGGCTAGTTGAGTATCCACATCAAAGCGTTGAAAAGCTTCCAGAGCTGGTTTTATGCTTTCGTCAACTGTGTAGGTCATAAAAAACTCCAAGCAAGTTAAAGTTATTCTCAATTTCCTGAGTGACTAAGAAAATTTGCTCTTAGTAACTTTACACAAGTTAACTAATAAATAAAGATAGATAACCCTACTTAGGGTAGGAATAAAACTCACTACACAAGATAGATTACCGTTGTGGTAAATGGTTTAGTTGTTTCCCTGAATACAGTGAAGTATCACCAACTGAAAGCGACAAGGTCATTGCGTTTGATCCACCAAACCGCACTTTCTTAACTGGCTACAATGGCGAGAATGTCCAAAGTCCAGTCAGATATCAATTGGTAGTGAAATCTGTCAGAGCAAAAAGCTATAAAAGTTTACTTTAACCGCCCCTCCTCACACTGGACACACTGATTTGGGAGTAAAATAGAGAGAGCACTGATTTTTCCAGCATCATAGGGCTTGTGGCTGAGCACAGACAACTTGGAGGGATATACAAAATGATCAAGACAAGTTACGACTTTGACCAAGCTATTCTACCTGCAGGTTCTTCATTAAAGACTAATATTCTGCTGCGTTTTCGTGCTGACATAGCTGAATCTCCCCGACGTAACCTTAACCTTTCTCTTGTCATTGATCGCTCAGGTTCTATGGCAGGTGGTCCCTTGCATCATGCACTCAAAGCTGCTGAATCTGTGGTGGATCAACTTGAGCCAAACGACATTCTTTCAGTGGTTGTTTACGACGATGAAGTGGACAGTGTTGTGCCACCCCAGCCTGTGACTGACAAAGCCGCGCTGAAAAATTCCATACGCAAGGTGAGAGCCGGTGGTATTACCAACTTATCCGGCGGATGGCTCAAAGGCTGCGAACATGTGAAGAAGCAACTTGATCCGCAAAAAATCAACCGTGTTCTCCTGCTTACCGATGGTCACGCCAATATGGGCATTCAAGACCCTAAGGTACTCACAGCCACATCAGGGCAAAAAGCTGAACAAGGCATCACCACAACTACCTTGGGTTTTGATGAGGGTTTCAATGAAGACCTCCTAATTGGTATGGCAAGGCCTGGCAACGGCAACTTCTACTTCATTCAGAGTATTGACGAAGCAACAGAAGTGTTTAGCATTGAGCTAGATTCTCTGAGGGCAGTAGTGGGACAGAACCTCAAGGTGACGCTTGAGTTGGCTGATGGTGTCAGCCTCGTTGATACTTTAAGTTTTGCGAAAGTCAGCCAGAATGAGGCGGGTCTTGCTGTGATTACGTTGGGGGAACTTTATGAAGGTGAAGACAAACTTCTGGGGTTGAGTCTGGTAATCTCCTCTGCTCAAATTGGTGAGTTACCTGTGATGAAGCTGCATTACAGCGCTGATGTTGTTCAAGACGACTTGATTCAAAGCGTGTCAGGCATAGCAGATATCATTGCCAAAGTTGGCACCGTTGAGGAAGCAGCTCTTGCCTCTACGAGCCGTATCATCCTTGAACTGAGCCGCCTCACCATTGCTAAAGCCAAAGAAACTGCCCTCGATCTAGCTGAACATGGCAGACATGAGGAAGCTGAGCAAATCCTGCGTGCACTTGTGCAAGATTTGCGGGATAAAGGATTGAACGAGAATTTTGAAATTGCTGAAGAGATAGATCAGCTGGAGTATTTCGCCGGTCGGATCGCCCAAAAAGCTCTAGGCAATGCCGGACGTAAAGAACTGCTGGATCAGACTTACCAGACAATGACGCGCAATCGCAGCGACTTGGTCGGTCGCGGTGTCACTGCTGGCGATGAAGTGTACGCGATGCCAGTTGTGAATGAAGTCGGTTCTGGTGTGGAACTGTACTGCGTTCGTGAAGGGGGTAAGCTGCGAGTAAAAGTGATGTCCGAGGGTTATGATTCAACCAAAAACGTCCAGTTTCCCCGATCAATTCGTGCCGAAGGAGCACGCTATGTCGTTGAAAAACTAGAACTCTCAAGCGATAGCAGTTTCTACCGTGTAAACGGCAACATCACCCGTTTTGCTCAACCTGGTGAAGCAGATATCTTCGTTGCCCATAGGCAATCGAGGTCAGCTAGCACAGGCAAAGCTTCCAAAGGTCCTGCCAGTGCTGCCGACCTCCCCACAACTGACACTACGAAGGACGGCATTCTAGTTCAGTGTGTCAAAGATGGCAGCAAGCTACGTGCTAGAGTGGTTTCTGATGGATATGAACCGGATTGGAACATGCGTTTTCCCCGCTCCGTTCGCGAGGAAGGAATGCTTTACGTTGTTGATGAAATCAAAACAGCACCTGATGGCAAATCTTATATTGCGTGTGGTGAAATTAAGCGATTTGTGCAACCTACCATTACAAATTAGGGGTGTAAGGGTGTAAGGGGAGCCAGTGCGTTGGGGAGCCAGTACTGCAGGAGGGTCTCCCTCCGTAGGTATCTGGCGTCCGGGTTTCCCGACTTGTAGACGCCCTTGGCGGCTTCCCGCAGGGTAGCACCTGGCGTTGTAGGGGTGTAAGTGGAATTGATTCACGGTTTTTCTTTTTCAGCAGGACTTACGCAAAAAAATGAAAAAAAACCGCATAGACGCAGAGCGGCTTCCCGCAGGGTAGGACGCAAAGAACACGAAGTTAAGAGGGTTTAAAAGAGTTTTTGCGTAAGTCCTATTTAGGATTTACGCTTTTCAACGTAATTCCGTCATTAATTACGAATTACGAATTTACGCCTCAATCAAAGGATTATACTCATCTGGGTTGTCAAAGCCTGCAATCCAGGCGGCTGCTTGATGACAACTCCGCATGTAAGGGCAGGGCTGTTTCATTCCCTCAAAGGCTCATAATGTCAAGGCTTTGTGAAGCGCAATTGCTCTAATTTTTCTGGAGAATAATTGAATTTTTTGGATCAAAATGTAGGTTTTCTATCACTTCTGTCCCAAAAATCATCGCGCTACGTATTGACAAATCCTCCCTCCTTATTGAATGAAACAGCCCTGGCATGTAAGGGGGAACGCGTAGGATATGAGTGTGTCCTGTGGATGGACAAGTGACTTTCAAGACCATAAGTGGTTCGTCATCCTCAAAAGGAATGTAGACAAGTTGACGTTCTCCACCAGCGTCTCTATCGCGATCGCGGACTAACCCTCCCACTTGCTGCAAAAATGTTTCGTATCCCAGACGCTCAATGAGCACGCGACGCAACTCAACATTTTCTACATTCAGGATATCCTGCCCCGTTATAGACTGCGATTCAAAGGCAATGCTATCGCTCACCTGCACGCCTCGCCAGCGCAAAACGAAACCATGCCCCGCAGGCAAACTGGTAATCCCGCTTCCAGCCAACTCGATCCAATAAGTGACGTGGAGACCTTTGGGAAGGATCGTGAGGTTCACACAGTCTCTAATATCTAGACTTTCACAGGTGAGATTTTCAGGTAGATTGTAAAGAGCCGACGCCCCACTTAAATCCAGATGACCCAAAACGCGCATACCATCCCATGCGCGATGCTCAAGGATGAGTTTTCGACCACGTTCTGCAGATACAGGCTCGTGGCTTTCGCTTGGACGCTGCTTAACTGGTTTATTAGGCACACGTCCGTTCGACATCATCCTAAACATTAGTCGGTTACCTCTACGTAAGCATCAGGGCGGTATTCACGTTGTCTCCACACGCGGTAAAGTCCTTGAGGTAATTCAATCGCCCGATGTTCTTCATGAATCAATGTGGCACTTGGTTCTTTAACCTCTAGAAAAAGGTTACTACCATGCACCCACAACTGAACAGCATTAGATTGCTGAATGCGATGGCTGTGTCCTGTGACTTCACCATGAGCCAGAGTAGCACCTACACGCTTTTGAGCACCAACTGGTAAACTAGCAATTCGTCCGATCAGAACGTCGCCGTGTCTGTAGAGAATACCAGTTTGGTTAGCTTGGGAGTTTTTACGGTTATTCAACATGTATTAATCATACAATACCTTTGCCAAAAATAAAGCTCTTGGATTCGTAGACTGCTGTACTAGTTTGGCATCTACCCTGCGGGACATGATGTCAGCTATCTTTTCTATTATCTTTAGGACGTGAAAGACAGCTAGTTTTGGCGTGCATTATTTTCACCGACTTAACTCTTATTTCAAAATTTGATATGAAACAACTAGAAGCAGTCGTTGCCAATATTAACGACTTAAAAGATGGTGAAATGCAACAGGTGTGTGTCGGCGAGACAGAAGTTTTGCTGAGCCGATTGGATGGAAAGTTTTATGCCGTCGGCGCACATTGTAGTCATTATAAAGCACCACTGGCAGAGGGGGTGTTAAGTGGGCATCATGTTGTTTGCCCTTGGCACAATGCCTGTTTTGATGTGACAAATGGCGACCAAACAGAGCCTCCTGGCTTGGATTCTTTAGCGTGCTATACGGTACGCATTGAAGGTGAAAACGTCATTGTCAGCGTACCAGAGAAAACAACGGGGTTGCGATTGCCCTCAATGGCGCAATTCGACCCCAACGTTGATAAACGCACATTTGTTATTTTAGGAGCGGGGGCGGCTGGTTCTCATGCTGCAGAAGCTTTGCGAGTAGCTGGATATCAGGGGCGAATCGTCATGATTACTCAGGAAGACAAGCTGCCCTATGATCGCACCAAGCTTAGTAAAGACTACTTAATTGGTGAGACATCCTCTGAGGAAATGCCGTTGCGCTCGCCAGATTTCTACAAAGAACACAATATTGAAGTGCTGTTTAATAAGCGAGTTGAGCAGGTGACAACAGGTGCAATCGCTTTGAGTGATGGTGATTCGTTGACTTATGATGCCCTGTTGGTAGCAACAGGAGGAAAGCCAGTAAGTCTCGATATTCCAGGTGCAGACTTACAGAACATTTTCACATTACGTAGTTTTGATGATACCAATCGCGCTTTGGCACTCACCGAGCAAAAAAAACAGGTGGTGGTGATTGGTTCGAGTTTTATCGGTATGGAAATGGCTGCTGGATTGAGTCAGCGAGGCTCACAGGTAACCGTTGTTTCGCCCGATTCTGTACCTTTTGAGAAAATCTTAGGTGAGCAAATTGGCAAGCAATTTCAGCAGGTTCATCAGGAGAATGGCGTTTCCTTTAAGTTGGGCAGGAAAGCGGTTCAATTTGAAGGTAGTAGCAAAGTAGAAGCTGTAATATTAGATAATGGCGATCGCTTAACAGCCGATATAGTCATTGTGGGAATTGGTGTACAGCCTGCAACAGAATTTCTTGGGGGTGTTAATTTGCATTCCAAAGATAAGAGTATTGTTGTTGATGAATACTTGCGTGCGGCTGAGGGCATTTACGCAGCAGGCGATATAGCTCGTTATCCCGACTGGCGTACAGGAGAACCAATTCGCGTTGAACACTGGCGAGTTGCGGCAGAGCAAGGGCGGATTGCAGCTCATAACATGGCAGGAAAAGCAGTCAAATTTAAAGGACTTCCTATTTTCTGGACAATGCAATTCAAATTTCCCTTGCGCTACGTTGGACATGCTGAAAGTTGGGATGAGATGATTGTGGATGGCGATCTGCAAAAACAGGAATTTATTGCTTTCTATGTGAAAAATAATCAAGTATTGGCAGTTGCAACCAGCCATCGGGATACCGAAACAGCGGCTATCTTTGAACTGATGCGTTCCAACCAGATGCCAACACTCGATGAATTACGCAGCGGTGCAGTTGATTTCGTTCAGAGACAGCGTCAAGTTAACAGCAAGTCCTAGGCTGTCGGCAGACCATGCACGGCAGTGGCATCTCAATCTATTTAGGACTTACGCACACTCTACGAATTCTTGGCGCTCTTGGCGACGCCAGTCACCTACGGAGGGAAACCCTCCTGCAGCGCTGGCTCGTCTTGGCGGTTCGATAAATAAAGCTTTTTGGCTATTTTTGCCTAAGTCCTACTATTGATGGGGTTTTCCCGTATTTCTCTATAGAAGGCTTGACCCCTACTTTCTCAACCTAAAACGCACCGGCATTCTGTCGGATGGATAAATCAAAAGGTTCTGCTGTAACTGTTCCACAGATGAACGACCGTTAACTAACTCCCAGTCGAAGTAGCGCAACAATAATGCCAGCATCACCGTTGCTTCCAGCATTGACAGATGCTCTCCTAAGCAACGATGATAACCTGAGCCAAAGTCTATCATTGGAAGTAAACTACTTTCCTTACTCTTGTCTAACCAACGCTCCGGCAAAAATTCTTCGCTCTGAGGATAGACTTCTGGATCTCGTCCAGCAGCAAGCATTGACCAGAATACTTTCGTACCACGAGGAATAAGCTTACCTTCAATAACAATGTCACGTTGAGCTTCCAATGAAGTCGAGCCGGAGGCAACTGAATAAAGGCGCAAAGTCTCCTTGATAATAGCGCGAACGTAAGCCAGTTCTTTTAGGGTTTCTGTATTAATGCCACTTCGACTTTGGCAAGCTTGGTCAACTACAGCCTGTGCATGCTGAAAAACCCTTTGATTTAAGGTCAACTCTGCTACTGCAAAGGATAAAGTATGAGCTGTAGTGTCAGTACCAGCTATTAACAATTCTATAGTTTCTGCTATGAGTGTTTCCCGATTGTATTTCGGTTCTTTGGCGGCTATTTTCACTAACATTGATTCTTGGAACAAAGGACTTACCTGTGGTAGCTCGGTTTTGTTTTGTTCTCTCATCTGTAAAGCTAAGTCTACTCTGGGAGTAATAAACTCCTCTAAAAATCGCCTTGCTGCCCAATAATCTCGTGAATTTTTAGTTGGCAAATATTTCATCCATCTCTTCTCGCCAGTAGCTACCCGTAGGAAGCGATAGCCTACAACAGACATTGCCTCGTATACCTTGAGAACTTCGAGGGGTGGTCCTTCATGACTGGTGCTCTTTTTATCTACAGGAATCCCCAGTACTAGACAGCAAATCACCCTCATCGTCAGTTCTACAAACAGAGGATCTACCTGAACTTCTTTTGGTGGAGCGGTTTCTTTAAGTGTGTCGATGACTTGTTCGCAAGCTTGGCTAATAATCTCAACATATTTGAACAGACTGCTAGAACTAAATTCGGGGTTCCAAGCCTTGCGTCGCCACTGCCACTCAGTCCCGTTTTGACCGAGAAGAATCGGCCCACTGATATCGTTCCAAGCTTTGCTCGCTCTCTGGGACCTAACTAGGCTCCCGTCTCTCATCCCATTTACAATAGTGTCTTCAATAACTTTTGGCTTACTCAAAACCAGAACTGGATTGCCAGTCCAGAAGACATACATTGGTCCTAGCTGCTGGCTCCAATCAAACAATAATTGGAAGTATTTCTTCTGTTTTACTGCTGCTAATATTTGAGGGACATTTCCTAACAGCCAGTGTCTGGGAGGAGAGGGAAGCGAGTCTAGAGATTTGTAAGTGTTCTTTTGTTTCCACCAGCGCCAGCCAAATATGACCGCTATGCTAGTAACACCTGAGACTGTAACTAAATATGGAAATGAGTCAGAAAAAGCAATCTGAGCAGCAATGTTTTGGAACATGAATCCGCCTTTGTCTAACAAAAACTTCAGACTATCCAGATACTAGCGTATTGTTTCGGTGATTCGTTAATGCGATTTTCATGCGAAAATCGACGTTTAGAAAACTCATGGTGCTTCAATATCCACTTACTGAAGAGATGCCCTCTTTGTTCGCGGCACTTTCGGCTGTTGGTAGTGAGCCGCGCTCATTTAATTGTGACGGAGCTTTTTGCTGGCAATGATTATTATTACTATTTATTGGTGATTTTATTCTTTGGAAGTCCGTAAATGAATCGTACTATTAGAGCGCTTGTCACTCTGTCCTGAATGAATGAACTTGTTTAAATCCTTTGAATCTAAGCTAATTTTCCAAAAGCCTTCAAGAGGAGGTGACGAAGATGGTTGAGTGTCGCCTACAAAATTATTATCAGGAATCAAGCCAATACTGAATGCCCTATTCAGAAAAATGTGTCCGAGTTTTCCAAAACCAGAAATATTGCTCGGGTCAGTTATAACCTTCTGCGACAACTGTATAGTAGTTTCGTATCCACCATCAAAGTAGATTGTCGCTCGATTCTGTTTAAAGCGTACCTGAACGTCGTAAACTCCACCAGTTGCACGGTAGTAAGCTTTGGCTGCTAGCTTTGTGCCATCAATATTTTTCCCCTGATACTCAACTGCCATAACAGGTGGCGTCAGCAAAAACAGGGTAGATAAGACTAGCCCTAAGACTTTCATGACTTTGAGTGTGCGTAACTATCGAGCTATATTCCTAGGATAACGCTGTACTAAGCCAAAAATACTATTTTTTCGGTAATACGCATTTTTTTGTATTTTTGTCAATTATGTGAACGGGAAATTCTAATGTCATCGCACAGATGACGATCTTCCTTTGTGACATTAGGGTTGGTCTTCAAATAATCATGTATCCATTCACACCCGCGCTTCAATACCATATCTAGATCCAATAGCTCCAAGTTCCACAGCAGCAAGGTTTTGTCATTACTAGCTGAAGCCAGCAGCTTACCGTCGGGACTCCAAGATATACTCCTAACCCCACTGCTATGCCCTGTGAGTCTCATCAATTCCTTACCCTCAAGGTTCCAGAGTTGGACAGTGCCGTTATCACTTGCTGAAGCCAGTAGTTTGCCGTCGGGGCTAAAACTGACGCTGTGAACCCCGTCACCTTCTACATGATGGATCCAGAGTTGCTTGCGGTTCTCGATACTCCAGAGTTTGATGGTGCTGTCCTTACCTCCCGAAACTAGGAGCTTGTCATCGGGACTCCAAGCGACGCTCCTGACTTCACCGCTATGCCCCCTAAGCGTCTCCACCTTGCGGTTTGTTAAGCTCCAGAGTTTGATGGTGCCATCGCGACTTCCCGAAGCCAACATCTTGCTGTCATGACTGAAGCTGACGCTCCAAATTTCATTGTCATGCCCTTTGAGTGTCCTGATTTCGTTACCGTCTTTGCTCCTAAGTTTGATGGTAGTGCCACTCGTCGAAGCTAACAGCTTACCATCGGGGCTAAAGCTGACACTTCTGACCGCATCATTCTCTTCGTGGTTCCATTCTTTGCCGTGGTTCACCAAGCTCCAGAGTTTGACACTATTGTCCTCACTTCCCGAAGCCAGCATCTTGCCGTCGGGACTCCAAGCGACACTATAAACCTTTCCGCTATGCCCTTGTTTAATCCCCGGCAATTCCTTACCCTCAAGATTCCAGAGTTTGACACTCTTGTCATCACTCCCCGAAGCCAGCATCTTGCCATTAGGGCTAAAGTTGACGCTCCTGACCACATCGTGATGCCCTGTAAGAGTTTTAAGTTCCTTGCCCTCAAAAGTCCAAAGTTTGATGGTTCCGTCAACAGTTCGCCAAGCCAGCATTTTGCCGTCGGGATTCCAAGCAGCGCTTTCGACCCAAGTACTATTTTTAATAGTCCTGAGGATATTGCCTTCAGGACTCCAGAGTATGACGGTTTTGTCAATACTCGCCGAAGTCAACATCTTGCCGTCGGGACTCCAAACTACGCTCCTAACAGAATCGCTATGCCCTTTGAGCGTCCTCAGTTTCTTGCCATCTACCGTTTTCCAGAGTATGACGGTTTTGTCAGAACTCCCCGAAGCCAGCATCTTGCCGTCGGGGCTGAAGCTGAGGCTCTCGACATCTCGATTATGCCCTTTAAGCGTTTTGAGTTCTTTGCCGTCATTCCAGAGTTTGATCATGCCGTCATAACTCCCCGAAGCTAGCATCTTGCCATCAGGACTGAAGCTGACGCTAAGAACCGCAGAGCTATGCCCTTTGAGCGTTCTCAGTTCCTTGCCGTCATTCCAAAGTTTGATGGTGCCGTCATCACTTCCGGAAGCTAGCATCTTACCATCAGGGCTGAAGTTAACGCTCCTGACTTGATCGCTATGCCCTTTGATCGTCCTCAGTTCCTTGCCGTCAAGGCTCCAGAGTTTGATGGTGCGATCGGCACTCCCCGATGCTAGCATCTTACCATCAGGGCTAAAACTGACGCTACCAACGGCACCCTTATGCCCGTTGATCGTCTTGAATTTCTTGCCGTCAAAACTCCAGAGTTTGATGCTGCCGTCATTATTCCCCGATGCTAGCAGTTTACCATCAGCGCTCCAAGCTATGCTCAGGAAATCACCGCTTTGCCCTTCCAAGCGGTTGCGCTCTCTCACCCAGTAAACTGCCTGCTGTAATGCAGTCAAAGCCTCAAACTTAGTATCAGGATCTACTCCAATTGCCCTTTTTAGTTTTTCCCCTGCTTTTATACCTTCTATCAATGCATCAAACTTTTGGTCTGAGGCAAAAAGTTCTTTTGAAGATGCAGTTAGGGTTTTAATCTGAGCCACTTGGTTCTGATACCACTGAAAACCAGCAAATCCCAACACGACGGCGAACCCTGTCGCCACCAAGCCAATTGTCTTGCGGCGGTTGTGGCGCTGGCGCTGGAGACTGCGTTGCACAAACTCAGTTTCTACCTTGTTGAACCAGTTGTCAGTTGAATCAAGTACCTGCTGCAAGAAATCGAGACGTGGATTACGATCCCAAAGAAAGCCTGCCTGTCGCTTTCTTTTCCAAAACTGCTCGAACCAATTACGCGGATTGGGAGTCCAATGAAACGTTGTTGGTTGGTTGCTGTTCCATTCCAGAGCAGCAGGTGTCAACCGCCGTTGTAGAATTATAGTCTCCGGCTGTTGTTGTTTCCAAACCAACAGCTTTTGCCATCCCCGTACTAAGGCATCATGAGCAGGTTCAACATAGCAGTTTCCCTCGCTATCTTCACCTTTGACTAGCAGCCGTGCGTCGGTAAATTGCCGAATCACCTCCTGCACATGCTCATTTTTGTCTGAAGGATACTCCAGTTCAGACAAGAGTACTTTTCTACGAGCCAACTCACCACCATCTACTGCCACCATCCGCAGCATCACCTGCTTAATAACAAGTGTATAAGCTTGATCGCGCTTTTGTAACTGCTCATATTCAAAGTCAGCTTTTTGGGTGAGGCTGCGCGTAACGCCACCCAGTTCTTCATAATCTGCTTGAGCGATCGCGCGATCGCTCCTTGTCCCCTTCCTAACACTTTGAATATACTTGAGGTAAAGCTCACTTAGGGTAAACGACAGCAACGGCAGCGTTCCCGGCATCAGCATGACCTCATCAATTAACTGGTCTACCAAAGTGGGTGGCTCAAAAAACATCACTCTGGCAGTAGCTGGTTCCACGATTGCTTGCCGCAATTCTTGCCGCTTCATCCCCGGTACGAGAAACCGAGCTGATGTCCAATACTGCTTTAAGGCAGTATCGCTTAATTGCGGTTCAAAGTCATTTCGCAGTGTTAGCACCAGGCGTAACTGCTCGGGACTTGCCCCGATTGCCTCTGCCAAGCCGCTCAGAAACTTCTCTCGCTCAGTGTTATTGCGGCATAGGGTGACTAATTCTTCACACTGGTCGATGACCAGCAGCAGCTTGGAGTTGGGATTAAGCTGACTCCAATTCGCCAATTTTGCCAGCACGCTTTTTACTCCGGGAATAGCCGCTTCTTTATCAACAACTGGCAAGTTTTCTTGAAGCAGCATTTTATTCAAAGCCCTCAAGGGGGAGTCTCCGGGGCGGATAGGAGGGAGGATGCGCCACTGTTGCTGACTTTTCTTCAACTGAGGAATCAATCCGGCTTTGACCAAACTCGACTTACCCGCACCGGAAGCGCCTAGCACAACCGTTAATGAATGCGTCGTGACAAATTCTTGTAGCTTTTGGATCAAAGCAGTTCTACCAAAGAACTTATCGCTGTCTTCTTCTTCAAACGACGCTAATCCCTTGTACGGGTTAGTTTTTTCATTTAGTTTGGGGGCTGGTTTTAATTGATTGCGGTCAAAACCAGGAACGGGAAAAATGTACTCCCCTTTGTCATGCCTCTTAAGTACACAGATTTCGGGAGTCTGTTTGCTAGTTATGTTGTCGCGCAAATAGACGTAGAGTTCAGTTGCAGTGATCACACCATCCTTGGTATAATCTGCCTCTCCGCTGAATGCCTTAAAAAGAAGTTCTGCAAAGGGAGAGTGAGATTGATTCTCGCCCCGCTGCCCAAAACTATACAGGTAATCTGCGGCTTTCTCGTCATCGGCGGCTGAGGTAATCACCTGGTGAGCGCAACCAGCAATAAAGCGATCATAGCGTTCCTGATAGAGTTTGTGCGCTCGCACCACTTGTCTATTGCGTCCTGCCCACCGGAAAGTACCAGCAAAGCAGCAGTCAAGGATAATCAACATATGACGGCACGGCAGTTTGACTAAGGCATCGTGCAGTTGCTGCATAGGTAGCCAAGTCCTGTCATCTTGTTGCCCATCTTGAAGCACGAGGAAACCTGCTGGTCCATCGGCATTGTCTAGTCCATCTTGGGCGAAGCCGTGTCCGGCAAAGTAGAACAGGAATCGATCATTAGGTTCAACGTGGATTTTACTGCCATCGGGTAAAGTAAGGGTTTGCTCCTCAAAAGCTGTAAACAGACTGGTGAGTTTGTCCTTAGTTGCTTCTGTATCTAACAATCGTAGAACTTGGTATTGATACTTTTGCTCCAAGATCAGGGCAAGTTGCTTAGCATCATTGACAGCAGTTTTGAGTTCCGGGATGCCATTGACATAGTGATTGATACCGATAACAACTGCCAGACTGCGTTTAAACTCAGGCATAGTGGAATTTTCACATAGCGGCTTTCCTACGACGCATTGCTCTCAATGCTCTCAATCGTAAATAAACTTACAAACGTAGTCTTGCCTACAGCACGCTACGCGAACGACAAAAAAGTAAACGAGTTGTTATAGATAATGATTATATGATTCAAGTTTTAAACTCTTGTTTTCTTAAAAATACAATATATTGTTCTTATCCCTTGTGTCAACCTTAATTCAGATGCTCTTACCCTATCGCTGGTAAGACTTTTTTCCTTAGTAGGAAGGGGCGATTAAATTGGTGCTGATAACGTTACGAAAATCTTGCAATTACACTTATTTTTCTTAATCATTTGTCATTGATCTTTATTAACTCAGTAGCCATCATATACTCCCGTACATAATGGCTACTTAATGACTATTTCAATTCATACTCAGGGTTATATTCAACTAACTCAATCTCATTTCCATCTGGATCGTTGACATAAATTCTGTGCTTTGTTTCAGGCGCTGTCATTGTGTAATATTCAATGTTCTCGGTATCGAGCAATTTTTTCATAGCTTCGCCGTCTTTAATCACAAAGCCAGTATGGTTTATGCCAATGTTTTCATAGGCTGTATGTACACGCTCTTGGCTATTTCGATCATTGAGAGCAAGATAAAATTGATTATCTCCAAAATGCATCCAGTTTCTACCTTCAAACACCCCCTCGGCGCGTACATACCAATCAGGAAATAGGATTTGATAAAACTTCTTGGTTGTTTCAAGATTTTTGCAAGAAACGTTGATATGTTCAAAACGAATAAGATTCATATTTTTCTCCTTTGCGCCGAACCCCAGCGTGATTCCTTGCGATACGCACAGCGATAAGCCTCTGGCTTATCGCCTTCCGCGCAGTTCTGTGTGAAAGCATTGCCGTGTCAGATTGATTGGCAGTCAAATCCCCAAGGCACTAAGAACTATCGCAAGTCTTGCACCTAAGCTGGCAACTGCACCGATAACAAGGCTTTGCATACTTGGTGGGGTTCTTTACTTTATCTCTGTTATTTAATCATACTCGTTATGAGTTTGAATTACCACTATTCGCAAAAAATTCTTGGTGTTTTGTCTACTGCAATGATCCAAGGAGTGTTGAATTACTGTGCGCCTATGTAGTACTTTTGTATTGTTTTGAGATTTGGCTCAAAGTCAAAAAGCACTACTTCATCAGATGCATATCAATTTAGAAAATACTTTACAAGCACAACTCAACCAATCCCTTCACTTCACAAGCTGCATGGGTGTGAATGTCGCCATCAATGATGAGAAACATGGAGTCTGGTTGGGAAGCAGTGGTTTCTCAGATCTTGATGCCAACAAACCTCTTGATGTCAATCGCTCATTTTATATTTACAGCATTACCAAAACCTTTGTTTCCGTTTGCTTATTGCGTTTAGCTCAGGATAGGTTGTTAAATTTAGATGATCCACTGACAAAATGGTTACCCCGAATGCCATTTGATGATACTGTCACCTTGCGTCGGTTGTTAAATCACACCAGTGGAGTACCGAGTTACACCAGCTTAAAAGATTATTTGCCTGCTGTTTGTGAGAATCCTTCCGTTCCTTGGACACATAATAAAGTTGCTAAATTAACCTGTACAGGAAAACTCGATTTTAAACCGGGAGAAAAATGGAGTTATTCAAACACAGGGTATATGTTGCTGTATGAAGTGATTGAAGCTGCTACCAGTAAGAGTTTTGCCCAAGCGTTAGAAGACAACGTGTTTTCAGTATTGGATTTACAAAATACTTATGTTGCTCATGATGTTGACACAAAAGGTGTTTTGACACCTGGTTATTGTCGATACTTAAATTCAGAACGAATCATGGAGAATGTGATTCCTCGTTATCATCCAGATTGGTGTGCAACAGGACTCATTGCTTCTACGCCTGAAGAAGTTGTGAAATTTTTTGACGGTCTTTTCTCTGGTAAACTATTGGTTTCCAAACAATTAGAGCAGATGCTCACCCTTGTACCCACTGGTACCCGCGAGCCTTGGTATCAAAAACATTGCTATGGTTTAGGAATAATGGCAGATCCTGAATCCAAGTATGGTGAGAAGTATGGTCATGGTGGAGATGGCCCAGGCTATAATTTGTGGGCAATGCATATACCGAATTTTCACGGGCGCAAACTGACGTTAGCAGTTTTTTGTAATACTTCTCTCATCGCTCATCCTTATGCAATGGTCAATGATTTATTGCGTGTTCTTGAAGCTGCATAGCAAAAGATTGGAGGAAATACCCTCCACTCTACCTTTTGCATATACAGTTGTACCAAATTTAGATTCTTAACTTTGCTTCATTTTAATTTCGCCGATTCACCAGGGTAGCGCTAGCCTGATCAACTGGCATAAGGACAACTTCGTTGATATTTACATGGCTTGGTCGCGTAACGCAGAAAAAGACGACATCAGCAACATCATCTGGAGTCAGAGGCTTGACTCCTTGGTAAACTTTGTTGGCGCGATCGCTATCGCCATGAAAACGTACATCGCTAAATTCTGTTTCCACCATACCAGGGTCAACAGAACTGACGCGGATAGGGGTTCCTAACAGGTCTTGTTTCAAACCTTCGGAAATAGCTCTGACAGCGGCTTTGGTGCCACAATAGACGTTACCACTGGGATATGTCTGATGTCCGGCTATGGAACCAATATTGACGACATGACCGCGATCGCGTTTCACCATTCCAGGCACAACATAGCGCGTCAGGTACAGCAAACCCTTGATATTGGTATCAATCATTTCTTCCCAGTCTTGGAAGTCGCCTTCGTGGAGTTTGTCTAAACCGCGACTCAGACCAGCGTTGTTGATTAAGATGTCTATTTCAGACCAGGAGGGGGGTAGGGTTGAGATAGCAGATTCTACAGCAGTGCGATCGCGCACATCCAGTTGTACCAAATGAATGTCAGTTGTAAAGTTTTTGCTGACTTCATCTGCTAACTCCTGCAACCGCTCCAACCGTCGTGCGGCTAAAATAAGTTTTGCACCTGCATTTGCGAATACTTTGGCACAAGCAGCACCGATACCACTGCTTGCACCAGTGATCAAAACAATTTGATTTTGAATAGAAAGCATTTTAGTCATTAGTCATTAGTCATTAGTCATTAGTCATTAGTCATTAGTAAATGACCAATGACTAAATAATTAGATAATTAGTTTTTGACAACCTGTATGCGCTGAGTGATCATCACCATACCGTCTCCGCGCATGATCACAGCAGAAACCCATTGACTACCAGGGACAGATGGTGCGCGTCCAACTTTAAAAATTCCACCAGATGAGAGTAATTCTAAATCCACAGGTGTGGCAGTCAGCAATTTCTCTGGTTTAATAGGTTCTTCCAACGCTGTTCCTAATAGATACTCATCACCAAGAGGTTCTTGGACAATCGCGTCAACATTAAACTGCTGACCAACTTTTACCTGCTGTGGTAATTTGAAATCTACTTTAGGTGGCTTGGCACCGGAAGTCAATTGAGTGCGTTCAGCCAAAATGTCTTGGCGGGTAATTTTGCCTCCTGCAATCTGCTGGCGGGACCTAATTGTCGCATTGAATGCCGCGTTTTCACTCCTGGTAGAGGGAACACCAGTTATATTAGTCACTGTTTCGGCGACAAAACCATTACCTTGAGATTTCCAAGATTCTACCTGGGTAGTATATTTCAATTGGGGGTATCGCTGCCAAAATGCAGCTAAAGCTTTCTCCATATTCTGACGAGTTAAGCCATCTCCATTAACGAAGTTGGGACTGTAGAACTGCATGACGCCTTTGATATTCTTCTGACTTGCGGCTGCATCAATTTGCGCCAATAAGTTTTTGACTTGAGAGGGTGCATTTTGAGAGGCGCTACTGGGTTGGGGAGCCAGTACTGCAGGAGGATCTCCCGACCTAGGGCTCTGGCGTCCGGGTTGCCCGGCTTGTACCAACTGCTGTGGTGTAGTGGCTTGAGCAGTTTTCCAACTTGTGAATAAACTTAGTGTAAGCAAAGAAAAAACTAGTAAGCGAGTAGGTTGCAGCATTGTTTGACGTTTGTGTAAAAAGGAAGCAAAATTTGGCATGAGTTAAGTAGTAAAAAAGTAAATGGCAACTTGACGACTAAGGAAGTGGAAATTGTTTTATTGTAGGTTAAGCTAAGCGCTAACAGGGTGGAGGGTGATGGTAGAAACTCCTATACGGTTACTAATAGCTGCTAGTGGAACGGGCGGACATGTGTTTCCGGCGATCGCACTAGCTGAGCACTTGAGGGATTATCAAATCGAATGGCTTGGTGTCCCCAATCGATTAGAAACTCAGCTTGTTCCCAAACAGTATCGATTGAATACTATTGGAGTTGAAGGTTTTCAGCAAGGTTTTGGAATTTCTTCACTTCGCGTTTTGGGAAAACTGATTGGTTCAATTTTAGAGGTCAGGAAACTTTTACGACAAGGAAACTTTCAGGGAGTGTTCACCACAGGTGGTTACATTGCTGGACCGGCTGTTATTGCAGCGCGTTCCTTGGGTTTACCTGTCATTCTCCACGAAGCCAACGCCTTACCAGGTAAAGTGACTCGCTTTTTAGGACCTTGGTGTAGTGCAGTGGCGGTGGGTTTTGAAGTCGCTTCTGAGCACTTGCCTCGCGTCAAAACAATTTACACTAGTACTCCGGTGCGTTCTCAATTTTTGTCAGAAGAAATTGAAGCATCCTTGGATCTCCCGATTCCTAAAGACGTTCCTGTGATCGTTGTCTTTGGTGGTAGCCAGGGAGCAGTTGCGATCAATAAGCTGGTGCGACAGTCTGCCAATGCTTGGTTTGATGCTGGTGCTTGGGTTGTGCATTTGACAGGCGATAATGATCCTGAGGCTGAAACTTTGAAACATCCTCAGTATATTTCCTTACCATTTTATGATAACATGGCTGCGTTGCTACGACGAGCAAATTTAGCAATTACTCGTTCTGGAGCAGGTAGTTTAACGGAGATGGCGGTGTGCGGAACACCAGCAATTTTGATTCCGTACCCATTTGCAGCAGAAGACCATCAAACTTACAATGCAAAAGTTTTTACTTCAGTTGGTGCGGCGAGTCTGTTTAAGCAATCAGAATTGACGGTCCAGGTGTTGCAAAGTCAGGTTTTGAAGTTGTTGCAGCATCCGGAAGAACTGCGAAAGATGAGGGAGGCGGCGAAGGCGATCGCAGTTCCTGATAGTGCAGAAAAATTAGCAAAGTTAGTGCGTGAGGTGGTGGAAATGTAGGCAAAACCTCATAGATGCCAAAAACCCAACAGACCAATTACTTAACTTGGGATGAACTATGTAGAAACAATCAATCATCAACTAAAACCCGCATCTTCCCGTAGTCCACTGGTGGTGGATTTATTTGCTGGTTGCGGTGGATTATCTGTTGGGTTTGAAGCACAGGGATTTGCTACTCACGGGTTTGAAAAGAATGCTGATTCCTGTGCTACCTATAGAAAAAATTTAAAGGGAAACTGTACTCAAATTCTTCTCACACCTGAGACAGAATTACCATTAGCTAAAGTATTAATAGGTGGACCACCTTGTCAGCCTTTCAGTGTGGGAGGAAAACAAAAAGGTTTACAAGATTCACGAGACGGATTTCCAATTTTTATTAGTGCAGTCAAAAGGCTTTGTCCCGAAATTTGGTTGTTTGAAAATGTTCGCGGACTTCTTTATAAAAACAAGTGGTACTTAGACGAAATCGTTCAAACATTCCAAGATTTAGGCTTTATAGTAGAATGGAGATTATTAAATGCCGTTGACTTTGGTGTTCCTCAAAATCGAGAACGTCTTATAGTAGTAGGACACAAAGGCAACTTCAAATTTCCGAAACTATTCGAGAAGAAAATTAGTGCAGGCGAAGCTTTAGGAGAACTTGCTTTCTTGGCTCCAGAAGAATCGAAATTTTTGACACCTAGCATGGATGAATATGTCGCAAAATATGAAAAAGCATCGTTTTGCAAACGTCCCCGCGACCTTCATTTAGATAAACCAGCAAGAACTTTGACCTGTAGAAACTTAGCTGCTGCAACAGGTGATATGCACAGAATTAAACTACCATGTGGTAGGCGGCGACGTTTGTTTATAACAGAAGCTGCCAGATTACAAAGCTTTCCAGATTGGTTTGAATTTGTAGGAACACAAACAAGTTGTTTTAATCAACTCGGTAATGCAGTACCACCATTGTTTGCATTTCATCTAGCTGGAAGTGTTAGAGATTATTTGCAATCTGATTGCAGATTGTCTCCAAGCGAGATAGAACAACGTCAATCAGTGATACCTATATAGTTATCGCTACCATTATAATACCAATTATATAGAAATCCTGTTTTAATTTTGAATAAATTCCCTACGTTCCAAGGGTGGCAAAATCAAAGGTAGTGTGTCGAATCAACCATTCAAACATCAACTTTAAATGGGAGAATGAATCAATGCACAGAAACGTCAAACCCGTGTTTGAGCGTGTAATCAAATATTTATAGCTGTTGAACTCACATTAATATAAGTAAGTCGGTGAGAAAAATTCCATGTATATGAAGAAATGTAAATTGTCTGTAGGGTGTGTTATGCCGTAGGCTAACGCACCCTGAATTCTTGGCGGTGCGTTGCGCTGCGCGACAACACACCCTACATTTAAATTTCTTAACATAGCTTGAAATATTAGCGCCGACTTACTTATGTAGGGGTTAGTTGGAAAAGTTTTGACCTTTAACCTGCTACATTTAGCGTGCCTTTAATTTTTTGTAACACAACCATCAGATAAGGTTTTATGAATACATCAATCAATGAAACACGAGTGATTCTAATTGGCGGCTCCTCTCATGTAGGCAAATCGACCCTTGGCCGATCTTTTGCGACGCAGCTAGATTGGAGTTATCGTTCTACGGATAAACTCGCTCGCCATCCGGGACGTCCTTGGGTGGGTGCAAATGGAAAAGCTATTCCAGAGCATGTAGCAGAACATTATAGAACTCGGTCTATCGAGGCTCTTTTTTTAGATGTATTGTCACATTATGAGAAAAATGTGTTACCGCAGGTCGAGTCTATTGTTCATTCTCATGCGTTTGATTTATCAACGGAATGCCTTATACTTGAAGGCTCTGCGTTATGGCCAGAATTTGTAGCAAATTTAGTTTGCAAAAATGCTGTTAAAGCGATTTGGCTTACGGCTAGCGACCAACTCTTGGGAAACCGAATCAAGCGTGAAAGTAATTTTTCTAATGTAGGTGAAGATGAAAAGCACCTAATTCAAAAGTTTTTAGACCGTACCCTATTCTACAATAAACGCATGAGGGAGACGGTTGAACGTCTTGGATTTATATGTATTGATGTAGAATCTGTGTCAATGGCAGAGGCAAACTTGTGTCTTTAATGTTTAGTAGCTCACAAAGTTTTTCCACAAGTGTGATCGCAAACCTGTTGCAGTTCTAGCTCTTTGGTGCAATGGGGAGTTGGGTGTATTTGTGTTCGCACCAGCCCCTATAGTTAAAGAAATATTTATAAATTAACTGTCAAACAAATGTCTGAACAAAAGCCGCTCAGTCCTTGGAAATACAAACCGTGGTGGTGTCAACCTTGGTCTATTCTTCTCACAGGTGTGACGCTGATGGGTGGTAGCTGGGTCATATTTAAGATAGTCTGGTTGACTATTCTTGTTTCCGTGCCTGTACTGACATGGATGGGTTTCTTTTTGATAATTTGGCCTCAGCTTATGATCCGTAGTGGGGTTTTGGAGTCGTATGAGGATCAGGCTTGAATATCAAGCCGCCTACGGTAGGTTTGTGGGTGTAGCCACAGGCGATAACCCTGTGGCTATTTGCAAGTACTCTAATTCACAACTTGAGCGCCATGACTGCGGGGATCATCTTGAGTATTTGTTGGCGCGACTGGTGCATTGAATTGCGAAACTCTGCCGTTTGCTTGAGCATAAGGCAAAGGCGAAGCAGCAATTAAGGCTTCTAAGTTACTTGACATAATAGTCCGGGGTTGATCACCAATAGCTTGGGCGACTGTTTCGCCTTTTTGATCTAGATACACAAAATGAGGAATACCATCCACCCGATATTTCAACATCTCTGGCAGCCACTTGGTATTATCCACATTCAGCATGACAAAATTTACCTTGCCAGCATACTGCTGTTCTAGTTTCCCGATATCTGGTGCCATTTTTTGGCAAACAGTACACCAATCAGCATAAAACTCTACAAACGATGGCTTACCATTGGTTAAAGCAACATCAAAAGGTGTAGACTGCTTATCTAGCTGAGACAAAGTTGCAGAGGTTGTCTCAGTTCTCAGCCCCAAAATTAAGGCAACGCTGAGGGCGATCGCCACGATTGCGATTAAGAAATTCCTCAAGCGCGTCCCAAACTTGGATTCTGATGTTTCTTTTGAATGAACAGGTGAATCGTTACTCATAATAGATTTTTATTAAAACTTATTAAGTACTATAGCAATCCTATCTGATAGGGAACGCTTAAGAGTGAACAGTGAACAGTGAACAGTGAACAAGGGGTGGACGAGTCCGTTTCCTGCCTGATAACTGGTAACTGATAACTGATAACTGGTAAAATATGCTTGGGAAACCCCCGATATGAAACTGTGAAAAAACGAGTCACACTGACTTTCCCCAAACGTGTCGTCCAAATGCCAGTCACTTATCGATTGGCAAGAGATTTCAACGTTGCTGCAAATATTATTCGCGCTCAGGTTGCACCAAATCAAATCGGTAAACTGGTGGTGGAACTCTCGGGAGATATTGATGAGTTGGATGCAGCGATTGAGTGGATGCGATCGCAAAACATCACTGTATCTCAAGCTTTAGGAGAAATCACCATTGATGAAGATTCCTGCGTCCACTGTGGCTTGTGTACAGGAGTTTGCCCAACACAAGCTCTCAATCTTGATCCCGAAAGTTATAAACTGACGTTTACGCGATCGCGCTGCATTGTCTGCGAACAATGTATTCCCACTTGTCCGGTGCAGGCAATTTCGACCAATCTGTGAAGAACACACAGGACAGAGAACGTTTTTCCCAGTCTAATTAGCATTCACCAGCCGCACCTAAGCAAAGATAGCTTTGCCATCAAAGCGCAATAAAGCTGATCTGACACTCGGTGCTAGGGATTTGAAGATTTCAGCCGTGTTACGGGGAATTGGGACTTTGGAGAACATGATTATAGCAAATAGATTGCCTGAAGGCAACAAACCACCAAAACCCAATACAGATTTGATGCCAAAGGGAATTACAAATGATTCTTGGGCAGGAATATAGGGGCTGCCTAGTGCTACAGGCACATGAAAGACGTTAAGCTTTTTCTCCTCAGACCCTACCATAAGTTGGCGAGAAGATCCGATGACCATACTCACATCTAAGCCGAACTGTTTGAGTAGTTGCGAAATCATGGGAAACTGTGCAACCACATCTTCACTGACTAAAGGGATAACTTTATGTCCGAGGGAAGTGTGTCTTGAGTTCCATTCTGGTTTGTCGCCAATTGTTGCCAGCATAGTCAAGCACTTCATGCTCAAATATGGAATATAGCCCAACTGACTACAGACGGACTGCCTCAATTCTGCATCAAGATCTTCATAAGAATGTGTCTTAAAACACCGAATGAGAGCGCAGGCTGGAGCACCAGTTTCCTCATCAATTAGAGACTCGTAGAAATACTGAACAATTCTGTTACTGGCAGACTCCATACTTTCTACCCCTAAACCGAGTTGGCACAGATCTAACCCACATTCAACCATGTCCGTAAATGTGAAGTTCGTGAGATTACGCATCTAAACTATCTCCCTAAGCAAGAAAATTAACCTTGCTTTAGCATAGTTATAAATTTTTCCGTCCACCTACTTAGCACTAGATACATCAGTAAAAATGATACGCTGTAAGACAGCCGATAAATCCAGTTGTGTAAGAGGAGAAGTTGGGCAATTCCTCAAAGCCAGCAGGATGGATACATCAAATGACCAACAAAGGGGTGTAGGGGTATGGGGGTGTAAGGGTGTAGGGGAGCCACTGCCCTTCGGGTTCGCAGTCGCCTACGGAGGGAGACCCTCCTGCAGCGCTGTCTCACCGTGGGCGGGTTTCCCGACAGCCCGGCATGTGGCGTGGGGAAGAGAGGGTTTTCCTTGTGGTACACCCCTGCCCCGGAGCAAAACTGGGTAAGGCTCCCACCAATTACTCCCCCTACACCCTTATACCCTTACCCACGCCAGATACCTAGGTCGGGAAACCCTCCTTCAGTACTGGCTCCCCTACACCCCTAGTTTTTGACGATAGTTTATGACATTTGTATTAAGTGATAAAAATATTTTCAACTACTTAGTTGAGCATAGACTCTGTACTCAGTTAGAGTCAGATCTGTATCAAGTTGAACCGATAAGAGCAAAAAACTTTAACTTATTACTGACTTTGCCAGAAAGTCGGAAACTACTGATTAAGCAAGAACGACACAATAAAGAAGGCAAAACACTGGGCGAGTTTTTGAGTGAATGGCGAATTCAAGAGTTTTTACAAAAATTTCCAGAACTTAGCTACCTTCGAGCTTGGATGCCAGAGGCGCTTCATTTTGAGGCGGAATATTCCATTATTGTTTTCAGCTACTTGGATGAGTATCGGGATTTAGCAGATTTCTACGACAAGGAGAATGTTTTCCCAACTGAAATTGGCGAGGCGATCGCCACCATTCTCGCCACCATCCATCGAGCCACTTTCAACCGCCAAGAGTATCAGGAATTCTTCTCGGCAAAACCTACTAATAATCTCAGCCCTGCTCATGTGCCTAACTGGGTTCGTAGTATAGAACGGATAGGACCAGAAATTTTTGGTATAGTTCCTGCAGATGGGCTGAAATTCTTTAAGCTTTATCAGCGATACTCAAGCTTAGGGCAAGCAATGAGAGAACTTGCCGATGTTTTCCAACCCTGTTGCCTGACTCACAATGATCTCAAACTCAACAACATTCTCTTACACAATAATTGGGAGCAAGAATGGGAGCAAGAAAGTCCCAACATTATACGGCTGATTGATTGGGAGCGCTCTTGTTGGGGAGATCCTGCCTTTGATTTGGGAACGCTGATTGCCAGCTACCTGCAAATCTGGCTGAGTAGCTTAGTCATCAGTAAGTCTTTGACTATCGAAGAATCTCTGCGTCTGGCTATGACACCCCTAGAACAGCTTCAACCTTCCATTGCTGCTCTGACTAGCGCTTATTTCGATAACTTCCCGGAGATTTTAGAGCATCGTCCCAATTTCTTAATGCAAGTCGTGCAATTTGCTGGTTTGGCATTAATTCAACAGATTCAAGCAATGATTCAGTACGAAAAATCCTTTGGCAATAAAGGGATTTGTATGCTTCAGGTTGCCAAGAGTTTGTTATGTCGTCCGGAACAATCCTTGGCGACTGTTTTCGGAACTGCCTCTAAACTTCTCGTTCCCTGGCTCAGCCAGGGAATGCGCTACTAGGAGGCTCTGCCTCCGGTACTTAGGTTGAGGCAGAGCCTCTTGGCTGGCATTTCCAGCCTGAGGCTGGAAACGAGTTTATCAGGGGTATCACCCCACACGAATTGAAACCTCACCCTCGCTTTTTGCTACGCAAAAATCTTTCCCTCTGCGAACTCGCGGAGAGGGATGTCCGTGAGGACAGGGTGAGGTTTTCTGAAAAGATTGATGTTTAATCGCGACGAAACTATATGCAACTAGAAAATTCTTCTCAAACTCAACAGCCAGATTCTGCTTCACAACACCTGCTCGATACTTTGCAAGATATCGTCAGCAATGTGCAAATCCACTCCAACTTCTCTATTAGCCATCCAAATTACAAACCTTTGGAATTACCAGATGAGGTAGTCGCCCGCTTCCAGCGAATGCCTGCGGATATTCAGAAGAAGTATTTTAGCTTGCAACTGCGCTCGTTTCTCTACGGTATCTATTACAACGGTTCTATGCGAGCAACTCTGGCATCAGACGCCGATTCAGCGGGTTTGGCACTCCAGCAGGATTTAGAAAATAACACCCGGCTTGGAGTAGATATAGCATTTTACGAACGATTGCACTCGTCCAATCAAGGCAGCGGCTATTTTGACTCAGGTTGGTGTGTGGTGAGGCAAGAAAGTGATGGCACTTTTGCTGTAACCAAAAATGGTTTAACTTTACACGTTCAACCAGAGAAGCATCTGCAACTCGCCGAAAAATCTGCCGCTGTAGGTGAGTTGGTAGCTATCCGAATGCCGAAAAATTTTGTGCAAAACGGGTTCTACATGGCAGTGAGCAATGCAGGACCACGAAGTTATGGTCATTCAAACCGCGAGCCAGAAATCGTGCGAATTTACTTCAATTTCAGCCCAGAAGGTGCGGTGGCGGTTATGGGCAGTCTGACGCGCGAGTTGAACGATATTTTAATTTCCTTTACCTTTAAAGTGCTATACAACCCAGGTGAATACAAGCGCTATGACTCAGGAGTCCTGTATTTCGAGAAGAGTAACTATGAAGCCGTTCGGCAGGTGCTTGAGAGTGTCTACGCACAAACAAAAGCGCATTTTCACACAGATATCCCCCTCTTCACCAAGTTTCTGGCACCAGGGCTTGGTTTAGCAGAGGAACCAGACCGCAAATTTGCAGAACAAGAAAGCTTTGGGATGAACCGCTGCCAAATTATTGCCAATGGTTTGTTGGAAGCTTGGCATTCGCTCGATGACTCCCCAGAGGGGCGGATGACTTCTATCCTCAAGCAATTCTCACAAATGGGAATTGAATTGCTGCGTTCCTACCTGAATGCTAACTCTGTGGACATATATACACAGTTGAAAATGTGACGGAAGTTACCCCATATGGTAGAAATACTTTGTAGAAAGGATTTGATAATAGTAATTAAGAATACATTGAAAAACATTCAAATCATGAAAAACACAGATAAGAACATCACAAATAACATCAAAAATGATGTCCCAGTCGCCGGAACTGACTTTTTTGCCGATTCTGAAGACTTTTTGAATGAACTGACTGATAGTGAATTGGTTCAAGTAAGAGGAGGAAATAGCGGGCTGAGCGTAGTGACCTGTGATCGGAATGGGACTAATGGTCAGAGCGGTCTAAGCCTAGTGCTTTGTGACTAAAACTCTTTTGGTCTATTTTCATCATAGAGGAAGTTACAGCAAACTCTATGATGAAATTCAAAGTTTCAACTTAATTAAATATTTTTTACAGAAACTCAATTTTCAGCTAAAAAAGGTTGTTTGTGACAATTCATCTCAAATTTAAAAACTTATTTTCTTACTTGATAAGTGTTGGTATATGCAAAAAAGATGACTTAGACGATCTGAAAGTTGATGTTAATAGCAAGAGTTTTGATTGGGTAATCGATATCCCCCAAAATCAGGAGAAGCTATTTGTTAAGCAGACACCTGATTATAAAAGCCTCGATCACGATGTTAGGATTGAGAAAGAGTGGAAGCTTTATAATTTTTTGCAGTCTCACAAAAATTTAGATTATGCTTCCTCATTAACTCCAGAAGTCCTGCATTTTGATGAAAGCAATTCGATACTAATATACAAATGCCCAAATGATTCTATTACCTTACAAAGTTTTTATGAAAATCAAGAAGCTTTTCCAATTGCGCTTGCAGAATTGCTAGGAACAACTTTAGCAAAGCTACATTCACAGACGATGAGTTTTCAGGAGTGCCACACTTTTCTGACTGAACTGGAAGAATCCAAACTTAACTACCAACTTCCTTATCCTGATTCTCTTTCTGATTATCTTATCAGCCGGATTGAACCTGAGAGTTTAAAGAAGACTCAAGCTGTTTCCTGGAGATTTCTTGGTATTTTTCAACAATCTGACGCTGTGAGGGAAATTGTTACAGAACTGGTGTTGAATCATCGCCACTGCTGTTTAACACACAATAATATTCAATTTCATAAGATTTTCATACCTAGGCACTGGGAGAAGTTAGAATCGGAAATTCAGGATACTGATAAAAGCCTAATTAAGATTATTGATTGGGAAGCATGTAGTTGGGGCGATCCAGCTTGCGATTTAGGAAAAGCAATTCTTGGCTATTTCCTCTTCTGGCTCAACAGTATGATTGTGCATCCTGCGATTGATATCAAAAAATCTATACAGCTAGCTACAATCCCTCTAGAAGTTGTTCGTCCTTCAATTGTCGCCATCACAAAAGCTTATATTAATACTTACCCAAAGATTTTAGAAGATTATCCGGACTTTCTCAAGCGGGTTGTTCAGTTTGCTGGACTTGGTTTGATTTATCAACTCCTAGCAGAATTTCAACTTCAGCCGGAGATTGCTTTAAGTCACCAAGGGCTATATTTTTTCATTGCGACACAATTACTGTGCAAGCCAGAGAAGTTTTTGTCAATTTAACGGGAGCATCCCAAGTGTGTAAGTTATATCTTAGTTGTCATTGCTAACAGAATGACAAACATATTTTTGCAAAACTCAGATCTTGCACCATTCTCAAGTTCGCCCCACAGTCCGCCTTGAACTTAAGTTCAAGGCTCATAGCCCAAGTCCATTGAAATGGACTGAAATTCTTACTCAGTCTTCTTTAGAAGACTTTAGCTGTTAGCCTGGGGTTTAAACCCCAGGCGGGTAATGCGACTGGTGCAAGATCTGAGAAAATTGAAAAACTCCCTGATTCAATACCCTGTCAAGAAAAAAATGTAAGAGAATCTATTATGCAATTACCACCTACTTTAGAGGAGACTTTACACGATATTGCTAACAACATTCAAATAGAATTCTCCGAATTCCGTATCAGTCATTCTCACTATCCTCCTATAGAAACTCCTGCTGCTACTGTGGCACAACTGCAAAAAATGCCTCAGGAAATCCAATATAAATATTTCAATTCTCAGTTATTAAAATTTATATGTAGCATTTACTTTGAAGGTTCGCGTACAACAGAAGTCAGCCCAGGAGTTAAGACAAATGAACAAATTCTACAAGAAATAGATTCCCAAGGAATAGACTGGGAATTTTATGAACAACTGGACGAAAACAATTATGGAGGAGGTTTTTTTCATCCAGGATACCGCATCATTAGACAGGAAGCTGATGGTAGCCTAGCCGCAGAATTTGATACTTTGATTCAACACATCCAGCGAGAACGTCATCTTCCTTTAGCCTTGCAATCAGCTAGTGTAAATGATCCAGTAGCAGTATTGTTACCTTCTAGCTATATTCATGGAAATAGGTATAGAGCAAATGGCGATGGCATAGGTGGTTTACCGCCTATGAAATTTCACAGTGAGGGAATAAATGTTTACTTCAACTTCAGTCCGGAACCTGCTGTTTGGGCTATGAAATATTTAACGACAAAATTGAATGAAGTTAAAGTCCCTTTTGCCTTCGAGGTATTACACAACCCTTTGAACTACAGGTTGTATAACTCAGGATTTCTCAAGTTTCCTTATAACCCAGATGAGTCTTACCGATACAAAGAAATTCTTTTGCCAGTCTTACAGACGATTTATGCAGAAAATAAATCTCACTTTCGGGAGCAGGTTCCCATATTTACCAAGGTTCTCGCACCTGGTATTGGGTTAGCCGAACATCCTGCTTCTGAACTGAAGTTTGGACTTCAACAACAGTTTGGAGAAAACCGCTGCGAAATTGTTGCTAATGCAATGCTAGAAGCTCATCAAAACGGTGATGAATCAAAACAAGCTCGGATGAAATATATTAACCAACACTTTGAGCGGTTGGGGCTTGACATCGAGCGTCCTTATCTCAATCCTAACTCGGAAGATATTTACACACCATTGGAGTGAATTCCTCGGAACCCTCCGGGAACGCCCGTCGCCTGCGGAGGAGCCAGTACTTGATGAGGGTCTCCCTCCGTAGGATAAGAGCGTTGGAAACCCTCCCGCAGCGCTGGTCTCACCTCACCCTGCCCTATCGGGCATCCCTCTCCTTGCTAAGGAGAGGGAAAGATTTTAGCGTAGCTAAAAGCGAGGGTGAGGTGAAAGGCGAGATGTGTGTACACCGTCGCCTTGCTAAGGGGAGCCAGTGCGTTGCGGAGCCAGTGCTGCAGGAGGGTTTCCCTCCGTAGGATAAGAGCGTTGGGGTTCCCAAGGCACGTTTTCGGGGGAAGCTTCCCCCGAAAAGCTGCCGCCCCGTTGTAGCACCTCGCGTGAGGGTGCGCGGTAGCGCGGGTGGGGTATCTGTTGCAAAGAAAGCGACTTCACTTTTTGACAAAGAATCTCTATGATATGACTGGCGTCATTTGACATAAAATAATTAAGCAGGTTTCCCATGCCCACTGTAGCAATTGTCTACTTTTCCGGTACTGGTCATACTCACCTTATGGCTCAAGCTATTGCTGAAGGTGCAAGCAAAGTTGAAGGTACCACTGTTGAGGTTTTGCGGATTGTTGGCGAGCAGATTGTCAATGGCCGTTGGAAGGATGATGCAACAATAGAAAAGCTTAATAATGCTGATGCGATTGTGTTTGGTTCACCAACCTACATGGGTGGTGTTGCAGCTCAACTCAAGGCATTTATTGATGCAGCTAGCGGAATTTGGTTTAAACACGGATGGAAAGACAAAATTGCTGCTGGGTTTACGCACTCTAGTTCTCCCAGTGGCGATAAGCAGGGAACACTCTTATACTTAGCAACAAACGCCGCTCAACACGGTATGATTTGGGTAAACGTGGGAGACTTGTCAAGCTTTTTGTTTGGTAAGGATGATGGAATTAACCGACTTGGTTCATTTTTAGGCGTGATGGGTCAAAGTCAACTTGATATGAGTGGTAAGGAAGCAGAAATAGATGCGGGCGATCGCCTCACCTCAGAACGCTTTGGACAACGCATCGCAGAAATAACAAAACGTTGGGTTAGGTAGAATTGATACAAACAGAGCAAGACTGCTAAGAGTCCTGCTCTATTTTTCAATTCAGTTTAAAAACATCTGCCAGTACACCACCATCTCCTACCAATCTATTCTTTGCCGGAGAATCATAAACTGCCAGTAGTGAAGGTACCCCAGTTATTTCATGAAATAAAGTGATTCCCTCAGCGTGTTCGTCTCTATTTCCATATGGGATATCAAGCACAAACTCTGGATAATTGAGAACATTTTCTTGTAAATCAGCGCCATTCTTCACACGATAAACTTGCACAGGTCCATCCAAATCCATTGTTGGTCCTGCTAAAATCAACAAGTCTTCACCATCTAAAAATAAATCCCGAATTCCTAAACCATTCAAGAAGAGAAAATGCTTCTTGTATCCCTTGCCATCAGCCGTAATATTCTTCAGTCTCAGGAGTCCTGGACCAGAGTTTTCTAACTCTATTTCCAAAATAATAGCCCAACCTCGTAACACAGGTCCACGCAAACCTAGAAAAATTCGGTTTTTACAAACGGCTACCCCTTCCATATCAAAACCATTATCCTTACCCGGAATTGTCGCCTTTACAAAAAAGCCCAAATGTGGATCATCTGCCAAAGCTTCCATAAGTAAGTTACCCTGTTGTGTTACCTCAAGTTTGGCAGCACTTAATTGTACATCAGGATTTTTTGGATGTTCACAGAATGGGAATAATTCACCATCGACTAAAGGAATACGTCCTATGATATAGCGGTTTGGTTCTGATGCGATTTTTGCAAGTCTTTTAATATTTTTATCATCCGAAAATTCAGCTTTAGGTTTTTTGCGTTTGTAGCTGTGAGAACCAATGAACCACAGGTAATAGTCAGCATATGCCAAACCTTCAATATCAATTTCTTCTTCCTCTGGTGCAGGTAAACTGATAAAGCTTGCTACGTGGAATTGTTTATGTTCTGCAAAGTTGGTTGTATCTATAAAAGATAGCCTTTCAATAGTTGAGGTTTCATCCGACCCCAACCATAAGTGCTTCTCAGGTGTGAGCAGCAATGCTGAAAGGTCGTTTCGATGTTCTTTAAAACCATCAGTAAAAGTCAGTAAAAGTTGATTAATTCGAGGTGAGTAGTCCATTGTATATACTCCTGACGATATTTTTTGATTTTTGTTTTTTATGAAACTGAATTTTTAAGTCTTTTATACTATAGATGGCTTAAAGTTACTTAAAAAAATAATTTTTATTAAAAAAAATAAAATTAAAATTTTACAAAACATAGATGGACTTTTCAAAAAATGCTACCATTCAAGAACTTCATTTAGTTAAGTGCTATTATCTAAGGGGTGTCTCAATCAGTATGACATTAGCGACAAAATCAAAAATAAAAACTCTAGGAAACTACGCTTACTCAGCAATTAAAAAACATAGTAAGAAAACTTTAGAATGGGAAACACAAGTCAAGAAAGATAAAGATCCAGAAGCATTGCATCAGATGCGAGTGGGGATGCGCCGACTACGCACAGCTGTCACAAGGTTTTCCCCGGCTGTAGATTTGCCAAAATCAGCTAGTGATAAAAATATCGGTAAAATTGCACGTCGTTTGGGTAACCTCCGGGATTTAGACGTGCTAAAAGAAAGTTTGGAAAATCTTGAGCAATCACATTTACCCCGCAAAGAACAACGATCGCTGCAAACAGCAATGGAAGCTTTAAGCAAACAACGTGAAGAGGCTGTCGTAGAGGTAAAGTCAACATTCAAAAACAATCATTACAAATCTCTTAAACAGAGATTGAAAGAGTGGTTAGACAATCCATTCTATCAACCATTAGCATATTTGCCAATTCAGCAGGTGCTACCAGATTTACTTTTACCAGAAGTTAGTACATTTTTACTGCATCCAGGTTGGCTGATTGGAACACAATTAGAAGGACGAGTAGAAAAAGCTGAAGCGGAAATTATTATACCTAGAAGCTGGAAAGCCGAGAAGGTAGAAGAAGAATTAGCAACAAATGGTGAAGTTCTTCATGATTTGCGCAAACAAGCCAAACGCCTACGCTACCAGATGGAGTTATTTACTGACTTATACGGCGAGTCTTATGCTAATTGTATTGCAGAAGTGAAGAGTATCCAAGAGATATTGGGAGCAATGCAAGATAGCGCGGTTTTAGCTGAGTGGCTTGCAGATGTGTTCAACTCAGAAATAGATTCTAAACTTCCAACTCTTGCTTCAATGTTCGCCCAAAATCGTTATGAACTGTGGCAGCAATGGCAACCCTTACAGCAGCGGTATCTGAAAGCTGAGACAAGACAAAGATTTCATTTAACAATACTACAGCCTGTGTAAGTTTATTTGTTCTAGCCCAGTTCTGGTTTGTTGTTGTGGCTGGCAAATAAGTTGAGGAGTGTCACAATAAGAAATGTAAAACCTTAATTAAGCTTTTAATCTCAAGACATGAAACGTATCGTCTTAATTGCTGGGTTTGAATCATTCAACGCCGACTTGTATCGGAAGGCAGCTTTTTTGGCGACTTCTCGTGTCAGTGAGTTGGATATTTGTGTGTTTAGCGATCGCGACATCACCACCAAACGAACTGAAGTAGAAGCAGCACTAAAAAATGCTGATGTGTTTTTTGGCAGCTTGTTGTTTGATTATGATCAAGTGCTGTGGTTGCGTGATCGCATCTCCCATATCCCCATCCGCCTCGTGTTCGAGTCAGCTTTGGAATTGCTGAGTTTAACCAAGTTGGGCGCTTTCGCCATTGGCGATAAACCCAAAGGAATGCCTAAACCAGTTAAATTTATTTTAGATAAATTCAGCAACGGACGAGAAGAAGATAAACTCGCAGGTTATATTAGCTTTTTAAAAGTAGGACCAAAACTATTGAAATATGTGCCAGTCCAAAAAGTCCAAGACTTACGCAACTGGCTAATTATATATGGTTACTGGAATGCTGGTGGACCAGAAAACGTTGCTGCTTTATTCTGGACATTGGCAGAAAAATATTTAAGTCTGAAGGTAGGCGAAATTCCCCCGCCAGTCGAAACCCCGAATATGGGGTTGTTACATCCCGACTATCAAGGATTTTTTGAATCACCACGGGCATACCTGGAATGGTATCAAAAATTTTGTAGAGAACGCCACATCGCTCAACGCGGGAAACCCGCGCACGCGAGTGGCTCCGTTGCATCCGAAAGTTCAACAAACCCAACGCCGCACGTCAAGACAAAACCCGTTGTAGGAATTCTCCTCTATCGCAAACACGTTATCACTAAACAACCTTACATACCGCAACTCATTCGCAATTTTGAAGAAGCTGGTTTGATACCATTACCCATCTTTATTAATGGTGTAGAAGGTCATGTCGCAGTACGTGATTGGATGACAACTGACTACGAAACTCAGCAAAGACAATTAGGAAATGTAGAAATTGCCTCCCTTTCTCCAGAAGCAGTCAAGGTTGACGCCATTGTCTCTACCATTGGCTTTCCTCTTGTCGGTGGTCCGGCTGGTTCAATGGAAGCAGGAAGACAAGTTGATGTTGCAAAACGCATCCTTACTGCTAAGAACATACCATACATTGTCGCCGCACCACTGCTGATTCAAGATATTTCTTCTTGGACGCGCCAAGGTATTGGAGGATTACAGAGTGTTGTGTTATACGCTTTACCAGAATTGGATGGGGCGATCGACACCGTTCCCCTTGGTGGTTTGGTGGGAGAAGAAATTTATCTAGTTCCCGAACGGGTGCAGCGATTAATTGGGAGAGTGAAAAACTGGGTTGCTTTGCGGCAAAAATCTGTCTCTGAACGCAAGATTGCAATTATTTTGTATGGGTTCCCGCCTGGTTACGGTGCTGTGGGAACAGCTGCGTTGTTAAATGTACCAAGAAGTTTACTGAAGTTTCTTCAAGCATTGAAAGACCAAGGTTATACAGTTGGAGATTTACCGGAAGATGGAGAAGAGTTGATTCGCCAAGTTAAAGAAGCGGATGAACTTTCAGCCGAAGATAAGCAAGATGAGGAAAATATTGTTCCCTCATCAGTTAATGTCCGTACCTTGGAAAAATGGCTGGGATATCTCCGCACATCCAGGATTGAGAAACAATGGAAATCTCTGACGGGTACTGGAATTAAGACTTATGGCGATGAATTTCATATTGGCGGTGTTCAGTTAGGAAATGTTTGGATAGGTGTACAACCACCTTTGGGATTACAAGGTGATCCAATGCGGTTGATGTTTGAGAGGGATTTAACTCCTCATCCGCAGTACGCTGCTTTTTATAAATGGTTGCAAAATGAGTTTGACGCTGATGCTGTGGTTCATTTTGGAATGCACGGTACTGTAGAATGGTTGCCTGGTTCTCCTTTGGGGAATACGGGTTATTCTTGGTCTGATATTTTGTTGGGAGATTTGCCTAATCTATATATATATGCGGCGAATAATCCTTCGGAATCGATTTTGGCGAAGCGTCGCGGTTATGGGGTGTTGATTTCTCACAATGTCCCGCCTTATGGGCGTGCGGGTTTGTATAAGGAGTTGGTGACGTTGCGGGATTTGATTTCGGAGTACCGAGAGGATCCACAGAAGAATTATGCCCTCAAGGAAGCGATTTGTAAGAAGATTGTGGATACTGGTTTGGATGCTGATTGTCCGTTTGAGGATGCGAAGCGGTTGGGGATTGGGTTTACGCCTGAGAATGTTCGGATGTTTAGTGGTCATGCTTTTGATGATTATCTGGTGAAGTTGTACGAGTATTTGCAGGTTTTGGAAAATCGTCTGTTTTCTTCTGGGTTGCATGTTTTGGGAGAGGTTCCAAGTGAGGAGGAGTTGGCGGGGTATTTGGAGGCTTATTTTGGAAACGAACCGCAAAGACGCGAAGGACACGAAGAAGAAAGAAAAGAAGAGGAGAGGTTGATTCGTGAGTTGTTGATGCAGACGACTGATGAGTTGACGAATCTGGTGCGGGGTTTGAATGGGGAGTATATTCCGCCTGCGCCTGGTGGTGATTTGTTGCGGGATGGTGCGGGTGTTTTGCCTACGGGGAGAAATATTCATGCTTTAGATCCTTATCGTATGCCTTCGCCTGCGGCGTTTGCACGGGGACGGGAAATTGGTCAAAAGATTATTGCGCAGCATCTGCAAGAGAATGGGACGTATCCGGAGACTGTGGCGGTGATGTTATGGGGTTTGGATGCGATTAAAACTAAGGGGGAATCTCTTGGTATTCTGTTGGAGTTGGTTGGTGCGGAAGCTGTGAAGGAGGGGACGGGGCGAATTGTTCGTTATGAGTTGAAGCCTTTGGCTGAGGTGGGACATCCCCGGATTGATGTGTTGGGAAATTTGTCGGGGATTTTCCGAGATAGTTTTGTGAATGTTATTGAGTTGCTGGATGATTTGTTTGGGCGGGCGGCTGAGGCTGATGAACCGAAGGACCAGAATTTTATTAGGAAACATGCTTTGGCTTTGAAGGCGCAAGGGGTGGAGAATGTTTCGGCGAGGTTGTTTTCTAATCCTGCGGGTGATTTTGGTTCTTTGGTGAATGATCGTGTGGTTGATAGTAATTGGGAATCTGGGGATGAGTTGGGGGATACTTGGCAAGGTCGCAATGTGTTTAGTTATGGTAGGCAAGATAAAGGTCAAGCAAGACCAGAAGTACTGACTCAACTTTTACAAACAAGCGATCGCATTGTCCAAGAAATTGATTCTGTGGAATACGGTTTGACTGATATTCAAGAATATTATGCGAATACTGGTGGTTTGAAGAAAGCGGCGGAAAAACAACGCGGGAAAAAAGTAACAACTAGTTTTGTGGAAAGTTTCTCGAAGGATACGACTCCCCGAAATTTGGATGATTTGTTACGGATGGAGTATCGCAGCAAGTTGCTGAATCCCAAATGGGCGGAAGCGATGGCGAATCAGGGTTCGGGTGGTGCTTATGAGATTTCTCAACGCATGACGGCGTTGATTGGTTGGGGCGGTACTGCGGATTTTACTGATAATTGGGTATATGACCAAGCTGCTGATACTTATGCTTTAGATGCAGAGATGGCGGAGAAGTTGCGGAAGGCGAATCCGGAAGCTTTCCGTAATCTTGTGGGCAGGATGTTAGAAGCGCATGGGCGAGGTTTTTGGGAGGCGAGTGAGGATAAGTTGCAGAAGTTACGCGAGTTGTATGAGTTGACGGATGAGGAATTGGAAGGGGTGACGGTTTAGACGGGTAGCGTGGGTTTATATCTTCGCTAACTGTTATAACCCTCAGTTTGCCAGCATCGTACTACAAGCACAACAAGAAGACTGATGTTTGACCTAGTACTTGGTATCGCAAAGCTATAAGCTGCAAGACTCCGTGAGAAATAGCTTATTTATAATCTTGCAATTTTCTGTAAGGTCTATATGTTACACTTGACAAGTTTGGACGTGAGAGAAGAAAACCACAATCCTCCCCACCGCCCTACACTAAAAACCATCCAACAGGATGGAAGAAGCCCCCGTGGGGCATTCAGGGAGAAGTCCCGTTCATCATAATTTACCCAAAAACCATTCTTTCGCCAACCAACGCGATCGCCCAACTTACACTCTGTTTCATAATCCACCTTAGCGCCGCACTCCTGCCAAATGCGCTTTTGTACGCTAAAGCCAAAGTGTCTATCACTATATGTTACCCAAAGTTGGTCAATAGTGCGTAAGTCAGTGCAGGGAAAGTTATCAATGTCTTTCACATCTAGCCAGCCTTGCTTTTCTCTGCCAACTACTTTCAACATCACTCTAGCAGTTTCCTCATCCGCTTCTCGCCACTTCTTGTCTATGAGTAAATTTTCTAGGTTAGAGTAATCTGGTCCCTGCTTGCGAGAAGGGGTTGGCTGTGGGGTGCTTTCAAGCAATAATTTCACCCACTCTTGCATCGTCTGAGGACGGTCTTTTGCCTCTAACGCCATGCCTTGCAGAATTACCTGATTAACACCCTTGCTGAGACTGGGGACAAGTTTTTTTGGTGGTACTAATTCCTCGTCATCAAAGCGGTCAAAGGAATTGGTGGGGCGTTGCCCAGTTACAGCATAATACAGGGACGCAGCCAAACAATACACATCCACTGTTGGGTGACGAATACCTTTACGCACTAATTCATAAGGCGCAAATGCCTTATTACCAAAAGTTCTCGAAAGTGTACTAGGTGGAGACATATCCCCAGCAATACCAAAGTCAATCAGCACCGCTTTACAAGAGTTAGGAACTGCTGGCTCAAAACTGAGCATAATATTGGGAGGGGTGACATCGAGATGAAAGATACTTTTTTTATGTACTTCCACCAAGGCTACTCCTATTTGTCGGATGTATTTAACAGCTTGAGTTTCTGGTAATGCCCCTCGACTTTGTACAAACTGCCACAAACTCTCGCCTGGTATATATTGCATCACCAGACAAGAACGACCATCTTCCTCAAAGAAGTCGAAGACTTGCACAATATGAGGATGGGAGTCTGCACAACATTCTCCCAGCATTTGTGCTTCTTTTTTAAAGCGTTTAAGATACTTAAGATAGTCTGGATCGTTTTGGACACTTAAATTTGGTGTTTTGATGACGACTCGGCGATTAAGCTGAGTATGTATTGCTTGGTAGGTGACAGCGAAACCGCCGCCGCCCAACTGTCTTTCTATCTTGTATTTGCCGTTGTGTATGAGTTGCCCCTCGCCCCAGAACATAACCAAAGGTTTGTTGTTAACTATTATTGATTTTGACACGCCTTTTATGGGTGTGGTAGGTGCTACAGTTTGCCATAAGTACTTTATAACTACGCAATGTATCAGGGTACATCCGCAAGCATTGATGCTTTGGCGATTTCCTATCTTTTGGTATCAGTTAGTATCAGTCATAAAAGCAAAATTTTATCACTTTTTCTGCGGGAGACTGAGAGATGGTGTGGTGTCTTGTGTTGTCGAATTGGTGGGTGTAGCTGATGGTTTTGGAAACAATTTATCCCGTAAATTTATAGTGGCGTCTAATCCTGATATTATTCCTGCCAATAACCCCAACACAGTCAAAATCCCTATTATCCGTGCCCACAGAGGTTTTATCCAAAGTAGTTTCGGGAGAGAAAAACCTCTTGTTTGCAACCCCAATTCCTTTAACCAGTCCTCTACCGTCTGGCGACGTTGTTCTGGTTCTAGTTCCATTCCTTGGATTATGGCATTGTTAATGCGATCGCTAATTTTATTGTTCAATTCTTTGGGTTCAGCTAATCTTTTATTTTGGTCTTTCCTGTCTATCGCACTAACTGGCTGTTGTCCTGTCAATAACACATATAAAGTTGCAGCAAGAGAATAAATATCCGTCCAAGCACCGCGTCGCGCCTGCTGTCTGGTGGAGTTGGAGTACAGTTCAATCGGTGTAAATCCGTCAACTCTAGCACCGCGACTTGTTAACGGACTATCAAATCCTCTTGCTAAGTCAAAGTCTATCAAAACAGCTTGATACGTACCCGCCCGCACCATGATATTTTCTGGTTTGATATCCCGATGTAAGAATCCTTGTTTATGAACTTCGATAAGTGCTTGTCCAATTTGCTGAATGTAACCCAAAGCTTCTTTTTCTGGGAAAAATCCTCGGGTTCTGATAATGTTCGCTAAATTATCTCCTTGAATATACTCCATGACTATGCATGGTAAGTCCCCTTCCTTGAAGGACTCTATCATAAGGACAATATTGGGATGTTTACATCTTGCTAGTTTGGGGGCTTCATCTAGCAACCCTGATTCTAAGTAATTACGGTCTTCTAGAGAAAGTTGATTGAGTAAATCGGGATTTAGTGTTTTAATAACAGTTTCTTTTCCATCCCTATTTGTGGCAAGATAAGTAATGCCAATCCGTCCCCTTCCTAACTCTCGTTTTATTTCGTACTTATCGCGGTGTAATTTCTGTCCTGGTGCCCACGTCATTAGTTAATAGTTACAAAAGTTTGAACTTATTTTGGCACAGATATCCAGGAACCAGAAATTTGTCAATTTTGGAAAAACCTAACCTTCAACCGTAACCTCAAGCAACTGCATATCCTGTATGGGGACGAACATTAGCTGGATGAAATCCCAACACAATCTTATCTTTGGGAATTCCTGCAGCTACTAATTCATAGGTAACGCCATCTTCTGTATCGTCCCGTTGCACCCAAACCTTACCATCAATAATATCAATATGGACTAAACAACCGTGAATCCGCTTAACACCATCCCATCCTAAGGTAATGAGTAAATAGCTATCATTTTCACTATCGAAGACTGTTTTACACTGAATGTCTCCGTGCGAGTAAGGAATCTCTGTATATGGAACTAATACATCTTTAATAATAGGTCGATAAGTATCTAAGGTATCCATTGCACAATCGTCTCACTGTCAGGATTGAACACAAGGAGATAGAGATTTGCTGTCTCTATCAAAAGTTTACCAATTGGTTCCTCGAACAAAGCTGTAAATACATTGTCGCGCACCGCTAAATACAATGTCCTTTCAGGTTCAAGACGCCCAATAACAGCCCGGTACATGACAAATCCGCCAATAGCATCTTTTAAGTCTTGCATTTCTGAGGGACTCACAAAACTTTTAATTTCCACAGCTATCTTTTTATTTCCCTGTTCTGCGGCTAGTAGTTGTTGTGCTCCTAAATCCACATACATATCTTTCTGCCCCCATTTTAAATGCAAAGGGTCGTCTGTAATTGTCCAGCTGTCTTTAAGCAAAGCATTTTTGACAGCATCATGATAGATATCTCTTGCTGGCATATCAAAATTCATTTAAATGGACATTAATTTTTTAACCCACTTTCGCAGCAGCATCTACGCCATCGCTAATAAGATGACCATCTTCCATATAAATAATGCGATCAGCTATATCAAGAATACGGTTATCATGAGTCACGAGCAAAATTGTACAGCCTTGTTCTTTTGCTAACTTCTGCATCAATTCCACGACATCACGCCCAGATTTTTTATCGAGTGCTGCTGTGGGTTCATCTGCTAGAACTATTTTTGGTTGACTGATGAGGGCGCGGGCGATCGCCACTCTTTGCTTTTGTCCACCCGATAAACTGTCTGGATAGTAATCTGCACGATTTCCCAAACCTACACTCTCCAACATGCTAATAGCTTTAGCGTCCATATCCTGATTTAAAAACTCGTCATGCAACTCTAACGACATCCGCACATTTTCCTTAGCTGTTAGAAATGTCATGAGGTTATGCGCTTGGAAAATATAACCAATTTGACGGCGAACGTCCCGCAGCTGCTTCTTACTCGCACTACACATTTCTTGTCCTAGAATTTTCAAACTTCCTTCTTGGGCAGAACGTAGTCCTCCCATAAGAGTTAACAAAGTTGTTTTTCCTGAACCGGAAGGTCCAGTCATAATGATAATATCCCCAGAGTAAATATCTAAGTTGATATCAAATAATGCTTGTTTGCGAAGCGTACCTTCACCAAAGTAATGATTCAGATTTTGGGCAGAGATAACGGGTTCAGTTGTTACTATATGCATCGGGTTATGAGAAGAAGTTATTTTTTTCATAGTCTTATTTTTCTAGGTTATTATTATTGACTAACTACCTAAGATGTGCGTAAAAATTCATCAGAAAATCTCAACCTGCCAACAAGCGCAGGTGGAATTTGAGTAAAGTTAGACCAACTGTAAAAGCAACTATTAGAAGAATGTTCAGCCCCAAAAGCAGGTTCTTCCAAACCATCAAGTACAAACCCAACACAGAATGCTGCACCTAACAGAACGTGCAATGGTCGATGAAAGTACAATTGCGGTTTTGGTTGATTTTCAATTGCTAATCCTTTTGTAGTACTAGGTTGTAAGTATCCAGATACTTTGACTGAGTATTCCTTCACCAGTTGACCTTCACAGTCCTTGACTTCTGCAGCCATACTGGTATGTGTACTATTGAAGCAAGGATGCATGACGGCAAAGACAAAGCAGCCTCCAGGACGCAACAACTTTGTGAGTGCCCGTAGGAGAGGGTCAATTTCTGCCATGTCCATGAGTACCATTGCAGATACAGCAGCATCAAAGGAACCTTCCCCCAGCCCAAGTAAAGCTGTCTCATCTGTGGCGTCGAGGACGTGATACTCAATTGATGTCTCATGCTGTTGAGTTCTTTTGCGGGCACAAGTAATCATCTCTTCGGCAAAATCTATTCCGACGACATGTGCACCCAAGCTAGCTAATCTGCGAGTTGTTAGCCCAGTTCCACAGCCTATGTCCAAAATGCGGCTACCCGGTTTTATCTCCAGCAGTCTCTCCATTGCAGGACGAATCAGCACTTGATGAAAGTCGTTTCCGTCATCACCCATGCAGGCGTCCCACACACTAGCGTTGGTATTCCACGCATCACGAGTTTCATTGTTCCATGCATTTGTTGAGTCATTTGCCATTGATATACTCCCAGGACATTTGTGTGATCACTTATATCAAATCCGTTTATATCACAATTTATTTCTCCTTCCTCTTTCTCTGCGTACTCTGCGTCCACCGCGAACTTTGCGGGAGGAACATCCACACGGCAAATTCGCTCTCTGCGGTTTTTTAATCATTTATTACTCACTAAAATACATCTGCAGGATCTGCAGATTGTAACTTCCTCATTGCAACTGCCCCAGAAAAAGTACACATGACTATCGTTATGATAAACACAGTAATTGCACGAGTCAGTGTCATAGCAATAGGTAGCAAAGTTGCTGCATAAGTGACCTGGTAAAGTGCGATCGCAATCAAAAATCCAGGCACATAACCCAACGCTGCCAAAAGTAACGCTTCTTGAAACAAAACACCCAAAAGATAGCCGTCACTATATCCCATTGCCTTCAACGTGGCATACTCTGGTAAATGGTCGGAAACATCACTGTAAAGAATCTGGTACACAATCACGATTCCTACAATAAACCCCACAATCACACCCAGTCCAAAAATAAATCCAATCGTTCCTTGGCTTTCCCAGTAGTACTTTTCTACCCCTGCAAAACCTTCTAGTGTTAAAACTCGTACATCTGGTGATAATTCTTTAGCAAGCTGTTTTTCAACTTGAGTCGGATTAAAACCAGGTTTAAGCTTAATCAAACCGACTTCTATCTGATTGGGTTGACGTTCGGGAAACAATTTCAGAAATGTTGAATCACTCGTGATCACATTACCATCAGCAGCAAATGAACTACCAATAGTAAACAATCCGGTGACTTGAACATTCTGGCGATTGAGTTCTACTTCTAGGGTTCCATGCTTTTGTACAGCATCAGCAACAGCCCCATACTCCGGACGTCCAGCACGATCAAATAATACTCTATTCAAGAGTTGTAACTGTGTTGCATTTTGCTTCACCTCTGGCAAATTCAAGCCTGGGGCTTCTGGATCAATTCCCCAAATCAAAATGGCGCGGTTAATCCGAGTTTCTGGATTTTTCCATTGTCCCAAACTGATGTAAACAGAACTCACCGACTGAACGCCTTCATGACTCAATGCTTGATAAAGTCGTTCACGAGAAAAGCTTTTGACTGAAAAAAGGGTTTGGAGTTGAGGATTTGTCATTACCAAATCTGCCTCAAGTAAGCTATGAGGCTTTGTCGCACTGTCAAAGAGTGCATCTTGAAACCCCATTTGCAGAAATATCAGCATATCTGCAAAGGCAATACCTGCCACTGCTACTGCTAGACGAGTTTTTTCTTTCATCACTTGTCGCAATGCTAGCGGCGTTCTACGAAGCCATTTACCAAACATTTTAAAAAACTCCTTAAGGCTTAGATTCCCGACAACTTCTTCAAGAAATCGGGAATCTTGTTATTCACTGTTGTTTCTTCAAGCTTGCGTTGTCTCATTAACAGAAATAAAGGTAGTCCCAGCGAAACACCAACAAGCAAATTACTCGCAATATAAATCCACAGATTTTTCATTCCCACACGTGAACCTTCCCAATAGACAAATACCCACAAAACTAATGATGAGACAATTAAATCCATACCAAAAAATGCAGAAATTCGGTTAACAAAAAGTTGCTCTAAGAAGAGGTTTATATCCAGTCCATTTTCTATAAGAAAGGGAACAAATTGTGAGTAAGGTAAAATAGTACCTACAATGCAAAGAATTAAGTATATAGTTTTCAGCATTTTCACACCCTCTTTGGTTGGTTTAAAAAATCATGTCATTCATCAGCGATAGAACGCTTGCAAAGTCAATCTTGAAGTAAGCCATTAAAAAACGAATTTTTTCTCTGTTTCTTTTGACACCGTTTAAGTACGTGAGTCTCAAAGCTGTAATTGTCAAAGTCGCCCAGGGATAAGTTCTCCTGAGAATCCAAATGCGGGAAGTTTTGCAAAGCATTTTGTAGAAATCTCCTTCTTTCCATACCAACCTATAACGAACATCCGTTATATTTACTGGTAAATAAAATTTACAGTTCAATTTGTGTCTGAACTTGTAAGTTAGTTAAACCTGCAACTCGCTTGCTATCTTCTGGTGTGAGGCGAACCTTCACTTCAATAACTCGCTTATCTAGATTTTCTCCAGGCTGGTTGCTGAAAACTTTTTGTTGATTAACTTGCAAGCCAACCAGCGAAACAACTCCCCGCAATTCTCCGTTGAAAGCTTGACTTGTGACAACTGCTTTTTGTCCGGTTTTCACTTTACCAATATCAGATTGATAAACTTCTGCAATAGCAACCATTTGGTTTGTTTGTGCTAAATCCAGAATGCCAGAGTCACTCATCTTTTCTCCAACTCGCGTATGAATTTTGAGTATCTGTCCTGCTGTTGGTGCTTTGATGTAAGCTTGTTTCAACTCAGTTTGGGCGCGTTTGACAGCTGCGACAGCATTATCAACTTCCGCTTGCGCCACTTGCACATCCACGGGACGAACTTCAACAATTTTATTCAGGGTGGCGTCAGCTTCCCTAATTTGCTTGACACCAGTCGCGTTAATTCTTTGTAGCGCTACTTTTGCTTCACGAACTTGTTTGCTACCAGTTGCGTTGATTCTGTTGAGAATTGCTTTCGCTTCGTTGAGTTGTTGTTGTGAGGTTTCTAAACTCAAGCGTTTGCTGTCAAATGAGGAACTAGAAATTGCTCCTTGTTCATATAACTGCTGATAACGCCTATACTCAGCTTGAGCATTGTTGAATTCCGCTTGAATTTTCCGAATTGCTGCCTCTTGCGCTATTCTGTCACCTTCCCACTGCGCTTGTAGTCGAGCAATGGTTTCCTCTTGAAAAATTATATCACCTTGTAACTGCACTTGCAAGCGCTCAACAGTTGCTTTTTGAGCAACGATTTCTCCAGATTTCGCGCCTGCTTTTACCTGTGCGAGTTTTGTTTGAGCTACTTTAACCTGTTCTTGTGCTTGTCTAAGGGAATCTTGCAGTTTCTCTCGTGAATCGAGAATTGCTATCACTTGTCCGGCTTTGACTTGTTGACTTTCTTTGACGAGTAGTTGAGTGATGCGATCGCCATCCAACGCCAAAGGTGCAGACAGTTTAATCACCTCAGCTTCTGGTTCGAGTCGTCCTAATGCTGTCACTTTTTTTACTTGAGGAGCCGTTTCCACAGGTGCGGGTTTTTGACTCACCATCCCATACTGAGAAATGCCATAAGAAATAATTCCACCCGTGATGACAGTTCCAGCAACTATTAGCCCAATTAACCATCGGTTTGTAGGTTTTGATAATACTTTGAAAGTCGTCATATTCTTCCTCCGAAATTAACTGTTATGAGTTTTCTTAGACAGTTTTTTTTCTAAATATGCTGTTAGCATCTTGCTTAATAAAGAAAATTGTTCAGGAATAGAAACCGCTTTATTATCCATCAAGCGTTCAAAGATTAAGCCATCAATCAAACTCAATATAAACCAAGTAAGCACTGGATCTTGAATGCCCAAAATATCATACACTGCCTTTTCATATCGCTCTGTTGCACGTTTCAACGCAACACTATCCTGCATATCCTTTGAGTCTTGATGCTGACAAAAATCAACCTGTAAATAAATCCACTTAATATAATAGTCTTCGTTTTTAGCTAAAAATTTACCTAAAGCTTCTAGCCGTTCTTGTAAAGTTTGTATTCCTTCCAATTCAGCCTTCGCCATCAACACATCTTGCTCACATATATCTTCCACTAATTGCTCAAATAACACCTGTTTACTAGGGAAGTAGTGATATAGCGTTCCAGTAGAAACACTTAAGCCCTCAGCAATTTGGCGCATGGTAATTGCTGAGTAGCCTTTCTGGGCAAATAAATCAAAGCACTTACTGAGGAGTTCCTTGCGGTATTGGTCATGGTCAACAATCTTTGGCATTTTTTCACATATTTTATATCGAACATTCGTTATTTATAATAATCTATCATTGCTTCTGGCTTGTCAAGCTTTAGACTTGAGGAAGAATGCAGAGTCTCCCCAGGAAAAGGGACAAACTCGTTTTAGCTAGCATAAGTGGGTAGATTGGAGCCAAATTTATGACTTTGGTAATAGTTAGAGCGTGACTTTTGTCTCATTTGGGTGGCATTTCTAACTTTTAATATAAGAACATTGAGTACAGACCAATTCCAATCTCACAGAATCCAGATTTCGCGATCCATAAAACTAGTCAATCAAAATCAGTTATTGTAATGAATAATTCAAAAGTTCGCATTTCTAGAGACATTGCTGCGGATGTTTTTGCGCTTGCTGCCGAATCGTATACAAAAGAAAGTCAGGATTATTCCTTAGAAGAACTGATACAGGCTGGGGCAGAAGTAGAAATTCCCCCAGAGTTTATTGTACGAGCTGTACAGCAAATTAAAGCAAAGCAAATCCAAGCTCGCGAACGACAACAAAAATTAAAGTTAATTTTCATTAGTGGTAGTGCAGGAGCTGCACTGATGCTTTTCGGTGTTTTGGTTTACAACATGATCACGAGTCAATTTACACACACTCGGCGTTCCCCAGAACATCGTTTCCACGCTGCTCGCTTTTCGACAGATGAAGATCCAAATCGATTTCCACCACAGCACTTCCGACATCACAGGCATAACAGACAACACATAACAAATGTAACAGGAGAAGTGCAACAGTATCTTTTTAATCCAGAAGGACAGGCAGATGGACTGTTACTCAACAATGGGTTACAGGTGAAATTTCCTCCTTTTATGGGAGATAGTTTGATGGCGACAGTTTCCCCAGGAACTCAAATCACTGTTTCAGGAACTTCTGGTTTTCCCAGCCGTTTTGGTCAGGAAATTAGAGCAAGAAGCATCACCAATCCTCAAACAGGACAGACTTTAATGCCACAAACTTCTCCAATACTCCCTCAACCGCCCAACTCTGGCAACTATGGTAATGTATCTGTAGAAGGAAGTGCTCAAAACTGGTTGGTGGGATACCGAGGAAATATTAATGGTGTTGTCCTTTCTAATGGGGCTGTTGTCAGGTTTCCACGCTCTGCAAGCCATCAACTAGACAGCATCGCGAATGTAGGAGACAAAGTCCAAGCGGAGGGATTTGGGACTCGTAATGATTCTGGCCAGACTGTAGAAGCGACAACACTAACGATAAATGGGCAATCTGTGCCTTTGGAACCACAAAATCGATACTTAAGATAAAAGTCTCCAAAAATTAACCACAGTTTCATCAGGGTTCGGGACTCATTTTTGGAGATATTTTTTGCCTCATGAAACAATCACGCTGCACAGATTACGAAGCACAATAGAAATAAGTTGTCATATATAAATGGTGCCATCTGACCTATGCAGCAGTTTAACAAGAGCGAACATCAAGATTTTCTGCGACAGCTTGCTACCCTGGCTGCGATCGTTGGCGCTTTTGTAGTTAACGTCCTGTCGAATATCTTTCCGTTAAATGGACTCAGCATTGGTGAAATTTCTAATACTCTGTTCAAGAACGTATTAATTATTCCCGCTAATTACGCTTTTGCAATTTGGGGATTGATTTATCTTGGTCTGTTTGCTTTCGGAATCTACCAAGTTCTACCAAACCAGAGACATGATTTTGATTTACGTAAAACAGGTTACTTGCTAGTAGTTGCTTGCTTTGCTCAAAGTCTCTGGGTTTATCTGTTTCTTTCCCGGCTTTTTTCACTTTCCGTTGTAGCTATGCTGGGAATTTTACTGCCTCTGATTGTTATATATATAAGATTAGGAATTGGGACAAATTCTGTATCTCGTATCAAGAAGTGGTGCGTCCACTTTCCTATTAGTATTTATCTAGCGTGGATTAGTGTCGCAACCATCGTGAATGTGGCTTGTGCGCTGTCTTTTGTGGGCTGGAACGGCTGGGGAATTTCTGCTGAAGTCTGGACAGTTATTATGTTGCTAATTGCAGCAGCACTTGCTATATTCATAGCTGTTCAGCGCCGAGACGTGGCTTATACAGGAGTGGTGGTTTGGGCAATGGTAGCGATTGCTCTCAAACAGTGGAACAATCCTACTTTGAGAATACTAGCTTTGGCATGTGCAGCTGTTCTTGTGTTACTAATTGTTGTAAAAAATTCCCGTACTCAGCTTTTGAACGGTTGAATAGTGTCATCAGGATGAGCAAATTGCTAATCTAGAAGTCCGGTATTTTCGCTTTCAATATCTTTGACACGAAAGATTGAAGTAAGTGTCAGCGCCGGCTAAAAAGCGCGATGGTGCGGAGCAGCCGCCTGAGCGCAAAGCGCACGCTCCGCGAACGGCGATCGCCCCAACAAAGCAGTCATCACATTGCCAATTATTAGATATGATGATCAGCACGTAGTCCAATATTCACGTAGCTAGGGGAGTGTCAATTGGGTACTATTGGGGAGTTTAATTGTGCTTTTGCTAAAACACTTCTTGAAACGATAAGAAACAGATAATGCTAGTCTCACGTCTGCATAGATTTTTTACTGCTCCGATAGACAAATTATCTGCTTCTGAACACTTGAGAACCTCTACATCAGTTATATTTTGGTTTGGTCTGAGCCTATCGTTTGCATTTTTTTATGGTATTTTAGGGCTTCTGAAAGCTTTCAAAAATGAATACGTTGTCCAGGATGATGCGCGGGAGTATGTGTTTTGGATGCAGCGGTTTATAGATCCTGAACTACTGCCTCATGATTTGATTGCAGATTACTTTAAATCCATCACACCACCTGGATTTGCTACTGTTTACCAGTTGATGGCAAGTCTAAATATTAATCCACTTTTACTCAGTAAAATTTTACCAATCGTATTGAGCTTAATTGCCACCGCCTACTGTTTTGGCGTTTGCCTCCAGATTTTTCCAGTGCCCATGGCTGGATTTATCGCTACATTCCTCCTAAATCAAAGTCTTTGGTTCCAGGATGATTTGGTTTCTGCCACACCTAGATCTTTTGTATATCCATTGTTTTTAGCATTCTTGTACTATATGCTACGTACATCTTGGCTAGCCGTGTGCGTAACACTCGTTCTGCAAGGGCTTATTTATCCTGTATTTATATTTATTTCAGAAGGAATTTTGTTCCTACGGTTATGGAACTGGAAGTATTGCTCACCCCGGCTTCAGCAGAAGCACAGTAGCTTATTGTTGTGTGTAGCTGTTTTGGGGCTAGGCTTTCTCGCAATCTTGCCTTATGCCTTAGTTTCCTCTGAGTTTAGTCCAGTTGTCACCGCTACACAAGCCAGAGCAATGCCAGAGTTCTGGCCGGGAGGACGACATCCTTTTTTTGACGACAACTCTTGGAGGTTTTGGCTAATTGGACAACATAGTGGTATTCTGCCGCCGTTATTACCTCCTTTGATTTGGGTTGGGTTGTTGTTGCCAATAGTGCTGCAAAATGTGTCTTGCTTTCCATTGGTTAAGCAAGTCAAAAGCGAGGTTATAGTTTTATCTCAAATCGTGTTGGTATCCTTGTGTCTATTTTTTGCGGCTCATGCTTTGCTACTAAAACTATTTTTTCCTAGCCGATATATAAGTCATACTTTGCGAATTGTCATGGCGCTTGCTGCTGGAATAATGTTAACCCTAATACTGGATGCACTCTTTCGGGCTTGTGAGAAAATGACAGAATCGAGTCTCCGAAGAAAAAGATTCTGGATACTCGTATTAATGGTAACATTAGGAGCAACGCTCGTACTATACCCTAATTTTTCAAATAGCTTTCCAAAAACGAATTATAGAGTGTCTAACGAGTCTGGTTTGTATAAATTTTTTCAGAGGCAACCGAAAAACATTCTTATTGCTACCCTGTCTGATGAAGCTAATAATATCCCGACGTTTGCCCAACGATCTATTTTAGTCGGTAAAGAATACGCACTTCCTTTCCATCTAGGCTACTACCGTCAGATTCACCAACGAAGCATTGATTTGATTCATGCTCAGTACAGTGATAACTTATTAGCAGCACGACAGTTGATTCAGAAGTATGGGATAACTTTCTGGCTGTTGGATCGCGCAGCGTTTACACCTGATTATTTGAGCGGCAAAAGCTGGCTTAGAAGTTTTCAGCCAGCGTTTACAGAGGCTTTAAACAGCTTGGAACAGGGAACAGTTCCAGCACTTGTAATGCTAACAAAACGCTGTTCTGTGTTCGAGACTAAGAGTATGGTTGTCTTGGAAGCAGACTGTATTACTCATGGGCTACAGCAATAATTACCAATTCTTGTGATTGTCATACTGAATCACTGATTTGGCTGAAACACTCCCACAGACGCGCTTCGCGATCGCTCTCAATCTGTTCCCTGTTTCCTGTTAAGCGCGATGCACTGAGCTTGTCGAAGCGTTCCCTAGCTCAACTAGTAAATTCATAAACAAAACCGAATTCCTGATAAAATACCACTGATGAACCTAGAAGCCGGACAAATTATTCGGGTACGCTCCCGCCAGTATCTTGTAGAAGATGTCGTTCCTGGACTGTCTGTTGAGGAAGACACCTTAGTTCGTCTTTCGTGTCTGAACGACGATGCATTGGGAGAGTCCCTAGAAGTTCTCTGGGAACGGGAAATTGATGCTCAGTACATAGGTGCAACTAATTGGGATTTAGTCGCCAGCCGGGGTTTTGATGATGCACGGCTGTTTTCTGCGTATCTGCACACACTCCGTTGGAACTGCGTTACTTCTTGTGATCCAAAATTGTTTCAAGCACCTTACAGCGCTGGTATTGAAGTCAAGGCTTATCAGCTTGAGCCATTATAATTTATAATTATTGGGAGGCAGAGCCTCTTGTAGGGTATTCCCATGCGGAGCATAGGAACGAGAAATCTATAAATTTCTCTTTAGCTGACATAACATATTTGTTTGCTCTGTTTGGGCGTTCTATCTATAATATTATCTACCTTCTCAAGCTGTGCAACTTGACACGCCTAATTATCTGACGCTTATCTATATAATTTTAGAAGTTATGAATTGACACTTGACAAAACTTTCGTCAACATAAGAAATACAGTTGATTGCTTGCTGTACCTCTAGTAAACGGCGATACACCATGCCAGCCACTACTCCAGCCGAAGTGCGTTCGCACATAACGAATGCCCTGCAACTTGACTTAGTAGGACCAACACTCAATGATACCACCTACGCTCGCGAAGTCCTGACGCAGCCACCTTCTAAGTGGTATCTCGCTGGCTTTCTGGTACCTTTTGGTGCACCGCCTGAAGTGCGTTCTGATGACACAAGCAATGATGAGATTGTCCAAATTACTGGAGTTTAGACTAAAGGCGATCGCTCAGAAAATAACACCTACAGAATTGTGAGTCAAAAAAAATACGCACAAGAGCGGAAATAGAAACTTTCCTGAAAAGAAAAAGTGGTCAGCCATATTGAACTGACCACCAGATGGTCAATGCTGATAAAAGGAAAAAAGTACCACATTGACCATGCCATTTGATAAGCTTAAACAATTCCGCACTAAAGCGTATACGATTCTAAGTAAAGCCAAAGATGCTTTATTTGACCTAATGGATGCAGTGTTAGTGACACGTAGTGTTTACTCGTTTGTGTAACTCTCCGTATCTCCAGTATTTTAACGACAGTGGTCTAGTATCTACGAGGCTTTAGAAGACGGCAATCCACCAAGAGAAGAATTGATGAAGTTGTATATAAAACAACTTTCCCAAACAGAACAAATCCTCTTAGCAGGAGATCATACGGCTTGGCCAAGACTTGATGCGGTGACATTAAAAGAGCGCACTTACGAACATCAAGCTCAACCAATGTCAGGGGCGAAGCCTGTGAGAGTGGGGCAAGGTTACAGCACCATCGCTATTGTTCCACAGAAACAGCTAGCTCAGCCGAAGGCGGCTAGCTTGTAGTTCATGGCTAATGCACAAATAACTCACTACCTCTAGACATTTAGAAATACCTCGTTAGTCTGAGCAAATCCTACATTATAAAAACTTATAATAACTTCGATAAAAAGTGAATACAAAAAGATCGCAAGTTATGACTTGACTGACAAATGAGTGATAAATATCTGCTCAAACTGTATATTACAGGATACACGCCCCGGTCCCAACGAGCGATATCCAATTTGATTCAGTTGTGCGAGTCACATCTGCGCAATAGACATGAGATAGTAATTATAGATGTACTGGAGCAACCCCAAGTTGCTGAAGCTGAGAAAATTTTAGTAACCCCAACTTTAATTAAGGAATTTCCCTTACCAAAGATACGAATTATTGGTGATCTATCAAATACACACACAGTATTGTTAGGGCTTAATATTCCCTATAAGCAGTAAAATACATTAAGAATACTAATCCCTGCTATTGGATTTTTTAATATAAAAGTTTAAATTTCACCAAATGAATCAAGAAAAAGAACAAGATTTGGTTGAGAAGCTGATCACTGGAATTCCTGGCTTTGACATATTATCTGAAGGTGGATTACCCAAGTCACGAGTCACATTAGTAGTTGGTACCGCAGGTAGTGGTAAGACTGTATTTGCATCTCAGTACCTTGCACAGGGAATTGAACGGGGCGAGAATGGGGTGTTTGTGACTTTTGAAGAAACTCCCCAGCGTATACGAAAAAATATGCGAGGCTTTGGCTGGGATATCCGCAAATGGGAAGAGGAAGGCAAATGGGCGTTTGTTGATGCTTCTCGCCAACCTGGAGAAAAGCCTTTGGTGAGTGGAGAATACGACTTTGATTCTCTTGTTGCTCGGATTAAGTATGCCATCAATCAGGTAGGTGCAGCACGAGTCTCAATGGATTGTCTGGGAGCAATGTTTACTTATTTACCTGATAAAGCTCAAGTTCGCAATGACTTATTCATGATTGGTTCAGTTTTGGAACAAATTGAAAGTACGGTTGTGGTGACATCTGAACGCAATCAAGAGTACGGTGATATTAGCACTTACGGTGTTGAGGAGTTTGTCGCTGACAATGTGATTATTCTGCGGAATGTTATATTCCAGCAGAAGCGCCGACGAACTATAGAAATTCTTAAGTATAGAGGTAGTTCTCACAAGCAGGGAGAATTTCCTTTTTCAATTGTTGCTGACAGAGGGATTGTGATTATTCCCCTGTCTAGAACAGAAACAACAGAAGAAAGCACAACTGATATCCGTATAACTTCTGGTGTTCCCGAATTGGATGGTATGTGTGACGGTGGTTTTTTTAAAAATTCTATTATTCTTGTGTCAGGAGCTACAGGTACAGGCAAAACTTTGGTATCAACTCAGTTTATTGCAGCGGGGGTTAATAATAACGAACGTTGCTTATTGTTTGCTTTTGAGGAAAACCGAGAACTGATTTTGAGAAATGCGCTGGGGTGGAGTGTTGACTTCCGACAAATGGAACGGGATGGGCAATTGAAATTTGTATGTCGCAATCCAGAGGCACATCCACTAGAGTATCACCTGATCAAAATGCAAGAAATGATTGAGGAATTTCAACCGCATCGGGTAGCAATTGATAGTCTTTCAGCATTAGAGTGGGCTTCTAATACAGAAGGATTTCGGCAATTTCTTGTTGGTCTAAATTCAATGATTCGAGAACGTAAAATGACAGCACTGTACACCTCCACAACTCCGATGAGTCTTGTTAGTAGTACCTCAACTTCCGAAAATCATATCTCTATCACTACTGATGTCATTATATTACTACGATATGTTGAAATTTATGGAGAAATTCGCAGAGGAATAGCAGTGATAAAAATGCGCGGATCACAGCACGATAAACAAATCCGAGAGTTTACAATTGATAATCGGGGCATGCACATCGGCAAACCATTTCGCAACATCACTGGCATTTTGATTGGTAATCCTATCTCTGGTTTTTACAAACCAAAATGAGTAAAACAGTTATCAGTTATCAGTTATCAGTTATCAGGTAGGAAACGGACAAAGTCCACCCCTTGTTCACTGTTCACTGTTAAGCGTTCCCTGGTGAATACCTCTTTTTCTTCTCTTTCTACAGGAAGAGTAGTAAACATAAGTCTTTGGGTGATATTGTGCGGCACCATTAGCGATTAATATTAAATTATATTAATCACCCGTTTACGAAAACCTGTTAAAAGTGGATAACAAATGTACTATATTATTTTTATTAAACTCGCCCCAATCTACAGAAAATATCCTCGCTGTGATGAATGGAGCTGGTTTTACAGTTGATTATAAGTGTGTAGCAACAAAAGTTGATTACCTTACTTATCTCAATTGTGGTTGCGATGCGATCGTTGCTGAAGACAGTTTAAAAGATTTAGACGCCTTGGAAGCATTGCAAGAAATGCACGCGCAGGGGTTGAACATTCCTTTTGTGATTATTAATGGTACGGATAGCGCATTTATTGCGGTAAGATGTATAAAGGCAGGAGCAACAGACTACCTATCCAAAGATGAACTGGCACGGCTTCCTGAAATTATAAAACAGGTTCTTGGGGAGAAAACACAATCGTCCCAATTGCATAAGGAAGATTTAAGACAAGAGCTGCAAGAACAGACAGCAGAACTAGGAAGACAAAAACAGCACTCCCAACAAGTGGAAGCAACACTGCAAAAGGTTGAGCTACAGTTACAAACGCTGATTACCAAAAATGCTGACGGTATAGTGGTTGTAGATCGAGGTGGTATTGTGCGTTTTATTAACCCAGCAGCACTAAATCTATTTGCCTGCAAGCAAGAAGAATTATTGGGTGAGTTATTTGGCTTTCCAGTTGTTGGTGGGGATAATACAGAGGTCGATATTTACCCATATAGATGTAACACAGAACGCACCGCAGCAAAGGATAGTCTCGAAAAAATTGCCCAAATGCGCGTGGTAGAAATTGAGTGGCAAGGAGAAGCTGCTTATCTTGTTTCTTTAAGAGATATCACTGAACGCAAGCGAGCGGAAGATGAGCGCAATAAACTTTTAGAAGAGGCTCAAGCAGCAAACCGCATAAAAGATGAGTTTCTTGCTGTTCTTTCTCATGAATTGCGAACACCTTTAAATCCAATACTCGGGTGGGTGAAACTTTTACGCAGTGGTAAGCTTAATGATAACAAGAAAGAGCAGGCACTGGAAACTATCGAGCGTAACGCGAGTTTACAGGTGCAACTGATCAATGACTTGCTAAGTGTATCTAAAATTTTGCGTGGGAAGCTAACTCTTAATCCAATTGCTGTTAACCTGCAAACTATAATTACCAAAGCTATAGAAAGTGTAGATCTTGCGGCTCAAGCTAAGTCAATTGAGATATTGACTGTATTTGATGCTAATCTGGGAGTAGTTTTTGGTGATTCCAAACGATTGCAGCAAGTCATGTGGAATCTCCTTTCTAACGCTGTGAAATTTACGCCATCAAATGGACAAGTCACCGTTCGATTAAAAAGGGTTGGCTTATACGCTCAAGTTCAAGTTATTGATACAGGCAAAGGTATAAAACCAGAATTTTTACCTTATATATTTGATTACTTCCGTCAACAAGATAGTGGTTATAACAGAAAATTTGGGGGTTTGGGTTTAGGGCTTTCTCTTGTGCGCCACTTAGTTGAATTACACGGCGGAACTATTGAAGCTGAAAGTCGTGGTGAGGGAAAGGGAGCAACTTTTACTGTTAGGCTTCCATTGATGCTGAATCCCTCCATAACTCAAGGTGAGACTCAAAAAGATGACAAGAGTCCAGATTTATATGGTGTGCGGGTACTGGTTGTGGATGATGAACCAGACAACCGCGATTTTTTGGCTTTTCTACTAGAAGCTTATGGGGCTTGTGTATCTGCAGCCGCCTCAGCACATGAAGCCCTTTCATCACTGGTTGAAGAACAGCCAGATTTGCTGGTGAGTGATATTCAAATGCCAGAAATGGATGGTTACATGCTGATTCGTCAAATCAGATCTTTGCCAGCCGAACGAGGAGGACAAATTCCGGCAATCGCCCTCACTGCTTACGCCGGGCAGACTCCTCAACAGCAAGCTAATGGTACTGGTTTTACGCTTCATTTTCCCAAGCCAATTGAACCAGTTCTTTTGGCGACAGCGATCGCAAATTTGGTTGAGAAGTAATACCATTTTGGATTTTAGATTTTAAATTCTCATACTCTGTTTCGTCTGTGTCTCGTCTCTCGTTCCCTTCTCGTTCTCTTCTCGTTCCCATGCTCTGCGTGGGAATGCATTCTGTGAGGCTGTGCCTCCAGTTTATCAGCATTGAGGCAGCAGCCCACAACCATGCGTTCCCAGCCGGAGGCTAGGAACGAGAAAATGAGAAACTTTATTTATCTCTCTTCTTTTTCTCTTGTAATTTTTGCACTTCCTCCTCCAAAATCCGGTAACGATTCTCCAAAGTGTTTTCCTGACTTTGCGGTTTTGTCTTCGCGACTTTACTAATTTCTCTTGATTCTTTGTCAAATATGGCATCTATCACAGATTCATGGTTGAGATACCACTGACGAATCACTTGTGCAATCACCTGTGAGTTAAGATTTTCTATCGCAGCAAGGTTTTTTTGCAGCGTTGGTAAATCGGCGATCGCCGAGTCATCAAACACATAATCTTGCTCTCTAAGGAGGGAACTAAGTGCAATACATGGTTGTAGAGACGTTCCATGGAACGTCTCTACATTGATCGCGGTGGTGTATATGATTTAAAAGATAACCCCTATAAACTTTCCAAACATTTTTCGAGAGCACAAAATTCACCAGTTCTGACTCAGTAAGACTTCAAATTCTGTTTTTAAAGCCTTAATATCCGCGACTCTTGCTACTAACAAGTTATTACTACCTGCATCCACAAGACGTGAGTTCCAATAACAGATACTCTCTGAATTCTTCATCCAAAACGAAATCACTGTATCCACTACTTCATCTATATTCCAGCCCCACTTTGGTGGCAATGGTTCTACAGATTTGATGATGGCATCAAGCGTACACTTATGAGTTCCCACATATTCCACAGCTTGATGCTGTGGTTTGTGTAAATTGTGCTGTTGATGACTAAAAAAATCTAAAACTGGAGAAACGCCTACAATGTCGAAAGTGTATTTCATTCTACTTCTCCAAATTATGACGTGAATTTTATTCAAACCAGAGTTGCTAAAAAGTTTAATGTCTTAAAAATCTCTTGAGTTTCACCATAAAAAACTTCTAATCCTCCTATCTTATAAATAATGAAATTCCAAAGACTAGCACTCTAGTCTTGAGAGTGCTAAGGTTTCTCTCCTAAAAGAGTTAGCAGTAAAATACGTTGAGTGCTAAAAGTTGTCCCAAGAAAATTAGCAGTGAAGTGCATTGAGTGCTAAAGTTTATAGAGGTCTTGATATGAAAATATTATAAAATTTATTTGTAAAAAACGGATGTTTGTTACTATTAATAATTATTTAATATTGTCTGTAACAAGTTTTCAGGGTGAAATTGCAGCTTTGTCTGCTGCCTGTTTGTGGGCGCTGGCATCAGTATTGTATGGGCGCTTGGGACAGCGTATCCCGCCATTGCAACTCAACTTGATCAAAGGGATAATTGCGATCGCCTTCCTCTTCCTCACCATCCTCATCCGTGGCGAATTGTTTCCTAGCATTCCACCCCTATCTGTGTGTCTCATCCTCCTGAGTGGTTTTGTAGGCATTTGTTTAGGCGATACAGCTTTTTTGGCAGCCATAAATTTTATCGGCGCACGTCGTGTCTTACTGATTGGAACTCTTGCCCCACCGATAACGGCAATACTGGCGTTGATTTTTCTCCAAGAACAGTTAAATGTGAGTGCTTGGTGCGGTATTTTGCTGACTGTTTTGGGTGTTGCTTGGGTTGTTACCGAAAGAGTCCCCAGTACAAGTGAGACTTCTTTAACATACCCGTGGCGGGGAATATGTTTTGCTTTGTTGGCGGCGATCGCAAATGCGACAGGGGGTGTCCTTTCGCGTGCAGCTTTGGCAAACACGAGTATCAGCCCCTTATGGGCAGCCTTGTTGCGATTGACAGCAGCCGTGTTAATGCTTTTGATTTGGATACTTTGCCGCAAGCAACAAGTCAGCAGCGTTCAGTTAAAGATATTACAAGAACCTCGATTTCTTCTCGTGGCTATCTTAGCTTCCTTCTGTGGAACTTATTTAGGAATTTGGTTGCAACAGACAGCAATTAAACTTACACCTGCGGGAATATCCTTCACTTTGTTGCAGACAAGTCCATTATTTGTCATCCCCATTGCGATCGCGATGAAAGAGAAAGTCAGCGTCAGGGCGATCGCTGGTGTTATAGTTGCGATCGCAGGGATTGGATTGCTGTTTTACCTCAAGTAATGTTTCATATCATATCCGTTCGGATCAATACCTCACCCCACCCTCCGGGTACCCCTCTCCTTACTAAGGCTACCGTGTACACACAAGTCATCGAATTACCCAAAATTTTTAACCTCACCCTGCCCTGTCGGGCATCCCTCACGCCAGGTGCACCGTCCTTGGGAACCCCAACGCCCTTCGGGTATGCCTGCGGCACGCCAAGGGCGAACGCCAGTCGCCTAGGTCGGGAGACCCCTTCGGGTTCGCCAGATGCCTGGCTGTCGGGAGACCCTCCCGCAGCACTGGTCTCACCTCCTGCAGCGCTGGTCTCACCAGATACCTAGGTCGGGAAACACTCATCAAGTACTGGCTCCGCAACGCACTGGGTCTCCTTATTAAGGAGAGGGAAAGTCCTAACTTTTATCTGGTAGGGAAGCCAGTGCGGTGCGGTGAATCCCCTACAAAATGGGGTTTAAGATGATTAAATCATTTGTGTGTACCCCTCTCCTTAATAAGGAGAGGGGCAGGGGTGAGGTTTTTTATTGTAATTAGATGAAGTTGATATCAGTTATGCTAGATTTTGCGCCAGAAACACACAACCAAAGAGCAAAGATTTATCAAGTGATCACAGATGCTTTTGGTAGAACACAAGAAGCATCACTTGTAGATAAAATCCGCAACTGTCCGAATTTCATACCTGCATTATCCCTTGTCGCGCTAGAAAATGGGGATGTACTCGGACACATTCTTTTCAGCCGCATTTTCATTGAAGCATCAGAGCAAATTCCAGCGCTAGCACTAGCACCCTTAGCCGTAACACCACAGCGCCAGCGCCAAGGTATCGGTAGCCAGTTGGTGCAAGTGGGCTTATCGAAATGTCGTGAGTCAGATTATTCTGTTGTTGTCGTTGTTGGTGAACCGCGCTATTACAGACGTTTTGGTTTTCAAAAGGCGAGTCAATTTGGCTTGCACTCATCGTTACCAATTCCTGATGAGGCATTTATGGTGCTAGAACTCAAGCCGAGTGCTTTGATGAATATTAATGGGAACGTGTGCTACCCTGATTACTTTAATGAGGTTTGAAATATAATTTTCCAACTTGTCAAACTTCTGACTCTTCTCACTCCGTTATATCATTCTTACTAAGATTCTTCTCGCCAAAAAACACAGCGCTTTTGGTGTTCGGAAAACATCGGGGAGAGTGAATCCAAATCTTCCATAGGTAATGAAGATTTACAATAGAAAGGAAATTTTGGTTGTCTGGAAGTGTAATCAAAAAATATTGTAAATCTATCGTCAGTAACAGGTACTTTTCCCCGATGAAAGATATTACTAGTTCCTGCAATAACTACCGTACCAGATGGTCCTGTACAAGATTTGTAATTTGATGGAGATACAAATCGTTGTATAGATTCATCTCTAATGTACCCAGATTTATATCCTAAAGAATCAGCGACTTTTGAAGTGATATCTTTTGGAATATATTGAAATGGTCCTCCATCATCATTTATGTCATTTAAATAAATAATGACCTTGAATAATTTTCTATCTTCCCTGTCCATGTGCCATAACCTTGATTTCTTCTGTACTTCATTAACAAGGTCTCTGCGAAAATAGGCACCATGATAAGCTACAGGTAGACCAAAATAATTTTCAGCAATATTGAGTAAACGTTGTTGTAATCCCCAAAGAAAAATCTCTGGATATTCCATTATTTGCTGGGTAGTTGCATGAATAACAAATTCCTTTTCATCGTCACAAAGGACTCTTGGGATTTTTGGCATTAAGTTTTTTGCGGCTTCCAGTATTTCAGAAGTAAAAGGAATCGAAAGCTCTTCTAATGAAGTGATAAAAAGTCCCTCATTATTAAGAGTCTCTACTATAGCCTGATCAGTACTCGAAAGGATAGGCAGATGACTCATGTGTTTTGCTAATGCTGCTTGATAAGCAAACTCAGCAGGAGTTTTTATCAGTGAGAATTCGTAAACATTCATTAAGAGTTTGTTACGTACCTGTGTTGCGAGTGTTTTCATATCGTCATCTCTTTGACAAAGATAAATGATTTCGTATTAAGTAAACTTACTGTAAATATCCAGTAATTTGTTGTTGCAATCAGGAAATTTATATGGACTTCACAGAAAATCGGCTACAACATAACTGTGCTTTACTTGTTCTGAATATTAATCCATAAAAACCAACTTTATGGCTGATTTTATCTGAAAAAAATTAAATAAAACTTCAGAATTTGACTTGGTGACAGACATATAAAAGTCATTTGTAATACGTATAAGTTACAGTCTTACTTAGTTGCTGCAAAGCAAAAATCAAGCAAGTTGTTTTCTGGTCTTAAATGTCTAAATTGTTACTAAAATTTTTGGCACAAATAGTTAGATAATCATACCAGCAACAGCTTATACTATCGCTTTGGAATAGCAGACATGAGTATAGAGGAGTCATAGTGATGGTACGGCGAATGATCGTGATTTTTCTGGTGTGGCTATTAACTGCGTGTACCACGAGTGTTCTCGCACCAACTAGCCAGTTAGTGGAAAAAGCAATTGCATTTGAATTACAGCAAACCCAACAGCAACTCAACCAACAATTAGGTTTAGATTTTCAGGGATTTGAAATCAATCGGCTATCAATTACTCAGCGAAAAGCTTTGACAGTTGAGAATTTGCCCACATACCGCGTTAAGGGAAACTACAACCTTACGTTCAAACTTCCAAAACGAAAGTTGACACAACCTCAAAAACCTTTTGAAGTTTACCTGCAACTCCAGAAAGAAGGTAAAACTTGGCGGTTACTGGTTCCTGAACATGATAGCAAGGATTCTAAACAAGTTTGGCGCAGTTATTCTATTTAGACTAGGGGTGTAGGGGAGAAGAAATAAGGGTGTAGGGGTGTAGGGGGAAGAGAATTAAGGGTGTAAGGGGGTAAGGGTGTAGGGGAGCCAGTACTGCAGGAGGGTTTCCCTCACTTGGTATCTGGCGTGTGTAAGTGAATGGTTTATTCGTTAGTTCCGACAACTTTGGAATCAGATTGGGTAAGGTCTTTTACTTTCTTCCCCCTTATACCTGAGATCTTGCACCATCATTTTCGTCCGCCAAGAAATAAATTTCTTGGCTCAAAGTTCAAGTCCGTTAAAACGGACTGGGTAAGTCTTTCAGTCCGTTTTAACGGACTTTGGCTATAAGCCTTGAACTTCAGTTCAAGGCGTACTCAGGTCGAGGTGCAAGATCTGAGATCAGTTCTGATTTTTTCCTAACCTACACATTTGTATCCATTTATACGCTTACACCCATACACCCAGCCTACGGCTCGCTGCGCTAACACACCCCTATACCCCTAAACTGCATAAGTCCTCAAACCCCAGAAATAGATGTAATAAAAGCGAGGACAAACACCCATGAGCAACTCTAAAATCATCTTCCACTCCAAAAAGACAATTTCTCTAAACTTTGTTACAGAAAGCGAAACCAGGTTGATTTAATTTTCACGCAAGCTTAAACTAAACTCCATGTCAACTAGTATATTTTCTGAAAAAATTTTAATAACGTGTATCTATCTACCGTACTTATACTGTACGAATTTCCCTATGCATAATTACCAATATCAACTTGAAGATGAAAGCTAAACCAACAAAAAGCGATTTTTTTAAATATCTAAGACCAAAAATTAAGCTTTACAGTTTAATCTGCTTGCTGAGTGTCGTTTTATTATCCGAATCAGTCGGAGCAAAAAGCACATTAAAACAGTCGCAAATCGCACAGCAACCAGCCACAACACAGCAAGATGCAACCCGCGCTGCTGCAGAAAAAGTTTTTGAAGAGGGGGACGCACTTTACAAACAAGGGACAGCAGTATCTCTGCGACAGGCAATAGAAAAATGGCAAGAAGCACTGGTATTGTTTCGCAAAGCAGGAGAAAAATTAGGGGAAGCAGCTACTTTCCTTGTTATCGGCAGAGTCTACTCCAATTTAGGAGATAAACAGAATGCCCTCAAATACCTCAACTCTGCTTTGCCTTTGAGTCAACAAGTCGGCGACAAAACAATAGAAGCAACAACCCTCTACAATCTTGGCTTAGTCTACTCCGATTTAGGAGACAAGCAGCGTGCCCTCAAATTCTTCAACTCTTCTCTGCCTTTGAGTCAACAAGTCGGCGACAAAAACCTGGAAGCTGCTACCCTCGCCGGTATTGGCAGTGTCTACTCCAATTTAGGAGATAAACAGCGTGCCCTCAAATACCTCAACTCTTCTGTGTCTTTAATCAAACAAGTCGGCAACAAAAACCAGGAAGCAAGCATCCTCAGCCATATTGGCTTAGTCTACTCCGATTTAGGAGACAAGCAAAGTGCCCTCAAATACTTCAACTCTGCTCTGCCTTTGCTCAAACAAGTGGGTGACAAAGCAACAGAAGCAAGAACCCTCAACAATATTGGCTTAGTCTACTCCGATTTAGGAGACAAGCAGCGTGCCCTCAAGTACTTCAACTCTGCTCTGTCTTTGAGTCAACAAGTCGGCGACAAAGCACAGGAAGCAACAACCCTCAACGGTATTGGCAATGTCTACTCCGATTTAGGAGACAAGCAAAGTGCCCTCAAATACTACAACTCTGCTCTGCCTTTGATGAAACAAATGATCTACAAAGCAGGGGAAGCAATAACCCTCAACAATATTGGCTTAGTCTACAACTCATTAGGAGACAACCAGAGTGCCCTCAAATACTACAACTCTGCTCTGCCTTTGATGAAACAAGTGGGCGACAAACAAGCAGAAGCAAGAATCCTCAACAATCTTGGTATTGTCTACTCCGATTTAGGAGACAACCAGAGTGCCCTCAAATACTACAACTTGGCTCTGCCTTTGGGTAAACAAGTGGGCGACAAAGCGCAGGAAGCAACAACCCTCAACAATATTGCCCATGTCTACTATGATTTAGGAGACAAGCAAAGTGCCCTCAAATATCTTCTCAACTCTTCTCTACCTTTGAGTCAACAAGTGGGCGACAAAGCACAGGAAGCAAAAACCGTCAACAATATTGGCAGAGTCTACTTCGATTTAGGAGACAACCAGAGTGCCCTCAAATACTATAACTCTGCTCTGCCTTTGAGTAAACAAGTCGGCGACAAACAAGCAGAAGCTAATATCCTTGGTAACATTGCTCTCCTAGAACGCAAACGCGGTAACTTGCAAGCAGCCCGCACCAACCTAGAAGCCGCAATCAAAATTGTCGAAGAATTACGCACCAAAATCGACAGGCAAGAACTTCGCACTTCCTACTTTGCCACAGTAACGGGTTACTATAAACTCTACATCGACCTGCTGATGCAACTGCACAAAAAAGATCCATCCCAAGGATACGACGCATTAGCCCTACACATCAGCGAACGCTCCCGCGCCAGAAGTTTGATAGAACTATTAACCGAAGCTAATGCCAAAATTCTCAAAGGCGCAAACCCAGAACTCGTACAACAAGAACGCAACTTACTACAACAAATTGATGCCAGAGAGACATTGCGGCAAAATTTAGCAAATTCATCAAATAAAAACGATCTCACCAAAGCATCTATTCAAAAACTCACCACAGAAATTGAAGATCTTCTCAGACAACACCACGAACTGCAAGCCAAAATCCGTACGACTAGCCCAGAATATGCAAAACTGACAAACCCAAACCCCGAAAAGGACATTCTCAAATTACCGCAAATCCAACAACAACTTGATAAAGATACTCTGCTATTGCAATATTCTTTGGGAGAAGAACGCAGTTATTTGTGGGCAGTCACTCCTACTTCTATGCAAGTTTACACCCTCCCCGGACAAAAGGAAATAGAAAAAGTCGCATCGAGGTTCCGTGAAGATTCGCAGCAAGTAACAACTACTGACTTAGCGATTAACAGCGCAAAACAACTCAGTCAACTCCTGATCGCACCTGTTGCTGATAAATTACCAGGAAAGCGTTTGGTGATTGTTGCTGATGGTGCGCTACAAACGATTCCCTTTGGGGCATTAGCTGATATCACTTCAAGTAAATACCAACCACTGATGATAAACCATGAAATTGTCAATTTACCCTCAGCCTCCACCATCGCCATCCAACGCCAAAAACTTGCCAACCGCCAAAGCGCACCCAAAGCCATAGCTGTGCTCGCCGATCCGGTATACAGTGCTACCGACACACGAGTCACAGGTAAACCGGAAAATACTCAACTCGGTTCCGAACTCGAAGTTGAACGCTCTGCCCTTAACCGTTCCGCCAGAAGCCTGAAACGCAATGGTTGGAACAGGCTAGCCAACACAGCAGAAGAAGCAAAAGGAATTTTAAAACTGATACCAGCAGCAACTAGCCTGGAAGCATTGAGCTTTGATGCTAATTACGACTGGGCAACAAGCAAAACTCTCAATCAATTCCGTATCCTGCATTTTGCCACTCACGGGTTTGTCAATCAAGAGCAACCAGAGTTATCCGGGATTGTACTGTCATTATTTGATAAAAAAGGCAAGCCAATCAGAGGATACTTGCGCTTGTCAGATTTGTTTAACCAAGACTACCCAGCAGAGTTAATCGTCTTGAGTGCCTGCGAAACCGGACTTGGTAAAAACGTCAACGGTGAAGGTTTAGTGGGGTTGACACGCGGGTTAATGTATGCAGGTGCAGCGCGCGTTATGCTGTCGCTGTGGCAGGTTAGCGACGAAGGCACATCTGTACTCATGCAGGAATTTTACACAGAAATGTTACAGCAAAAGAAAACCCCATCAGAAGCGTTACGTGCAGCACAACGGAAGTTATGGGAAAACCCAAAATGGCGTAGCCCTTATTACTGGGCGGGTTTCACTGTTCAGGGGGAGTGGCGTTAGAAACCTCACCCCAGCCCTCTCCTTATAAACGAGAGGGAGAAAGAATGTCCTTACCCTCTGGTTAGAAACGACATGGAGATACCTCACCCCAGCCCTCTCCTTATAAAGGAGAGGGAGAAAGAAAAGACTCTCTAAACCCTCTCCTTGTTAAGGAGAGGGTGCCGAAGGCGGGTGAGGTTTCTTCGCTTGCAACAGACAACAGACAAAAACTATCAAACCAACACAACAATACCTTAGCCCTATGGTTAGAAACGACACAGAGATACCTCACCCCAGCCCTCTCCTTATAAAGGAGAGGGAGAAAGAAAAGACTCTCTAAACCCTCTCCTTGTTAAGGAGAGGGTGCCGAAGGCGGGTGAGGTTTCTTCGCTTGCAACAGACAACAGACAAAAACTATCAAACCAACACAACAATACCTTAGCCCTATGGTTAGAAACGACACAGAGATACCTCACCCCAGCCCTCTCCTTATAAAGGAGAGGGAGAAAGAAAAGACTCTCTAAACCCTCTCCTTGTTAAGGAGAGGGTGCCGAAGGCGGGTGAGGTTTCTTCGCTTGCAACAGACAACAGACAAAAACTATCAAACCAACACAACAATACCTTAGCCCTATGGTTAGAAACGACACAGAGATACCTCACCCCAGCCCTCTCCTTATAAAGGAGAGGGAGAAAGAAAAGACTCTCTAAACCCTCTCCTTGTTAAGGAGAGGGTGCCGAAGGCGGGTGAGGTTTCTTCGCTTGCAACAGACAACAGACAAAAACTATCAAACCAACACAACAATACCTTAGCCCTATGGTTAGAAACGACACAGAGATACCTCACCCCAGCCCTCTCCTTATAAAGGAGAGGGAGAAAGAAAAGACTCTCTAAACCCTCTCCTTGAAGGAGAGGGTGCCGAAGGCGGGTGAGGTTTCTTCGCTTGGAACAGACGACATACAAAAACTATCAAACCAACACAAAATACCCATGAAAAACAAACTTATCAGCAAACAATCAATCGCATTATTTATCGCAGCAACTATCAGCGGAATTACGTTAAATACTTGGTGGAATGCAAACGCCCAAACTACCCCAACAAAACCAACTCCACCCAAATATACCAAATTGCAAGATGTGAAGAACTTCAGTATCAAAGGAAACGGTAAAGCTTTTCAACCTCGTAATTTGCAACAGACGAATCAACCAGATAAAGCTGATGATCAAGAATTTAAACGAGGAGTTATTGGTTGGGATGACCGAGTTCCTATGTTAAGCCGACAATATCCTTGGTCGGCAATTGGTAGAGTACAGGGATTGACCACCAAAGGCGAGGAATATCATTGTACAGGTACATTAATTAGTGAAGATGTCGTTTTAACCAATTCACACTGCGTCATTGATCCTGAAACACACCAAGCTAGTCAAAAAATCTTGTTTCTCCCAAATCTTATTAATGGCAAAGTCGCGGATGAATCGGATATAGCCCAAGTTCAAAATGTCATTTATGGGACTGATTTCACTAAAACTAAGTTAGAGAATCAAACTGACGACTGGGCGCTTTTGAAACTCAATAAACCTATCGGCTTAAAATACGGATATCTGGGTTGGAAATCTTTACCCTCATCAACTCTCACCAAAAACCGCAATAAATATATTTTCGTTGGTTATTCTGGTGATTTCCCTAACACAGACAAAGAAAAGTATCGATTTTTTACCGCAGGAAAGGGATGGACAGCAAGCGTGCAACAAGGTTGCAGCATCGTGGGTGAAGAAGGCAATGTCTTGTTACACGACTGTGATACCACCGGTGGTTCTTCCGGGGGAGCAATTATTGGTGTCATAGGTAATCAACCGTACATAATTGGTCTTAATAATGCGGAATACAAAACTCGTGATGGAAAAGCAATAATCAACTTGGGTGTGAAGATTGATTTTTTAGATAAATTGGTAGGAAAATAAGTAGAGCCATTAATTTATCGCGTCTGGCTAAGGCGTGAATGCTTTCTGAGGGATAACCGCTCCCATGCTCCCGATGAAGAAAGAAGTAATGTCTAGACTTGTCTAGGTTTTATGTAGCAGATATTCCTCTGATATTGGACTAGTACAGCATGGCGGAAGTAAGCCTACCATTATTTTGACTCAAATTTCTTGTATAAGGGCTATAAAAAAATGGTAGGTGTATTTACGCCGCGCGGTACTAGTAAAGGAAAGGGACAATAAAGCGCCGGCAATTTGATGTTATTCATGGGATGTTTTCAGAATAATAGGCAATTTCAAAGGGTGTATTGTTTTACGAACCAAACAAATGAATTGCTAATCCCTGTGTGTAACTCTAAAAACCATCACAAGGATTTGTACGTGTCTGTTAACCCCTCACCAACATTAAGGTGATACCTTTTCAAACACAAGACAATATGTATTTTAACTTCTTTATCGGTTCCAGTTTTGGAATTACGCTTCTAGTGCTGTTGGGTTTTAGTGTATTGCAATGGTTCCATATTCCTACTGGCAACTTTCTTGACTGGGTGATTGGGGGAGTCAGTTTTTGGTGGTTGTTGGTGATTGTGACTGTACCGTGGAATGTTCATTTTCAGGCAAAAGAAGTCTTGGCAGAAGGGGCACAATCAACTGAAAAAGGAATTCCAGTGGATGAGAAACAACTGGAGTACGTTAAAGTTTTGGCACGGCGATCGCTTATCGTTGCTCTTGCCCTACACTTATTTTCAGCAATTAGTCTTTACCTTCTCGCCGCCACTGGTATTAGTGCAGTCGGCTATATTAGTTCTGGTGCTGCTTTGCTATTAACTGGATTGCGCCCAGCCATCAGTGCTTATGAGTACTTGTATGCAAGATTGGTTATGATTCGCCAAGAATGGAAGTATCCACGTGAAGATGTTGTTGAACTTCGCTCCCGTTTCAACACTCTAGAAGAAACCGTGAAGCGTTTAGAAGAACAACTTAATCCAGAACAACCCTACTCCTTAGCAGCAAATCAGCAAAGTTATATAGAAGACACGCGTAAAGAATTAGCCAGAATTGCCGCTGGTGTAGAAGAATTACGTGCTACAAATCAAACAGAACATGAACGCTTGGCAAAAGAAGCACGAGGGGCGATCGCTCAACTTTCCACAGATGGGCAATTTTTGGATCATGTGCGCGAAATTATTCGTTTTTTCAAAACAGCGTGAATAACCTACACCGACTCTTCCAGTACGATGCAGGCTTCTGGCGATCGCAGCAAAAAATACAACTCTATCCTGCTGCGATTTTAAAATCACTGACGTGTCGCTTCCAGTAGACGAGAGAAATAAAAGCGAGTTCGAGTCATAGACTGACGTTGAACAGAAAAACCATTCTTTGCCAAAATTTTCACCACATCAGCTTCGCGATGGAGATAAGCGCGAGTCGCTTTACTAGCACCTGGAAAGAAACTCCCTATCTTCTTTAATAAACTGAGGGCGAAAGTTTTCGGTGCAAAACTCAGAATAATCCGTGACTGTGCTGAAGAACAGAGGTGAGAAATCATCTCATCTGCCTTGTGCTGAGGGTAGTGAATCAGAACATCCAAGCAAATCACCGTATGGTAGCTACCGCTAATCGTTTCTAAATCCTGTACAGCAAATGTCGGATTTTCAGCATTGGCGAGAATTTGTGAAGCTTTTTCCTTAGCTTCTCCTACCATTTTTTCTGAAATATCGCTGGCATAGACTTTTGCTCCAGCTTCCGCAAGCGGTATGCTGAGACTACCTGTACCGCATCCAGCATCGCAGATAGATAGCCCTGCTAAATTGTTATCAGCTTTGAGCCAACTGAGTACCGTCTCTACTGTTTGCTGGTGCCCAGTACGGATATCTAGCTGGACTTTGTTGACTTCGCCATCACCGTAGATACGTCTCCAACGGTCGAAGCCTGTAGAATTGAAATATTCTTTAACAATCGTTTTGTCGTCAGTTACGTTCATGAAACTCAATATCTATCCATTCCAAAGCTAAAAAGTACCACGTGTAGGAACCACCAGAAACATTTTTCTGCGTGGTGTACCTTGGGGCAAAATCTTAAGAGAACAACCTCTGCCATGAAAGTTCTTGTGTAGATTCGTCCAAATGCCAACGCAATAATTGACTAGCACTAACGCCAGAGAGGATTGCAGACAAGCCGATTGCACTTCGTGGTGCAATTGTTGAGAGTGCGATCGCCCTGTCTACATCACATATTCCCCACTTCACTAAATTTTGCACAGCTACCAATAAAGGTAAAGTCGTTCCTGATAAAGTTCCATCTGCAAGTCTTGCAGTTTTGTTTTTCACTGAAATCTGGCGATTATCCCAAGGATACACTCCATCAGGCAATCCCAGAGGGGCAAGGGCATCACTGACAAGGAAAAGTTTTTGTTTGCCTATCTCCCCAACTTTGCGGTGAGAAACAGGAGTGCTGGCGCGTAGTAGAATTTGCAGCATTGTTGGTGAGACGTGTTCACCATCCGCAATAAAACCACACATAACATGAGGATGGATAATTGCCGCCCCTAACAATCCGCTTTCGCGGTGGTGTAATGGTGGCATAGCATTAAAAGCATGAGTCACCATTGTTGCACCTAGTTCAAAAGCACGTTGTGCTTCTGCTGCTGTCGCTTGGGAATGTCCTAAACTCACAGTGATACCCAAAGAACGTAAATATGGAATCACCTCACCCGTTGGATCTAACTCTGGCGCTAGCGTCATGACTTTCACAAGATGAGCGTAATTTCCCAAAACCTTCTTTATTTCCTCAAGATTAAGTGGTTTTAGGTATTCTGGGGAGTGTGCACCACGCTTTTGAAAATTTAAAAATGGTCCTTCTAGATGTACTCCCAAAATTTTCGCATAACCTCTTTGCGCACCTTCCCTTCCCCCCCGAACTTCAGGCGGGATAGAGGGGGGGTTGAAGTTCATACAATCAGCAATCACAGAAAGCGCACGCTGAATATTGTCTACCGAAGTTGTCACCAGGGTAGGTAAAAAAGCATCTATCCCCTCATACCACAAATAACGACAAATGTCTAGCATTTGGCGAGAGTTTTCTGTTGATAAATCAGGAAACGCCAATCCCAACGCGCCGTTAATCTGTAAATCTACACCACCCAGTGAAATCCAGTCGCCACCAATATCCAACACCTGTAAGTCAACTGGCGGAACACGTTTAAGGACTTTAGACATTGGCAGGATTTGTTCAACTATGCCCTGCGGGTTAACCGAGAGAATCTGCAAATCTGTGTAACCAGGTATTCTAGCATTGATAATATCTACAGGAGTACCTGGCAAGCTGTGTGTTGCTTCAATCATTACATCAGCACAAAGATAATGAAATCTGACCTGATTTTAGAGGTAAGAGGCGACGGTGAATCAAAAATCCTAACAATTAGGGGTGTAGGGGTATAGGGGTGTAAGGGTGTAGGGGGAAAAGAAGCCCTAGTTCTGGTCAGCAGATACACACAGAGTGAGATGATTGTTAATCATAAAGTTAAATTCCAATTTTGAACTTTGAATTTTGTTCGCGCAGCGTGCCCAAAGGGCATACTTTGAATTGCTTATGGCTCCTCTTGTCGGCATCATTATGGGTAGCGATTCGGATTTACCAACTATGCAAGGTGCGATCGCAGTTTGTGAAGAATTTGGCGTTGATACTGAGGTAGCAATTATCAGTGCCCATCGTACTCCGGAACGTATGGTGGAATATGCCAAATCTGCTCACCAAAGAGGTATTAAGGTGATTATCGCTGGGGCAGGTGGAGCAGCTCATCTTCCGGGAATGGTAGCATCTTTAACTCCTCTGCCTGTTATTGGTGTTCCTGTTCCTAGCCGTCACTTGCAAGGAGTTGATTCATTGTATTCTATAGTACAAATGCCTGCTGGCATACCAGTTGCGACTGTTGCTATAGGCAATGCTAAAAATGCTGGACTTTTGGCGGTACAAATTCTTGCGACTCATCAAGCCGAATTACTTAATAAGGTGCAGCAATATCGTCAAACCTTGTCTGAATCAGTCATGGCAAAGCAAGAAAAACTAGAAGAGGTTGGCTATGAGGAATATTTAAGACAAATGCAATCTGCAGAATAAAAACAGTAACAATAAGTACAATTTTTTTGTATTTATTTGTATATACTCGCTTGTACTTGCGATAAGCACAGGAACTAAATTTACTAATGCTTAAGTGTTAATTTTTTATATAGGACTCCTCCAAAGATTTTACGAAGCTAGGTACACCTTTATTGCTTCTTAAAAATTAAGCGTTCGGGTGTTAACCGTTCCCTGTTCCCTGTTAAGCGTTCGGGTGTTAAGCGTTCCCTAAAGATTTAAGCGAATAGACTTGACGGTTTTAGAAGCTACATAATATTTTTTTAAGAATATTCTTAATAGCAACAGAGCTAGCATCAGGTTTATAACTGCCTGATTTGTCAAAGAACCGCTTACTGCTCATGAAAGTTATTTATTTTAAGACAGCTTGTCTAAATAACAAATCTCACAAATGGCAAGTTTCGCATCAAACGTTAGCGGTTGATACGAAACGTGTTTCTCCCGTTCAGGATGGTTGAGAAAATGATGAGAAAAATCACAAACAAAAACAAATCGAGAAGAAAAAATAGATGGCGAGCAGTAAAGTCACTATATATCACTGCACAAAATAACTCAATTGTCAATAAAATGACTGTTGTTATTAAGCAGTTGTCTCCTAGCTGGCAAGCCTGTATCCCCGTAGCTTGTTTGATTGTACTGGCATGGGGTTATACAGCAGTTGCCCAAACCCCTGCCCCAGCGGGATCAACAACGGCGGAACTTAAAGTCGCGATTGACACTCTTTGGGTAGCGATCGCCGCTTTTTTGGTGTTCTTCATGAACGCCGGTTTTTGTATGTTAGAAACTGGCTTGTGTCGTCAAAAAAACGCTGTCAACGTTCTTGCTAAAAACCTGGTTGTGTTTGCCCTAGCAACCGTTGCTTTTTGGGCGATTGGCTTTGGCTTGATGTTTGGCGATGGTAATGACTTCATTGGCTTGAGTGGCTTCTTCCTCCAAGGCGCAGATAATAGTCCCGCAACAGGAGATGCTTACAAAGGTGTATTTAGCGCCCTCAGTTGGACTGGTGTTCCTTTAGCTGCGAAGTTCTTGTTCCAACTCGTATTTGCTGGAACAGCAGCAACAATTGTTTCTGGTGCAGTTGCTGAACGGATTAAATTTCTTGACTTCTTGATTTTTAGCCTCTTACTTGTAGGTGTTGCCTACGCAATTACCGGACACTGGATTTGGGGTGCTGGTTGGCTGGCAGACATGGGTTTCTTTGATTTTGCTGGTTCCACAGTCGTTCACTCTGTTGGTGGCTGGGCAGCTTTGATGGGAGCCGCATTTCTTGGACCACGCATTGGAAAATATCAAGATGGGCAAGCTATTGCCTTACCTGGGCACAACATGAGCATTGCTACCCTAGGGTGTTTAATTTTGTGGTTAGGCTGGTTTGGTTTCAACCCCGGTTCTGTAATGGCTGCCGATCCGAGTGCGATTACTCACGTTGCTTTGACTACTAACTTAGCCGGTGCAGTTGGTGGAATTACTGCTACAATCACAGCTTGGTTGTATTTAGGTAAGCCAGACCTTTCGATGATTATTAATGGTATTTTGGCTGGCTTAGTTGGGATTACAGCATCTTGTGCTTATGTCAACCTCAACAGTGCTTTTATTATTGGTTTGATTGCCGGAGTTTTGGTAGTTTTCGCTGTCACCTTCTTTGATAAGATTCGCATTGATGACCCAGTAGGAGCAGTCTCAGTTCACCTCGTGTGTGGTGTTTGGGGTACTCTGGCTGTTGGTTTGTTTTCTGTTGGTCCTGGTGGATATCCGTGGATGGTTGATTTAGCAGGTAAACCAGTAGGACCACATGGGATATTCTTTGGTGGTGGATTGGGAACACTCATTGCTCAAATTGTTGGCATCCTATCGGTTGGCGGTATGACTGTTCTGTTGAGTAGCATCTTTTGGTTAGCACTCAAAGCTACTTTAGGTATTAGAGTCTCAACACAAGAAGAAATTGAAGGCTTGGATATCGGCGAACACGGTATGGAAGCTTACAGTGGGTTTGTCAAAGAAGCTAGTGCCAATGGATTTAGTGAATTAGGTAGTCATGGTGCAGGAGTTTCGCGTGCAGGAGATTTACCAACAAGTTTATAAGGCTTTGCGTGATTCTCCTAATTGACTTGTCTAATGCCCTTGCCTTTTGACTTTTGCTTCTGAGATAGGGACGGGTGTTAGTCACAATAAAAACACCTGATCTCTATCCCCTATCCTTAATAAGGAGAAGTGCGGTGAAGGATGGGGTAAATTTCTTCGTTTTTGTGTTCATCCGAATATGATACTAATTCACAAAAAATATAATCAAAAGCAACCTTGCATCAATATTTAATACTTGACAAAGACAATAAGAAGTATATATTTAGTAATCTTTCAGAAAAATCATATTTGAGTAACTCTCAGTACATCACAAAGTATCAAAAGGTACTCAAAATGATTTTGTGAACACAAACTAGTTGGTGGTTTGGAACAAAAACAAGTGTTAAAGAAATTTGCGCTTATTGGGGCTGTAACCCTGCTGCTTCTTGGTGTACCGGTGATGGGCAATGCCTTCGCTGCACCCTCTGATGTCAACGCGGCGATATCTAGTGCTCAAACTGCTGCAGATACAGCTTTTATGCTGATTTGTGCTGCATTAGTGCTATTAATGACTCCGGGACTGGCATTTTTCTATGGTGGATTTGTGCGATCGCGCAACATCCTCAATACCCTGATGATGAGTTTTGTGCTCATGGCAATTGTGGGAGTAACTTGGATTTTGTGGGGCTATAGTCTTGCCTTTGCTCCAGGTAACCCCATTATCGGCGGACTGGAATGGCTAGGTTTGAATAATGTCGGATACGAAGTAACTGATTATCTTAAGGGATCAAAGCCTGCTGAGCTACTTTCCTACGCTCCGACGATTCCCCATCAGGCATTCATGATTTACCAAGCCATGTTTGCTATTATCACCCCAGCACTGATTAGTGGTGCGATCGCAGAGCGGATGAGCTTTACAGCTTACTCTTTGTTCGTGCTCTTGTGGTCAACTTTTATTTACGCTCCCCTAGCGCACATGGTATGGGCGAAAGGTGGATTGTTGGGATTGTCCGGTGGCTTGGAAGCTCTCGACTTTGCGGGTGGTACAGTCGTCCACATCAGTTCTGGTGTTTCTGCTCTTGTAGCGGCGATCGTCCTCAAACCTCGCAAAACTTATCCTGAACGTCTCAGCCCTCCTCACAACGTTCCTTTCATTTTGCTGGGAGCTGGCTTACTGTGGTTTGGCTGGTTCGGCTTCAACGCTGGCAGTGCTTTGGCATCTGGTGCGTTGGCAACAGCCGCTTTTGTTGCCACCAATACAGGTGCTGCAGCGGGGGCTTTAACCTGGCTGATCCTAGAAAAGGTATTGCGCGGCAAACCAACAGCAGTTGGGGCAGCGACAGGAGCAGTTGCAGGCTTGGTGGGCATCACCCCAGCCGCAGGATTTGTCACACCGCTGGCAGCAATTTTAATCGGTAGTATTACCAGTGTTGCTTGCTTCTATGCAGTTAGCTTCAAACACAAGTTACTAGTTGATGATGCCTTGGATACATTTCCCGTGCATGGCGTAGGCGGTACAGTGGGAGCGATTCTCACAGGTATCTTTGCAACCACGACAGTTAACTCAGCAGGGAAAAATGGCTTGTTGTATGGTAATCCAAGTCAAGTGATTAAACAAATAGCAGCAGTTGCCATTGCCTATGTTGTTGCTGCTGTTGGTACTTGGATCATTCTGAAAATCCTAGCTGTCACAGTTGGTTTGCGCGTGAGGGAAGAAGCTGAACTCCAAGGCATGGATATTAACGAACATGGCGAAGAAGGTTACAATGAGGAGTTTGGAGAGCGCATCAATTTCAGCAACAAGTAGTGGAGATGTTTTTCTCTACTAACCAATATTGTTTTCATATTGGCGATGGTTTCGCCTGCCCTATCCCCCAACCAAGCTGGGCTTGGTTGCCCCAAATCTCCGATTAGAATGTTTTCGCACAAGAAAACCTTCTGGGCACAAACGGGCGATGCTCCAGCAGGGAGCCGCCCTACGCTCGACTTTGCACTCCTGACTTTGTGCAGAGTCCCCCAGCTTGGCTCGGTTGACACTCTTCAAGGCGATCGCTTTACGTTATCGCCCTGCTTTTTTCTTTCATCTGCTATTCTACTTTATAAGTATATAGTCAAATAAAATTACGACTACACAAAAAATAATCTTACCCAAAAGCACAAACAGACTCTTGGCGTCTTTGCCTCTTTGCGCGAGAAAATAAAAAATGGTAACTTTAAAATGAAACAGAAAAAACAATGGATACCAAAGCTTTTAAACGTTCGCTCCAACAATCAGAAAATTACCATCGTAAAGGGTTTGGTCACCAAGCAGAAATCGCTACTCAGTTGCAGTCTGAGTATCAAAGCAGTTTAATTCAAGAAATTCGCAATAAAAACTATACTCTACAAAGGGGAAACGTCACCATCCATTTAGCACAAGCCTTTGGCTTTTGTTGGGGTGTAGAACGTGCTGTAGCGATGGCTTATGAAACCCGCAAACATTTTCCCACTGAACGCATTTGGATTACGAATGAGATTATTCACAACCCTTCTGTGAATCAGCGGATGCTGGAAATGAAAGTAGAATTTATCCCCGTAGAAGGAGGTAAAAAAGACTTTTTTGTCGTAAATTCTGGGGATGTCGTTATTTTACCTGCTTTCGGGGCAAGTGTGCAAGAAATGCAGTTGCTTAACGAGAAAAGTTGCAAAATTGTTGATACAACTTGCCCTTGGGTTTCCAAAGTTTGGAATGCTGTTGAAAAGCACAAGAAAATAGATTACACATCAATTATTCACGGTAAATATAAACACGAAGAAACTGTTGCAACAAGTTCCTTTGCCGGGAAATATCTGATTGTGCTGAATATGCAGCAAGCAGAATACGTTGTTAACTACATTTTGAATGGTGGAAATCGGGAAGAATTCTTGGCAAAATTTAGCAAAGCTTGCTCACCTGGATTTGATCCCGATAAAGATTTGGAACGGGTTGGTATCGCTAACCAAACCACAATGCTCAAAAGTGAAACCGAGCAAATGGGGAAACTCTTTGAGCGGACGATGATGACAAAGTATGGTCCCACTGAGTTAAATCAGCATTTCCAAAGCTTCAACACCATTTGTGACGCCACCCAAGAACGCCAAGATGCTATGTTGGATTTAGTGGAACAAAATCTAGATTTGATGATAGTCATTGGTGGGTTTAATTCATCAAATACAACACAGTTGCAACAGATTGCACTAGAGCGAGGAATTCCTTCTTATCACATTGATAGAGAAACGCGAATTCTATCTGGAAATCGCATTGAGCATCGGGAATTAAATGGAGATTTGAAAATTACAGAAAGCTGGTTACCAGATGGAGAAATAGTTGTCGGAATTACCTCTGGTGCTTCTACACCGGATATAGTTGTGGAAGATGTGATTGAGAAGATTGTGGAATTGAAGGCGACTGCGGTGGTGGTTTAAGAAGAATCTCACCTGTAATCCCTCCTCGCTTGCGGGGAGGGTAAGAAATAGCCATAAGCCGGAGGCTTAACGGCTGAAGCCGTATCGCATAAGCTTGTAAGAAATGCGGGCTAAGCAGCCGGTGTTACCTTTTCTGAATTAGTTGTTTTTGGAACAAACAGTAGTGGAAACAAAAGTCCAGAGTGGCGCTTGTAGTCAGCAAATTCAGGATAGCGAGAAAGAGACTGGTCTTTTTTAAGCATGTTTGGAATAAATACCATGCTGATAAAACCGCCAAGAATTAAGAATGGAAGCCAGTGTTGAGTTAGCAAAGCAAAGGAGCTATAGATAAGTATCTCTCCCAAGTAATTGGTGTTACGACAACGCTCAAATAACCCTTCTGTAATGAGTCCTTCTTTGTACTTGAGGGTGTAGTACTTTTGGGCATCGCTAACATAGTGTAGAAATATACCCAAGATGTTCAAGGAAATAGCAGTTGCTACTAATGGAAGTGATGGTATAGTCCCACTACTAATAAGAATAAATGGAGCTATCCAGTACAAGCTCACTAACCCAAAGCCGAAAACACCACCAGCAATGGAAATGTCTTGCTCCCATTGCTTATCTGGGTATAGGCGATCTTTGATCAGCCACAAATAACCATAAGTGCTGTGAAGTGCCAGGTAAACCCAAGGTCCAAGGGAGAAATTTTGGTACAAAATCATTAGTCCCAAAATTACCCAAAAAGTGAGTGCTTTATGTAAATTGATAGCGTGCTTAATTTTCATAATTACGATTCCTATTTTTCTGATAGGGTTATTATTAAAAGCACATTCGTGTTTTCTGAGTAAAGATTGGAGTTACTACTATTTAATTATACGATTTCCTCATCCTAACTGTCGGTAGTGTTTTTGTTGAGCAGCATAGGCTTAAGTTAATAAAGCTGTAAATGTTCTGTGCACCTTCTGGCAGAGGAATTGTAACAAGATTCTAACGACAATCTAAAAGAATCTAGTTGTTTCATTGATACATTTCCAAGCGCTAATGCAGACAATCAACAAAAAGTCAACAAAAAAAGCCTGGGCACAAGCTCTTGCCGAACCCGCAAAAGAATTCTCCCTAACCCAACTGCAAATCCTTTCTGGCACAATACCTGAAGGCTTACACGGCACACTCTACCGCAATGGTCCGGCAAGGTTAGAACGCGGCGGTATGAGGATGGGACATTGGTTTGATGGCGATGGCGCGATTCTTGCCGTACATTTCAACTCTCCTTATGAAGAGGGGGAAAAGCAGGGTGCAACAGCAGTTTACCGCTACGTGCAAACTGATGGTTATAAAGAAGAAGCAGCAGCAGGGCAACTGCTTTACGGCAATTATGGAATGACTGCACCAGGGGCATTTTGGAACAGATGGTTGAAACCAGTTAAGAATTCTGCCAATACTTCTGTGCTGGCATTACCAGATAAATTACTTGCACTGTGGGAAGGGGACAATCCTCATGCGCTCGACTTGCAAATGCTCAACACTTTGGGCAAAGATGATTTAGGAGCATTGAAGAATGGATTGCCTTATTCTGCCCATCCTAAAATTGACCAAAAATCTGGCTCAATTTTTAACTTTGGTGTCTCCGTAGGATTAAATGGGATACTGAATATATATAAGAGCGATTTGACGGGTAAAATTCAGCAAAAAACATCGCTTGAACTTGATGGTTTAGCGTTGATACATGATTTTGTCCTAGCTGGGCAATATCTAGTCTTTTTCGTTCCTCCGTTGCGGTTAAATATCCTACCCGTGTTAACTGGATTTAGCTGCTATAGTAATTCTTTTGAATGGAAGCCGCAACTGGGTACTCAGGTTCTGGTGTTTGATTGTGAAACACTGTCTCTGGTGAGTCGTGGTGAAACTGAACCTTGGTTTCAATGGCACTTTGGTAATGGGTATGTGGATGATAGTGGATTGATAGTTGTCGATGTGGTGCGTTATGAAGACTTTCAAACCAACGAGTATCTAAGGCAAGTCGCAACAGGTGAGACTCACACTTCTGCTGTAAGTACTTTGTGGCGAATACATATTGAACCGAGTACAGCTAAAGTCAAGGGAATTGAGGAAATTATAGATCGCCACTGTGAATTTCCAGTTGTACCACCGCAAGAGACGGGACAATATACTAACCAAACTTATCTCGTCGTACATCGCCAAGGAGCTTGTGCGAGCAAAGAAATATTTGGGGCGATCGCCCGTTTCGATCACAAAACCGACATCCTCACAATTGCCGACTGTGGCGAAAACCGCTATCCAAGTGAACCCATTTATGCTCAAAATCCCCAAAATCCTGAGCAAGCATGGATCATCACAGTTGTGTATGATGGCAATTCTGATAAGAGTGAAGTTTGGGTTTACGATGCAGATAGGTTAGATGATTCACCTGTGTGCAGATTGGCATTACCCGGCGTCATCCCCCACAGTTTCCACGGTACTTGGAAACCTGCTCATGATTACTTATAATTCCTGCTTGACCTCACCCCTTCCCTCTCCTTATTAAGGAGAGCCAGTGCGTTGCGGAGCCAGTGCTGATAGCGTAGCGTGTCCGCAGGACATAGACGGGTTTCCCGTCGCAGGCATCTGGTGAGACCAGCGCTGCAGGAGGTGAGACCAGTGCTGCGGGAGGGTCTCCCTCCGCAGGCATCTGGCGAACCCGAAGGGGTCTCCCGACCTAGGCGACTGGCGAACCCGAAGGGCGTTGGGGTTCCCAAGGCACGTTTTCGGGGGAAGTTTCCCCCGAAAAGCTGCCGCCCCGTTGTAGCACCTGGCGTGAGGGAAGGGAGGCGGGTGAGGTTCCTCGTTTTTATAAGTGTTTATCCGGACATGATATCAGAAGTCCATTCTGACTTCTGACTTCTTGTTAACGTAGCCGTCCTGAGCGCAAAATACTAATAATTAACCACAGCCCTAAGAAGCTAGCAGTAGCAAACAACACATTGCTCAAAAACAACAACTGAGATGTCTGTGCGTTGCTAGAGATAATTGCTGCACCCATAATCAGTGAACCCACTAAGATGCTAAAAGAAAGACGATTTGCAGCATCATCTGCGGTTCGGCGTAAGCTATCTAAACCACGCAGTGAGATATTCCACTGTAATGTTTCCGAGGTAATTCGCTCTAGCAGAAACTCTAGGAGTCGAGGAGATTGTAAAGAGAGACTTTTGACATCCAAAGCTGTTCTAAGGAGCGATCGCACGGGATTCTCACCAAGCAACTGTTGGCGAAACACATCTGTCAGCAATGGCTGAATTTCATCGAGAAAGTTCAACTCTGGGTTAAATCCCCGTGCCACTCCCTCTAAGTTAGCCAGGGTTTTGGCATATAAACCCATGTTACTGGGCAAGCGAATTTTGTTGTTACGAGCGACTTGCAAAAGTTCGTAGATGATTTGACTGAAATTAATTTGCGATACGCTCAAGTTGTAATACTTTCGCAGCATCCGGTCATAATCATTTTCCAGTTTAACCAGAATCACTGGCTGTGTAGACTCTGCCAGCTGCAAAGTTAACTGAGCACACCGCTGAGCATCTAGATCTACAATTGCCAACAACATTTCTACCAATATGCCTTGTGTACGGGGATCAAGCCGTCCCACCATGCCACAGTCCAACAGGGCAACGCGACCATCTTTTAGATAAAATAAGTTACCAGGATGGGGATCAGCGTGGAAAAAGCCATCAATATATAGTTGCTGGAAGAAAGCTCGGAATAGTAATGTAGTAATTTCTTTACGTTTTTCGGCTGGATCTTTGCCATTGTTGTCATTCTCAAGATCTGCCTGTAACAGAGGACCTCCGTTGAGCCACTCCATCACGAGTAATTTTGGTGTCGTCAAATCCCAGAAAATTTCGGCAACAACTAATTGTGTGGGATCAAACCAGCGACTCTGGGATAAATTGCGTCGTAACTGGTCGGTGAAGCTTGCTTCCCGTGTAAAATCTAATTCATCTTCTAGGGCTTTGGTAAATTCTTCAGCAATCGCTTTGATTTCGTAATTTTGCCCAAATTCGGTACGAGCTACTAAATCGGCTATACCTTGAATTAAGGCGATATCTTGAGGAACAGTCAGATCAATTCCTGGACGTTGTACCTTAAGAGCCACTTCGCGCCCATCTACAAGTGTAGCTTTATGTGTCTGGGCAATTGAGCCTGCTGCTACTGGGATAGCATTTATTGTGCTGAAGGTTTCTTCTAAAGGACGTTTGAGTTGTTTGCGAATGAGGACTTCTACATCTGCCCAAGGAACTGCTGGTACTTCATCTTGAAGTGTTGATAATTCCTCAATATATCCTGCGCTCAGCAAGTCTGGACGGGTAGACATTAACTGACCGAGCTTGATGTAGACTGGTCCTAAGTCTACTAGAATGTTTTTTAAAACAGCAGGTGTGGGTAGTTGGGGTTCATCAGCTTTTCCTCCAGTGAGGACTCGTCGCATATAGTCCCAACCATTACGAAGCAGGACTTCAATGATTTCTCTTTGACGAGGAACAGTTTGGGTGAGGAACATGGTTTTATAAAAAAGCGGAAGGATGCAACAGAAAGAGGAATAGACGAGTTGGAGAAGTCAGCCGCAGGACATGATGATGACCACCAAGCCGTTGATATTACTGTTAGTTTTGGGGATTTTGCCTGGTGTAGCGCAATCCTTTAATATTTGTAAAGGTAATTTTACAAAATATTGTAGAGAAAGTTCATCCCTTCAAAGAGGTGTATAGAAATCTGCCGCCCCAAGATGTGCTGTGATATCATCTTATTCAGTACCGTGGGGCACACGGAAACGAACGCTTGAGAAGCTAGTTGTAAGACTAGGCACATCAGAAAGTTAGACCTCAAGTAGGGCAACTGAAAAGGGCAATCTGAGTCCAAGAATCCTAATCCTCCGGGATGTGGGAATGTCAAGTGATTTTAAGGATGAATCCCCATCGTTGATGAAACGATGGGGAAATAAAAATTTTTTTGGACACAGAAATAGGCTTTTGATAGGCAATAATGCAGTTTATTGCCAAGTTCTTGGCTAGAGGTTCACAACTACTGATTTCCATAATTGTTCAAATGAAATAACAGACAGAAAAGTTATACTGGTTGATACACCTAGCGTGCCTCTGCCAAGAGTTTTAAGTTTTAAAGCAAGTTAGAAAATCGCGGCTCACTTTGTAAGGTTTTGAGGACTTGCTTAATTTCTTGGGTACGGTCTTTTTTGACAATTAGGGTAACGTTGCGATCGCGCACAATCACCACATCTTCTAACCCAATTGTAACAATGACATCCTCCTCATTTGTGGAATAGAGTATAGATCCCTGTGTGTCCAGTCCGACATGAGTCGCAAATTCAACATTGGGGATGCCTTCTTTTTTCAGTAAACGCTCGATCGCATTCCAATCTCCCAAATCATCCCAGCCAAATTCTGCGGGTAAGACATAAGCAATATCTGTCTTTTCCATCAAGGCATAGTCTATACTTTTCTTAGGGAGATCTTGATAGATATCAGGACCGAACTTTTCTATCGGTTCGATAATTTCTGGAGCGTGTTTGTGCAGTTCCTTGAGAACAACACCTGCTCGAAAAACAAACATGCCGCTATTCCAGCTAAAACGTCCTGTAGATAGAAAGTTTTCAGCCGTTTGACGGTCTGGCTTTTCAGTAAAACGGTTGACGTGATAGGCTGGCAACTCATTAAAACTGCCAATCTTTTCCCCTTGTTCAATATAGCCGTAACCAGTTGATGGAAAGGCAGGCTTAATCCCCAGTGTGACAATCGCTGCCTGGGTAGCCGCAAGCTCTATTGCTGCATTTATTGTACATACAAATGCTTCTTGGTCGGCTATCCAATGGTCAGCGGGGAAAAAACCGATAATAGCGTCGTCTCCATAACGCTTTTGAATTTCCAAACTTGTCCAGGCAACCGCAGCAGCGGTGTCCCTTCCCTGCAACTCAACAAGTAGGTTATCTGATGGCAACTCAGGTAGTTGTTCTCTAACTCCTTGAGCTATCTGAGCTGAGGTAATAACCCACAGGTTATCCCAACCGCTTGCAAGTGTCAATAGTCGGTCAGCAGTTGCTTGTAGGAGACTTCTGTCAGTACCATCAAGATTCAAAAATTGCTTGGGTCGATTTTGACGACTCAAGGGCCAAAAGCGCTCTCCTTTACCACCCGCAAGGATTACAGGGAACAAAGTTCTAGTCATTGGGTCAGAGTAACTTACTAAAGAATACTACAAGTGTACTGTGACAAATAAAAGTAATGAAGTATAAATATACTTGGATCAAGTCAGAGGAAATGACACAAATAGACACCATAAAAAGCGAATGATAAAGGTATAGAGCGACTCTAGGGGACTTACCGTAGGATAGTTAGGATGAGGTTAGATGATAAATTTACACTCTTACTCAAACTTCGAGTAAGGTAGTTCACCGGCAAGATTTATAAGTTGCATTAATATTACGTTTAGGGAGTGGATGAGTGGGGAAAGTATTGTGGTCAAGCAAGTAGCAAGTCAAAAACACCAGAGCAGCTCAAATAAATTACAACAATCCTCAAATGGGGTAACACTCACAAACCAAAAAAGTATTTCTCGTAAATTCGTATCTTCGGGTTCTGTTCCCAGTCAGCTGTATCATCGGCTGGGGTTAGCCATGCCTCGATGGCTTTTTTGGGTACTGACAATTGTTGTAGGAATGACCTTGTCGGGTTTGCTGGTATCGAGTTTGGCACTTTGGACTCCACTGTGGAGTGACATTGATCGAACAGATGAAGAAGTCGGATTGGGTGGGAAAGACCAAAAAGTACCTCTACCAACAGAGTTGTGGAGTAACATTTCACAATACAAGCTCACTCGACCAATGAATATCTTGGTCATGGGTATTGAGCCAGTACCTGGCAGTGTAGATGGAACTCCCGAAAGTTTTGCAGGTCATAGCGATACGATACTACTGATACGATTCAACCCAAGCAACAAAACAATCCGGGTACTTTCTATCCCCAAAGATACCATGACAGCTATTCCAGAAAAAGGATTAACTAAGGTATCTCAAGCCAACGCTCAAGGAGGTAAAGTTTTAGCCGCACGGGTTGTCAGTCGTACTCTCAGTAATGCACCTATTGATCGCTATATTCGTATTTCTACGAGTGGGTTACGACGGCTAGTGGATCAGTTGGGTGGAGTAGAGGTTTTTGTTCCTAAACCAATGGTTAACAAAGATCCTGGAACACGATTTTCGATTAACTTAGTCAACGGCTGGCAAACACTCAATGGTGAACAAGCAGAACAGTTTGTACGATTTCGCGAACCAGGAATGGGCGATTTGGAAAGAGTACAGCGACAGCAAGCACTTTTGGTGGGATTGCGCGATCGCCTAAACAGCCCTACTGTTTTACCCAAATTGCCTCAGATTATCCGTGTTATGGGAAGGCACTTCGACACTAACCTCAAGCTGGAAGAAATGATGGCAATAGTGAACTTTACTTTGAACATAGAGCGAGATAATTACCAGATGACCATATTACCTGGAATTTTCAGCCGTCTGAGCCAAGATCCTAGTAGCTATTGGTTGGATCTGACTGGGCGAGTTGACTTGCTACAAGATTACGCTGGGGTGACAATAGGGGGTGTGTCCTCAAGTGTCAAACCGCTCGCTAGCCTGAAAATTGCCATTCAGAATGCTTCTAGAAAACCTCAACTAACTCAAAAAGTTATTAATAATCTCAAACAGCAAGGATTTACGAAAGTTTACGCTATACCAGATTGGTCTGATAACCGAAGCGAAACTAAGATTATTGTCCAAAAAGGCAACCGAGAAGCAGGAGAACAATTACAAAAAATCTTACGTTTCGGTCAGGTTGAGGTGTCCGCGACGGGCGATCTAGAATCTGATATCACAATCCGGATTGGTAAGGATTGGAAGGATTGGAAGTAGTTATTAATCATAAGTCATTTGTCCTTTGTTGGGGACAAATGATTTTTGACAAAGGACAAAGCACAACATGATCAAACAAATCCTACTTCGTATATTGGGATTAATTGTGATTTGGATTCTTGCGTGGTTATGGGTGCTGCTTTACGCTAGTCCAGCTTATGGTTAACTGATGGGGTCATTTTATTGTAAATAATTAGGCGAGTTTGATATTCGATCTGACTTATAAAGTAAACATTAAGACTTTTTAGATTTGAAAGCTACTGTAGGATTTAGCGTTCTCCTCATGCCAGCTTTGGGGTTGAAACGAAGTGAAATCTATCTGCGCTAACTGAACATTTGTCTTAATTTTGCCGTATTGTATTATATATTACTATTTTTTAATGACATCCTTACATCTGGCAAATATAAAGTCAAAATAATTAGAAGTTTTTCATACTTGTTAACAATATATAAAAGTTATTTTATCTTTATTTATTAAGCATTGTAGGATAGAGCGCTGCCTTGATAAAAGTTAATGTCATAACATTGACACACAATGTTCATACCATTTTCATAGCCTTGAAATATATTCAGTGAAGACTTGATTATTGGTAACAGTAACTTAAGTAAATAAGTCGGCACGAGAAAACTAATATATGTTGAGTTTTGTCAAAACTGCGGAATGACTCATTTCTAAGCTGTTTGCTGATTTGACATTTTGTTAGATAGCTTGATTTGTGAACGCTAACTGACTTAAATTTAGGACTTAGGCACTTGACAAATAAATTTTTGTGTGCATCATGCAAAGAGTGCCAACTTCGGTGCGGTTCTGCAATAGTCAGATTTCGCAAGAATGTTCCTCTATCTACTGGTGCATAAGTTGATTTTGCTTGCACCTAATTAAAGAAGGAATGGCAGCAAATAAGTCTGACGCACAAAATCGATTTTTGTAAAGTCTGCCGGGTGAAACTTCCCCCGGCGTTAGCGTTTGCGCAGCGCCCCCTCCGGGGCTAGCGAGCCTTTGGCTGCTTTACGTCAATGCGTAAGTCCTAAAATTGTCTGATCGCTATAGTCATTCCCACTTCTGTTCTAAAAAATCAGGGTTAGAAGAAATGAATTCCAGCCTTATCTTATCGAACATATTGAATCCGCCAGTGCTCTTTTTCTTTGTAGGAATGCTGGCAATTTTTCTGAAATCGGATTTAGAAATTCCGCAACCTTTACCAAAACTATTTTCTCTTTACTTACTACTTGCAATTGGGTTTAAGGGAGGATATGAACTTGATGAGAGCGGAATTAATCCACAAGTAGCGTTGACATTGATAGCAGCTATCATCATGGCTTGTGCGGTTCCTATCTACTCCTTTTTTATTTTAAAAACAAAACTTGATGCGTATAATGCTGGAGCTATTGCTGCAACTTATGGATCTATCAGTGCTGTCACTTTTATTACTGCACAGTCCTTTCTAAAAGTGCTTGATATTACCTCTGATGGATACATGGTAGCTGCTTTGGCACTGATGGAATCTCCAGCAATTATTGTGGGTATTGTTTTAGTAAGAGCATTTGGTCAAAAGAAAGAAGGGGGTGAATTTTCTTGGAGTGAAGTTTTGCGAGAGGCTTTTCTAAATGGTTCTGTATTTCTCTTAGTTGCAAGCCTTATTGTTGGCATTTTAACAGGACAGAAAGGATGGGAAAAGCTACAACCATTTACTCAGAGCATATTCTACGGAGTTCTAGCATTTTTTCTACTAGATATGGGAATGGTAGCTGCTAGAAGAATACTAGATATAAGAAAAACAGGTTCTTTTTTAATTATTTTTTCTGTCTTTATGCCTGTTACCAACGCAATTTTGGGGATAATCATTGCTAAACTCATTGGCATACCACAAGGGAATGCTCTTTTATTTGCTGTTCTTTGTGCTAGCGCTTCTTACATAGCTGTTCCAGCAGCTATGAGAATGACAGTTCCTGAAGCTAATCCCAGCTTGTATATTTCTATGGCTTTAGCACTCACCTTTCCGTTCAACATTATTGTAGGAATTCCTCTATATATGAATATCATAAAAGCTATAGGAATCTAGCAGAGTCGAAACAGTCAAGAAACTGGAAATTATTACCAATACACTAAACCCTTGGGTGGGAACAGAAAAGCCCACCTATAGGTTTTAGACTCTTGATTGCAAGACTGCTTGATCCTCGCTGCGCTGCCTGCGGCACGCTGCGCGAACAAATTCAAAATATGCCCTACGGGCACGAACTTTACAAAGTTCAAAATTCAGAATTTATTTGAATTTTGAACTATTTGCTTTTGACTTTTCTAAGTTTTTTCTTGCAAACTTCAAAAAAGTCTCTAAATTTAAAAATATCAAAAAAATGACAGTTTTTTTCCAAAAAAGAGGTTACAAAGTATGAAGTTTAAAAAGAAAGATTTCTTTCCATAGGAGGAACGAGGTTGTGTCCATCAAACACTTAATCAGTGGTTTAAATGAGTTTCATGACAACTATTTTGTCAGTCATCGAGATCTTTTCCAGCAATTATCTCATGGTCAAACTCCTGAAGTTTTACTTATCACTTGTTCTGACTCTCGTATTGACCCTAATTTAATCACTCAAACCCAGCCAGGGGACTTATTTGTTATTCGTAATATTGGTAATATTATTCCACCTTATGGATCACTTAATAATGCTGAAGGTGCTGGTGTAGAATATGCTGTGCAAGCATTAAATATTAAAGATATTATTATTTGCGGTCATTCCCACTGCGGAGCGATGAAAGGACTGTTACAAATAGGTAATCTTGCTCAGCAAATGCCACTAGTATACGATTGGTTGAAGCACTATGCTGAGCCTACCCGTCGTCTTGTCTTAGATAACTACAAGCATTGTCCCAGCGATAAACTATTAAAAATTGCAATAGAACAGAACGTCTTAATACAGATAGACAATCTAAAAACTTACCCGATAATTTGCTCTAAACTTCACAGTGGTCAAATCACTCTTCACGCTTGGATCTATGAAATTGAGAGTGGCGAAGTCTTTGCTTATGATGTTAGCAAAAAACAATTTGAACTTCTCAATCGCTCATTCGCTGTACCAAACTCTCTTATCGGTGTACACTCAGAATAAGATACCCATCTAATGGCTAATAAATCATAAGTAAAAATTATATTTTATTAGCCATTATTGATTTTTAAATTAAATAAAATAATAATAGTTAGTTAAAATGAATGTAACATGAAAATTTCGTTTTTCAACAATCATCCAGGATCCATCGGACAAAAAATTCAACAATACTTACAGGCTGGTAACAAACGATTCCTGAGTACACCAGAAAGAGCACTATTAGAAGCTTACGAGGCTGCTCAAAGAATTAGAAATATTGAGATAGAGCAGTTTGAGGGTAACAAAATTATTCCTAACTCAAGTAAATACACTGAGAGTGTCAGAGCTTATTGGCAGGTTTCTCTTAACAAGAACTTAATGATTATCAAGGCAAAATTAGCGGAGTTCCGTTTAAGTTCTTCTGTGTTGAATATGTCAAGTTCTGCTTTTTTAGAGAAACTAAGTTTTATTGATGAGGTGAGCCTCAAATATAATTTAGAACAAGAATTGAATCAGGACGGGATAACACCAATCTCTCAACCATTACAACTTAACCGTGACGAAGTTAACAACCAGTCAAATTCATCTGGTGTAAACAATATAAAAGGTGACCCTCTTTTTAATAAAACAGGTATATTTCCTAGGTCAATTGGAAGAACATTAAATAGAATTAAAGCAGATTTGTCGCCGGAAGCAGAACAACAATATATTAGAAATTTCCAAAGTTCTAGAAAGAGAACAAGAAGTGCGGTCAGATTTTTGGTAATTCTAGTTATTGTGCCGCTATTAACTCAATATCTCTCTAAACAATTCTTATTTAGTCCAATTGTAGAGCGGATAAGAGGTGAAAATCTAAATCACATTTTCCTCAACTATGAAATGGAAGAAGAAGCTCTGACAGAGTTAAAAACTTTTGAAGAAAAATTAAAGTTTCAGAGCCTAATTAGTAAAGCACCGCCACTTTCTTCAGAAGCTGTAGAGGAAAAAGTAAAAAATAAAGTCCATGAAATTGCCGAAGAATTTAAAGAGAAAGGCAGTAGCGCTATTAGTAATGTTTTTGCTGATTTGCTGTCACTTGTAGCTTTTGCGTTCGTAATTGTTACAAGCAAAAGAGAAATTGCAATTGTGAAATCTTTCATGGATGATGTTATTTATGGTTTGAGTGACAGTGCTAAGGCTTTCTTGATTATTTTATTCACAGATATATTTGTCGGATTTCACTCACCACATGGTTGGGAGGTGATTCTTGAAGGATTTGCGGAACATTTGGGGCTTCCAGCACAAAAAAGCGCAATATCTCTTTTTATTGCTACTTTCCCTGTGATTTTGGACACTATATTTAAATACTGGATCTTCCGCTATCTGAGTAAATTGTCTCCTTCAGCCTTGGCGACAATGAAAGAAATGAACGAGTAATGTCATATCTGTCTTAAGTGTCTTCCAGAAAGAAGGTGATGCGTAATTTATCTGTGCGCGAGTCCAGCGCAACAACAGATCCTACCCCAAACACCTCCCGGATGAGCTTTGGTTGTAGCAGGGCTTGGGGGTTCCCTGCTGCGACGATGGTTCCTTCCTTGAGCACGTAGATGCTATCGCAGTACGTAGCAGCAAGGTTCAAATCATGCAAAGCAGCAATGGTAGTCACACCTAATCCCTTTACCAGTTCCAAGAGTTCCAACTGGTAGCGAATATCGAGATGATTTGTTGGCTCATCAAGAACGAGGAAACGGGCTTGCTGGGCGATCGCCCGTGCAATCAAAACCCGCTGCTTCTCCCCACCAGAAAGGGAAGCAAAACTTCTTTCGGCAAAGGTAGAAAGCCCCACCTGCTCAAGAGCACTCAGAACGATGCTGTGATCTTGTTCTGTCTGTCGGTCAAATATCCCAAGATGCGGTGTACGCCCCATCCATACCATCTCCTCAACAGTAAAGTCAAACTCAGTGGGTGTTTCCTGCAAAACAACTGCGGTAGCTTGTGCCATTTCACGAGCACTCAGATGCCAGATATTCTTACCATTAAGGGTAATAACTCCAGTATCTGGTTTGAGGACACGGTAAATACATCTGAGTAAAGTTGACTTGCCACTACCATTAGGACCAATTAGTCCAACAAACTCACCTGATGCTACCTCCAAATTAATATCACGTAAAATCTGCTTTCCCTCAATACTCCAGGATATCTGTTTCACTTCTAACTTCATCGTCCACCTTCTTTACCTTGCATCAACCAGATGAAAAAAGGAGCGCCGAACAGTGCAGTGATAATGCCGATGGGAAGTTCCTCTGGAGCAACCAAAGTCCGTGCTAATACATCTGCCCAAATCAGGAAAATTCCACCCAGGAGCAGGCTTACAGGTAAAACGCGCTGATGATCTGAGCCGACGAGGAAGCGGACACTGTGGGGAATCATCAGCCCGACGAAGCCAATCACACCACTGACGGCAACTATGACACCTGTTAGCAGTGATATTACTAGGAATAACTGCTTGCGGAAACTGTCGGTGTCGGTTCCTAGAGTGCGGGCTGTTTCTTCACCGATGAGGAGTGCATTGAGCGATCGCGTTTGAACCAACAAGTATCCCAGCCCAACTAACAAAGCCAGCACTGGTAAAATCAGGTCTGTCCACTTTGTTCCTGAAAGTCCCCCCAACAACCAGAACAACACTCGTCGTGTAGCTTCCCCACTTCCGGCTTTGATAGCCAAGAAACTCGTTATCGCCTCAAACAGATACGATACTGCTACACCAACTAAGATTAAGCGTGTGGAACGGAGGCGTCCTTGTCGTCGTGCTAAGAAGAAAACAACAACGAATGCTAATAGCGCACCGAGGAAAGCCCCAACGGAGATTGCATACACGCCAAAAAATGAGAAAACACCGAACACGATGACTAAAACAGCACCCACCGATGCGCCAGAGGAGACACCGAGAATAAAAGGATCAGCTAAGGGGTTTCGCACCAATGCTTGCATGGTAACACCAACCACTGATAGCCCAGCGCCCACAAAAAAAGCCAACAGCACACGCGGGAAGCGAATGAGCCAGACAATCTGAACTTGTGCTTGCGTCCAGTCTCCTGTAACATTTGGAAAAACTTGAGATAAGGCTATCTGCCATACCCTCAAAGGGGGAATTGGTACAGGTCCAATCATCACCGCCAAAGTCATAGAAATCAATAATATCACCGCCAAAGCCACCATTAGCAGCTTGTAGCGTTGCTGCTTGTTTTTTCTCAGGTGCTTTGGTACTGGATTAATCATGATTAAGAAGAACACAGAACACAGAACGCAGAACGCAGAATATCCCCATGAATGGAATTCTTTTGATTTAATAAAGAAAATTTTCTCTTGTCTCCAAAGCGATGTTTCCTCATCTCCCTCATCACTTAAACTTCTCTGGGTACAAAGCCTCTGCTAATTGTCTCACCCCTGCAATATTCCTAATTCCTGGCATCGTGTAACTAAAACCCACAACAATGAATTTATCCTGTTGCACAGCTTTCATCTGCGAGTAAGCAGGGTTAGATTTAAGTAATCGTCGCTTCTCGTCAGCAGGTGACCAGCTAGCATCAATGAGAACAATCACATCGGGTTGACGCGCAATCACATCTTCCCAATTAACTGTCACCCATGCTTCTTTTTTCTGGATATCTTTGAAGATATTTTCTCCACCGGCTAATTCAATAATATGATTCGGCATTCCCCAGTTAGAAACGGTTAGGGGAGGGTTTTCAGAATCGTACCAAAAAATGCGCTTCTTGGTTGTGACTTTGCCTAGCTTTTGTTGAGTTTCTTGCAGTTGTGCTTGCAGTTGAGCAATTAACTTTTCGGCTCGTTCTTCTGCTCCAAAAATACGCCCAATATCCCGTATTTCCTGATATAAATTTTCCATCGTGACGCCCTCAGGTCTGAGTTCTGGGCGATCGCATTCAATTGGTAACAAATAAGAAGAAATCCCTAATTTGAGCAACTCTTCTCGTGATCCAAGTGCTTCTTTGGCAAAAGCACTTTCCTCAGTGGAGAACACAAAATCTGGTTCAACCCCCAAGAAAACTTCCCGCGATGGGTACTTCGGCGCTAAAACGCGAATTTGGGAATATGCCTGTTGATACTCTGGCAAAATCGGATTATCCAGGTAGGCTGTACCAACCATGTGCTTTTCTAAACCCAGCGCCAGCATCACCTCTGTTGCAGATTGCATCATCGTGACAGCGCGTTGTGGTGGTTGCTTGTAGGTAATCGTCAGGTCACAATTATTAAGTGTGGTGGAAGTGTATTTTGCTGCTTCAGAAACAGTATTAGTTGATTTAACAACATTTCCCTCACATCCTGAAACCAGTCCCAGCAGAAGCACTGCCAAGACTCCAACAAAGGGTTTAAGTATCCAAACATAGTGACGTAATTTACTCACACACAACTCTCATTTGAATGCTTTGGGAATTAAAACTCAACTGACACTGTTCCCAACACCGTAAATGGTGATGCAGCGTCAATACTGTACCCATCAACCTCATAATACTTAACATTAGAAATATTCTTGAAGTTGACTGCAAATCGATAATTTTGACGCCGATAGAAGATGGAAGCATCAGCTCGTATGTAACTTGAGAGTTTAAATGTATTCGGTAAATCTACCTCTTGCTCACCGACAAAATACAACCCACCACCAAATCCTAACCCCTGCAAACCACCGCGCTGAAATTCATAAGTTGTCCACAATCCAGCGCTGTGTTCTGGGACGCCAAATAATCTGTCTCTGACAGGAATCACATTGTCCTTCGTCACTGTACCATCAATGTAAGCATAGTTAGCAACAACCTTCCAACCTGGTAATATTTCGCCTGCGATATCTAATTCAATACCTCTGCTGCGTTGTTCTCCTGTTTGGATACTGAATAGGTCGTCTACTGGGTCTGGTGTGAGTACGTTCTGCTTGGTAACTTGAAAGAATGCCAAAGTTGCAGAAAGTTTATCCTTGAGAAAATTTTGTTTAACCCCCACCTCAAATTGTTCGGTATTTTGTGGCTTGAACTGTTCGTTTGTCCGACTTCTTGCTTGAAATTGAGGAGAAAAGCCGTTTGTCCAGTTAAAGTAAAGCGAAGTCGTATCACTCGGTTGATATACAATTCCAACTCGTGGTGAAAAACGAGTATTTGATTGTTCGCTGAGAGTATCGCCACTCACACGGTCTTTTGTGCTGTAATCGTTAAAGTCTAAGCGACCACCCAATAACAATTTTAGATTCGGTCGAAGCTCAATCAAATTCTGCGCGAATAAACCTACATTCTCAGAAACAATTTTTCGACCAAAGGGAGAACCATCCTCTACAGGAATAGGAGTTCCACCATATTGCGGGTTATAAATATCTATGGGTAATTCGAGGTCTGGGGCAAAAATGTAGTTAAATACATTTCGGGCTAAATCTACCCCAAACAGAACATTATGGCGAATAGAGCCAGTAGAAAATTTGCCAGAAATTTCGTTTTGTAGCGTGATATTTTTGTGTTCTTCATCGGAAGCGTAGAAAGTACGGTCTAGAGTGCGGCGGTCATCTTGCAAAGAACCAGGAGAGACCTGCTTTGCGTCATTCAAATTAGCACTGAGAATATTAAATCCTTGGCGGAACTTCCAGTTGTTGCTGAATTGATGTTCAAAGTTATATGTAAACGAGTTAGAGGTGACTTCACCATTGGCAAAATTGGGTTCTCCTAAAAATCGACTACGAGGAAGTTTGAGAACTTCTGGCTCAATGGGAAAACCATTATCAAAAGTATAGTTGTATTTTTGGTGTTCGTATTCAAAGGTGAGTTTGGTGCGATCGCTTATCTTCAACTCTAAAACAGGCGAAATAAAGAAGCTGTCATACTCCACAAAATCACGGAAACTGTCAGCACTTTCGTAGGCGACATTCAAACGATATAAAACTGATTTGTCGTCTGTAAGCGGTCCACTAATATCTAAAGTCGGACGCAAAAACTCGTAACTTCCATAAGTGACATTTCCGTTGTAATAAGGCTGTGATAAGGGTTTTTTGGTAATGGAGTTGACAACACCACTTCCACCTGCATACTGTGTCGGACTACCGCCATAAACCACCGCCGCCGGACCTTTGAGAATCTCCACGCGCTCAATATTGGCTACATCTCGCGGACTGAAGTAACCGTAATCTGGGAAGCCATTGCGTAAAGTTTCAAAATTGGTTAGAAAACCGCGCACCCGAAACCCTAATGAAGACAAACCTCCATATCCACGCTCGGGTTGTACACCACTGACATTATCCGCGAGTTCTGAAAGACGCACAACATTTCGGTCTTCAATCACCTGACGCGGAATGACTTGAATAGACTGGGGAATATCACGTAATGGTATATTATCTGTCCGGATTCCAGTTGTGGCATCAGGTACACTATATCCTTGTTGTTCACCCGTCACAACGAGTTCAATTGCTTCTTGACTCGACTGGGATGGTTTTTCATTACTAGGTTTAGCTGTTTGTGGTGTAGAGGATATCACCGGCGTGAAAACAAAAATTAAACCTTCATTGCTGTCGTCCAACTCAACTTTTGGTACACTTCCCTCACCTGTCGCTGTTACCCGGATACTACTTGCGTCTATATTAGTCACCGTTACTTCAGTAATTCCCGCAACAGGCTTTTGTTGACGGAAAGAACTACCACTTGTTAGCTGCAGTTGAGCATTAGGAATATCCGCAATGAAGTTATTACCTTCACTCTTAATTGCGACTTGCAGTTTATCAGATGTAGAAGTTTCTAATATCACTTCCAAACCGTTAGCAGTTTGAGAAAGGCGCACTCTTGTGATTTGTATAACTTGATTCTGTTGAGTCTGTTGCGTCAACCAGTCCTTAACACTGGTGTGGGGACGCTGAATCTCACTCAGTCGAGGAATGTCTTTTATGGGTGCTGCTGCATTTGTTGTCCCGATTTTGTGTTGCACAGCACTGACATTTACAACATCAGCACGTGCTGGGGAAGCCCCTAAGACTGATACAGCTGTAAACAGCCATATCCAGGTGGATAGTTTCTGTTGTTTCACCCTAATTCCTCACACTTGAATGACATATCGCAGCTATAACATTTAGAGAAAAACATGAACCTCGCAGAAAAACATGAGTGTCTCCTGATAGGGCTTGAATCGTTGACCTACACCAGCTTCAAGTTTCCCAAACTCAATCGATTGGTGGTTCAGCGAAGACTCTATTTGTACGTCATGTTTATATATTTAATTGTTGTCGAGTTGCACAAAAGCAATTCTTATCATCAACGAGCTAGCCATATAAGTCAAACGACAGGTTGTCAAACTTGGTCAAACTTTCCTCTACTCCAAATTAAAACAGGCTATGGCTTCGACGGTGAGATCAGCGGCTCGACTGACTTGTACTGAGCCTGTCGTTGTAGCTTCGCCGAACGGTGCAAGCGACATAATGATTCATTTCCCAAAATCGGGGGGATTGAAGAAATTTTTTTCATCAGTCGAGTTACACACTTGTAAATAAAGAATTTTTATGAATCAATACTTATTGATAATATTTTTTGATAAGATTATTCTTGCTAAGAATGAAAAGTTTATTATATGTTTATATGTTGATAGAGTTGCAGAAAAGTTTTTCAAAACAATTTTGGAGGGTTTGTCTCCCAGAAAACTTAGCAGTGAGCATAGATAATTATGGCAATGTAAAAGCTTACGAGGCTTTTGGCTCCCTCTAATTATCCAAATGATGATCAGCTCCTGATCTTAGAATAACTTTTGGTTATACCTGTTATGCGTTTGCTTCTATGACGTATAACTAGTCAAGGAAATAGCTTTTAAGATGGGTAACTCATCCCTTTTCTGAAATGTTGAATTTCTGCACATATTTTTTTGGAACTAAGTTGATAAGGTAGGTTTGTTTTTAGGCTCAAGAAAATCTAGTTTTGTTGTCTCATCAAATGAAATTTTAGGTGTATATTTTTTACATCTGAAGAAAAGTTTTTCTAAGAAAAGCCACTGTTGTAGAAATCAAGCAATCACTGAGATTCTCTAAACTGTATTCAACCATTAATTCAGTTGCATACAGCAGACTTGAGTTGAAAATTGTTAATGCAAAAATTTATAAAATATAAGATGTAAGCAGGTGTGCAAATGGGCAAAAACCTTTTCGAGCTACCAGCTAAGTTTTCTACATTGGTTGAACTTCTCCAAAGTCGAGCACTCCAGCAACCCGAGCAGAAAGCATATTCTTTTGTGATTGATTCTGAGGTAGAAGGACCTTGTCTTACCTACGGTGAACTCGATTATCAAGCGAGGATCATTGCTGCCTTGCTTCAAAGTTATGGAGTCGTTGGTGGAGAGCGTGCTTTGCTGCTATACCCGCCTGGTTTGGAATTCATCGCGGCGTTCTTCGGGTGTTTGTATGCTGGGGTTGTTGCAGTCCCCGCTTATCCACCCCGGGCTAACCAATCATTGTCCCGACTCCAAGCTGTTGTGGCGGATGCACGCTCAGCAATCGCACTAACCACCACAACTGTCTTGTCCAACATTGAGCAACAATTTGCCCAATATCCAAATTTACAAACTTTGCGGTTGCTGGCTACCGACAATATGATTGCTAGCGACTTAGTACATGCATGGCAGGAGCCATCTGTCAACAGCAACACACTAGCGTTTCTCCAATACACCTCAGGCTCTACAGGTACACCAAAAGGGGTGATGGTGAGTCATGGGAATTTGTTGCATAACTCGGAGTATATCAAGACAGCTTTTGAACTCACATCTGAGAGTGTATCTGTCAGTTGGTTACCTAGTTTTCATGACATGGGATTGCTCGACGGCGTTATTCAACCCTTGTATACAGGTTTTCTAGGGGTCTTAATGCCGCCAGCATCCTTTGTTCAGCAACCAATTCGATGGCTCAAGGCAATTTCCCACTATCAGGCAACTCATTGCGGCGGTCCTAACTTCGGTTATGACCTTTGTGTAAGCAAGACGACTCCCCAACAACGAGAAACTCTTGATTTGAGTAGTTGGTCTAGTGCTTACAACGGTGCTGAGCCAGTTCGCAAAGAAACTCTAGAGCAATTTGCATCTACCTTCAAACCCTATGGCTTCCGTAGCAATTTCTTCTATCCCTGTTACGGTATGGCTGAAACTACTCTGATGGTTTCAGGAGGATTAGTGAAAGATGAGCCAATTTATTGTGCGATCGATGCAGAGGCACTCAAACAAAATCGAGTCGTCAGCAGTCAAGTCGATAATCAAAGAGTTAGACACATAGTAGGGTGTGGGCGTTCATGGCTCGATACGAAAATTGCAATTGTTGACCCACAATCACTCAAGCAATGTACTTCGGAACAGATTGGAGAAATTTGGGTATCTGGAGCCAGCGTAGCTCAGGGTTATTGGAATCGACAAGAGCAGACTGAGCAAACCTTTCAAGCATATTTTGCAAACACAGGTGAAGGCCCATTTTTACGTACTGGGGATCTAGGATTTTTAAAAGATGGTGAGTTGTTCGTCACTGGCCGACTCAAAGACCTAATTATTATCCGAGGACGCAACTACTATCCTCAAGACATTGAACTGACAGTAGCGCAGAGCCACCCAGCACTGCAACAAGGCGGTAGTGCAGCGTTTGCAATTGATGTTGGCGGCGAAGAGAGATTAGTTATTGCCCAAGAAGTTAAGCGTAGTTTCCTGCGGAATTTGGCGACTGAGGAAGTCATTGCAACTATCCGTCAAGCAGTAACAGAAGAACATGAACTGCAAGTTTATGCACTGTTGCTGCTCAAACCAGGGAGTATCCCCAAAACTTCTAGTGGCAAGGTTCAGCGCCATGCTTGTCGAACTAGTTTTTTGGCGGGAAGTTTGGAGAGTGTCGCCAGCAGCATTTTAGAAGAATCTCATACTACAGTCAGTACAGCCAGCCTCACTTATTCAGCAGTCCTGGCATTAGAGCCACAAGAGCGTCAGTTACAGTTAACGTGTTATCTTCAGCAGCAAGTCGCTCAGGTTCTCAAAATAATCCCCTCACTCGTCAACCCACAGCAACCCTTAAACACTCTGGGACTCGATTCCTTAATGGCGATAGAACTCCAGCACACCATTGAAACTAACTTGGGTGTAGTCTTACCGATGACTAGCTTTCTGGGGAGTTCCAGTATCAACCAATTAGCAACCGCAGTACTTGCCCAATTAACTAATGTTGCTTCTGCACCAAAAAGTGATCCAGCCTCGGCTAAAGAAACTATCACTGAGTATCCCCTTTCCTACGGTCAACAAGCTCTGTACTTTTTACACCAACTAGCACCAGAGAGTCCTGCTTACAATATTGCCAATGCTGTGCGTATTTGTGGTGAACTTGATATTGCCGCCTTGCACCGAGCATTTCAGACTTTAGTAGAACGCCATTCTTCGCTGTGTACAACTTTCAGAAATGCCGACGGACAACCTATGCAGCAAGTCCACAAGCATGTAGAGGTGTGGTTTCAACAGGAAGATGCAGCAACATGGGATGAGGAATTTCTGAGCTATCGCCTGCTAAAAGAAGCGTACCGTCCCTTCAATCTTGAGCAGAGTCCCCTAATGCGAGTGAGTCTGTTCACTCGCTCACCCCAAGAACACATTCTTCTGCTGGTTGTCCACCACATCGTAGCAGACTTCTGGAGCCTCACCGTGCTGGTGGATGAGTTGGGAACACTGTACCAAGCCCAAAAGAATAATACACCTGTCACCCTGCCTCCTTTGCTCTGGCAGTACACCGACTATGTGCGGGAACAGGCGAAAATGCTAGCAAGTCCAGAAGGTGAGCGGCTGTGGCGCTACTGGCAAAAGCAGTTGGCAGGAGAGTTACCTGTATTAAATTTGCCAACTGACCGTCCACGTCCCGCCATTCAAACCTATCGAGGGGCTTCTCTAGGTTGCAAGCTGAGTGCAGAACTAACTCAAAAGCTACAAGATTTTAGCCGCAAACGTGGAGTTACTCTCTACATGACAATGCTAGCAGCCTTTCAAGTGCTACTTTACCGCGAAACAGGTCAAGAAGACCTACTAGTGGGTTCCCCGACAACAGGCAGAAGTCGAACTGATGTGGCAGGACTGGTGGGTTACTTCGTGAATCCGGTAGTTTTGCGAGCCAATCTATCAGGAAATCCCACCTTTGATGAGTTTCTCGCTCAAGTACGTTCCTGTGTACTGGATGCTTTTGATCACCAGGACTACCCCTTCGCACGACTGATTGAGCAACTACAACCAGTGCGAGACCCCAGTCGTTCGCCACTATTTCAAGTGATGTTTGTTTTGCAGAAAGCGCACCTCCTCAACGAGTCAGGTTTGACAGCTTTTGCTTTAGGGGAAACAGGAGCAAGGATAAAACTAGGGGAACTAGAGTTAGAGTCCCTAGCCCTCGAACAGCGAATTGCTCAGTTCGACCTCACTCTAATGATGGCTCTTGTGGATGAAACACTATCTGCTTCTTGGCAATACAACACAGACTTATTTGATGCTGCCACTATTGCGCGAATAGCTGGTCATTTTCAGACCTTACTAGAAGGTATCGTCGCTGACTCACAGCAGCACATCTGTTTTCTACCACTCCTCACCGAATTAGAACAACAACAATTATTAGTAGAGTGGAATGCTACTCAAGTAAATTATGCTCATGCTACCTGTCTCCATCAACAATTTGAGGCTCAGGTACAGCAGACACCAGATGCAGTGGCGGTGGTATTTGAACAAGAACAACTCACCTACACTGAGTTAAATCAACGGGCAAACCAGTTAGCACACCATCTGCAAACTTTGGGAGTAGAGCCAGAGGTGTTGGTTGGCATCTACCTAGAGCGTTCACCAGAGATGGTGGTGAGTATCTTAGCGACTCTCAAGGCTGGAGGAGCTTACGTTCCTCTAGATCCCAGCTATCCTCAAGAACGTCTAGCTTTCATGCTGAAAGATGCCCAAGTTTCAGTGTTGTTGACTCAAGAGAAATTTTTCACAGCTTTGCCTGAGCATCGGGCAAAAGTGGTCTTGGTGGACAAAAACAATGAGGCCCGGGCTAGTGATAGTGTGGACAACCCAGTTAGCCAGGTGACAACTGATAATTTAGCTTATGTCATTTACACCTCTGGCTCGACTGGCAAACCAAAGGGGGTAATGAACACTCATGGAGGAATTTGCAATCGTCTCTCCTGGATGCAGGAAACCTATCAACTGACAACAGTAGATAGAGTGTTGCAAAAAACACCATTTAGCTTTGATGTCTCGATTTGGGAATTCTTCTGGCCTTTGACTACCGGAGCAGTAAGCGTGGTAGCTCGACCAGGAGGTCATCAAGATAGCGCTTACCTCGTTGAGATCATAAAAGAGCAGCAAATCACCACGCTACATTTTGTTCCTTCAATGTTGCAAGTGTTTCTTGAGGAACCTGGTGTGGAAACTTGTTACTGCTTGAGGCAGGTAATGTGCAGTGGGGAAGCACTACCTTTCAAACTACAAGAACAATTTTTTGCGCGTTTGGATGCAGACCTCCACAATTTATACGGACCAACGGAAGCAGCTATTGATGTCACATTTTGGGCTTGTGAGCGTGAGAATCCTAAATACACTGTCCCCATTGGTCGCCCCATTGCCAATACGCAAATTTATCTGCTAGATAATCACTTGCAACCAGTGCCTGTTGGCGTACCGGGGGAACTACACATTGGCGGTGTGGGTTTAGCTAGGGGTTATCTTCACCAGCCAGAACTAACAGCTCTGAAATTTATTCCCAATCCCTTTAGTGATAAGCTTGGGACACGCCTTTATAAAACTGGGGATTTGGCGCGTTACCTTCCTGATGGCAACATTGAGTATCTGGGACGACTCGACGATCAAGTTAAGTTGCGAGGGTTCCGCATTGAGTTAGGAGAGATTGAAGCGGTATTGAGTCAACACCCAGCATTGCGCGAGGTTGTTGTCTTGATGAGAGAAATTGAGAGGAGGGAACAACACCGAGACTTTACACCACTGGTTGACGTAGAAAATTCATCAACAATTACTGGTTTGCGTCGCTTACTCAAGGGAGAATTAGCTGCATCTCGGGCAGACTCTAGGAACCAGCAATTAGTTGCTTATTGCGTCACCCGTCATCAGCCAGCACCCACAACTACCGAACTGCGTCGTTTTCTCTTAGAGCAGTTCCCCGATTACATGGTTCCTGCGGCTTTCGTCCTGCTGGATGCACTTCCTTTGACTGCAAATGGTAAGGTAGACAGGCGAATGCTACCAGCTCCTGGAAAAGCTAGACCGGAGTTAGAAAAAGCTTTTGTCGCACCTCGCACTCCACAAGAGCAGACATTGGCAGAGGTTTGGGCAGAGGTGTTGGACATTGAACAGGTGGGCATTCACGACAACTTTTTTGAGTTGGGAGGGGATTCGATTCGTAGCATTCAAGTGTTAGCTAAAGCCACTGCAAAAGGTTTAAGCTTCTCCTTGGCACAAATTTTCCAGCATCAGACCATCGAATCTCTGGCACAAGAAATTACCTTTGTCGAACCCAGTGGTTTAGTTACTCAGAAAACAGAGCCATTTAGCCTGATTTCTCACGCAGAACGGCATCTTCTACCCCAAGGCGTAGAAGATGCTTATCCTTTGGCTAGGGTTCAGGCTGGGGTAATTTTTCACACTCAGTCTATGCCTGAGGAGCCAATGTACCATGACATTTTCCTGTACAATTTGCAAGTTCGTCTAGACAATGAACTGTTTCAAAAAGCCGTACAGCAGGTTGTGGAGCGTCATCCCATCCTGCGGACATCATTTGATCTGACCAACTTTAGCGAACCCCTACAGTTAGTTCATCAACAAGTCACTGCTCCCTTTCAAGTTGAGGACTTGCGCGATTTATCACCAGAGCAACAACAACAAGCACTTTCTACCTGGATAAAAGCTGAAAAAAGACAAAATTTTGACTGGTCTTGTCCGCCATTTATTCGCTTTTTTATTCATCGCCTCACGAATCAGTCATTTTATCTCACCTTTAGTTGTCACACTTCTATTCTTGACGGCTGGAGCAAGGCTTGTTTGCTGACAGAATTGCTACACCATTATGATACCTTGCTGAATAATAAAGGTGAAGTCATTGAACCACCCCTAACAATTGCTTATCGAGATTTTGTCGCCTTAGAGCGTTCAACATTGCGATCGCCTGACTCTCAAAACTTTTGGATGCAAAAATTAGCAGATTGCGTCACCACAAAACTAGCCCGTTGGGTAGTGACTCACCGCACCACAGATAAACCGAAAATTGGGTTTTTGGATGTCCCGATTTCTCCTGAGCTTTCCGAGAAATTGCAAAAACTGGCTCGGTTAGCAGAAGTTCCCCTCAAAAACATCTTGTTAGCTGCACACCTCAGAGTGATGAGTTTGTTAAGCGGTGAGAGTGATGTCCTCACAGGACTTGAGTCTAATGGACGCTTGGAAGAGGCTGACAGTGAGAAAACCTTAGGAATCCATTTGAACACAGTTCCTTTCCGTTTGCAACTGACGGGGGGAACTTGGCTAGAGTTGGTGCAGCAGGTCTTTGTAGCCGAACGAGAGTTGTTACCCTTTAGACGTTATCCCTACGCAGATTTACACCAACTTGTCGGGCGTCAGGCTCTACAGCCCTTGGTGGAAACTGTCTTTAACTACACTCACTTTCATGTTTATCAAAGTTTGCAAACTTTCCAAGATTTGGAAATTTTAGGGGCGAGGGGTTTTGGTGAAACTCATTTTACATTACGGTCTGAGTTTAATCTCAATCATGCCTCAGACTGCATACAACTCGATTTAGAGTGTGACTTGACACAGATAAGCCATGCCCAGTTAGAGACTATTGGCAGTTATTTTATTGAAACGCTAACAGCAATGTCTGTACAGCCGTTTGCACGTTATGAGTCTCAATGTCTTTTGGGCGATCGCCAACGGCAGATGTTGCTCGTGGAGTGGAATCACACCGCAAACAAATATCCACAAGAGTGCTGTATCCATCAACACTTTGAGGCTATGGCAGCACAAAATCCTAATGCGATCGCCATCGTCTTTGAAGGTGAGCAACTCAGTTACCAACAGCTAAATCATCGAGCGAATGCCCTTGCCCATTATTTGCAGCGTCTAGGAGTAGTCCCCGATGTGCCGGTGGCTCTCTGTGTCGAGCGTTCTCTAGAAATGATTGTGGGAATTTTAGGAATTCTCAAAGCAGGAGGAGCTTACGTACCCATAGATCCAACATATCCCCGAGAAAACCTGGCTTTTATGCTGCAAGATGCTCAGGTGCCAGTCCTGCTGACTCAGGCACGGCTAGTAGCAGACTTACCTGCACACACCGCCCAGACTGTCTGTCTAGACTCAGATTGGCACATCATAGCGCCGGAAAGTCCAGAAAACCCCAGCATTACAAGCACATTAGAAAACCTAGCTTACATCATCTACACCTCAGGTTCCACTGGTCAACCGAAGGGAGTACTCGTTACCCAGCAAAACTTAGTCCACTCCACAAGAGCGCGGATTGCTTATTACCCAGAACCCGTTACCAGTTTCTTATTAATTCCCTCCTTCGCTTTTGATAGCTCAGTTGGTTGCATATTTTGGACTTTATGTCAAGGAGGTAAACTTGTGCTGTTAAGAGAGGGTTCCCAGAGAGATATTTGGCAATTAACCAAGCTGATTGCCCAACATCAGGTTTCACACTGGTTGAGTGTTCCCTCACTTTACAGTACTCTACTTGTTACTATAGACCCGGATCTACTTGTCTGGTTGCACAGTGTCATTGTTGCCGGGGAATCTTGTTCCACAGAGTTAGTGGAACGTCATCGCCTAAGCTTGCCCCATACATCCTTATTTAATGAGTATGGTCCAACAGAAGCAACAGTTTGGAGCAGTGTCTACAATTGTCAAAATCATGATTTGAACAATCCTGTGCCAATTGGTCGCCCAATTGCTAACACTCAGATATATTTACTGGATTCTCACCTCCAACCAGTACCAATTGGAGTGCCTGGTGAACTGCATATTGGTGGTTTCGGTCTGGCTAGGGGCTATCTTAACCAACCTGAGCTAACTGCCCAAAAGTTCATAGCTGATCCGTTTAGTGAGGAACCGAATGCACGCCTATACAAAACTGGAGATTTAGCGCGTTACCTACTAGATGGAAACATAGAGTTCTTGGGGCGAATCGATAATCAGGTTAAGCTCAGGGGGTATCGTATCGAACTAACGGCGATAGAAGCACTGTTACTCCAACATCCTGTTGTTGTAGAAGCGGTGGTTATACTTCGAGAAGAAGAATCAGGTAGCAAACGCTTAGTTGCCTACGTAGTGCCAAAGCAAAAAACTGCACCTGCAACCAATGAATTGCGGAGTTTCTTGCGGCAGAAGTTACCAGAATATATGATTCCTAGTGCCTTTGTTGTCTTAGAACAATTGCCATTGACTCCCAGTGGGAAGGTTGATCGTCGGCATTTGCCTGCACCTGAGCAAGTACAATCCCAGCTAGAAATGTCGATGGAGGAAAAAAGCACAGCAGAGCAAACTTACGTAGCAGCCCGCACGCCAGTGGAAGAAGCGCTAGCCACAATCTGGAGTCAGGTTTTGGGAATTAAGCCCTTGGGTATCCACGACAACTTTTTAGAGTTGGGAGGTGATTCGATTCAGAGCATTCAAGTTGTGGCTAAAGCTTATGAAGCGGGGTTGAAATTCAGTATCAATCAGCTATTTGAACATCTGACAATTGCAGAATTAGCAATGGTGGTGGAGACAATTTCGGTTTCACAGGAACAAGAGCGATACGCCTTTGGCGATAAGCGAAGCTTAACGCCCGCATCGCCAATCACTCATTTTTCGTCCACTGATACGCCAAGCTTCACACCCTCAGATTTTCCAGAAGCTGAGTTAACTCAAGAAGAACTAAATAAGCTTTTTATGAACAACACAGAAATCCCTAGATATGGAAGCTAAAAATATAGAGGACATCTACACACTCTCACCTACCCAACAGGGTATGCTGTTTCACATCCTCTCTGCTCCAGATTCCAGGATGTATTTTGAGCAGACGCTATGTACCTTGCATGGCACTCTCAATATCGCAGCTTTTGAGCAGGCTTGGCAGCAAATAGTAGACCGACATCCGAGTTTGAGGACAGCTTTTGTATGGCAAGGTCTAAATCAACCAGTTCAAATAGTACACCAACAAGCTAAACTATCGATACAGCAGTATGATTGGCTTAAGCTCTCAACTGCTGAGCAGGAAGCGCAACTACAAATTTACCTGGAAGCAGACCGCAAACATAGCTTTGAGCTTGCTAAACCACCCTTAATGCGGCTCATTTTAATCCAGACTAATGTGGACACTTACCAATTTATCTGGAGTATTTGTCACTTGGTACTGGATGCGTGGTGTGTTAACACCATCCTCAAGGAATTTTTTTGCGTCTACGAGGCGCTTTGCCAAAATCAAATTCTCCAATTGCAACCAAGCCGTCTCTATCGGGACTACATTGCTTGGCTGAAGCAGCAGGATTTATCGGAGGCTGAGGTCTTCTGGCGAAAAGTTCTTCAGGGCTTCACAACACCAACTCCTTTAGTAGGAGACTGGATAGCCAATGACTCCCTTGATCAGCACCAAGGTTTCAGTCAACAACAAGTCCAGCTGTCGCTAGCAACCACAGAAGCACTCAAGTCTTTAGCGCAACAACACCATTTGACGCTCAACACCTTCATACAAGGGGTTTGGGCTTTGTTGTTGAGTTATTACAGTGGTGAAGCAGATGTCGTTTACGGAACTGTTGTATCTGGTCGTCCGCCCACCCTACCAGGGGTTTCCTCTATGGTGGGAGTCTTTATCAACACCCTACCAACGCGCTTACTCGTGTCTGGTGAAGCTTCGCTCCTGTCTTGGTTAAAAGAACTTCAGTTCCAGCAGCTGAATATACGTAAATACGAGTGTACTCCTCTAGTCCAAATCCAGAATTGGAGTGAAGTACCCCCAGGGATGCCTTTATTTGAGAGTATTTTGGTATTTGAAAACTCCTCAGTAAATATCTCTAGCTTACCTACAGGAAACTTGAGGATTGACAATGTTCGTTCTGTTATTAACTCTAACTATCCTCTTGTTTTCTTAGTTAAACCTTGGTCGCAGTTATCGTTAAATATATTTTATGACTTACGCTACTTCAGCACCGTAACGGTAGCCAGAATGTTAAGTCATGTCGCAGCACTGCTCAATAATATAGTTGCCGATCCCAACACTACACTGGCAGCTTTGACACAGAGTATTGTTAACAATCCAGAACAATTGATTAGTGATGTCGAGCGACAACAACTGCTCGTTGAATTTAACAATACAAGAAGAGATTATATTAACGACAAGTGTATCCACCAATTAATTGAGGAACAGGCAGAACGTACCCCGGAAAACGTAGCTGTGGTGTTTAAAAAGCAGCAAATCACTTACCAAGAACTGAACACCAGAGCCAATCAACTAGCACACCATCTTCAGGCTTTGGGAGTTGGATCGGATGTATTAGTAGCGATTTGCGTAGAACGTTCTTGGGAAATGCTGGTAGGTATACTAGCTATTCTCAAAGCTGGAGGAGCGTATGTACCAATTGATCCAACTTATCCAAATCAGCGACTGGCTTATATGCTGGAAGATTCTCAGGTGTCAGTAGTATTGACTCAAGAACAGTTGGTGAAAAAGTTACCGGATATTGGGGCGCAAGTACTTTGCTTAGATACTCTTTGGGATGCAATTACCCAAGAAAGTGATGAGAATCCTAAAACAGAAGTCATTCCTGATAACCTGGTCTACTTAATTTATACTTCTGGATCTACAGGACAACCCAAAGGAGTGCAGGTTACGCATCAAAACTTAGTTCACTCCACAACTGCTCGCATCTGTTACTACGATCAACCTGTAACAGGCTTTCTGTTAACTTCACCTTTTGCTTTCGATAGTTCTGTTGCTTGCATTTTTTGGACACTTTGTCAAGGTGGTTTTGTTTCCGTTTTACCAGAAAATTGGCAACTAGATATTAAACAGATTATAGAGGCGATCGCTCAACAACAAATTTCTCATTTATTATGTCTGCCATCTCTCTATAAGCTGATTTTAGAGCAAGCCCAACCACAGCAACTAATTAGCCTGCAAACCGTAATTGTCGCTGGAGAATCCTGTCCAAAAGAGCTTGTTAAGCAACACCGTGAATTACTACCCCAGACATCTTTATTTAATGAGTATGGTCCAACAGAAGCAACGGTTTGGAGCAGTGTATACAATTGTCAAAATCATGATTTGAAAAATCCTGTGCCAATTGGTCGCCCAATTGCTAACACCCAGATTTATTTATTGGATTCTCATCTCCAACCAGTACCCATTGGTGTATCGGGTGAGGTACATATTGGTGGTTTCGGTCTGGCTAAGGGCTATCTTAACCGTCCTGAACTAACTGCCCAAAAGTTCATTCCCAATCCGTTTAGCGATGAACCAAACGCACGCCTCTACAAAACTGGGGATTTAGGGCGTTACCTCCCGGATGGAAACATTAAGTTTCTCGGTCGTCTCGATCAGCAGGTCAAGATTCGAGGGTACCGCATTGAGATCACTGAAATTGAAGCTGTTCTAAATCAACACTCGGCTGTGCAAGAAGCGATAGTCGTCGCCCAAGAAGATATCCACACTCATCGGCGTTTAGTAGCTTATATTGTCCCAGAAAAGGAGCAAATACCCACAGTTGATGACTTACGTAGCTTCTTGAAAAATCGCTTGCCAGAGTATATGCTGCCTTCAGTGTTCGTGATGCTGAAGGCGCTACCACTGACACCCAATGGTAAGGTAGATCGTCAAGCGCTTCCCATCCCCGACCAAGAAAGACCAAATCTGGAAGCAGCATTTGTCCCACCTAGCACTCCAATCGAAGTAGCACTAGCAGAGATTTGGTCAGAAGTTCTTGGTGTAGAACAAGTGGGCATTCACGACAACTTCTTAAAGCTGGGAGGAGATTCTCTGCGCAGTATTCAAGTATTATCCAGAGCCAATGACCGAGGATTAAGTTTCTCTTTGCAAGAGTTTACCCAAAATCCGACAATTTACGAACTTTCCCAACTTATTAAGACGGCTGAAGAACTGCGGATACCCGCAATACGACCAGTGTCTCGTGAGCAATACCGTATGCAGGCATCAATGGACAGCACTACCGATGGTGTCTGAAATTCACAACAAGGACTTGTAAAAGCACAATGACAGAGGAACTGTTTGTTTTTCCTACATCTTTTGCCCAGCAGCGACTGTGGTTTTTGCATCAGCTAGAGCCGAATAGCCCAGTATATAACATGACCTATGGGTTGCGGATAAGTGGGAATTTGAGGGTAAAAGCTCTGCAACAGGCTTTTGAGACCATCGTCACTCGCCATGAAATACTGCGTACTAACTTTACCACGGTGGATGGGAGTCCGGTACAAGTCATTGCCAAAAGCCGATCAATAGTCATAGCTGCGATCAACCTGAGCAAATGGTCAGAAGTAGACCGCGCTGCTGAAGTCCAGCGACTGATTACCCAGAAAGCAGAACATCCTTTTGACCTGGCACGCGATCCGTTACTGCTTGTCACCTTGCTACAATTAGGCGAGCAAGAATATGTCCTATTGCTGACACTACACCATATTATCTTTGATGGTTGGTCGCTTGGGGTTTTCATCCGAGAACTGACAGCACTCTACAAAGCCTTTTCTACCGGGACTGCTTCGCAACTTCCCGAACTGCCCATACAGTACGCTGACTATGCTATCTGGCAGAGGCAGTGGTTGCAACAAAGGGTACTCAAGACTCATTTGGACTACTGGAAACAACAGCTAGCAGGTTCTTTGCCTGTTCTGGAATTGCCCACAGACCGTCCGAGATTGGCAGTCCAGAATTTTCAAGGTGCAACTCAGTCTTTTTCATTGTCCTCTGATTTATCGCAGGCGCTCAAGCTTCTTAGCCAGCAAGAAGGAATCACCTTGTTTATGACTCTGCTGGCAGCATTCAAAACATTACTCTACCGCTATACAGGAGAAGGGGACATCATAGTCGGTTCACCTACTGCTAACCGTAATCGCCCCGAAATCGAAGGATTGATTGGGTTCTTCGTTAACACCCTTGTTCTGCGTACCGACCTTGGAGATAACCCCAGTTTTCGGCAGTTGCTTTTACGAGTACAGGAAGTAACATCAGGGGCATTTGACCATCAAGACTTGCCCTTCGAGAAGCTGGTAGAAGAAATACAGCCTGAACGCAGCCTCAGCCATACACCACTGTTTCAGGTGATGTTTGTCCTGCAAAATGCACCGATGCCACCCTTGGAGTTGCCAGAACTTACGCTGAGTCCTCTGATGGTTGACAGCAAAACAGCTAAGGTTGACTTGTCTGTATCTATGACAGATACACAGCAGGGACTGATCGGGAATCTAGAATACAACACCGACCTGTTTGAAGCAGCCACTATTAATAGAATGGTGGGGCATTTCCAAACTTTGCTCGAAAGTATTGTGGTTAATCCCGACCAGCGCCTCAGTGACTTGTCAATTTTGACAGAAGCAGAACGGCAGACTCTGTTGGTAAAGTGGAATAGCACACAAACAGAAATTTTGCAAGACTTGTGCATCCATGAACTGTTTGAAACTCAAGTAGAGCAGACACCGGATGCCGTTGCAGTCGTTTTTGAAAACCAACAGTTAACATACCGGGAACTGAACGCCAAGGCAAATCAGCTAGCGCGTTACTTAGATTCGCTTGGTGTGGGGCCAGAAGTGCTGGTGGGCATTTGTGTAGAGCGATCACCATCTCTGGTGATCGCTTTGTTGGGCATCCTCAAAGCTGGTGGGGCTTATGTACCCTTAGATCCCACTTATCCCCAAGAGCGCTTGAGTTGGATGTTATCAGATTCACAAGTGCCAATCCTCTTGACTCAGAAGCATTTGCTGGTAGAAAAAAAGTTTGATGGACTGCATGTAGTTTGCTTGGATACAGACTGGGAAGTCATTTCTCACGAGAGTGAAGAGAATCTCGTCAGTGATGCTACACCGGAAAATTTAGCATATGTCATTTACACATCAGGTTCTACAGGCAAACCAAAAGGAGTGATGATTCAACATCAGTCTTTAAGGAATTTCACTGAGGCGGCAATTGTTGAATATGGGCTTACCGAATGCGATCGCATACTACAGTTTGCCTCTATCAGTTTCGATACAGCAGTCGAAGAAATTTATCCCTGCCTGATCTGTGGTGGTACGCTAGTACTACGTAACGAACAGATGTTAATTGATATACCTAATTTCCTCAAACAATGTCGGGGATGGGAAATAACGGTATTAGATTTACCCACAGCATACTGGCATCATCTGACTTTTGAATTAACAACGACACAGCTAAAACTACCTGAATCATTACGTTTAGTAATTATTGGGGGAGAACGGGTACTTCCAGAACGAGTAAAAATGTGGCAAAAGTATGTAAGTGACTACCCGCAGTTATTCAACGGATACGGTCCTACAGAGGCAACTGTAGTAACCACAATTTACAAGTTACCAAAAGCTAGCTTTTCTTCAGATATTACATTGTCAGGAGTACCCATTGGCAAGCCTATTCGTAATGTTCAAGTGTACGTGCTGGATAAAAACCTACAGCCAGTCCCCATTGGCATCCAGGGTGAACTCTACATTGGCGGTGTTGGTTTAGCACGAGGTTACTTGAATCGCCCAGACTTAACTGAAGAAAAATTTATTCCTAACCCCTTTAACAATTCAAAATTCAAAATATGCCCGAAGGACTCAGCGTCTGGGCAGGAGATACAAAATTCAAAATTTAATCGCCTTTACAAGACTGGGGATTTAGTGCGTTATCTAAGAGACGGTAACATTGAGTTTCTCGATCGCATTGATAATCAGGTGAAGGTGCGCGGCTTCCGCATCGAACTTGGAGAAATTGAAGTGGTACTGACGCAACACTCAGAGGTTAGGGAAACTGTAGTCATAGCTCAACAAGACGCTACGGGCAACCAATACTTAATGGCTTATGTGGTTCCAAAGCAAAAGCCATTTCCGAAGAGCAGTGAACTACGCCGCTTTCTCAGGGATAAGTTGCCCGAATATATGCTGCCAAAAGTCTTTGTGATGCTAGAAGCACTACCACTCACTCCTAACGGCAAAGTAGACCGCACAGCGCTACCAATAGCTGAGCAAACCCGCTGTGATCATACCACAATTTACGTAGCGCCACGTACATCAACTGAGGAACAGTTAGCGATAATTTGGTCTGAGTTACTTGGTCTGGAACAACTTGGTATTAATGATAACTTTTTTGATTTAGGTGGTCATTCCTTACTACTGACTCAGCTGATTTTTCGAGTGCAAGAAACTTTTCAAGTAGAGCTACCCTTGCGTAGTTTGTTTGAAATGCCTACCGTAGCCAGCCTAGCCGAAAGTATTGAGAGGGTTAAAAACACAGGTTCTGATACTAGTGGCGGGAAAACTGTTGCACAGCTGAAAGTCGAAGCTGTTCTCGATCCCACAATTCGTCCTGAAGCTATTCAAAGGGAGTATACAACTGAGCCTGCTAATATCTTCTTAACCGGAGCTACAGGTTTTTTGGGAGCTTTTTTACTTGATGAACTTCTCCAAAAAACTCAAGCAGATGTCTATTGCTTGGTACGTGCTGCAAATGCTGAAGAAGGCAAAAATAAGCTCTGCAAAAACTTGGAAATGTATTCACTTGGGAACGAACATTTCAGTTCCAGAATCATCCCGATGATGGGAGATTTATCTCAGGCATTTTTTGGACTTTCTGAAGAACAATTTCTACTACTAGCAAATAAGATAGATGTTATTTATCACAATGGTGCTTTAGTTAATTTTGTTTATCCATACGAGCAACTGAAGGCGGCTAATGTTCTCGGAACGCAGGAAGTCTTGAGATTGGCAAGTTTAATCAAAGTTAAGCCTGTGCATTACGTTTCTACCCTTTCTGTTTTTCCCGCACAGAGCGATTCTGACGTACAAGTATTTCGCGAACAAGACTCTTTGGAACATGATGGAATTCTCCAAAGTGGCTATGCTCAGAGTAAATGGGTGGCGGAAAAATTAGTAGCGATCGCACGTTCTAGAGGACTTCCTGTAACTATCCACCGACTGGGAAGGATAACAGGAAACAGCAAAACAGGGATCTGGAACACAAATGATTTTATGTGCAGCATGATTAAGTGCTGTATTCAGCTTGGTAGTGTGCCAAAAATGGATGGTTTGGTGGACATGACACCTGTAGACTACGTAAGTCAAGCCATCATTTATTTATCTCAGCAAAAAGAATCCATTGAGGAAGTTTTTCACTTGCTCAATCCTCACCCAATTAAACTGGAAGAACTGATCAAGTTGGTATGTTCTTATGGCTATCCACTGCGGCTAGTTGCGTATGATGAATGGCGACAGGAGTTGATAACTGCTGCAAAATATTCTCCAGATCCCACGTTGTATTCCCTTTTGCCTTTATTTCCTGAAAATAGATCTAAAAATCAGATATCCATCGAAGAAAATCTTTCTCAATCAAGAATGACACAGTTCGATTGCAAAAACACACTTGATAAGTTAGCAGATACTTCTATTATCTGTCCTGCGATAGATGACAAACTTTTAAATAGCTACTTTGGTTACTTCACTCGTAGTGGTTTCCTGAATCACCCACACATGTAGAATGCGAGTATTTACCCTTATCTGGTTTGGGCAGCTTATTTCACTGATTGGCTCTGGGCTGACTCGATTTGCTCTAGGTGTCTGGGTATACCAGAATACTGGCTCAGTCACGCAATTTGCACTCATTTCTCTGTTTGCTATGCTCCCGAGCATCTTGATCTCACCAGTGGTTGGTGTGCTTGTAGATCGGTGGAACCGACGCTCTTGCATGATACTCAGCGATGCAGGAGCAGGGCTGAGTACCCTAGCTATTGCGCTATTGCTCTTTTCTGGTAAGCTTGAAGTTTGGCACATCTACGTGGCTGTAGCAGTCAGTTCAATCTTTAGCGCTTTCCAGTGGTCAGCCTATGCTGCTGCAACTACGATGCTTGTCCCAAAGCAACACCTTGGTCGTGCCAATGGTATGGTGCAACTTGCAGAGGCAGCTTCACGGCTGCTCTCACCGATGTTAGCAGGTGCGCTGGTTGTCACTATTCAGATTCAGGGTGTAATCCTGATTGACTGCGTTAGTTTCCTTTTTTCTCTGGTAACGCTGCTGCTCGTCCGATTTCCTAAGCCGAAAACTACCCCAGAGGATGAAGTGAGGCAGAGTTGGCGACTGCGGGAGTTTACTTATGGATGGACATACATTACTGCTCGTCCCGGACTACTTGGACTGTTAATTTTCTTTGCTGTCATTAATTTCTTCATAGGAGTTGTCAGTGTACTAGTTACACCACTGGTACTAGCTTTTGCTTCGGCTACTGTACTTGGCACTGTGCTGTCAATTGGTGGAAGCGGGATGTTGGTTGGTGGTCTGGTGATGAGTGCTTGGGGCGGACCAAAGAAGCGCATCCTTAGTGTGTTCGGCTTTACACTATCAGGTGGGCTGTCTATACTACTTGCGGGGCTTATGCCCTCTGTCCCGGTCTTCTTTGCTGCTGCCTTTATATACTATTTTGGGGTGTCGATGATCAATGGCTGCGACCAAGCCATCTGGCAGAGCAAAGTCGCACCTGCTGTCCAGGGACGAGTGTTTGCTGTGCGAAGTATGCTCGCTTTGGCATCCCTACCGCTTGGCTATCTGATTGCAGGACCATTAGTCGATCAAGTCTTCGAGCCCTTGCTTGCTGTCTCTGGACCATTGGCTGGAAGCATAGGACGGATTATCGGCGTGGGGCCAGGACACGGCATTGGTTTGTTGTTTGTTGTGATCGGAATGCTCACTATGCTAGCAACAGCTGGGGGCTATCTATATTTACCTTTACGGCTACTAGAGGAGCAATTACCAGATGCTTGACCTGCAAATGCGTGACAGCCAAAAAAAATTCTGATATTCCTCTGAATTTTGTGTTAAATAAGTTATTGATTTAGAGGATGTTCTATGCATTTTGATTTAGCAGAAACAATAAAGTCTTTAGGCTACTTTGGAGTATGGGCAATTGTATTTGCAGAGTCTGGCTTACTGATTGGCTTTTTTCTACCAGGAGATAGTTTGCTGTTTACTGCTGGATTTGTAGCATCTCAGGGACTACTTAACATCTGGGTTCTGATCATTGGCGCTTTTCTTGCTGCAGTGCTTGGTGATAATGTCGGTTATGCAACTGGATACAGATTTGGTCGTAGGCTCTTTCAAAAAGAAGATTCACGGTTATTTCATAAAAAACATTTGGTCACAACGACCGAATTTTATCACAAACATGGTAAGAAAACGCTTATATTAGCTCGATTTGTTCCAATAGTGCGGACTTTTGCGCCGATTATTGCTGGCGTTGGTAGCATGGATTATCGCACTTTTATGTTCTATAACTTGATTGGTGGATTTCTTTGGACATTCGGTATAACTCTGTTAGGATTTTTATTAGGAAATTCTCTACCAGCTGAACAGCTAGATAAGTATTTGTTACCAATTATTGGATTAATTGTTGTTGTTTCTTTAATACCATCAATTCTTCATATTATTAAAGAAAACAAGAATAAATGACAAAGAAGGGTTAGGTGGTTTGTTGAGTGACTTGCTCAAGAGGGTATCACGATCATGACTTCTTCAAACATAAACTTATAACGCTTAACGCTTAACGCTTAACAGGGTTGAAAATCTCGTGATGCCCGTATTTTCTCATTAGTTCATGTCCTAATCTACCTGGCAACGGTATATCCTGTGGATTGTGAACTATGCTTTGGATGTGACATAGCTACCAAGACTTCTGCGTTGGCAAGTCAAACAAGAGTCTGAGACGAGTGTTTTACTGCCCTAAAATCTTAAATTTACCATCTTTAATCTTAAGCAAGAGAGGTTGTATCTGTATTTCTCCTTGTGGAGTAAATTGGATTGTATTCCCGGAGGTTTCTTGGGGTGAAAGGTTTACTTGTCGCAGTCTTTGTAAAACTGTTGCGCGAGAGGGGTTAGAGGATAAAGCTTGAATCAACGCTTGAGTTGCGTCATAACTGGTGGCTGTACGCCAGCTAATCTGTCCTCCCCATTGCTGTGCGGCTTTTTGGGCAAAGTTTTGTGATTGTGGTGCTTCCCGAAACCAAGGTACACTTACAATCAAGCCTTCAATTGCGTTTCCGCCTTCTCTCAAAATTCTGTCATTATACAAAGTAGAATTACCCAACAACTCTAAGCTTTGTACCTTTGGGTTTTTTGAGGTAGCTTTAGCTTTGATAATTTCAAGCGCCATAGAGTTGTATTGCACATCTGAAAGCAACAACGCTGCCTGTGCCTGATATTGTTGAGATACGCTTTCGTTTAGTTTTTGGTCTACATCTAGTTTCTGCTCTGTTAAATCAATATTGCTAACAACTTGACCACCTAGTTGTTTGAATTTGTTTGTAAATTCATCCTTTAGATTATTGCTAAACGAGCTATCATGATTATAAAAAACAACAACTTTTTTTAAGTTTAGCTGATTCCAAAGATATCTAGCTAGTTGTTGACTGACTTTGACGTTAGAAGGGACTGTTCTAAAGAAAATTTTACCCTCTAAGAAGGTGCTAAGGCTAGTAGGAGAGATAACGGCTAAAGGTTCAGAAGCTTTTTGATATTCGTCTAGTCCGGCTTTGGTAGCTTCACTAGAATAGTGTCCAATAACTGCTAGCACAGACTTATCATCAACTAATTGCTGAGCAACTTGTTTCGCTTGTTCTGGGTTGTTACCATCATTAGCAATGGCAATTTCTAGTGAGTGACTATTCAGTCTATCCTTAAGATTATTATACTGATTTTGAGAGAGTGCCACACCACGCAAGATTTCTTTAGTAATATCTCGTTTATTTTGTACAGGTACAACGACGGCTATTGTGAAAGGAGAACCTTTTTGGCGAGCTAGGGCATTATTATAGTAAATCAATACTTCTGGATCGTTACGATTATATTGCACAGCTTGAGCAAAATAATCAACAGCTTGCTGGTAATTCTCTTGTTTGAATGCTTTAATTCCTTTGTCACGATATGGGTTGCGAATTGTGGGAAAGAGAGTGCGATCGCCCCGACTAATATTATTAGTTATATTATTTTGTTGTACGATACCAGCAAAACATAAAAGGTTATTACTATTTTGTGGACTCGCAGAACAAGAAATTGTCCACCTATACAAACTAAGACATGTAATAGTAAAGATTCCTAATGCTGTGGCTATTGCCTTTAATGATGTTCGTTTAGTCTTATAAGTTAAATGGATTTCTCGCCACCTTTGTTGTGTTACTATCCGTCCTGGTTCAATTTCCAAAACTTTTTCAAATTGCTGCTTTGCTAAGTCAAAATTTCCTTGAGTACTCAAATGATTTCCGTAGATTTCTAAAGCACGCAAATACGCTTCTTGATGACGTATAGGATCAACTTTGTAAGCTCGCTCGTAAAGTTGTAATGCTTTGTCGAAATTTTCCGTTTCTAAATATGCTTTAGCAAGAGGGGACAGAGTGCTGAAGTGATTGGGGTTAAGTTGTAGAACCTGCTCATAAAGTTCTATTGCATCATGATTTTTTCCTTCTTGATGAAGTTTACTAGCTTCTTGATGTAAAAGATGACTCTTTTCTTCTTCCAGTTTTTCTAGTTCAAAGATTTGTTTATGCAGGGGATGCTGTAGCAATAACCATCGGCGGAATAATTCAATTTTGACTTTACGTTGTGTTTCATCCAAAAAGTCATTTTTTACTAATTTTCTCTCGGAATGAATCAGGTCATCTGTTTCAATAACACCATGTTCTTGGAGTAGCGTTAAAGGTTCTTCCGGGAAAGGTTGTTGTTTTTCAAAAGCAATTCTTTGCGCTTGGGCCACAGATGATAAAACAACTTGTTCTGGAATAGAAATTCCATCCCATAACCATGCTAACCCAGCTTCCGCACTCTCCATTGCTTTGTCTATACTCGCTTCCACATCAGCACGAGTGACTTTCCAGTTATTTTCTATCCTGGCTTGTACGAAAAGAGTAAAACAGATGGCTTGAGTAAAATAAGGATGTCCTGCTGAAAGTTGCAGAATTGCTATGACTGCATCATCGTCATATTTCAGCACACCTTCAGCCGGTTTTGTAATGAGTTGCTTTGCACTGTTTTCATCTAGCAAACCAACTTCTTGGTAGGGCGCATTCTGAAATAAGTTGAGTAAATATGACTTATCTGCTAGTTTTTCTCTAAAAACTAAAATTAGAGATAGATTCTCTTGTTCTTGAATAAAATACTTGAAATGCTGACAAACGTTTCCAAGTAACATATTATTTTCAGAGTCAAACGTATCAGCTTTGTTCAGTAAAAATACTAATTTTTTTCCTTTTAAAGCTTCATAAACTTGAGGTAAAAACTCGCGACAAAAGATTTCTGGTTGTGTTTCTAACTCGGAAGCTGAAGGAAGTGTTATATTATGTATATCAATCTTTAAATCAGTTATAATATCTATAATTAGGTTATGCAAGAAGCTGCTGAGAGGCTCTCTGCTGTATTCTTGAAGGTCAAAGGTAACAAAGACAAATTCTTCTGACGCAACATACTTGGAAATATTGCGGATGATGGAGGACAGACCAATCCGTCGTTGACCGTACAAAAAGAGAACCTTAACACCTTGCTTTAAGTTATTCTCAATAAATTGGAATATCTTTTCTCGTCCGAACAATAATTCTTGTTCATCTATTGGACGACCAATGATGTAAGGATTTCTTCGAGTTATCAAATTAGTGATCATATCTGTTCTCAATAGGGAAACGATTTGTCCTTTCCTTTAGTTTTTTAGTAATGGCTTAAATCTACTTCCTTCAACTTTAATAAGAACGGGTTCCATTTGTATCTCTCCTTGCGAATTAAATTGGAGTTGATCCCCAGAGGTTTGTTGGGGTGAAAGGTTTACTTGTCGCAGTCTTTGTAAAACTGTTGCGCGAGAGGGGTTAGAGGATAAAGCTTGAATCAAAGCTTGAGTGGCGTCATAACTGGTAGCTGTGCGCCAGCTAATCTGTCCTCCCCATTGCTGTGCTGCTTTTTGAGCAAAGTTTTTTGATTGTGGTGCTTCCCGAAACCAAGGAATAGTTAAAACCAATCCTTCAATTGCATTTCCACCTTCTTTCAAGGTTGTGTGATCGTACAGAGTAGAACTACCTAATAACTTTAGAGATCGCACCCTTGGATTGTTGGATTCAGCCTTAGCTTTAGCAATTCCAAGTGCTGTACGAGTAAATTGCTGCTCTGGGAACAACAAAACTGCCTGTACTTGGTTTATAGATACACTCTCGTTTAATTTTCGGTCTGCATCCTGTTGTTTCATCCCTGCTAAATCAATTATCGAGGATTGACCGCCTAATTTTTCAAATTTTTTTGTAAATTCTTCTCTGAGATTGTCGCTATAGGCTTTGTCAAGATTATAGAAAATGACAACTTTTGTTAAGCCAAGTTGATTGCGAATATATTTAGCTAATTGTTCACCCTCTTTGATGTTAGAAGGGGTTGTCTTAAAGAAAGTCTCACCCTGTAATTGGCTACTGGAACTGGTGGGAGAAACAATTGCTAAGGGTTCAGCAGCCTTTTGATATTCGTATAGTGCTACTTTAGTAGCTTCACTAGAATAATGTCCAATGACTGCTAGTACAGATCTATCATCAAGAAGTTGCTGAGCGACTTGTTTGGCTTGTTGTGTGTCGTTACGATCATCGGCAATGGCAATTTCGAGTAATTGACCGTTAAATCCACCGTTATAATTAAATTGATTTTGGGCGATCGCCACACCACGCAACATTTCTTGAGCAATATCTTGTTTACTTCCCACAGGTACAACGACGGCTATTGTGAAGGGAGAATCTTTTTGGCGAGCTAGAGCATTGTTATAGTAAATCAAGACTTCTGGGTCATTGCGATTATATTGCACAGCTTGAGCAAAAAAATTCACAGCTTGCTGGTAATTCTTTTGTTGAAATGCTTTAATGCCTTGGTCACGATATGGGTTGCGAATTGTGGGAAAGAGAGTGCGATCGCCCTGACTAATATTATTCGTGATATTATTCTGTTGCGTAATACCCGCCACACAAAAAATACCATTAACTACTTTATATTGACCTGGACGACAAGGAGTTGCCCACCTATAAAAGACAAGTCCACTACCAAGACTCACAAGGGCAATTATTCCTGCTAGCGCTGCAATCGTCTTTAAAGAAATTTCCTGTGCTGAAATCGTCTGTAATTTGTTCTTAATTTCAACCTGGTAATTGCTGTTACTTATAGACTGATAAGGGCTTGGAGACTCAAAACTTTTAATTTCTTTCAGTCTTTGCAGTGCTGATATTCTATCAGGCTGAAGTTCCAAAACTCTGTTGTATTGGATCTTTGCCTGTGTATACTGTCTTTGTGTTGTCAACTCACTACCATATCTTTCCAACGCACTTAAAAGCGCTTCTTTATTACTTATCGGATCAACTTGGTTTGCTCGTTCGTAAAGTTGTAATGCTTTGTCGAAATTTCTTAATTCCAAGTTTAGCTTAGCTAGTGGTATCAAAGTGGGAAAATGATTGGGATTCAATGCTAAGGCTTGGTTATAAATATCGAGTGCTTGTTGCTTTTTTTCTTTTTTATTCTGTTGACTAGCTGCTTTGCACAAAGCATGAACTTCTTCTTCTTCAAACTTCTCCAATTCCCGTATTTCTTGCCGGAGTGGGTGTCTTCGCGCTAACCAAAGGCGGACAAATTCAATTTTGACTCTACGTTCTGTATTATCCAAGAAACCTTTTTTTGCTAGTTGGTTGATAGCTTGAACCAGTTCTTCTATTTGGATAACTCCATAATTTTTAAGTAAAGATAAGGGTTCTTCTGGATATCTTTGAACTTTATGAATAGCATTGTTTTGTGATTCTACTATAGCAGACAAAACGACTTTCTCCGCAATAGTTAATCCATCCCAGAACCATGCTAGTCCACCTTCTGCCTGCTCAATTGCTTTTTCTATTACATTTTCCACATCCGTACGAGTGACTATCCAGTTTTTATTATTTTTTGCAACCAATAAAATATTGAAGCAAATGACTTGAATAAAATAAGGATGCCCTGCTGTGAGTTCCACAATTGCTGTGATGGCATCCTGGGCGTATTCCAAAACACCTTGAGTTGGGTTACGAATTAGCCGCTTAGCACTTAGCTCATCTAGAAAACCAATTTCTTGATAAGGTGCACTCCTAAATAGCTTAATCAAATTTTTTAAATCACTGGGATGTCGCCCAGCAACCGAAATAATAAATAATTTCTCTTGCTGTTTTAGAAGCTTTTCTAAGTAAGGAAATAAACCTAAACCTTTCTCAAGTATGTTGTTGGTATCATCACAGATAACATCAAATTCATCTAGCAATAGCACCAGCTTCCTTCCACCTATTTTCTTATAAATTTGAGGTAGAAAGTGGCTAGAAAATATATTGACATCAGTTTTTAACTCTTTCTGTGTCGGCAGTTTGATATTATCTTGATTTAAATCCAGTTGGTTGACAATTTCTTCACTGACATCATGTAGAATCTCACATAAATCTGATTGAGCGTGATGTTGTAAATCATAATGAACAAAAGCAAACTCACTTGGAGCAATCCTGTTGGGAATTTGTTTGAGTACAGAAGACTTACCGATACGTCTGTGACCATGTAACAAGATAAATTTTATATTCTGTCTCAGATTGTCTTCAATGAAACTTAAGAGACTTTCTCTACCAAAAAATTTGTTAGGCTCATTAACCGGAATGCCAACAATATAGGGGTTTGGTATCATACATTTGGCATCATACATAATCTTTTCTAGCCTTTTATTCAATCATGTCTTGCAGTCGTTATAAGAGGTTATTTATAAAGTAAAGATTAAGTAGTCCAGTACGTTATGGCTTTGCTGTAAAACACCACTATATAACATGGTGTTGCCTTGCTTCGATGATGTTTTTCGTTAGAAATCATATCGAAAGGGTTCGCTGAACACAACGTTAGTTAAGTGTGAGGAGCATCCACATTACTTTTCGCTCCTAAACTAACTTTATTTTTTCTTGATAAATGACCTCTGAAAAATCAGCTTTTATGGTAACCCCCCCAACAGTCTGCCAGATATTTCAACAGCAGAAGAGAGTTCATTTTTATGTTGCCAGAGCCAATTTGTAAACCTTGTGACTTTATCGACTTGCTCGTGGCTCATCAATTTGAGAAAGACCCTTTGTCGTTTTTGGATATCAAAATTTTCAGTGTTCCAAATTTCTTGAATGACGAATCGCTCCATCAGCGATGAAGTGAAATCATAGACATTTTTTAATTGCTTGTTTTCGATACTTGTTTTGCTAATGATAACTCCTTGTTCTTCCAAATTTTTCAACTCGCGCTCTCTTTGAGTAAAGATAAGATCAATTCCACTCAAATCAAACTGTTTGTTGTTGTGCAGACGACCATTAGAAATAGACAGAGCAATCAGCATTAATAATGTCTGTTCTTCTTCACAGCAGTTTTCCCAAATAGTTTGGAAAATATGTCTGGTATTACTTTCAAACTCCCTGAAAAACTCATCATTAATTTTTCTCATACCTTTCAGCCTCCATTGGATCAATGCTTAAAAATTAAAAAGGTTGTATAGATGAAAGCCTGCAATTTGTAGCAAGGTTGGGTGTCTACCAGCCATTTGAGAAATGTTTTCTCGTAACTGTAGTGTCATTTGTGTTGTTAGTGGTTTAAGTAGTTCCTCTACTTCCTGTTCAGTAAAGAGCTGTAGATGAAGGAAGAGATAGTGATTAAACCAAGGAGAGGCGTTTAAATTGAGTGTGGGATTAAGTTCATTGAGGCGCTTGCGTGAAGTCACAATCATTGAGAGATATTTACTCTCGTGACAGTGAACAGCCAAACTACGACACTCGCTCAAAAATGTGACCATGTCAGCTTCAGCGTATTTTTCATTTGGGGAAAGGACAACGTCAAAATCATCTACTAACAGCAACAAAAATTTATTTTGTCTCCCCAATTCCTTCAACACATGACGCAGGCTATTTCTACTTGCTCCACCTTCTCCTAAAAATGTTTCAATTTCAACTTGCAATTGAGATCCACGATCTAACTTATCGTTTATCTCTTTGAGGACTTCTTCCCAAAAACCATAGGGAGTAAAGGGAGTAATACTCTCGCAACTCAGAAGAACAACTACAGCTACAGATGGATCGAGTCCATGTTCTTCCATAGTTTGGGGAGAAGCCAATTTTTCCAATAAAGAGCGCTTCCCCATTCCTGGACCTCCCCAAATTGCTACATGACCGCGAGCATTCACCAAGGCGCACGCAGCTGCGATTTCATATATCCGCCCGACAAAACGTTCTGGGGCTACTGGTCTTCTGGGAGTGAAGGGATTTGGTAACATCACCATGTGATCTCATAATTTAGAAACAATTTTTTGGTAGATGCACTTCACAGTAAATTAATACGAATTTCACAGGATTTTGTTTCTTTTTTTCAAGTATAAATTAAAATTATCCGAGAAGTCACTGATTGTGAGGCGTTACATAAGTGCATTTTATGTGAGCTAAAGCAATACAGTAGAAACTGTACGGTACGGCCTCTACATACTGTTATCTATTATGATCCAAAGCGGAATAGCCATATTCCTGAAAGAAAGCACATAATAAGATCAGTAAATATTCAGGAACTACAAGAGAATTTAATATAACGTGAGTACTTCTTACCTTCCTGTGTCATTCATGTATCATGAGTGAACAGTGCCCACTCTACAAATTATGGTTTTTTTGTAAGTTTCCTGAGATTTGGCACCATTACCAATTAGGGGTGTAAGGCGTAGAAAATCGCCCCCCTTCTTTCCTCCCTGCTCCCTGCTCCCTGCTCCCTGTTCCCTGTTCCCTGTTCCCTGTTCCCTGTTCCCTCTGTTTCTACATCTTCAGAAACTACACAAAAGCCAATAGCGTCAAACAAAGCAGAGTCTTTTTGTGGATGTGACAGCTTGAAAACCCGCTCTAACTATTGGCAGCTTCTACCTTATATTCGACCCCAATGGCAAACTATCGTTAAGGGGTTCATTGGCATTTTAGGATATGTCCTGGCAACTTTGGCACTTCTGAGATATGTGCGTCAATTTGCAACTGTCTTTGGTGGGGGTGATTTGAACGCGATCGCCCTACAACTTGCCATCATCGCAGCAGTCTTTCTGGTACGAGGCTTTTTTCAGTCCGTGCAAGATATCTACATGGCAAAAGCAGCACTAAGAGTTGCTTTCCATCTCCGTAATAAAGTTTACTCACACCTACAAAAGCTCAATCTCAGCTATTTTGAAACTGCAAAATCTGGTGATTTATCTTACCGCCTCACTGAAGATGTTGATCGAGTCGGGGAAGTTGTCCACAAACTCTTTCACGACTTTATCCCCTGCGTTTTGCAGTTAGTTGCAATTCCCATCTATATGATTTCTCTGAATTGGCAACTGACATTAGCCATAATTATTGTTGCACCCCTGATGGGTATTTTAATTGGTTGGTTTGGTGAACGGTTACGCCGATTCTCTCTTAAAAGTCAAAATCGCATCTCAGATTTGTCAGCAATACTCACGGAAGTTGTTAGTGGTATCCGCATAGTACAAGCTTTTGCCGCAGAAAATTACGAAACTGCCAGGTTTAGCCGAGAAGCAGAACGCACAATGAGCGCGAAATACTCAGTGGAACGGCTCAAAGCAATTCAAATTCCCATTGTGGGATTTTTGGAAGCTGTGAGTGCTTTAACACTACTATTCGTTGGCGCAGCGCAAATTGCAAATGATAACTTGACGGTGGCAGAGTTTTTCAGCTACCTGACTGCAGCAGCGTTGTTAATTGATCCTATCGGTCACGTTACGAACAACTACAATGAGTTTAAACAAGGTGAGGCATCTGTTGACCGAGTTTTTGAGTTGTTGGCGGTTCAGCCAACGGTAGTAGAAAAACCAAATGCTCTGTTGCTTCCCCCGGTAAGTGGTAAGGTGGAATATAGTCGTGTGTCTTTTGCTTACAAACCAGGTGAACCTGTTTTAAAAGATATTAGTTTGTTGGCACAGCCGGGAGAGGCGATCGCCCTTGTCGGTGCTTCCGGTGCAGGTAAAACCACTTTTGTCAATCTTCTCCCCCGGTTTTATGACGCAACTGCTGGTGAAATCTTCATTGACGGCGTTGATATTCGGGATGTTACCCTCGATAGTCTGCGGCGACAAATTGGAATTGTTCCCCAAGAAACCATGATGTTTTCTGGAACAATTGCCCAAAATATTGCTTTCGGGCAAGATTCTTTTGACATGGAAGCGGTAGAGAAAGCAGCTTCGATTGCTAATGCTCACCAGTTTATCACCCAACTAAGCGATGGTTATCACACGTGGGTGGGAGAGAGAGGGGTAAATTTATCTGGTGGACAACGACAAAGAATTGCTATTGCGCGTGCTGTTCTTTTAAACCCCAGAATTCTTATTTTAGATGAAGCCACATCTGCATTAGATTCAGAGTCGGAAGCTTTGGTACAGGAAGCACTGGAAAGGTTGATGGAGGGGCGAACTGTGTTTATTATTGCTCATCGGTTGAGTACGGTGAGGCGGTGCGATCGCATTTTAGTTCTCGAACGCGGGCAGATTCTCGAATCGGGAACTCATGAAGAATTGTTAACCCTGGGGCATCGCTACGCTAGATTCTACGCCCAGCAGTTTAGTAGAAGTCATGAATTCAAACAGTGAACACTTATCAGTTATCAGTAGTTACTTGTTTACTGTTCACCCTCCGGGAACGCCCGTCGCCAGGGCGTGAAAGATCCGTTCGGGTTCGCCCTATGGCGGCTCGCCATAGGGTGGCTGAGGATCACGGGCGTGTATCAGTCGGAAGATCCTGGCAGTCTTCTATCGAATTTTCATAACGACTTGGTAGTAGAGATGTAGAAACAGCCGATTGTGAACTGTCTTCGGATATTCCTGTCCAAGGTGTGGTGGGAGTGTCTATCTCTTCTAAAGAGATATTCCCCACTTTGTGTTGAAGCAAACTTCGTTCGCTGTGTTGACTACTCAACCTAGCGAGCGCCTCTAACGCCTGGGATGCAGATTGATAACGTTGTCGGAAGTCTTCCCGCACCATTTTAGTAAGAATATCTGATAGAGATTGGCTGACGTATGCCTTATCAACCCATTTCAACTCTGAGTTAGCATCTCTTTCTATTTCGTGGGGAGCCATGCCAGTCAAGGCTTTGATGCCAATCATGCCGACTGCATAGATATCACTACTATACTGTGGACGTCCGTAGCACTGCTCACTTGGTGCATAACCCCGAGTGCCAATTCCAATGGTGAAAGCAGTTTGCTCTGAATGATCAAGGATTTGTGTTGTGACTTCTTTAACGGCACCAAAGTCAATCAGAACCAGTTTGCCGTCTGAGTCTCGTCGTATGATGTTACTGGGCTTAATGTCTCGGTGAATAACGTTATTGTTGTGAACAAATACCAATGTTTCTAATAAATCCTGTAAAATCTCGATAACTCGTGTTTCCAGAAGCCGTTGACCTGGCAACATTTCCTGGCTCAGAGCATGACCAATTATATATTCTTGAACTAAATAAAATTCTTCATCTTCTTCAAAATAAGCTAAAAGTTGTGGTATCTGTTTGTAACTTCCCTGTTTTTGTAGAGCTTGAGCTTCGGAACTAAATAAACGTCTGGCGATCTCCAACTGCTCTGGTTTACTGTTAGCTGGTTTTAACTGCTTGACAACACACAAAGGGTTATTTGGAAGTTTGATATCTTCAGCAATGTAAGTTTCGCTAAATCCACCTGCACCAAGAACTTTGACAATTTTGTAGCGTCCATCCAGGATTTTGCCAGATACTGCCATCTCCCTTTTCTGTAACAAGTCTTTCAAGTCATCCTGCTGGCTAATGATTTCTTGAACAACACGGTCAGAGGGAAATTGGTTCATAATATTGACCAGTTGGATTTTCCTGATAATTTCTCTGGAGACTTCTGTTCCCAGATAAGCCAATCCAATCATGGCGATCGCCACCACCGGTACCGCAGTCGGCAAGATGAGTAAATTGTGGACAAAGATGAGATAGCTAATACCTCCCCAACTGATGGCAAGGGCGATACTAACGACAAATCTAGTTATACCTCTTTTTCTGAAGGCAATAATAACCCCACATCCACTGACTAAACAAAGCACAAATAAACCACGGATGAATGGATTCTTAATTGCTTCGGTGATTGCTTTATCTTGCATTAAAGTTGCGATCGCGTTGGCGTGAACCTCCACCCCTGACATTCGCTCTGGATACAACCAATTGCCCATAGCCGGAACTGAATGATAATCGTCCCCTTTGTCTGACTTCGCTGTTGATCCAATCAGGACAATTTTGTCTTTAAAAAACTTGCCCTGCTGTAGATAGGTGTTCCAGTTTTCTGGATCGAGTACGTACCAAAAGGGGATTTGGTTAAATGTTCCTTCTGGTCCGTGAAAATGTATCCGATCGCCCTTAGGTGGAGGATAATCTACTTGGGCTGCTCTTAATGTTGCTTCATCAAAAGAGAGCATCTTCACTGTTAAAGCATCTTCTTTATCGATCACCTTGGAGTACTCGTTGGCCAATTTGTGAATTTTCCCATCTACCTCTAGAGGGAAATTTACAGTACCAATGGCGACAGATCCAGTACGAAACATTTGCCGGGGCTGTGTCAATTGCATGACTTGACCTTGATGTGTTTGAGATTCTTCGTAGAGTGCAGCCAGAGTCACTTTGCTTCCATAACGTTGCACCGACTCTCGCAACTTTTGATCATCTTCAACACCGTAACTACTTGGTGTACTAAAAACTACATCTACTGCCACAGAGCGTGCCCCTGCCTTGATTAACTTCTCAATCACCTGAGCATATGCAGCACGTTTAAAGGGAAAAGCTTGGAGTGGCTCAAAGAAACTATATTTTTGTGGATCTGCTTTATAGTATTGCTCGCCAAGTGATATTGACTGTTCATCTATTGCCAAAATCACAATCTCTTTTGGAGGAGTTTCGGGTACTCGTAGTAGATAAAATGTAGTTTGAGCTTGGTTTTCCATAAATTTCGCCAAGTTCAGGCTAGAAGCTGCCAGGAGTGCTGCACCCACTGCTGAAACACCAGCAAGTAAATGCCCCAAACGAGCCAATCGCTTTGATCGACGTGCTAATACCGTCAAAGGTGCTTTTGTAGAAATCTTTGACGATCGATTGGCAGCAGAGACGTTTTTTTTGGTTAATGTAGTAGGTTCTGGTGCCATATCAGAGTGCTAATTTAATTACGTTCAACATCTTTAATCTATTGACAGAGTCTTGAAGTGCAACACACCTGAAATGAAAATCTTATAGATTTGTAAACAATTTTGTTTTCTTCTCCAAATTTCTGTGAATGAAGCAGCCACCATTAGTGGTAGTTGTTGCGGTAGATGCACTCTCAGGCGGCTCCTCAAAAATTGTGAGTTCACAGTGGCTAAGAATTGTTTTAGTGATCAATAGGTTGGATCTAGTAAATTTTAGCACTATAACTGTACTCTTAGTTTACCTTATACCTGAACTAGGGGTATAGGGGTATAGGGGGAAATACATTTACGCTTGGGATAGAGAAAATGCATTTATTCTCTTATTCCCCTACACCCGTGACCCCTGTGACCCCCGTGACACCCCTACACCCCTGTGTTTCTTGAAAGCGCCCGACGGGCGGCGCACCACCCGCTACAAATGAAAGAAACACCTTTTTCACGCCAGATACCTAGGTCGGGAGACCCTCATCAAGTACTGGCTCACGCCACATGCCTCAACGCGGGGAACCCGCGCACGGCAGTGGCTCCCTTACACCCCCACACCCCTACACCCCTACACCCCTGTGTTTCTTGAAAGGCTACGCCAGCACAAAGCATGTCTGGAGGATACAGCCAGTCTGCTCTTTGGTAAGCGAGCTAATTCTTAAACTTTTCGATACCTCTTTAGGAGTAAACTTGATTGGTATAGACCAAAGAATGCTGTTACGTAGTCAATTTTCTTGGTAGATTTTGATTCTAGGGGCACGCTTACCAGCCAAGAGAGAAAAAAATTAACATTACTAAACTGGAGGACAGCGACTACTCAAATGCTTCCGTCGATTTTTTAAATGCTAGAGGTTAGATAAAAGCTATATATGACAATATATAATTTATAGATACCACCAGAATTAATATTTTCTAATTGCTGCTATCATCTATTGTTAAATCTAAATTGCTTATATATTATTAGGTGTAACTTTACTATGGGTTTTACGATGAATCGTCTGTCTATTTTTGTAGACGGAAACAATATGTTCTATGCTCAACAAAAAAATGGCTGGTTTTTTGACCCACGAAGAGTCTTAGAATATTTCAGGCACGAACAATCAGACACAACCTTAATCAACGCTTTTTGGTACACTGGCTTAAAAGACCTACAAGATCAACGAGGATTTAGAGATGCTCTCATTAGTTTAGGTTATACAGTTAGAACGAAAATTTTAAAAGAATATTATGATGATTCATCTGGTCGTTACTCACAAAAAGCTAATTTAGATATAGAAATTGTTGTAGATATGTTTAATACAGTAGATCAGTATGATCGAGTTGTTTTATTTAGTGGAGATGGAGATTTTGAAAGAGCAATAGAACTGTTACGGGGAAAAAATACGCATATTACAGTAGTATCAACAGAAGGAATGATAGCTAGAGAACTACGTAACGCTACTGATAGATATATAGATTTAAATGATATTCGGGACAGAATAGAAAAAGTAGATTCTCAGTTACCTTAGCAATAATTTACAAGAGGAATTGCAAAGAAACTAAGGTAAAAAGTATTTTAAGTCACAAGTAAGAAGTCAACAACAAGCCGCAAATGAACACGACACAAGATAGAATCATCATATTTGACACCACACTTCGAGATGGTGAGCAGTGTCCGGGAGCAACACTGAACATAGATGAAAAACTAACTATCGCTAAGCAACTGGCACGTCTGGGTGTGGATGTAATAGAAGCAGGCTTTGCGTTTGCCAGTCCTGGAGATTTTGAGGCTGTGACTAAGATTGCCCAAGTTGTGGGGACACAAGATGGTCCTGTGATCTGTAGTTTAGCAAGAGCGCGACACGAAGATATTAAAACTGCAGCCCAAGCAATCAAGCCAGCTGCCAAAGGGAGAATTCATACTTTTATTGCAACAAGCGATATTCACCTCAAGTACAAACTGAAAAAGACAAGATCAGAAGTAATAGCGATTGCTGAAGAAATGGTGGCTTATGCCAAAACATTCACTGATGATGTAGAATTTTCTCCGGAAGATGCAGGACGCTCTGAGCCAGAATTCCTCTATCAAGTTTTAGAGCGAGCGATCGCCGCCGGAGCAACAACAGTTAATATTCCTGACACGGTAGGTTATATCACACCGAGTGAATTTGGGGCACTCATAAAAGGGATTAAAGAAAATGTACCAAACATAGATCAAGCAATTATTTCTGTTCATGGACACAATGATTTAGGAATGGCTGTCGCCAACTTCTTAGAAGCTGTGAAAAACGGTGCCAGACAGTTAGAATGTACTATCAACGGTATTGGTGAACGTGCAGGAAATGCAGCATTAGAAGAATTAGTGATGGGTTTGCACGTCCGTCGACAATACTTCAACCCCTTCTTTGGACGTTCCATTGATTCGGAAGAACCATTAACAAATATTGACACCAGACAAATTTACAAAACATCCCGTCTGGTTTCTAACTTGACAGGAATGCTCGTTCAACCGAATAAAGCAATTGTGGGTGCGAATGCTTTTGCTCACGAGTCTGGAATTCATCAAGACGGTGTGCTCAAAAATAAGCTCACCTATGAAATTATGGATGCCCAACTAGTTGGCTTGACAGAAAATAAAATTGTCTTGGGCAAACATTCAGGAAGAAATGCTTTCCGGACACGTTTGAGAGAATTGGGATATGAACTCACAGAAACTGAATTAAATAAAGCATTTGTCAGATTCAAAGAAGTCGCAGACAAAAAGAAAGAAATTTCTGATTGGGACTTGGAAGCAATTGTTATTGATGAAATCCAACAAGCTCCGGATTTATTCCGTGTAGAATTAGTGCAAGTTTCTTGTGGTAGTAATGCTCGTCCTACCGCAACAGTCACACTTCGGACTCCAGAAGGCGAAGAATTAATTGATGCTGCGATCGGTACAGGACCAGTAGATGCAGTTTACAAAGCCATCAATCGTGTTGTCAACGTACCGAACCAGTTAATTGAGTTTTCTGTACAATCAGTCACAGCGGGTATTGATGCGATTGGTGAAGTCACTATCCGTCTAAAGCATGAAGGTAGAGTATTTTCAGGTCATGCAGCCAACACAGATATCATCGTAGCATCTGCTCAAGCTTACGTGAATGCATTGAATAGACTGTATGCATCCTTGCAAAAGAAACAACAGCAAGTCGTTGCAAAGAATGTGTCATGAACTAGGGGTGTAAGGGGGTAAGGGTATAAGGGTGTAGGGGATGCAATTATTCTCGTTACCAGGCTGCAGCCTGGTAACGAGCGTTGGGAGGCTCTGCCTCCTTAATCGAAGCTAAATAACAATAGTGCAGGATCTGAGTTATGATGACTTTTACAAGAAGTCTATTTAACGAGGATCATCCTCTGTAAAAGCGAAAGGTTGAGGTTCTCTCAAACGCATTTCGATTTGCTCCCGTCGATATTTAGCAAGTTCTTGGTAAATTTTTTTTCGAGCTAAATTCACGCTACCAATTGGTTCATGTTCAGGTAAAGTATGCCAAGGGTTGAAAGACAAACCCTCATCCAATCGTTTTCGCTCATCAAAGTCAAATTTTTGGCTAGGAATCTTGATAGTAGCTACCTTCATGAAAGGTGAATCTTCCTCTTTCCACTCCTGCATTGGATTTTCAATAGAAGTTTTTTCTTCATCTACATAAAGCTGAATGAGAAAGTCAAAAAAAGCATCCTGACCTTCTTGATCCAGATATTTGACGGCTGCTTCACGTAAATAATTATCAGCATCCGGTATTGAGTCGGGAACTGCTTCTATTTGTTGAGGTTTGACAGAAAACTTGATAGCTTGAGAACCTAATTTGTATGGTGTCGTACTCCAGTACTGAATGAAAAGTGGATTGCTGATTTTTTTACTAGCAATTTCCTGGAGTATTGCAAAAGAAGGTTGCATGGCTTGCGTTAATTCTGGATCAGCTTGTCCACTTGCTACTTTGGCAAGATCAACATAACCCTTGACATCTCGTAGGAAAAAGACTGGATGATTGAGAAGAATAAAATCCTGAGTTTTGTCTTCATCATCAAGAACTTTTTCGCCTTCAACACTCATCAATTTTATTGCCAAGCCATGAGCATTAGGTTTTTTATCTGAAGCGAACTTACCCCGCTTTTCTGCTTGTGCAGCATTAGAAAAACGAACCCAGATGGGATAGGTTTGAACTGTAGCGAATACGCCAACTTTTAGTGCAGCAGGAATGTCATTCTCGACGATAAATTCTCCCCAAACTAACGCATGGCTTTTCGGGTGTACTTGGCGTAAATCTGGTCCTTTTTCTTGCTGACTTTTTAAGTTATCGGCTAAAACCGCATCTGTGATTGTTTCTTGCTCTGAAGCAGATAATTTTGAAATGGTCATACTTTCCTCCTCTCAATGTGTGCAATCAATGAAAAAGGTGGGTAGTGCCTACCTAAGCAATCACCAAGGAATCGGCTTGCGGGAATTAAAGAAACCACCTGTTGGACCATCTTCTGGAAGTGTAGCAAGCCATACGGGAGTGTCAGCACCTTGCTCTGCAGTGTAAGTAGCCTCATCAGTTCCCATGTCTGTTTTGCACGAATCTGGATCAGCAGAATTGACCTTTATGGGGGTGTCTTTCAGTTCGTACGCCAGCGTAACTGTAAAAGCATTAAGCGCTGTCTTAGAGGAATTGTAGCCCAATAATTTTGTATCGTATAAGGCATGGTTCGGGTCACTGTGTTGCGTCAGGGAACCAAGCCCACTCGACACATTAACGATGCGTCCTGCTGGACTTTTGTGCAAAAGCGGTAAAAACGCCTGAGTCACAGAAATGACACCGAAGAAATTTGTCTCAAATATCTCTTTGACCGAAGCTACAGAAACAGAACTTGGGAGTTGTTCCCGACCACCGAGAATACCAGCATTATTGACTAAAATATCAAGCTTGGCAAATTTTTCTTCAACAGTCTTAGCTACAGTTTCGATGGTAGAAGTATCTGTAACATCGAGTTTGATAGACTGCACATCAAACCCTTCAGCCTGTAATTTTTCCGCTGCTTCCTTACCTTTGGTTTCATCACGGGCACCTATCAGTACGGTAATTCCTTGTTTTGCTAATTGGCGGCTGATTTCAAAACCAAGCCCTTTATTCGCCCCGGTGACTAGGGCAATTTTTTTGTCGTTACTTTGCATAGAGTTCTCTCCTCATTTTAGAAAAATGGCTGTTGTAGAAGACCACTTTGAAGAACTAGACTGAGATTGTTGGAATTCAAAGTTCCTAAAAATGCTGATAGAACGAGACATGGCTGATACCCGAATGTTCTCATGCCACAACACCGCAAATATACCTTAAAGAAGAACGCAGAATACGGAAGGGATTCTAAATCATTCGTGATAAAAAAAGCTCCCGGATTTCTGGTGAGAAGTCCGGGAACTTGGTTTTTCAATTCTCATAAATTAGGCAATTTGGGGAGTGTCAAAAGCTTGTGCAATTGCAGTTTGACACTCTGCAACTGTTGCACGTTCTCGCATAGAATTCACTAAGGCTTGATATGCCGACCAGTTTTCTTCCAAAAGCGTTTTGGCTTGGAGTGTACAAAAGCGCTGTTTCTGATCACCTAACGATTCAGAAAAACCTAATTTTGTCAATACCATTAAGAGCTTGCTTCTGTCATCAGCTCCTCCTTCTGAGTTTTCGTAAACTAATGTTTCAGCAGCAATACCAGCCATCCAAATGGTACAGTAACGGTCTAGCTTTTGAGCACTGATTGTACCCCGTTCTAGTTGGGATGCTAATTCGCCATCATCAAAACTCACACCACCTTGTCCTGGTTGTCTTTGTTTGAGTGCTTCCCAGGCACTTAGGGTATAGTTCATCACTGGAATTTCTAGTAGATAAGCAACTAGAAAATGTCCGGCTTCGTGATGAATGATGCGTTCTCTGTGTTCTGGAGAAAAACCAGCTATCCAATCTATAAGTAAACTACCACCCTTGCCTTGTAAACTAAATGAATCAAGAGTTGCTATTCCCAAAACGCTAAAGGTTAGTGTTGCCGGGATTACAGGTGATATGTGCAACAATGGTCCCAAGAGGCTAGACATCGTCATGATAAAGATAGATATTGCTATTAAGTTTAGAGATATTTTGCTCATATTAAAGACAGTCCAGCTTCATGTTTCTTAACTCTTTTTTAATTATGATATGAACTCAACAGAAAATACTACCTATAGGAATTCGGTTTGATTTGGTGAACAACTCGTCAGGGCGCTTAACAGGGAACGCTTAACGCTTAACAGGGAAAAAGCAATGAAGGTATACTGAGTTTTTTTCTAAAATCAAATAGGAGTCCTATATCATATGATATTGGGATCAATACTTATAAAAAACCAAGAACCTTACTAGTCTGCAGCACCCTCTGGGCGAGATCGCAGGGGATTGGGATCAGGTTACGCAGGAAATATAAGTAATTAAGCACAGTTGATATTAAAGGTTATTTATAAAGTTCTGTAAGACATAGAGCATATTTTCAATTTTGAATTGTTTATCATAGGGCTGGACGAATCTAGAATGTCCGGAGATACCATGCCAAAACGGATAATGATAGGATTAAAGAGTTGGTTCCAAAGAGATACCATCGTACGTAATCTAGAGATTTTTCAAGACTTTATTGTCATCTCTCTTTGTCTTGGTTTGTTCTGTGTGATGCTTTTACGATTGGGAGATATGTTCTTCTCTTTTTTGCATCCACTAGATTTACGGCAAGTTACATCTGATATTCTGTTTATTTTGATTCTGGTAGAATTATTTAGACTATTAATTGATTACTTACAAGACCAACGAATATCCGTAGTTGCAGCAGTAGAAATTACTATTGTTTCTGCTTTGCGAGAAGTTATTTTACGCGGTGTTCTCGAAATTCCTCGTGACCAAATCTTTGGAATCTCTTTATTTCTGATAGTCTTAGGCATAATTCTTGTGGTTTTACCTTGGATGTCTAACTTTTTTGAACACGTTAAAGTTGTTAACAACAACAAAATAGAAGATAAACCCACAAGCTAAAATCTGAAGAGGCAGTTTGCACACTTGGAAACTTTGAGGTTGTCTGAAATAAGCAATATAGCAGTCTCGTTTTAGCGGTTCAATAATTCTTACAACTCAAAAAGAAGTGCGATGGCTGCTTTACTCATTCAAACACGACTGTTTTATTACCATACACTAATACACGATTCTGTAAATGTAGACGCACTGCTCTTGCTAAAACAACTCGCTCCAAATCCTTTCCTTTTCTAATCAAATCCTCAACTTCATCACGGTGACTTACTCGTACCACATCTTGCTCAATAATTGGTCCTGCATCTAAATGATCAGTCACATAATGAGAGGTTGCACCGATAATTTTTACACCTCTTTCAAAAGCTTTGTGATAGGGATTTGCTCCAACAAAAGCTGGTAAAAATGAATGATGAATATTAATAATTTGTGGAAATTTGACGATAAATTCTCCACTAACAATTTGCATATATTTTGCTAAGACAACTAAATCTATTTTGTACTGCTGTAGTAATTCTAATTGCTTGGCTTCCTGTTCCTGTTTGTTTTCCTTGATGATGGGGATGTGGTGATAGTCGATATCAAACTGTTCTGCTACTACTTTTAAATCAGGATGATTACTGATAATGACAGGTATCTGTGCAGCAAATTCTTTTGCACGTTGTCGCCAAATTAAATCAAATAAACAATGATCTTGACGACTCACCCAAATCGCAATCCGCTGGACAGTATCAGAAAAGTGCAATTCCCATTTAGCTTGCAGTGGTTGAGCAATGGCATTGAATGCTGGTGCAATTAAGTCACGCGGCAAATTAAACCCATCTAACTGCCACTCAATACGAGTGAGAAATAACCCTGCTGTAAAGTCTGTATGCTGATCCGCCTGGATAATATTACCACCATTAGCATAGATGAAGTTGGCAATTTTTGCGACCAATCCTCTTTGATCGGGACAGGAAATAAGTAGTGTTGCGGTTGGACTTATCATGAACACATTCTAAAGACTAGCAAGTTCTTGGAAGCGGTCTTTTCAGTAGAATTACTCTTGAAAAAAGAATTTTATATACATTATTAATGTAAGAGAACTTTATAATTTGATAGCAGGTTTTATGGAAAGTGAATAACTTCTCTTTTTTGTTTTGTTTAGAATAGAGTTGAGTCCTACTTGAAAGTATACGTTATACGAAACAATAAAAAAAACATATACATGATATACCTTAACTAAGGTCTTGTTATAAACGTGAGGCAAGATCTCTACTGTACTTGGTTTTATTTAAAACTATATTATCATGACACCAATGCTTATTACTTACCTTGTAATTATAGTCTATTTAATCATGGCTTCCTGTTTTTTTAATCAATGGGTGGTATTTTTTTTAGCAGATGAAGACATGGATTCACAGCAGCGCTTCTATTCTACTATCGTTTTGGTTGTAGCTACTATCTTGTGGCCAATCATTGTTCCTTTAGCTTACTTGGAATTACTGAAGTTCCATAAAAAGCACAAAAATATCATCGATTTACTGATAAACGTATCTGAACCTGGCAGTTATGACGAGTGAAGTTTGTTGAAAACAAACTATACCATCACCTCAAATAAAAAAAGCTGTTATTGGCTGTTTGCTGGAGTTGGTTTATCAGTATTGGGAGTGGGTTTTTTTCCATTATCTATAGATGTCTCACTACTAGGAGTGGGTTTTTTTCCATCATCTGTAGATTTCTCAATACTGGGAGTGGGTTTTTTTCCATCATCTATGGGTTTAGCAGTATTGGGAGTGGGCTTTTTTCCATCATCTATGGGTTTAGCAGTATTGGGAGTGGGCTTTTTTCCATCATCTATAGGTTTCTCAGTATTGGGAGTGGGTTTTTTGCCATCATCTATAGGTTGTTTCCACTCTGATAGTTCTCGATTAACTGCATTTTCAAAATCCGTAGATACTAATAGCACATCATTATTGCCACCTGGTTTGTTCTGAGGATCAATTTGAGCATACAGGAAACGGCGGTTAAAGTCAGGCTTACCCAAAATTAACTGATGTGTTTTCTGATTTTTTAGTTTGATATCGATAGTTGTTTGAGGCTGATCTAAGCCGAATTCTGCAAGCTGGTTGGGTGAGATGGATACAATGCGATCGCTCTTTCCCTCCACTAGCAAATTCATCAAATAACCTACAATAGCACTACTTGCTGGAGCGACTTCAGGAGATTTCATCATCCACTTGGGTTCTTCAGACTTGTCAGTACGTTCCAGATTTAAAGTCTGATTTTGAGTTTTGAGTGTCAAAGACTGCACGTCATCCTCTTTGAAAGAGAAGATTTTTTGCTGCTGCTTGACTTCCTTTGGTTCAGGTGCATTCTTTATTTCATGGAAGTAGACAAAACCACCTAAACCAAGCGCTAGCAGTATCAGAATTAAAGTTGTTCGCTGTAATTTCATCTTCGTATCCACCAGAAAATAGCTGCCACCACTAGCCCGATCAGAGGTAAAATCACCAGAGATGATAACTCTAAAAGCAGGGCTTGTACTCCTGTTAGGTTGATGCGACGGTTTATTACTTCTTTTGGACTAATTGAAAGCGGTTGTTGATCCTGCTGACTTAGCCAAGTGACTGAGTTGAGAAACACGTCTCCATTGAGTTGCTTGTCGAACAAGCCATTGATGATAAAATCTGAATTTCCTAACACCACCATTCGTGACTCACCCGAGGTTGATGAGGGAGTCGGGCTGGCTGGAGTTGCAGTTGCTGTTGGTGTAGTCGTGGGAGTCGGGCTGGCTGGAGTCGCTGGGGTTGTGGGTTTGGCGCGCTGAGTCGGGCTGGCTGATGTTTGAGGTGTAGCAGCAGCTATCGGTTTGGCGCGCTGAGTCGGGCTGGCTGGAGTCGCTGCAGTTGTGGGTGTGGCGCGCTGAGTTGGGCTGGCTGGTGTTGCAGCAGTTGTGGGTGTGGCGCGCTGAGTCGGGCTGGCTTGGGTTTGAGGTGTTGCAGTTGGTGTCGGTGTGGGGGTAGAGTTAGATGTAGCTTCAGATTTTGCTGATAGTTTCCTTGTTAATGCTACGCCTAATGTTAGTGGACCTTTGCGATCGCTCTCAGGATTAAATTTCAAGTTCTCACTTTGCTGGTCACTTTCTGCCCAGCTATTAGGATAAGCTTTGGTGAGTAACAAGGGAGTCGCCTGAATACCAGGTACTGGATTTGTGTCAATCGGTCGTGCTAAGGGATAAAAAGAGATACCGTTGCCAAAATCTTTGGTAATCGGGTGTTTTCCATATTGAGTTACCAAAGGTGCTGCAGGACCAAGTCCAACACTTGCAGAAACATCAACTGCCAAACGGTTATCTAATTTTACACCCCACTGGGCAAGCAAGCTTTCGAGTTTGGGGTCTGTATCTGGATCAATCATCAGCATTACATTTCCACCTCGATTCAGGTAGTCCTGTAGTGCTTTGACTTCGTTCTCAAATAGCGATCGCTTCGGACCTGCAACGACTACAACATTAGCATCTTGAGGAATACTAGACTTTTCTACCAGATTCAAAGCTGAAGTGGTGTAACCTTTATCATTTAATGCTTTAACCGCTTGCGATATAACTCCTTCGCCTTTACCAGAAAGTTCGTGTTCGCCGTGACCTTGGAGGAGGTAAACTTTAGCAGAGCTTATACTGCTGATTTGTTGCAGACTATTTGTTAATTTTACTTCTGATAAACGTTGCTGCGGACCTACTACCTGAACTAATTGCCGTTTATCGCCAAATTCCAAGTAAACTTCTCCATAGTCTTTGACACCAAACTTACGTGCTAATCCTGGTCTTGCTTGTGGATCTATATACTCAAAACTAAACTTAGAGCTTTGCCGACGATAATTTTCTAGTAAGTCCCTGTCTACGGGGTCTTGATTAACGTCAAACAGCAATATTTTTGCTGGTACTTGTAAGTTGCGTACCAATTCCCGTGACTGGGGTGCAAGGGTAAACAACTTAGTTTCTGTCAAGTCAACTCGTGTATCGTAGCGAGTTCCTAAAAAATTAATCAATCCTAAAATCGCTAAAACTGCCAAAGTCGCAATCAAAGCATTAGTACTAGCTTGGGTAGAACGTTGTCCCAACCAGTTATTCTGCTTGTTTTGCCATATCAGCCACAATACAATGATGAGTGTTCCCAAAATTATCAATGTGAGTTGAATTGGTCCCCAATTCTGGGATACGAATCCAGATGTTAAGCCTGCAGCAAGGAGGAACGGACCAAACCAAAATAAAATTTTTAAAGGTTTCTTTTTAGCGAGAAGTTTCATTTTTTTTGTTGTGTAAGAGGGGAACTGTTCCCTCTTCCTCCCTATGAACGTTGAAAACGCAATGCATCAATTGATTGAGCCGTAAGAAAGATGCCGAGAAGAATGTAACTGGCAAATAAAATCAGGCTGCTCGTATCGAATATACCTTGTACTAAGGTGTTGTAATGTTTCAGCAATGATAGATGTCCTAGTGCGTCTCCCATAGAACCACCAATATTTTTGGCAATTAAATCAACGAACAAGAGTAATAACATTAATGCAAATGTGAAAACTGCAGACAGAATTGTACTATCTGTCAAAGAAGAAATGAACATTCCCAAAGATAAAATTGCTGCTGCTAGTAAGATGAGTCCTAAATGTCCTAGTAACGGTATGGCTGGTGGCATTGGTGGACTTGACGCACTCAAAGCAATGGTTTCTATTCCCATGATCGGCACTACCATTGTGATGAAAAATGTCAAAACTCCTAATAATTTACCAACAGCTACCGCCCAGTTTGTCAGTGGTGATGTGGCGAGAAGTTCTAAAGTGCCGCGCTTGCGTTCTTCGGCATAAAGTCCCATAGAAAGAATTGGCAACACAAACAACAATAGCCATCCCATTCGATCCAAAAATGCCCTGACAAGTTCGTAAGGAACATCTATTGGTGGAACAGGCACTCCAAATTGTTGTCCTTGTAAATCTAATGCAGTGACTGTTTGTAGAATGCCTTCTGGGCCCATCAAAATAAGCACGAAGAATAACCCAGATAGAAGCCAAAAGACACCAGCAATTGCATATGCCAAAGGTGATACAAAATAACTCTGTAACTCTCGGCGGTAAATGGCAATAATATTACCCAGTACGACACCCATTTAGGCTGCTTCTCCTTCTTTTGCCTCTGCGATTTCTGTCTCAGTCTCCAAAATTTTTTCTTCTGTAGTTAGTTGTAAAAATACATCTTCTAGAGTAGCGTTAACACGCCGCATTTCTAGTAAACCGAATCCTGTTCCGATCAATGCTGCTGCAATATCTTTTCCTGGTTCTGTTCCTGGTTGTGATATCACCCGCAGGTATGCTTGGTTTTCCTTTAAGGAGGTATGACTGTGCATTCCCACCGCAGAAATTGATTCGACAAAGTTTACCCCTGCTACATTTTGCAGGACTTGTTTGGCGAGAGCCGCTTCTCCTTCAATTTCTATTTCATATCCGGAACCTTTTGTCAATTGGTTCATGAGATTGTCGGGTGTATCTGTTGCGACAACCTTCCCACCGTTGATGATTGCGACACGGCTACAAGTCATGCTCACTTCTGGCAAAATGTGAGTAGAGATAATGATTGTGTGGCTTCCCGCAAGACTTTTAATTAAATTTCGCACCTCAATGATTTGCCGGGGGTCGAGTCCGACTGTGGGTTCATCTAAAATGATGGCTGGTGGATCGTGGACAATTGCTTGAGCAATGCCGACTCTCTGACGATATCCTTTGGAAAGTTTGCGAATAATGACGTGACGTTTTTCTTGTAAATTGCAGCGTTCGATTGCGGCTGTGATTTTGGTGGCGCGATCGCCCGCCGAAACTCCCTTAATCCGCGCCACAAAATACAAAAATCCCTCCACCGTCATCTCTGGATACAACGGCGGCGTCTCTGGTAAGTAACCAATCCGTTGCCGCACCAACAGAGAATTGTCATGGACATCAAAGCCAGCAATCCGCGCAGTTCCACTCGTCGCAGGCAAATAACCAGCCAAAATTCGCATGGTTGTGGTTTTGCCAGCACCATTTGGTCCCAAAAACCCCAAAATCTCCCCTGGTTCGACGTCGAAAGTAACATCAGTAATTGCTGAGGTAGAACCGTATGTTTTACTCAGATGTTCAACTGAAATCATCCGTTTTAGCTACGTGCAAATGGTAATTCATCAAACCATGATAAAACAACAAAACAGTTCTGAGCGTTGAGTACTGAGGAGCTACTGCATCTTTGGGTGTGGAGTCGGTCAAAAACTTGACAATTATAGGTGAGACATTTTATTTTTAGGGAGTGGGTTGAAATTTTATCGACACCACTCCTCCGATCCTTGAAAACCGCATAACTTCGTTGAGTGGTGTCGATTGCGCTTGTAGCAAGGTTTCCAGCTTACGAAATGAGAGTTTTATTGAGAAGAATCTTGCCCTTATTGACATTTAAAAAAGTGGTGTCGATTTGGGGGTCTCAAACTCTCTCCCAGTAAGGCTTCTACAAGTGAACTCTTTACAGAACCCTTTCCCTGCAAAGGGATGGAAACATTTTTAGATATCCAAGCCATAGCCTGGACTTTATCTTCTTTACAGAACCCTTTCCCTGCAAAGGGATGGAAACGTTTGAATATAACCCTTCTCCGTTATCTCCACTGTATTCTTTACAGAACCCTTTCCCTGCAAAGGGATGGAAACCAGCCATGAGCAACGACGTAAACGTGTTCACTAGAAAGACTTTACAGAACCCTTTCCCTGCAAAGGGATGGAAACTGTAGTAGCTAAGCCTACTCCTGGTATCATAACTGCTTTACAGAACCCTTTCCCTGCAAAGGGATGGAAACTTTAACTGTGAACGATTGAGCAGTCAAACCTAAAATTCTTTACAGAACCCTTTCCCTGCAAAGGGATGGAAACTTGCGGTGTTGTCGCCAGGGCCAACCTGGATTTCTCTTTACAGAACCCTTTCCCTGCAAAGGGATGGAAACGTTTTGAAAACAGAAGGAATTTTCACTTTTCAGCTTTACAGAACCCTTTCCCTGCAAAGGGATGGAAACTCGACGGTGTCCATTCCAAGTTTATCTTGAAGAATTCTTTACAGAACCCTTTCCCTGCAAAGGGATGGAAACTCTTTCCCTAGAAGATAGACGGCGCCCACTTGGTACCCCCAATCCTCCTTTACAGAACCCTTTCCCTGCAAAGGGATGGAAACGTAAGAGCACTCATTTCTTCGACAATCTGACGTGTGCTTTACAATGCTTATTCCCCGTCAGGGGATGAAAACGACTTATGCCGCTAATTCCATTGTTAAAACTCACCACTCAAACTGAGATCTTGCACTTGTGCCAACAACCGCCTAGGGTTTAAACCCGCCTGCTCATAGTAAAAGTCGTCTAAAGACGACTGCATAAGCTTTTGAGTCTACTTTAGTAGACTTGAACTGTGAGCCTGGGAATTGATTCCCAGGCGGACGAGGTTGCGTTCTTGAGAATGGTGCAAGATCTCAGCGTTTTTGATAACCTCTTCCCCCAACGGGGATCAAAACCTCAATAAACGTAAAAAAGTTACATAGGTGTGCTTGTGTAAACGCAGTTGTAGAGTTATTTATGATTGTGATGATTCAAAATTTGTTTATTAGTCACTAAATGGTCAACTCTACCGTCGTTGCCACACTTACAATTTATGTCAACCCTACAATTGGCAATGATGCCAATGCTGGGACACGGTTAAATCCTTATAAAACAATTACCCGTGCCCTGAAGGTAACCACAACACCCAAAGTCATTCAGCTTGCCTGTGGAACTTACAACACTGCGAGTGGTGAAATATTTCCACTCATCATTCCAGTGGGTGTGATGCTGATCGGTCATGAAGCAACCAAAGGTCAAGGAATTGTGATTTCCGGCAGTGGAAAGTATGAAAGCGAAAGTTTTGGGATACAAAATATTACGCTGGTATTACTAAATTATGCTCAATTGATGGGCGTCACTGTTGTAAATCCTACAAAAAAAGGGACTGGTGTATGGATTGAATCCACTTCCCCAATTTTGGCTAATAATACTTTTACCAAATGCGGTCGGGAAGCTGTGTTTGTCAGTGGTAGTGCCAAACCACTGATTCAGGAGAATGTATTTCTGGAAAATGGTGTCAGTGGGTTGGTTATGGCAGGTGATAGCAAAGGAGAAGTGTTAAACAATTTTTTCCAAAAAAATCTTTTGGGAATAGCTATCAGTGATTATGTTGAATGTAATGTTCTTAAAAACACCTTTATAGAGAATAGAAATGCGATCGCCCTTTCGCGAGATGCTCGTCCTATCCTGCGAAATAATCTGATCGAAAACAACATTCAAACTGGATTGTTGGTGAATGGGAATGCCGCTCCCGACCTGGGTAATCCTCAAAACCCCGGTGGTAATATTTTCCGTGATAACGGACAGTTTGATATCGAAAATGCAACCTCTGCCCACTTACTATCTGTTAGTAACAATTTAAACTATACCAAAGTTAAGGGAATCATAGAGTTTATTAATCCAACAGAGGATATTGTTCCAGTATCAGTTAACACAGATTTTTCTGACATGGCTGGGCATTGGGCAATGGCCTTTGTAGAAGCTTTACATAAAAATAATTTGATGAACGGCTTTCCTGATGGCACTTTTCGACCTGAAGCGCCTATCACTCGTGCTGAGTATGCCGATGTTATTGCTAGGAGCTTTCAGCTACCTTCCGGAAAAAAAATACGCAAATTTACAGATGTCAAACGAAGTTTTTGGGCATCGTCAGCTATTGAACGTGCTGCTAGTATGGAGTTTATCAGTGCATTTCCGGATGGGACGTTTCGACCAATGCAAAATTTAACAAGGATTCAAACAATAGTCTCTCTGGTGAATGGACTCAAACTAAGTGGGGGCAATCCAAATATTTTAGGTGTGTTTGGCGATAGCGCCCAAATTCCTAGTGCTGCCACAAAAGCGGTAGCGGTTGCGACTGAAAATTTATTGATAGTCAATTATCCTCAGATAAAACTATTAGAACCACTCAGGGACATCACCCGCGCTGAGGTGGCAGCTTGCATCTATCAGGCATTAGTGGCTAGTGGGAAGCAAAAGCCAATTTCTTCTCCCTATATTGTCAATCCTAACGTGGAGATTGCCTCCGACACGGAGGTTATGACACACTGGGCAGCAGGATTTATCCAAGCATTGCTCAAGATGGGTTTGACTCACGGTTTTGCCCATGAGACTTTTGAACCAGATAAACCAATCACTCGCGCCCAGTATGCGGCTTTAGTTGCGGTTTGCTTTAACCCAACTGCCAAACATCCTGCAACTGAGTTTACGGATGTGCCCAAGGATTTTTGGGCGTATAATGCCATCAAAATTGCTGCGCAGGCGGGCTTTGTTGGTGGATTTCGCGATCGCACCTTCCGCCCTGAGCAAAATGTTCTCCGATTACAAGTAATTGTCTCTTTGGTCAATGGACTTGGTCTCAAAGCCGCTGATAACAACAGCTTACTTGGCTTGAGCGATCATAACATAATTCCTAGCTATGCTCGTTCAGCAGTTGCTACTGCCACCCAAAACAAAATTGTTGTGAATTATCCCGATTCTAAACAATTCCACCCAAATCGAGAGGCGACACGAGGGGAAGTGGCTGCTATGGTTTATCAAGCATTAGTGGTGGTGAGGCAAACTCCCAGCATTAATTCACCCTATATCTTTTCCCATTCTTGATATCAAAAGTAAAATGAACACCACTTCCCCTCTATACTTGGAAGCACTGACCAAAAAAACTATAGATCATCAAAACAACATAGGCTGTATGGGATGGGAGCAAGATGTGTACCTGCCTGAAGCCGAGAGTCAGATGTTCACACCAAACCCGGACACATCTGCTGACTTGGCAATAGCCCTGCTAACTCATTATAGTTTCGACCTTGGTGGTTATAACGCCAGTGAGATAGTGGGTCTTTGGCAAAAGCAATACCCAGGCAACTGGCTACACATGGCAGTGATTGAAGCACTTTATCAAGGGCGCTACAAAGCTGTTTCAGTGCAGCAAATATTAGCGTGTTGGCAGCGACGTGGACAAGCGATTTTTCATTTTAACATGGAATTTGAGCGCTTGATTTGCAGCAAATTTCCACAAAGCCTAACGGCACTTCCCCCAATTTCCTCATCTTTTGTAGAAACAACAACAGCTGTTGAGGAAACTTCCCTAGAGGAATTTCACCCGCCAGCCCCCTCAACTGTGGACACTGGAACACCCAAATGGCTTCCCTTGAAGAAAGCGTCCCGAGACTTGCAGACATCAGAACACGGGGATACAGGAAAATCACCACCACACCCCATCTCACCCCAACAGCAGTCATCTCAACGCAGAGAACCGGATCAGGCGAAAACCTCCTCTATAGAAACCCCCAGATCCGCATCTGCTAACCAAAATGATCAAGATAACTTTCTTCCTGGGGCTACCAATAATCCCCCAATTGAGCAATTCACCCCGCAAACAAGCGCAGGTTCAGAGTCATTTACATCAAAACTCAAAGCAATTTCTAACGAAAAGCTGCAGCTTTCTGGAAAACTACTCCCGAGACGTTCACACAGTTTTATGTCACAAGAAATAGGATAGGAGATGATTATAGCTATTAGTAACACTCCCACGTATGTTTAAAATTATATAAAATTATATGAATCCTCCACGTATCCTCCAGCCTGGTACTAATGATACATTTAGCAAATATTTTGAATTACCATTAGCGCTAGCAGACATTCTCACAGAATTTGATTGTACTTATGAACTTGACATACTCACCGCCCTAAAGGGTCGGTGATTCTTGACGCTTCGTTGAGATGTGCTGGCAAGCCAGTCTTACCTTCTCTGTGCGTCCATTTAGAGTCGTGGCAATGCCCTATCCCGACTTTTACTATATTTTTAGCTGCGTTTTCATCTCTGTCTTGCTCAACTCCACAGTTTAGGCAAAGAATGGAACGCACTTTTAAATCAAGCTTGCCCCACTTAAAGCCACAATCAAAACAAATTTGACTAGTTGGTTCCCAGCGACTGATGACACGGAACGTTCTGCCCAGCTTCTCGGATTTTGCTTCGCAAAATGTCCGAAATTCACGCCAACCTTGCAAACTAATCACTCGTGCTAGTTTGCGGTTCTTAACCATTCCTGAGACATTCAAATCTTCCAAAACAATAGTTTCGTTTTCACTGACCACTTTGGTCGATAGCTTGTGCAAGAAATCTTTTCGGGTATCGGCTAACCGATTGTGCAACTTGGCTATTTGAATTCTGGTTTTGTTTCTACGTTTCGAGTCTTTTTGCTGGCGTGCTAGTTTGCGCTGTTTGCGACGTATTCTCTTGTCTAACTTTGAGTAATTGGGACTGGTAGCTTTTTCACCATTGCTCATCACTGCAAAAGTTTTTATCCCCAAATCAATACCAATGCTTTGGTTTTTAGCCTCGATATCGACTGATTGAACTTCTACTACGAAGCTAAGAAAATAACGATTAGCACAGTCCTTGATTACAGTGACTGAACTTGGCGCTGACGGCAAGTGTCTCGACCAAATTGGCTTAATGTTTCCAATTTTGGCTAGGTAAACCTCATCTCCTTTGATTGAAAAGCCACTGATTGTCAATCTTGCTGATTGCTGATTTGTACGTTTTTTGAATTTAGGACTGCCGACTTTCTTGAGGCAGCGCGTTGCGGGGGTTCCCCCCGTTGTAGCGACTGCCGTCCCTTTCCGTTTACCTTTGAGCGAATTAAAAAAGTTTTTGTAAGCGACCCCTAGATCTGCAACCGATTGTTGCAATGCTGTACTCGAAACATCTGCTAACCATCCACGGCGCTCCGTTTTCTTGGCTTGAGTAAGTACTAATTTTTGAAGGTCGTTGTTACTTGGCAGCTTTTCCGATTGTTTGCAAAGTGCCAGAGCGTCATTCCACACCACCCTTACACAACCAAACAACTGAGACAGGCTCACTCGTTGTTGGTCGGTTGGGTAGAAACGGAATTGGTATCTGGCTTTCATCTTCCTTCTTAATATGCTATATATTGCAGTATACCACTATCCAAAAAATACTGCCATGCCTTTCCGGAAAAATCATGAATATAGATGGAAACCAGAAAACGAGATTGCCTTGGACAAATCTCCTATATGTTTCAAAGGTCGAGTTGGGCAGAAAGAAGCGCTTAAAGATGTCCCCGACTGGCAAGACCAACTTAGAGATTACCTTGATGAACTAATTAATAAAAAGCCGTCCTAGAAGGACGGGGCTTTAGACCCATTAATTACGGTAAGCGATTAGATTTGCCAAGGGATGAGGGAAGTATTAAATGTATGGAGAGAGAAACTTCCTCCATCAACCCAGAAGCAAAATGTTCAACAGTTACCAGTAAACAGTGAACTGTTTACTGATAACTGATAACTGTTTACTGATAACTGATTCAATTCACCGGCTCAACCACAGCTTTCAAACCATTATTATTCAGTATTTTAATCATGCTATCTGCGTTATTGCGGGTGTTGAAGACACCAATTTGCATCACTCCCTTACCGCGCCAGACAGTGGGAAAAGCATTAGGAGCAAGGAATTTGACTAACTCTTGCTCTTTTTCATTTTGGACTTCCACCACAACTCGGTAACGTAAATTCATTTGACTTTCTCCCCTAGGCGATGGGGATGAACTGTCAACATACGCTGTTGTTGAAGATCTTTGAGGTACTGCCACTTTTCGCATATTACTAGTATTGCCCAAAGGGATATTGGTATTGGGAACGGGCAAAAGAGCTGCTTCACCGACAGGCGCAGCTTCTAGTCTTGGCAATCCAGACTCTCCTTGAGTCTGCACTCCTTGTACGGGTGCTAGTGCGACTTGGTTAGAGGAAGTTGCATTGACTTGTGGTAGTTGACGCCCAGATGGGGGAAGGGGAGAAGGCGCAGTCATCTGTGGTAAATTCCTCGCATCCCGACTTTCCTGTATCCCTGCATCAACAGTGTTACTTGCTGTTTGGGGTGCGGTGAATTCTACGCTTCCAGGAGAAATGCGTACGTAATTTGCTTGTCGTGATGTATTAGATGTATTTGCTAATGGTTGAATTCCTCTTGTTGGGGCACCTTGCCGGGGTGGTAGTGTCCTAGTTGGAGATTGTCCGCCATACCTTGTTAAGCTATTAGGAGTTGGCAAGCCAGAATTTTGAGCATAAAGCTGTTGTTGATTGGTTGCAGTTGCAGAAAGTGGAGAATTAGCAGGTGTTAATGGTTGTAGTTGATTGTTCAATCCTGCTGAAACATTGTTAGAAGATGTGGGCAGAGGAAGACGGGGTGAGGGACTCAGGTTTGCAGGAGAGTTCCCACGCGCCAATGTTGTCCCCATTCCTGCGTCTGCAACTGCTGTTGTTCCAGTCAAGTCTACCTTGCCATTGATGCGGTTGTTGGCAAGGTTGTTGCCAAAAACAGGAAAGATTTGCTTGGCGGCGCTGGCGTTAATGTCGTAACGAGCATTGTTGCGAAATTGATTACCACCTGGTTCAGAGGCGGTGCCTAAATTGGGCATAGCTTGAGAAATCGCTACCAACCCATCTTCTTTGCTACCTTGAATGAGATTGTTTCGTAGTATTGGGCGAGCATTGGCTTGTACTACAATGCCACTTCTGTTGTCTTGAATAGAATTACTAACTACGATTGGCTGAGCATTTTCGGTAATATTAACACCAAAGCCCGTTTGTTGAAACAAATTTTCCCGCACCTCGGCTTGGGAATTTCCAGAGAGGGTGATTCCATTCGCTCCATTTTGATAAAAGAAATTATTGCGAATGTTAGGGGTACTGTTACCAGTCACTGCAATTCCATCTTGGGTACTACCAGTAAAGGTATTTTCCACAATTACTGGATTACTGTATTCAATCCATAAACCGTAACCACGAGAGTTAGGATTGGTGATTGTTACGCCAGTCAACTTAGATTGGTTCGCGCCAACAATCGTGACGTTTTTACCACCAAAGGTGCGACTAAGGTAAGTATCTCCTCCTTTGATCACAATACCACGACCTTTACTGCCAGAGTCCCCTTGAATAGAAATGTTTGGTTTGAGTATCAAAGGAAAACTCTCTCCAGTTTCAGCAGTGTAAGTACCGCTTGACAGCATAATGACTGTATTGGGACCAGCAATTCGTAGCGCTTTGCTGATAGTTTTAAAAGGAGTACCTTCACTGCCATTGTTTACCTTGTCATCTCCAACACTTGGGTTGACAAAAAGGGTGTTAACCTGAGAGATTGTTTTGACATCCAGTTGTTTCCCATCTGTTGTTCTGGGTATTTGAGCAATGGCAACATCAAGGTTTGCGCCAAGCATTGCCATGTATGCCATTCCCATGCCAGTTGTGAAACACAAAACTAAGAAACGAAACACCGATAATATTATTTGATTGAGGAAAAAATATGGTTTGTCATCCTTGGCGACTCGCGTTCCTAGCAGGTTGTTTACGATATAAGATTTAGAAAAAACGTGGGGGTGAATCACTTTTACGGCACTCCTTCAACCAAAAAACTTTTGATACTTTTGTAGATGTCGTAGATCAAGTCGATAAAGTTACTCACATATTGACTACTTCGATCTTTTTGATACACATTTAAGTTAGTTAAGAATCAATAGAGATGCGGAGCACATTGCCAATATGAAAGAGGCTGACTGTTACGATAAGAGCACTAACGGGGTTGTTGTAATGGTCGAGCCATACAGCCAAACAGAGCAAATACAGCAAGTTGTTTACCGCATTTTAGATGCAAATTTAGATCGCGCTCGTGAAGGTTTGCGAATTATTGAGGAATGGTGTCGCTTTGGGTTGAACAACGCCCAATTGGCTGCCCAATGCAAAAAAGAGCGACAAGAAATAGCTCATTGGCATACTGCTGAACTGCGGGCGGCGCGAAATACGCCTGGAGATCCTGGAACTGACTTAACTCATCCTCAAGAAGAGCAACGTACGAGCATCAAATCTTTGTTGCAAGCTAACTTCTGCCGAGTGCAAGAAGCCCTGCGGGTGTTGGAAGAATACAGTAAGCTTTACAACCCAAACATGGGCAAAGCTTGTAAGCAAATGCGTTATCGCATTTATACCTTGGAAAGTACTTTGATGGGACGTCATCGACAGCAACTGCTGTTGCGATCGCGTCTTTATCTTGTCACCTCCCCTGGTGATAAGTTGCTGGAAACTGTCGAAGCTGCCCTTAAAGGAGGATTAACACTCGTACAGTATCGCGACAAAACAGCCGATGATACTGTGCGCTTACAACAAGCGAAAAAGCTGCGGCAACTATGCCACGATTACGGTGCTATTTTTCTTGTCAATGATCGCTTAGATTTAGCTCTAGCGGTAGATGCTGATGGGGTACATTTAGGACAACAAGATTTGCCTATTGCGATCGCCCGAGAATTACTCGGTCCTCACCGTTTGATAGGTAGGTCTACCACAAAAGCGGCAGAAATGCAAGCAGCGATCGCTGAAGGTGCAGATTATGTTGGCGTGGGACCGGTTTACGAAACTCCAACAAAAGAGGGGAAAGCAGCAGCTGGCTTAGAGTACGTCAGCTATGCGGCTAAAAATTGTTCAATACCTTGGTTTGCCATTGGGGGAATAGATCCAAATAACGTGAATGAGGTGATCGATGCAGGAGCAAACCGTGTCGCCGTGGTGCGTAGTCTGATGCAAGCCGAACAACCTACCTTAGTGACACAGTTTTTCCTCTCACAGCTGATAAGTCGCATGAAACCAGAACTTGGTATGTCTTATGTCTGATAATATTACACTACTTGTCAATGGGGAAACTCGTAGCAGTTTACCGCAAACACCTTTACCGGACTTACTTCAGCAACTGGGTTTTAATCCTCGCTTGGTAGCAGTAGAGTATAACGGCGAAATTTTACACCGTCAGTTTTGGTCAGACACAAAAGTACAAGAGGGCGATCGCTTGGAAATAGTTACCATAGTTGGTGGTGGTTAAGTTGACAAACACTCGTAGCGAGACTCAGGAATGTAAATTGAGCGGTGTAAGGTTTTGGATTGAACTAATTGTTTCCCTCTACGACCGAGTTGTTCACGCAGCTTTTGGTCTTGACACAACCGTTTGAAAGCATGAAAAACTTCATAACCGGAATTGGGATTCACTAGTATGCCATTTTCCTCGTGATGAACTGTATCCACTACACTCCCCAAGCCAGAAGCAATCACAGGTTTCCCAAAATAACCTGCTTCTAAACAGACGATACCTAAACCCCCAACTCTGGGGGTTTTATCATCTCCCTGAGTCAGCATTGCAAGTATGTCAGATGCTGCATAGTATGCGCTTAATTCTTGGTCAGGCACATATCCAGCAAAATGAACTCGCTTGTGCACCCGCAAACGACGGGCTAAATGTTTCAGTGCAGACTCATAAGGACCTTGTCCACACAGTATGTAGTGAACGTCCATCCCAAAAGTTAGTAGGAGTGTTAAATTCTCAATCACGCGATCAAAACCTTTACGCTTTAGCACCCGTCCGACTGAGAGAATCACAACTGCTTTTTCTGGAATGCTATATCCATTGCGCACCTTGACACGTAAATCATCCAGATTTTCTTGATAAGATGAAACACCAAATTTTTCTACTCTCACAGCAGGGTTGATCACATGAGTTGGTGTCGCAACATCGAAATGAATCCTGAGGTAATCTTGAGTATAGGAACTGTTACAAACAATCCCTTGCGCTCGTTTTAACGTGCATTCAAATAGAAAACGCAGTATGGGGTTAGTTGAGAATCCAAGAATATCCTTTCCGTGTAAGTAGATAAAAAACCGGATGGGTAGAAGATAACTTAACAGCAGAAGAGAAAGAAAATGGTAGCCATGACCCCACTCAATATAACGGTAATGATAGCGAAAATAAAGTTTTATGGCGAGCACAAATGAGCAAACACAATTGAGGAAAGGTTGCAGCATACTCTCCACAAAACTACTATGCCAGTATCGAGAAATCGGCCAGCGATAGATTGGAAACTTTTGCGCTTTATCAAATAGCTTATCTCCAGAACAACTAGCCGTCAAAACAATCACTCGTTCTGGGTCTTGTAAGCAACGATTATAGATATACTCTTCAATTCCACCTTCTTTTGGTTGGAAGCTACGAGATATGACTAGGATATCCGGGTCTGACATAGTTTTATCTCGGATTGTTGCTCTTATGCGTGAAATGTTTTCCATCAGATGATCACTAAACGTTAAAATCGCATAATTTTTTACATTAAGTTTGGCAACCTTTGTTCTTCATACTTTTAACTAAAGTGAAGAAATTCAGATGATTTTGTTCCAGGTTTATTTGACCTAACAAATACCTGGCATTTTTCTTGCATGGTAGAGCAGATAAATAGTTATTTATCATTATTCATTTAAAGAATCACTTTGAATGACTAATGATAAATGACTCTTACATCTAATTTGATTATGAACATTTTTTTATATTTATAAAGCTTAATTTGGCGAAAAGAATTCGCTAACTTTTTCTATATATTTCAAGTTTGTTGATGATGAATATTTTATTTGTATCATATATACTGTTTTTTGTATATACGAATTGATAAATTTTTTAAATAGAAGTGAAAGTAAATATGAAGATGAAATAAGTTCTACACCTGCTAAGTACGTAATATGGAAATATGTAAATGTTTTGATCTTCTGCGTATCCTCTATGCCTGCGGCACGGCTTGTTCATGCTTTTGTCTTACGTAATGAGATTTTACGTTTGATACTTTTTTACATTACTTTTTGATACAGCGATATTTTTAGTTTATCCTAATTTATACTGATAATTAAAAGACGTCAAATCGCTCCTATTAAGACTTTGAAATCTAGCTACTTTTAGTATAATATCTGAAGAGCACCCAAGATGTTATGCCAAAATGCCAAAAGCTATTTTGGTTAATTATGTTTTTCAAAAAATAAAATTATTTATACTCTTTACTCTCAAGACAAGTATAGTGAGAAAATATACAAAGTATTTGGTTGATTTGCAAATTTTCAATAATTATGAAAAAGCTATGAAAATTATTTTTTAAAATGAAAAAAAAGTAAAAACAAAAACTTGTGCACAGAGCAATTCTGGTACAACAGAGAAGGAACTGGCTTTGTGAATATTGAATTTAGAAGCTTCAATAACTTGTCAGGTACGGTTATCTACTCCAGAAATCCGCCCAAAGCATGCTGCCCGTGCAATACGGTAGACGGTAAATTGGAAATGTAGTCTGTACTGGCATAAAGAGTGCCAACGACTGTTTAAGGCTACGGGCTGGCGTTATTGAACAAGTACAAAACTCCAACCAGCATAGGGAGAAAAGATAACCAATACTGTTTTTCAAGCCACTGTGTCGTCATGCGTAAAAAACTACAACAAGCTACTAAACCCCTTTTAAAATCTCTGCTCCTCTTATGCCTTGTTATTACATTGGCATTTAGTCACACCGATGGAGCGCTAGCCGCCAGTGGGGGTAGAATCGGCGGTGGTTCCTTCAGAATGCCCTCATCAAGCCGTCCCTACTCCTCTCCTCGCACCTACGCACCAGGTGGAGGTTATGGTGGGGGTTACTATGCTCCCTATCCTGGCGGTGGTTTTGGCTTTCCCTTCCTGCTTCCGTTTTGGGGTATTGGGGGAGGATTTGGCGGTTTATTTAGCATTTTGATTTTTATTGCGATCGCTAACTTTTTGGTGCGAAGCTTCCGTCGCGTTGCTTCTGGTGACAGTGAAGCAGGTTACAATAGCGAAGTCAGCTACAACAGCAACCCTTCTGTTTCCGTAACTCGTTTACAAGTTGGCTTGTTAGGTAGCGCCCGTAATTTGCAAACCGAACTCAACCACATTGCAGAAACTGCTGATACGAACTCCCCAGAAGGTAGAGCAGAAATTCTGCAAGAAGCCAGCCTAGCTTTGCTACGCCATCCGGAATATTGGGTTTACGCTGGTGGTGGTAGCGAACAAGCGCGTTTAAACGCAGCTGAAGCTCAATTCAACCGTTTCTCATTGGCAGAACGCAGCAAATTCACAGGAGAAACTCTTTCTAATGTGAACAACCAGCTCAAAGCAACTGCTCCCAAAGATGCTTTACCTGGTGGTGGTGAACTCGACAACCCAACCCGTCTGATCACTGAAGGACCTGGAGAATATATTATCGTCACTTTACTAGCTGCAACCTTGGGTAAACTCCAGCTAGGGGACATTAACAGCGCTGACGATTTGCGTCAAGCTCTACGTCAATTTGGTAGTATTCCTGGAGAGCAACTGCTTGCGATCGAAGTTCTTTGGACTCCACAAGCTGAAGGTGACACCCTCACCTCTGATGATGTCCTCGCGGAGTATCCAGATTTGAAATTAGTTTAAGGCGTTGTGTAGTAAAAGAATAACTTTTCTGGGGTGGGTATCTTACCTGCCCTTATTTTTTCATACTATAGCAGGGAACGCTTAACAGGGAACAGGGAAACCACCCAAACAAATCTAAACAGACCAACTTGACACCACTCGAAAGCCACATATCCTCAATCCGCCATCCGGTTCGTTCCAGCTACGACTGGCGCTACGGCAAAGCGCAGAACTAAAACTCCAAGAACCACCGCGAAGCACGCGACGATTATCGTCGCCACCAACTTCCCAAACAGATCCATCTGTGGGTGCGCCATCATAATTTTTGTGCCAAGGATCAGCACACCACTCCCAAACTAACCCATGCATATCGTATAAGCCAAAGGCGTTTGCCACCTGAAAACTACCTACAGGTGTTGTTTCTTTTCGGTTTTTGGGTTTTTGTTCCCAAGTCTGAGTCTCCTGACTACAGTTTGCGAATTCAGTCGTAATTGTTTCGCCAAAATGGAAGGATGTCGTTGTTCGGGCACGACAAGCATACTCCCATTCGGCTTCACTGGGTAAGCGATATTGTCGTCCAGTTTTTGCACATAGCCTGGTACAGAATTCTATTGCTTCGTGCCAAGAAACGTTTTCAACTGGTCGATTTGCACCTTTAAATTTTGATGGATAAGGATTTAAAGATTGTTTGACTTTAGGTAAAGCTGCGACTGCTTTCCATTGTGCTTGGGTGACGGGAAACTTGCCCATAAAAAAAGGTTTGATATTCACCTGGTGTTGTGGACGTTCGTCCCCATCCCCCTCATTGTCTTTTGAACCCATCATAAAAGTATCGCCAGGAATTCCTACCATTTCCAACGTCACTTCGCTCCCCAAGTTTTCTGCATAAAACTTTCCATTTCGACACTCACGGCTGATTTCATCACCTTGTGCGTCTACTGTCACCACATCAAAATTAAAGGTTTGTAAGGAGTCGAGTTCTGAAGAAGCTTTTATTTCAGAAATTGGCGTTGTGACTTTGTGTTTTTCAAATGGTAACGATTTTGCTTGAGGAATTGCCACAATTGGTTGTGCAAAAAATTTTGTTGCATTCAATTCTTGCAAAACTTCTGTTGCTGATTGATATCTATCTTTTGCCAAATGTTTCAGCAACTTATCCAGAATTGCCCTCAAGTCATTGCCAATAGTAACCCCTTTTTCCTGTAAATACTCTCGCCATAACCATTCACCATTCATGGGGTTGTAAAGAGTATCTTGAATCTGTCCCCCATCGGGATTTTGTATGGGCAAACATTGAGTCATAAGACGCGCACAAGTGACTCCTAAAGCGTATAAATCGCTCGCCTGACAAGCAAATCCAGCCATTTGCTCGCTAGGTGCATAACCGATTGTATATAGTACTGTAGCTTGTCTTGATAAACTGGTTTGCGTCACCTGCTTCGCACCACCAAAGTCAATTAAAACGAGTTTGCCATCAGTTTGGCGGCGAATAATATTTTCTGGTTTAATATCCCGATGAATAACGTTACGCTCGTGAATGAATTGGAGAACAGGTAATAAATCTTTTAAAAGATCTCGGATTTTTTCTTCACTAAAAGGTTGTTGCTGGAGTTCTTGTAATAGAGTTTGCCCTTGAATAAATTCTTGCACCAGATAAAGACTAGAACCTTGTTCAAAGTAAGCAAGTAATCTGGGAATTTGCCAGTGATTTTCTCCCAGTTCATAAAGTCGCTTCGCTTCTTCCTTAAACAATTGTGCAGCTTTTGTACGTTCTGAAGTCCCCTGAATTTGTGGGAAGAACTGTTTGATGACGCATGGAGCATCTAGTCTATCAACGTCTTCGGTTGCATATGTTCTGCTAAACCCACCCTCGCCTAACAATTCCAACACACGGTAGCGGTTTCTAAGGAAGTAGCCAAAGTTATTTTGTCCACAACTGGTGCAAAATCTATTGCTGTCAGAGTTGAAGGGATTGGAGCAACTGGGATTTTGACAAATTTGCATAGTGAGCCATGTATCGCATCTTGTCCAAAGTTGGCTCTAACTTGAGCTGTTCAAATACAGAAATGTATCTTTACACAAACATTTCTGACTGTCTGCTCACACCCACAACACCAAGCACACAGATAAAAAAGTTCTGCGCATCTGCCTATGTAGGGTGAAAAGTTTCTAAGTTAGAAGTTTATAAATATAAGTATGTATGCACGCAAGGATTCCGATCATATAAAATAATATTATGATAACAGTCCTAATATTGTCAAGTCGTTTGGAAAATAGATCAAGATCATGATCAATGACTAATAGACGAATGACTAATGACTATTCTTTCTTTGTCCTGACGCACGAATTAACTCAGCTATAAGAGCGACAATCCCAGAGACTAAAATCAAGATAACACTCAGAGCATTAATATCTGGTTTAACTCCTGTTCTGATGCGGCTAAAAATTTCCATAGGTAGAGTGTTGGAACCACTACCAGCAGTGAAACTGGCAATGAGAAAGTCGTCTAAGCTGAGGACAAAGGCTAGTAAACAACCAGCGACAACACCAGGTATTAACTGAGGTAACAAGACTTTGATAAAGGCTTGCACTGGTGTTGCTCCGAGATCCAGTGCTGCTTCTTCTAAATGGGGATCTAAATGAGTGAGTTGAGAAGATACAACAAGACAAACATAGGCAAGACAAAAGACGACATGAGCACAAACGATTGTCCAGATGCTTAAGGGAATGGCAAAGGCTGCTAGAAAAACTAGGGTAGCTACTGCGATCGCAATATCAGGAATAATCAATGGTAAGTAAGAAACACCGCGATACAAACTCTTACCCAAGAACTGATAACGCGCCAACCCCACTGCCATCAACGTTCCTAGTATTGCAGCAATCCCTACTGCACAAAAGGCTACTATCAAACTGTTTTCTAAAGCCGATAAAATCCGCTGATCGCTAAACAACTTGCCATACCATTCCAAAGTCAACCCTTGCCAACGTGCACTGTAGGGCGACTGGTTGAAACTATAAAACGCCAGTACCACTATAGGTAGGTACATGAAAACAAACATGAGCATTGAGAAAACCGCTTGCCATGTCAAGACACGCGGTTTCTGACGAGATACATTTATCTTCATGTTTTGTTCTTTTTATTTCGCACCATCATATCATTTGTTGAGACTATGACACTGCGCAGTAGACCTCTCCAAAAATGATTTTTAGTGCAAGCGCGGGGTATTGGTTTCATAGCCATTTTTGGAGAGGTCTAGTCATGATTTGGCACCGTAGCCACTGGAAAAATCCTGTAGGCAAATGCTGTTGCTAGCTTTATCACAGGTGTGTCGCTTCAAAAACTGCTGAATCATTGAATCCTAGACTTCTACGACGACATAAGAGGCGATCGCGAAAAGTTAAGTTACTGGTAATTTTTCGTACAAATGATTGTCGGCGAAACGACAAGGTAATAAAAGTTCTGAGTTGCAAGCCATGATATTACAGTCATTTTTGTTACTAACTTACGATTCTCTTCAGCATTTCATCTTTGTACTGCTTTTAGTATCATTACATACTCAGTAAAAAACTGCACTGACTTGATGCTAGCGTTAGCACACAGAAAAAAATTTTATAAGTGTAATATAACGGACAAAGTAAAAGTAAAATTTTTAACTAATAAAAAGACTATTTATACTTACTTACGTTAGTACAAATGTTCATGTTGTTTCCGTCAACTTAAGTATTTCATCTTTTCAAGCAGTATTTTTTAATGCTATATTTTCAGTATCGGAAACAAAGACATCGGTTTCCAGATAACTCAACTAAGTTCAAGGAAAAAAGTCATGAATCCACTTTTCACTGAAATTGCAGCATCTCAAGCAACCAGCGTTGTCGGCGGTTACGCTAAAAGCACAGATTCTACCAGCTACAGCAACCAAGCTACCCTAGGAGGTACTGTTGCGGCTAGCACAGAAGTGCCCACCGGCACCTACTCTACTGCTCTCAATGGAAGCGTAGAAGCAAATGACCAGAACACTACCTCGTCATTAAATATTAGCGCAGTAATTAGCTACTAAATTATAACGAAGCGCTAGCTCAGTTCTTAAAAGAGTGACAAGTTTAGTAGTGTTGCATTGCCAATGCAAGTTCCTATCGTTGCTCGGGGCTATACAGCAACGATAGGAGCAGAGAAATCAACACAAAAGGTGTGGGCAAGAATGGTTTGCATGCAATGCTTGTGCATCATCTTACCACACCCTAACTCCCGTTCACTCAAATCAATTCAATTAACACTAATTAGTTCAAGGAAAAAAGTCATGAATCCACTTTTCACTGAAATTGCAGCATCTCAAGCAACCAGCGTTGTCGGCGGTTACGCTAAAAGCACAGATTCCACCAGCTACAGCAACCAAGCTACCCTTGGAGGTACTGTTGCAGCTAGCACAGAAGTGGACAACGGTACCTACTCTACTGATATCAATGGAACCGTAGAAGCAGATGACCAGAAGACTACCTCGTCATTAAATATTAGCGCAGTAATTAGCTACTAAATTATAACGAAGCGCTAGCTCAGTTCTTAAAACAGTCACAAGTTTAGTAGTGTTGCATTGGCTCACATGTTCCTATCGTTGCTGGGGGCTATACAGCAACGATAGGAGCAGAGAAATCAACACAAAAGGTATGGGCAAGAATGGTTTGCATCCAATGCTAGTGCATAATCTTACCACACCCAATCTCGATATCAGTCAAATCAATTCAATTCACAATAATTAGTTCAAGGAAAAAAGTCATGAATCCACTTTTCACTGAAATTGCAGCATCTCAAGCAACCAGCGTTGTCGGCGGTTACGCTAAGAGCACAGATTCCACCACTTACAGCAACCAAGCTACCCTAGCAGCTACTGCTACAGCTAGCACTGAGCAGGCCGACGGCACCTACTCTACTGACGTCAATGGAAGCGTAGAAGCAAATGACCAGAAGGCTACTTCGTCATTAAATATTACCGCAGTAATTAGCTACTAAATTATAACGAAGCGCTAGCTCAGTTCTTAAAACAGTCACAACGTTTAGTAGTGTTGCATTGGCTCACATGTTCCTATCGTTGCTCCAGGCTATACAGCAACGATAAGGGAGTGAAGCGCGTTGCAAGAGCGCCAAAGTCTGCCAGGGGGAGTATCCCCCCGGCGAGCTTTGTCCCTACGGGGCGCTTCGTGCCGTAGGCTGGGAGTGAGGGAGTCAGGGAGTAAGGGTTAGTGTTGAGTGTTCACTGATTTCAAACACAGGAGACGTAGAGACAAGCATTTCTTTATGAAATACGCTCATATTTTACAATACAGTGAAGAAGATTGCGGTGCTGCTTGTCTAGCTTCTATAGCTAGACATCATGGACGTACTTTTACGCTGAATCATATCCGTGAGGCAGTCGGTACTGGACAATTAGGCACAACTTTATTAGGGCTGAAACGAGGGGCAGAAACACTCGGATTTAAAGCTCGCCATGTAAGAACTTCGGCAGAATTGTTAAATCGGATGAATGAAGCGCCCTTACCAGCAATTATTCACTGGAAAGGGTGCCATTGGGTTGTTTTATACGGCAAGAAAGGCAAAAAATGTGTCGTCGCCGATCCAGCAGTAGGAATCCGTTATCTTTCTAAAAAAGATTTAGCCGAGGGTTGGACGGATTGGTTGATGCTTTTGGTAGAGCCAGATCCAGTTCGCTTTTTGGAGCAAAAGAACGATGAGGTTGGAGGCTTTTGGCGTTTTTTCCGACGTGTCTGGATTTTTCGCGGAATTTTAGCGCAAGCTTTGCCGTTAAATTTCATTCTGGGATTACTCTCTTTAGCTTCCCCTTTTCTGCTGCAACTCCTAACTGATGATGTGCTGGTGCGTGGTGATACGAGACTACTGACGACTGTGGCGATCGCCGTCGTAGTCATGAATTTGATTGCTAGCAGTCTTTCCTGGGTGCAGTCTAACTTAATCGCTCACTTTGCCCAACGTCTACAACTAGGACTAGTCCTAGAATTTGGAAGAGCGATTCTGCGATTACCTCTTTCTTACTACGAATCTCGACGCAGTGGGGAAATTGTGAGTCGGTTGCGAGACATCAACGAGATTAATCAGTTAGTTGCTCAAGTTGTTATCTCTCTACCCAGTAGATTTTTTATTGCGATCATTTCTTTGAGTTTGATGGTTTTCTATAGCTGGAAACTAACGATAGTAGCGATGTTCATCTCTGTGGTGATGACTTTATCTACGATAGTCTTTCAGCCTAGTTTACGGCAAAAAACTCGTGAACTTTTGGTCACAGAAGCAGAAACACAAGGCATTTTAGTAGAAACATTTAAAGGCGCACTCACTCTCAAAAGTACCACAGCCGCACCCCAATTTTGGGATGAATTTCAAACCCGATTTAGCCATTTGGCTAACGTCACACTCCGGACTATTCAGATTAGCATTATCAACAATAGCTTTTCTAGTTTGGTTTCTGCTATTGGCAGTATTGTTTTACTATGGTTTGGCGGTAATTTGGTGAGTAACCCAGCGGAGAATTTAAGTATCGGGCAATTGCTAGCATTTAACTCGATGAATGCTAATTTCCTGGGCTTAATTAGTACTATCATTAATTTTGTTGATCGATTTACCCGTGCCAAAACTGCCACACAACGCCTGACAGAAGTTATAGATGCGACTCCAGAACATAGTGAAGATGACGCCAAAAAGCCATTTGCTCGAATACAACCAAATGCCGATATTATTTGTCGTCAAGTTAACTTTCACTATGCAGGTCGGCTTGACTTATTAGAAGACTTTTCTATAACAATCCCTGGTGGAAAAGTTGTTGCCTTGATTGGTAAATCCGGCTGTGGTAAAAGCACTTTAGCTAAAGTCATTGCTGGGTTGTATCCACTGCAATCAGGAAATATTCGTATTGGACTGTATAACCTAGATGACCTTCCTCTTGATTGTCTGCGTCAACAGGTAGTTTTAGTTCCTCAAGACGCTCACTTTTGGAGCCGTTCCATTCTTGAAAACTTTCGCATAGGAAGACCACAATTAGCTTTTGAGGAGATTGTGCAAGCTTGCCAAATTGCAGAAGCCGATGATTTTATTAGTAATTTACCCGAGAAATATCAAACGATTTTAGGTGAATTTGGCGCAAATATTTCTGGTGGACAACGTCAACGGCTAGCAATAGCACGAGCTATAGCCACAGATCCAGCAATCCTCATTTTAGATGAATCTACCTCTGGACTCGACCCTGTGAGCGAAAACCTCGTGCTGGATAAACTGTTTAAACATCGTCACGGTAAAACCACGATTTTGATTACCCATCGTCCCAAAGTTATTAATCGTGCTGATTGGGTTGTAATGTTAGATCAAGGCAGATTAAAACTTCAAGGAACTCTTTCAGATTTACGCTCAAAAGAAGGAGACCATTTGGACTTTTTGATAATTTAGTTAATGGCTAATGGCTCAGAGAAGAGATTTATAAACTCAAGTAGCAATTAACAATTAGCAATTAGTCATTATGCATACACATAATCAAAAACTTCTCCCTTCGCATAAAATTTCCTCAGTTGAAGGTGAGGGATTTCTCCCTCCTGTTAGTCCTTGGACATCTTTAGCTGGAGTATTTCTTGTTGGAACTGTCGCTACTATATTTAGCCTCGCCTCTTCTATAAAATACAATGTCACAGTAAAAGGTAGTGCTAATGTGCGTCCCACAGGGGACCTCCGGCTAGTACAACCAGAAGTAGAAGGAACTGTTAAAGAGATTTTTGTAAAAGAAAATCAAATGGTCAAGCAGGGAGATGCGATCGCCGTCCTTAATGATGATCAACTGCAAATCAAAAAGAGCCAGATCAAAGGCAATATTGAGCAAAGCAAGTTACAACTTATTCAAATGTATGCTCAAATCAAAAGTTTAGATGTTCAGGTTAGTGCTGAAAAGCAAGTCATAGAACAGACCATTTCTTCTGCAAAAGCGGAATTAGCACGTAGTCAACGGGAATATCAAGAACGACAAATCACAACGACAAGCGACTCGCTAGGTGCAGAAGCAAATTTGCAGAAAGCAGAAGCAGACTTGCAAAAAGCCAAGGTAGATTTAGACTTTGCTATGGTAGATCGCGATCGCTATCAGCTTTTGTCAGAAACTGGAGCAATTGGTCGGCGTGATTTTGAACAAAAAAAACTCGTTGTTGAACAAACAAAATTAATACTACAAGGTCAACAAAAAGCCGTTGATATTGCCAAAGCCAAAGTCAAATCAGCTAAAGCTGCTGTTAATCCCAGCAACGCAACGGTTGAGATGGCAAAAAAACGCATTGAGCAAGAAATTGCTAAAGGTCAAGCAACGATCGCGACTTTACTCAAAGAAAAAGAAGCTTTAATTCAGCGGCGTTCTGAAACACAAAACCAAATCAACCAATCTCGAAAAGACCTGCAACAACTTGATACTCAACTCAAAAGTAGCATTATTCGTGCCACTAGTAACGGCATTATTCTTAAACTCAATGTCTATAACCCTGGTCAAGTTGTCCGTACTAGTGAACCTATTGCCCAAATTGTTCCTCTTAATGCTCCTCTAGTCATTAAAGTTATAATTCCTTCTGCTGATGTTAGAAAAGTCGCAGTTGCTCAAAATGTGCAATTGCGAGTTGATGCTTGTCCCTATCCTGATTACGGCACTCTTAAAGGTACTGTTAGCACCATTTCTCCAGACGCCATAACATCTGGGAGCAATTCAGGTACAGGAAGCACTGGTTCTTCAACTGCTGGTAATAGCAACTTTGAAGTCACAGTAAAACCAGAAACACTTTCTTTCGGACATGGTGACTACAAATGTCATCTTCAAGCTGGGATGTCTGCAATAGCTGATATTATTTCTAGAGAAGAGACAGCGCTGCAATATCTCTTGAGAAAGGCAAGATTAATAACGGATTTGTGAGTAGCTATAGCAATCCTAGATGATAATCAAAACATTAGCTCGACTCTTCCCTCTCTAATGTTTTGATTATCATTTTTATATCTAATTATTTCCTTATATACACTTATTGACAAAATGCACGCTTTTTTAATCTATTACCGATGGTGTCCGCCAAAGGCGACAAGTAGTAGATGTGTTTAATCACACCAAATAGTAAGTGCAAATAGTAACCTGGAACAAATCAATTTTTGGGCGCACTTTTTCATGATAACCAAAGACGAATTTCTAGAAGTAATTTCTGTTAGTGCCTACACTCTGGGAATATTTGCAGTGAGCATTGGTGGGGTAGCACTGGTGACATCTGCAACTAGTACTGCATTGATTTCAGTGGGTCGTGCACTAGAATCACAACGTCCAGCGATCCACAAACTTATGGTTTTTAGCTGTGCAAGCGACAGTGGTGGTGTACTGATGGTTGTTGGAGGATTAGTGATCGCGCGTTTGCGAAAATCCCCAACTCCAAACACACCACCACCAATCAAGCCCCCACTGTTGATTCCCATTGCGTGCAGCAGCTGCAAGTATTTTTCGGGAGAGATGCTCCTTCCTTGTGCGGTGCACCCTGAATTGAAGGAAAATTGTAGCGACAGAGAGCCAAGCTAGCTGGTATGCAAGTTTTCCAATGTTTCGATAAATCGGTCTAACGCTTCCTTGGCCAATACTTTTCAGTTAAAGGGCAAAGGAGAAATACAAACAAGCATATCTGTATCAAACACACTTGCGTTTTACTATTCAGTATCAGTTGGTGGATACAGATAGAGTGACCAAAAGTCTGCATCATCGCTTTTGGTCACTATAGCGTATTAACCTTTAGCAGTTCTTTTCTTTGAATGAGCGTACTAAAGTCATTGCTTTACGTTTAGCTTTAGTGACTACCCCAAGAAGGCTACAACAGGACAGTAAAGCCAGAGTAGTAGAAGGTTCTGGTACTACTACTCTAGCCCGATTTTTCTTAACTTCTATTAAAGCGACATTTGTTTCGTTGGCAAAATAACGTTGCACAGAACCCTGAATGGAAGCTGTAGCAGATTCTTGATTTCCTCCAAAATTAGACGTGGTGAGTGGATTATTCAAACTCACATTGTCGCTTTTTTGAAATGCGATAAAATCGTTATCGCCTAGAGTCTCTACATTTCCTGTTAAGTCGAAGAAATCTAAGATAGTGTTATTCGTGGTGTCGATCAATGCGAAAGATATATCTCCGGCGGCTCTTGCATTTTCTGCTGGTGGATTATCTATTGATGTTTCCAGGTTTAAATTTGTTCTAAAGTCAACAGACCATTGTGTATTTGCATCTACAACGAAATGACCGATAACTGTAGCCTGAGTATTTGCTTGTCCTAAATAATCTCTACCTTCTCCCAAAGCTTGGCTCAAAGAAAAATTGGATGCTTCTGAAGTAGGACGAGTTACAAAAGTTGCTGTTGCTTGAGATAAAGCTTTGACCATACCACCTTTGCCAATAGCAAGGGTATTGGCGTTAACATCAGTTGCTATCGTCAAAGGTCTTTGACTAAAGTTAGTAAAATCGAAGTCACCTTGAGAGTAAGCAAAAGTAGCAGCTTGACTAGGTGCTGCTACTAAGGCAGAACTAGCCATTAATGGCGTAACGAACAGCACACGCCGAATAAAACGCAAATGTTGTTTCATACAATTCCTTGTCTAAACTTAGTCATTAGGTTGGGTCACTGGGTGTATCAAAATCCCTAAGCAGCATAAATCTGCTTTGAAAATTCAAAGCGTGTAATCTGCTGTGTCTGCAGTTATTCTTTGATTGGGTAGATAAAGTAACTTATTTGCACCAAAATGCCAGTAAGAAAACCTGTGGTCTGACGATGGTATAGCTCTTATTTTTTACTGTGCTTTTAAGTAATAATGTTAACAAATAAAGCTAAGTATTTAGTAATCTTTTTTGTAAAGTGACGATAAAAATTTTTTGTACCAAAACTTCGTGAAAACACCAATCAAATTTCTTACTCCCTTCCCACTCTAAAATTACCTATCAAGCGAAGCGTATTTTCTCTGCGTTCTGTGCGCATGGTGCGATTTGAAAATCAGTAATCTTTTGGTGGTAAAAAGTAATTATACCAATTCAAAATTCAAAATTCGCTCATGAAATCCGCAAAAAAGCCTAGACGAAACAAGGGTTTGGGAATGTGTATCTGTCGCATTCTTTTTTAAGACTGGTATTATTATTTACGAAAAAACGTTAGGGAATAATGAACACAGGTACTGCTAGAGTTCAGCCACACTAAGTTTGTTTTTCAAGTAGTTCCTCTGCTCGACTAAGTCAGCTATGGCAGGCTTAGTCAGCAGTTCTTATTCAGCAGCCTCAAAATAATATTGTCGCTTTTTGTTTTGATATCAAGCCTAGAACACCGATTCATTAATACCAAAAACCCCCTCTGCGCGAGTTCGCAGAGGGGACAGGGGGTGAGGTTCTTGATTTTTTACCCCTTCGGGGTTCGCCAGTCGCTCATGGGGGAAACCAACGCCAGACACCTACGGAGGGAAACCCTCCTGCAGTGCTGGCTCCCCAAGACCGCGCTGGCTCACAAGTATTCATCCGGGCATGATATGATTCATGTTTCCTCAGTTAGCTACACAAATGGGTATAACTAACTGAGGTTTTGAGAGTTACGCTGCTGCTACTAAGCCATTATGCTTGAGCAAAGCTTCAGTACTGGGTTCACGACCCCTGAACGACTTAAATACGTCCATTGGATGCTTACTACCACCAAGAGCCAGCACTGTATCACGATAACGCTTACCTGTAGCTTTTATAGCTTGTTCGTTATCTAAGCCAGCTTCTTCAAAAGCGGCAAAAGCGTCAGCGCTTAATACTTCAGCCCATTTATAACTGTAGTAACCAGCCGCATATCCACCTGAAAATATGTGTCCGAAAGCACACAAAAATGAATCTTCTGGTAGTGGTGGCAAAACAGTAGTGGTTTTGGCAAGGCGCGATCGCACATCTTTTGGAGTCTCGCCGCCATCCGGACGATAGCGGTGGTGCAGTTCTATGTCAAGGCTGCTAATGTGGATTTGTCGCAACATACCACTACCACTCATGTAGTTCTTTGCTGCTAGTAACTTTTGGTAGTAATGTTCTGGTAAAGGTTCACCAGTTTGGTAATGCTTCGCCATACCGAACAAAGTTGGTCTGTCGTAGCACCAGTTTTCCATGAACTGGCTAGGCAATTCCACCGCATCCCACTCAACGTTATTGATGCCTGCGGCTGCAGCATACTCTACTTTGGTGAGCATATGATGCAAGCCATGACCAAACTCGTGGAACAAAGTCTCCACTTCATTGAAAGTCATGAGGCTAGGCTGATCACCTATTGAGGGAGTTTGGTTACACACCAAATACGCCACAGGTAAGCGGGTAGTCGTGACTCCATTTTCTGTGACTTTGCCACGGTTAATACAAACATCCATCCAAGCACCGCCACGTTTTTCTTCTGGACGGCTGTAGGGATCAAGGTAAAAGTAGGCAATTGGCTGACCTGTTTCGTTAGCAATTTGGAAGTAACGCACATCCTCATGCCAAACTGGGGCTTGCCCATCATTCGGGGTAATAGTGATGCCAAATAGTCGCTGCACTAGTCCAAACAAGCCATCCAGCACTTGAGGAAGTGGGAAATAAGGGCGTAATTCTTCAGCCGTGAAAGCAAATTTTTCTTCTCGTTGACGTTCTGCCCAAAAACTAATGTCCCAGTGCTGCAAATCGTTTGCTTCTGGTGCACCCTTAGATCCAGCAAAGGCTTTGAGTTCTTTCAATTCCTTAATAGCAGCATCATAACTAGCACGACGCATTTCTTCTAATAAGGACTCAACTGCTTGAACATTAGGAGCCATTTTACTGGCTAAGCTTAATTCAGCATATGTTTCAAAGCCAAGTAGTTTTGCTAGTTCTTGACGCAACTCCAAAATGCGTTCAATTAACGGGTTGTTATCCAACTCACCATAAGAAGCACGGCTAATAAAGGCTCTGTATAGTTTTTCCCGCAAATCCCGTCGAGTGCTATGCTGCATGAAAGGACCATAACTGGGCGAGTCCAAAGTAATCCGCCAAGGGCCATTTTCTGGAGTAGCATTTTCTTCGCCTGCAGCCTGTGCTGCTTGTGCGGCTAAACTCACTAAACTGGGAGGTAAACCCTCGATTTCTTCTGGATTTGTCAAAGTCATACTAAACGCTTTGGTTGCATCTAGCACATGGTTGGAAAACTTGGTAGACAGTTCTGCCAACTCCATCTGAATGGCATTAAAACGTTCCTTTGCTTCGCCCTGCAAACCAACGCCAGAAAGTTCAGCATCTCGGATCGCCGCTTCTACAATACGCTGTTGAGACTCCTCAAGTTTTGCCCAAGCATCACTGGCACGGAGTGCCTTAAAGGCATTATAAATTGGTTGGCTTTGACCGAGCTTGTTGGAAAATTGCACGACGTGCGGTAGTACGCTTTCGTATGCCTCGCGAAGTTCGGAGCTATTTTTCACACCCATCAAATGGCTTACAATTCCCCAACTCCAATTCAGGCCTTCTGTCAGCTTTTCCAGAGGTTCTACTAAACCGTTCCAAGTAGGTTTTACATTAGCTTCTAAAGTCGTAAGTTCCTGATCGAGTTCTGCCAGCAGTTGGTTAAATGCTGGTACAACAGACTCTGCTGAAATCTCCCCAAAGGAAGGCAAACCAGAGCCTTTTAGTAAAGGATTCTTGGAAATAATGGTATTTGTACTCATAGTTTGATCTGAGGAGCGGGTCAATACGCAGTAAAAAGCGATTTTTCTTTTTCTTCTTTATATATCATCTAATGTAGCAATAGCTTTCTCTATTGCAGATTCTTCCCAAGTAAAAGTAGTAACAACCGTACTGACATCATAATTTGGTCAGTCAGACCTATAGCGCAAATCAACAAAGGGCACGGTCGGATTGCAGTAACCAACCAAACACCTTATTGACTAGGTGCTACGACCACTCCCGCTTGGAAAACTTGCCCAATCACTTCTTCAACTGACGGTTCTGTCACGGTCAAATCTACAATCTCCAAATCTGCTAAGATCTTTGCGACAGTGCGAGTGAGTGCCTCTTGTGGTACCATAAAACACACAGAGCGCCCTTCTATTTGTCGTACATCACCGTATAACATCAGCTTCTCTTTGGGCAACTCATTGGTTAACTCCAAATGAACTTCCCGGTAAGGGGCAAAACGTTCCTGCAAGCCATCTAAACTACCGTCATAGATCAAATGTCCTTGGTGAATCAGCAGTACCCGCTGACACAAAGCCGTGATATCTGCCATGTAATGGCTTGTCAAGAGCACCGTCGCTTGATATCGCTGATTATAATCGCGTAAGAAATCACGCACTCCCACCTGAGCATTCACATCTAACCCTAGTGTCGGTTCATCCAAAAACAGGACTTGTGGACGGTGTAAAAGTGCTGCTAACAATTCCGCCTTCATTCGTTCACCTAAAGACAGCTTCCGCACAGGCTGGGTTAGTTTTCCTTCCAGCGATAGCATCTCGGTTAATTCCCCCACCCGGTGGCGGAACTCTTTGTCAGAAATGTTGTAGACAGCAGCATTAATCTTGAGAGAATCTAGAGCAGGCAAGTCCCATAGTAGTTGCTGTTTTTGCCCCATCACCAGGGTAATTTTTTGCAAAAACGCTTCCTGGCGACGAAACGGAACGTGTCCAGCCACTCTAACTTGACCAATAGATGGATGAATCAGCCCTGTGAGCATTTTCAATGTCGTGGTTTTACCAGCGCCATTTGGTCCCAAAAAGCCCACCACCTCACCAGGTGCAATTTCAAAGGAAACATCTTCAACTGCTTTGATTTGTCGGTAAGTGCGGCGGAAAAAGTGGGTAAGTGTCCCGACAATACCTGGTTCCTTAACAGCGACAGGATATAATTTACTCAGGTTTTGAACCGATATTATACTATAGTCACTTGCACTATTGTCACGGTATACGGGAGATTCTGGAGACATAAGCCGTCATATAGGGACGATTTGTCTTTAAGTGTAACATTTTTGTAAGTTGCCAAATGGGAAAGAATAGCCCATATTTCGGTTAGTTCCATCTCTTGCCCTATTTTTTACTACTTTGTCTCCAATTTAAGATCTTAAATCTGCAATCAAGATAAGCGTTTAACTATTGTTTCTATTCATTCAACTTCCGAAGAAGTTTAGAAAAGATACTGTATTTCACTCAAGTTCAAACTGCTATAATTATATGCTTGACAGTAAATTTTATGAAAAATTTATTCACATTATCAACAGTTGTTTATAGCGTCATTGTCACAGGTTTACTGTTTGCTGTTCAAAAGTTAGGAGTGCTAGAACCATTAGAAATTAGGCTTTTTGACCAGATGATGCAAATGCGAGCAGATTCTGGTACAGATTCCCGCCTGCTAATTGTTGCAATCACTGAAGATGACATCAAAAAATGGAAATCGCCCACTTCAGACCGTTTATCGGGGCAAGTTCTCGACAATCTCTTGGGTAAACTTGAGCAATATCAACCGCGAGCAATTGGTCTTGACATTTATCGTGACTTACCCATTGAACCTGGTCACAACAACTTATTGAAACGTTTGCAACAGAGCGATATTATTATTCCAATTTGCAAACATCGTGATAATAATGAGCCTGGAGTATCTCCTCCTGAGGGAATTGAGCCATCGAAAGTCGGATTTATCGATGTTGTAGAAGATTCTGATGGCACAATACGTCGTAATTTACTGTTGTTTACCCCAGCAGCAAATGACGCTTGTGCAGCAGAATATTCCTTAAGTTTACAACTAGCACTAAAATACTTGAAAGCTAAAAACATTCAACCGCAAAAGACTTCCAACCAAGAGTTGCAACTTGGCGAGACTATATTTAAACGTCTAGAAAGTAATTCTGGTGGTTATCAAAATATAGATACTGGTGGTTACCAAATTATCCTCAACTACCGCTCTTCTCAGGTAGCTGAAAAAGTTACTATGACAGATGTGCTTGAGGATAAAGTTAATCGTGATTTAGTGAAAAACCGCATCATCTTGATTGGTTCAACCGCACCCAGTTTAAAGGATATTTTCAATACACCCTATAGCACTGGCAAGTCAGACACATCCGGTAGAATGGCGGGAGTGGAGATTCATGCCCAAAGTGTCAGTCAAATTCTTCGCCCTGTTCTCGACAAACAAACTCTATTTTGGTTTTTGCCTGAATGGGGTGAAGTGGTTTGGATTTTGGTATGGAGTTTAGCTGGAGGTATAATTGCATCGCGCATTCAGCACCCTTTATATCTAGCAATTGTCGGTGGAACAGGTCTTGTAGTATTATTTGCTGGTAACTTTTTTATTTTTACCCAAGCAGGATGGATTCCAGTCATCTCACCAGCACTGGGGTTTGTGTTAGCAACTGGTAGCGTTCTTGGTTATACGGTATATCAGAGTAAGCAAGAGAAAGAAAAAATAGCACAACAGGTTCAGCAGCAAGAAGAAGCCATTATCCAACTGCAAGCATTTATAAACCAGAGGGGCAATTCCTCAAGTCTAACAACACCACCTCAAATTCCCTCCGAGACGCACCTGCTGAAAAGACGCTATAAAATCATCGAACCTCTAAGTCATGGAGGATTTAGTGAAACTTATTTAGCTCAAGATACTCAGCGTCCTAGTCATCCTCAATGTGTGGTCAAGCAATTACGACCCGCTCATCAAGAAGAAACTTTTTTAAGGGTTGCTAGACGACTTTTCAACACTGAAGCAGAAATTTTAGAAGTTCTGGGTCAGCATGACCAGATTCCTCAATTATTGGCTTATTTTGAAGAAAATCAAGAATTTTATTTAATTCAAGAATTTATCAAAGGGAATTCCCTTGAAAAAGAGATTACTCCTAATAAAAAGTTTGCAGAAGCTGATGTTGTATCTCTACTCAAAGAAGTTTTGCTAATACTTGTTTTTGTTCACGGTTATAATGTCATCCATCGAGATATCAAACCTAGTAATTTAATCAGGCGAGAAAGTGATGGACGGATTTTTTTAATTGATTTTGGTGCAGTCAAGCAGATTCAAACTCACCAGCAAAATAGTACGGTCGCAATTGGTACTCCTAGTTATATGCCTCCCGAACAAATGAACGGACAACCAAGACTAAATAGCGATATTTATGCGTTGGGAATACTGGCTATTCAAGCCTTAACAGGGAGACATCCTAAAGCGTTTCAAAGAGACTTTAACACTTTAAGGGTGGTTATATCTCGGCAAGATGGTAGCTTGCAGAATTGGCACAATTTAGCAGAAATCAGTGACAAATTTGCTGCGGTATTAAATAGAATGGTGAATCAAAACTGCAATTTAAGATATCAGTCGGCTACAGAGGTATTAAATAGTTTAGAAGGTCTTTAACGAAGACGGCATGACTGGGAAGAACCAGCCAAATTTTCAACAGTAGCATTGGGTGTTTGGGAAACCAGTGTCACTTCGCCCTTACCGTTGAATACCCAACCCGTAGCAGGTATAATTTCAACTGTATCAGATTCAGACTTGGGTTTTGTTGCCGTAGTTTTAGAATCTAGTCGCTGTTTGGCGATCGCACGCAAACGAGTATCTTCCCAGACTGCATCACTGCTGAGGGGTTCATCAGGACTGGGGGGTAAACCACCGCGTCCAGTCACTTTAAAGTCACTCGCATTTGGTTGATCAAAAGCTGCACAACCTTGGACGATTTGGTTGGAGGGGTCAAATACATATGCAGGTAGGGAGACTAAACCGTTACTGGGGTCAAGAAAAGTAAAAATATTTAGGTTGCTTCGGGAACTTGCAACAATGTCATTTGTTGGTAATTGACGCGGATCTCGATTGGCAGGAGATAACTTTTCAAAGTCAAGCCGACTAGGTACTACAAAGCCATAAATTCTCCCAGTAGCCACAATGTTAATATTACCTCCCTCACCAGTAAAAGCATTAGTAATAATGTCGTTATTTTCATTGGGGGGAGCAACTAGAAATTTGGTACGGAGTGTTAAGTTGCCTTCATTGCCACCCTCTTGTGGTGTGCCGGAAGTGTTAGAGATTAGGCTATCACGGCGCATTAGTAGAATGTCTTTCACATTTAACTCAGTATTACCACCAAAACCTGTTCTAGAGTTAGCTGTGAGTTTTCCTTGGTTATTTAGATCAATAAAATCGGCTTTTACTTCCAAGTTGCCTGCATTACCGCTTCCCAAATTGCTTACCGTTCCCTCTGCTTCATTAACGATATTCAACCGCTTAGTAGCTATTGTCAAATTTCCTCCGTTTCCACTAGCCCCAGCTTCCACAGCAGCAGACAGTTGAGCGCCATTAGTCACAGAAAGAGAACCTGTTCTGACATTAATATTGCCTCCGTTCCCCACTCCATTAGAAGCTACAGCGCTAAATGCTCCACTGGGAGTACTGCCGCTTACTCCATTAAATACGACTTCTTTACCAACAATCCTAACTTCACCTGCGTTTCCATTTCCAAAAGTGCTGGCTACTAATTGAGCGCCATTATCAACCGTCAGTTTATCTGCTGTATTAATATTGATAACTCCACCATTTCCCGATGCCCCTTTTTGCACTGTACTAAAAGCACCGCTGGTAGTGCCATTGGTATCAGTACCACTAAATTTTGCATTACGGGTATTAACACTGATATTCCCTGCTTTTCCTTGTGCAGAAGTGCTAGTATCTAATCGCGCACCATTGGTGACAGAGAGTGACTCAGTTGTAATGTTGATGTATCCACTATTACCTCTGGCGTTTGGAAAGACAGTTTGCTGAGGAGACTCAACGGTAACTACTCGACGATTTTGTTCATCCAATTTAACACTAACTATAGGTGCTAAGCTAACGCCTGATGTATTGGATACAGCACTTTTAGCACCATCAAGTGAGGTTGTATTTGCGGTTATCGTTATGTTACCAGTATTGCCCTCTCCTAAAGTCCTAGTAATAACCCCTGCCCCATCCCGAACTAGCAAGGTATTGGTTTTGATTGTCAAATCTCCTGCATTCCCTGTTGAGTTTTGCCCTGTAGAAACTTGCAAGCTACTGGAATACCGAGCATCAGCGCTTGTACCAATGATTTGCACATCTTGGGCATCAACGCTCAAATTTCCCCCCTTGCCCGCACCGAAAGTGCCAGTAAATACCTGTGCCCCATCTCGCACTAGCAAGGTATTGGTTTTGAGCGTTAAATCACCCGCATTTCCTGTTGAGTTTGAGCCTGCTTGTGCAAACAAGCCACTGCCAAACTGACCATCAGCGCTTGTACCAATCAATTGCACATCTTGGGCATCAACACTCAAATTTCCCCCCTTGCCCGCACCAAAAGTACCAGTAAATACCTGTGCCCCACCCTCAAGCCGCAAGCTGCTAGCACTGATATTGACATCGCCTCCCTGTCCGTTTGCTTGTTGTAGCACCACATTCTCAATGAAACTATTGTTGAGATTTATCGCTCCTGTAGCATTAACCGAAATATTTCCTGCCTTACTATTACTAGAATCCAGTCCTGTCCCTATCCCTGCTAACAGTTCACTGCTTCCTGTCATCTCTAAATTCCGGGCATTAACCGCGATACTTCCACCACCACCAGCAGGAACATTTACTTGAGCACCATTACTAAGGGAAACATCGCTTCTTTCTACACTATTGGGAAAACTCAAACTCAGATTATTGCCATCCCCATTCAGCCCAACTGTTCCCGCACTTCGTAACCCACCTAACTCGACTCGCCCACCAAAAGCAGACAAACGTCCACCATCCATTTTGATATCACCGCCTACCAGCAGTAAACTTCTTCCGTCTGGCACACGCAAGCCTCTTGCTGTAAAGCTAGAAGATGGATTTAAACCAGCGTCGGCAACTGAGTTATTTTCAATTCGTGCAGCAGCTGCTATTTGATTGAAAAATAAAGCTGAAGGATTTACCGTTAGCAGTGCAGGATTATTTGGATTCGTTGCACTCCAAAAACCTTGATTACCAAATTGAATCGCATTTGCTGTCGTTCCCACGAACGAACCACCAACATTCAAACTAGCATTAGGACCAAAGATAATCCCATTTGGATTAATCAAAAACAGATTAGCTGTACCCAACGCTTTAATTATTCCATCAATATTTGAAACTGACGTACCCGTTACCCTACTGAAGATGTTTTGAATATTTACAGCATTATTAAAAGAAGCCGTATTAAGCGTTGGTACAGAAAACTGTTGGAAGCTGTGGAACAAGTTGCGTCCGGCAATAGTTCCCCCATCGATATTGAAGGTGTTGCCATTTATGGTGACAGTGGAATTATTTGGTAGAGTGGCATCTGGTGTAATTTGGGCAGAAGCAGAATTTGCAGCTAAGGCGAATGTCAGCGACACGGCTGCGCCGAACGCACCCCCCACCGCAATCCCCAAAAACCAACGAGTATTTCTAAAGGACATCGCACCCCCAAGGAAACAGCAGTTGCCCAACATACAGTGAACAGTGAACAGTGAACAAGGGGTGGACGAGTCCGTTTCCTACCAACTGATAACTGCGGCTGGTACTTGATAACTGGTAACTGATAACTGATAACTGTTAAAAGTAAACCATATTTGCGTAGACGGGAAAATAATCTCGGCTAACTCCCTTCTTGGTCAAATTAGTGCTTGTTTTGGGCGGAAATTGCCATTTTTTACAGAAATTCGTCCTGATGTTACTTTACAAAAATTCATCACTCCGAAGAAAGCTACGTATGCGCAAAGCGCACGCTACGCGCTTCGCTGCGGACAATCGCGCTTGGAGCGATGCTCCCAAGGGGAGCCGCGCCTTGCGCGATCGCACCTGCGGAATCTGGGATTAATGGTTAAAAATCAAACAATTTTGACTGTTCTTTGTAAATTAACGTAAAAATAACTTTAACGAAGATGGCATGACTGGGAAGAAGCAGCCAAATTTTCAACAGTAGCATTGGGTGTCACAGAAACCAGCGTCACTTCGCCTTTACCGTTGAATACCCAACCCGTAGCAGGTATAATTTCAACTGTATCAGACTCAGACTTAGGTTTTGTTGCCGTGGTTTTAGAATCTAGTCGTTGTGCTGTCGTCGCACCCAAACGAGTATCTTCCCAGACTGCATCACTGCTGAGGGGTTCATCAGGACTGGGAGGTAAACCACCGCGTCCAGTCACTTTAAAGTCACTCGCATTTGCTTGATCAAAAGCAGAACAACCTTGGGCGATTTGGTTGGAGGGGTCAACTACATTTGCGGGTAGTTCCACTAATCCCCGGTTAGGGTCAATATCAGGTGTGTTGATATTTATTTGACCACTTAAAGTCGGGTTGGTTTGGGAAAATGCTGTAATATCATTGGTTTGTAGCTGTTGTGGATTGAGTAGGTTTGGATCATCAGTTCCCAACTCCCGCACCAAATCTTCTCCACTACGTTGAGTGAAGTTAAAAATATTTAAGGAGTTGATATTGATTTTCCCACCACTGCCATTAAAAGCATTAGCGGTGATGTCGCTGTTTTCATTTGGAACGCTGACGATAAAGCCCGACGGGGCATTAATAGTGATGTTACCGCCATTGCCAACTTTGAGATCACTACCCGCAGATGTGGAAATTTGGCTACCACCGCGTAGGAGTAATAAGTCTGTGACTCGCAGATTGATATTGCCGCCATTACCTGATGCTGATTCAGCGTTGAAACTCGCTGAGTTGTCCAAACGAATTTGGCGTGCGGTCACTTCAATGTTACCTGGATCCCCTTGTCCTAAACTCTTGGCAAAAAGTGAAGCGTTATTGGTTAAAGACAGAGAATCAGCCTTAATTTGTATGTTTCCACTTTTTCCTTCTCCAATGAATGCTGAGGTGAAAGCATAACTGTTATCAAAATCGACATTACCACGGGCATCAATTATCACATTCCCTGGATCCCTTTTTCCTATGGTGCTGGCAAAAAAATAAGCGTTATTGGTTAAAGACAGAGAATCAGCCTTAATTTGTATGTTTCCACCTTTTGCTTCTGCACCTGATGACACAAAATTAAAGATGCTGCTAGCTACGAGTGTTATTTTCCCTTTTGCATTCAGCACAATATCTCCCGCCACAGTGCCATCAGAACCTAAATTAGATCCAATGCCAGCACGGAGACGACTTTCGTTCATGTCTAAATTTCGAGCGTTGATTATAATGTTACCGCCTCCTGATGCGTATACATACACAGCAGCGTTGTTAGTAAGTGATACATCAGCTAAGGCACTTTCAGTTGGAAAGCTAGCGCTCAATTTATCGCCATCCACATTTAGCCCCACATTTCCAGAGGCAGCTAATCCTCCCAACTCAACTCTCCCACTATAAGCATTCAGTCGTCCACGATCCATGTTGACATTGCCACCCACTAGTAGCAAACTTTTACCATCCGGAACACGTAAACCTAATGCATCTTCTAATCCTGGTGGATCTTTTCCGGCTGGTGCAACTGAGTTACTTGTAATTGATGCAGCAGCTATTTGATTGAAAAATAAAGCTGAAGGATTTACCGTTAGCAGTGCAGGATTATTTGGATTCGTTGCACTCCAAAAACCTTGATTACCAAATTGAATCGCATTTGCTGTCGTTCCCACGAACGAACCACCAACATTCAGGCTGGCATTAGGACCAAACACAATCCCATTTGGATTAATCAAAAACAGATTAGCTGTACCCAACGCTTTAATTATTCCATCAATATTTGAAACTGACGTACCCGTTACCCTACTGAAGATGTTTTGAATATCCGCAGCATTATTAAAAGAAGCCGTACCGTCTTTTGGTACAGAAAACTGTTGGAAGCTGTGGAACAAGTTGCGTCCGGCAATAGTTCCCCCATCGATATTGAAGGTGTTGCCATTTATAGTGACAGTGGAATTATTTGGTAGAGTGGCATCTGGTGTAATTTGGGCAGAAGCAGAATTTGCAGCTAAGGCGAATGTCAGCGACACGGCTGCGCCGAACGCACCCCCCACCGCAATCCCCAAAAACCAACGAGTATTTCTAAAGGACATCGCACCCCCAAGGAAACAGCAGTTGTCCAACATACAGTGTACCAGTGACAAGTAAACCACATGTACAAGTGGTTTACTTGTCACTGGCTTACTCCCTTTAAGGTCAAATTAGTGCTTGTTTTCTGCCCAAATTGCCATTTTTTATAGAAATTCGTCTTGATGTTACTTTACAAAAATTCATCTTCCCACCAACGCTTGTAAGGGAAGCACACCCCTAAGCTTCTCGTTCCCTGGCTCAGCCAGGGAATGCGCTACTAGGAGGCTCTGCCTCCGGTACTTAGGTTGAGGCAGAGCCTCTTAGCTGACATTTCCAGCCTGAGGCTGGAAACGAGTTTAAAGTTTTGTCTTTATTGCCAGAATTTTTGTAGGTTGGGTTGAACCAAATGAAACCCAACAAATGTAACTTTACAAAAATTCATCTTCGCAGCAACGCTTGTAAGGAAAGCACACCCCTAAGCTTCTCGTTCCCTGGCTCAGCCAGGGAATGCGCTACTAGGAGGCTCTGCCTCCGGTACTTAGGTTGAGGCAGAGCCTCTTAGCTGGCATTTCCAGCCTGAGGCTGGAAACGAGATTATTGCCAGTTACCAATTAAAATATAGGGTGCCCAAAAATAGGGATGTCTGTAATTTTTCAGGAGATTTACTTGAGCCTGACGCAAAGCTTCTGCTTTAGGCATTTTTTTATTAACCAAATTGTCGTAAAACTCAGTCATTAGCGTCGCAGTCGTGTCATCGGCGACACTCCAAAGAGTTGCCAATGTACTACGCGCTCCTGATTGTATAGCAACTCCTGCTATTCCTAAAGTAGCTCGGTTATCTCCTTTAGCTGTTTGACAAGCACTCAAAACAAGGAGATCAACTGCTTCTTGTTGGTTTGTCTCCCTCGTTCTCAGTACAGATTTTAACTCATTAACATTGACTTCACCATTCCAAGTCAGAATAAATGTATTGTCTGCCTGCGAACTAAATTGACCATGAGTTGCTAAGTGTACTACAGGTGCATTAGAAGACTTAACCGCATCTGTGAGCGCGATTCTAGTAAATTTACTGTTAAGTAGCTCTTGTCGAGCAGGAATTTTCACTTCACTTGCGATTTGACTGACTTCTTTTGTGACATAGGGTAAATCATTAAATCTTCCCGGATATTTTTGTTCAAACTCTTTAGGTAATTCGCTCAATCCAGCAACGACTACTCGTCTTTTTAATCTTTCTGCAGTCAGAGGAGTGATGGTTGGTAATAACTGCAAACCTGGTGTTAGAGCAAGATTGTATTCTTTTTCAATCAGAAATTGTTTTCCATCATAAAGTGCTGCCATTGGAATATTTCTTAATGCTCCATCTAAAACAAACACAATATTTGTGTCTTTTTTTAAATTAGAGTCTAAAGTTTTTTGAACTAACCAGTTATATAAATTCCGTAAATCGGGTAAAAATTCTCCACTGTTGCGATTTAACAGTTTTTGGCTCAGTTCTTCAATGGTTTGTTCCATTTTATCTGAGGTAATAAAATTACCAGATTCATCTTTGGGAAAATCAAATGTATAACGGCGCTTGGCTCCATTAGGAAGAGAGGTGATAACTGCCAAGCGGTCAGGTAATATTAAGGGATAAATAAAAACTGTGTTGTTTTTCTTATCAATCTCGTCAACCTGAACAGTTTTAGCATCTACACAAGCTCTGCGGAAAAAGTTATCTAGCTCTGCTACTTGTAGTGAATCAATGACTTCTGTTGCTGCTCTAATATTTTCTTCACTAGAGTTTCCTTCTAAAAGAAAACTCACATATTCTCGATATACAGGTTCTACTTCATCTCGAAAAGAAAATTGCACATCACGGTTAACTACAGCTAAATCATTCCGCAGGGACTTGAGGTAATTGATTGCTTGTTTGTAAGAAGCTTTAGCTTCTTCATTATTACCTCTAGCTTTAAGGATACGACCTAATTGCCATCGCCAACGATAGGCAATATCAGAGGCAAAAATTCTTTCGGCAAGTTTCATAGCTTGCTCTGTGAGATTTTGAGCTTCAGACCATTGTTGGGTTTGCTCGTACAAGTTGCCGAGAGTACCTAAGGCGTAGGAATAGGTACGATTATCTTGTAATTGTTGAGCTTGGTTAGCACTAACTTTAACTATTTCAGCAATTTCTCGCCAAGAAATGTTACTAGTGTTGTTCTTTTGTTTTAGTTTAATCAGACTCTGGGCAAAGTTAATGCGAGCGTTAATACTGCTACGACTGGGTGGGATAGTAGCAATTTGAGACTGAATTTGAGGCAACAATCTCTGGGAGATATCTGATAAATTATTTTGTCTTTCTTGTGATATTGTTTTTTCTTGTTCTGACAAATCTTTTTTCTCTTGCTCTGATAATATGTTTTTATCTGCTGCTGCTAATTGAAATTGTATTTTGCGCTGTTGGTCTAATAATTTGTCTACTCTTATACGTAAAAACCGTAGTTCATTGAGTTGTGATTCTAGTTGAGTCAGGGGTTTTTCCGAAGTGGTTGCTGCTTGACGATAATAATTTAAAGACTTTTGAATATATCCCTTATTTTTATCTTCTTCGGTTTCATTATTGGCTAAAGCTTGGGCTGTGTTGCCTAAACTTAGCTGAATTTCTGCAACCTTTTGTTTTGATTGCTGTTTTTGAGCGATGATTAAACTTTTGAGCAAAACTTGCTGTGACTTGCCTAAATTTCCCACCACTCGCAAAGTGTTACCGAGATTAAGCAATCGAGTTGCTTTAATAACGGAGTCAGATTGCTTGTTTGTGCTTTGTTCTACAGCATCTAGAGTATTATTAGCACGACGGTAAAATCCTAATGCCTGGAGTGCCTGAGCTTGGTTAATCTGGCTACCAGTGGTACCCGCTTCATCGCCAATTTGCTTATAAATTACCGTCGCTTCTTCCCAGCTTTTCAGTGCTTGGTCTGGTTTGCCTTGTGCTAATTGCAACTGACCTATCGTGTTTAAAGCTTGAGCGCGGATAGATAAATACTCTTTGGAACCATTTTTGTTGTGTAATAGTGCCAAGCTGTTGTCAATGGCTTTTTCAGCATTAGCTAATTCTCCTAACTGTTGTTGAGCCAAAGAAAGATAGCTTAATGCTAAAGCTTGGTTCAGCCCATCTTCAACTGCTTGAAATGCCTGAGATGCCTGTGTGAAAACCTTGACAGAATCAGCAAATTTTTCTGCTTGATAAAGTTGCAAACCTTGTTGCAAGAGTTCTTTGGTATCAGTAGATCGCACAACTGCTGCTACAGTCATTTGGGAAACTGGTTGAGCAGCCAAGGGAACGGGAGTCATGATTTGAGATAATGTAGCTAAAGTCAGAATGACAGACATAATTCCTCACTTAAAAAGGTTGGGTATAAATAATAGAGAAATAGAGTCCGTTCTCTTGCCAAGAATCTTTTTCACCAGACGAGACAGAGATAAGAGGGATACCCCAATCAAAGCGGGCAGTTAGGCGATCGCTTTGCCATAACAGCCCCAATCCTGTTGATACAAGAGTCTGATCCTCAAGGGCTGTTCTACCAGCGCTAGAAGTATTCCAGGCAGTGCCAAAATCAATAAATGGGGTAATCTTAAGTACGCCCGGAATCTGCGGTATGCGTAAAATTGGATACTGTAACTCCACAGAACCCAAAAAACCATTGTCAGTTAAAAGCAAATCCTGACGATAACCCCGTACAGTAGCTTGTCCACCAACACCAATTTGTTCTGAAGGTAGTAAAGCTCTGTCTGCTAATTGAAGATTTCCACGTACAAGCAAGAAGGTTTCTGGTGCTAAAAGTCTTACCCACTGTGCTTGTCCGCGCCAAGCGAAAAATTCACTATCTGGATCTTTCGCGTTAGTCGTGGCATCAAAGACATTAACACCTATACTAAATTGCGATCGCGCTGAAATAACTTGTCTGTCACTGCGCTGTGTCCAGTCTTGAAAAAACCGGACTGCGGATACTTTAGTTTTGCCATCTTCATCCGCACCTGGTGAAGGATAACCAATTCGCGTTCCAACCAACGCTTCTAAATAACCAATATCACTAGAGCGATGATTGGCGGTGATTCCCAATGCAAGTTCCTGAGTTGGGGTTTGCAGTATGGGCTGACGAAAAGTTATTCCATACTCTTGGGAATTTCCATCAATATCTAAAATATCAAAAGGTTTTTCAATAACCTTTGTGGATGAAGTGCTGTAGTTTAACTGCAAAGTGCCATTGCGGGGATTCACTGGCAAAGTATAGCTAAAATCCCAAGTGTCACTGCCATCGGTATTAGCATAAGAAATGCTTAAACCATCTCCCAGTCCCAGTAAATTCGCTTCGTTAAGTTGGACTTGGCGCTGAAAGCTGCCAATGGTGGGTGTGCGATTGTTGTCTAGTATAGCTCGGACAGAACGGGTTTGTGCCTCTGTAACCCTCACCTCTAAGATACTAGTGCCTGGACGCGAGCCTGCTCCCAACTCCGCAGAGAGATTTTTAATGAGTGGATTGAGTTGTAGCAGTTGCAGTGCTTGCACTAATTTCTTTTGATTTAAAGGTTTGCCTGTAGCAATTGCTAGGCGACTACGCACATAGTTAGGATTAAGCCGCCTTGTACCCCGGACTTGGATAGTTTCTAACTTACCTTCAACCACCATGATTTTGACTATACTGCCCTCTACTTTGAAAGTTTGATTCCCTGCTATAAAAGCGCCAGAGGAAACATAGCCTGCATCAAGGTAGAGTTGAGTAATGGCATTAGCAGCCTGTAGCAGTTCGGTAAAGGTGATAAGTTTGTTGGTGAAATCTTTGGTAACTTCCGCAAATTTCTTTTCATCAAAGACGGTACTACCTTCTACCACAAAACGTTCAACCTTAATTTTTTCTGAAAATTCGCTGGGAACAACTTCTGGAGTCGTAGGCGTAGGAGTCGTAGCGGGAGGAGACGGTAATAAATCTTCTGGGCGTGGGAGTTTTTCTGGTGTTGGGATTGTGGGTGTAGGTGGTACTCCTCGTTGGATATCTGATCCTGGCGGGTTTACCTGTGCTTGTACTTTTAGCGACGCAGTAAAAAATAAGTTGACTAGTGTAGATGTCAGAATAAACAAACTTAATCTGATATGATAACGATTTATACTCATTCTTAAACGATTTCGATTAATGATAATTCGGTTTGAGACGAGTGGAATATATTTCAATACATGTTATTTAACACGCTTTGGTAGGTGATAAGTAAAACAACTAAATTAAATGTAAAATTCACCCAATATGCCTAGTACCGCGCAGCGGTACTAGCAGCTTCCAGAAGCCTTGACACAGGTCTTGAGTCATGCTTGTATTTTCTCTGATGAATTTTGTTTAAGAAAAATGGATATCAATATTTGATTAATGGTTCAAAATAATACTGTATTGAAAGTTTCAGTACATTACCATACAAAAAAACGCGAGTTTAAATAACGACATTTCAAAAAAAATGATTTTACTTCCTCAAAAATAATATTTAGTAACTGTAAAGATATTCTTTAATGGCTGTAGAGACATTGCAATCAAAATGCAATGTCCCTGCATCAACCATGAAACAATCATCTGATTACAACACAGGTGCGTTGATAACCTCTGGTTTGAGTCCGAATGGTTTCAACAACTCTTCCCAGTATTTCTTAACTTCTGTATCGTTAGGATTCTGGAGGCGTAAATCACCCAAAGTTCTCAAAGCGTCTTCCCAATATTTGTTCTTGACATAGACTTCTATACGCTCTTGTGGTGCTGCTGTTTTCAAGTCAACAGTTAAATTTGTATCAGGTAGAACTCGTTTCACAGAGCCTTGTAAAGATAAATCATTGTCTCGGTTTTGGATACTGCAAATCACAGAAAAACTCCAAGTATACTGTTTGTTAGGTTCTAGAGATTTCCCTGTTTTTGACGTAAGACTAACCCTAACAATACCAGCTTTTCCACTAGGATTTAAAGAAACTCTTTGTAAAGTTTCAAACTTGCTATCGTCGCGTATAACAAGTTCCAGCCCCTTTGCTTGCTGTATTTGAGGAACATAGAAAAATAGCGAAGGATACTCTGCTGTCGTTTGTAGAGTTTTTTGATCTGATAGTATGAGGGGAATAGGAGACTGTTCCGCCTTAAAACAACCTCCTCGTGTTGCTGCTGCTCTTGTTCTACTAGGACTACCGACGTTGAAGGTAAGACGAGGAGGGCTATTGCGGTTAATGTAATCTGTAACATTGTTAATTGCCCTAGTGGCATACGTATCTCCAGAACGTGCCTGCTGCGCTTGCTTAAAAAAAGATAAGGCTTTTTGATAGTTTCTCTTTTGAGCTTCAGCATAGCCCAACTGCATATATTGATCGTAACCAGACTTGGCTTGAGCCACTAAATAGACAGAATTGTCAACTTTACCTAGTGCTAAAACCTTGGAGTTGGTGGCGGATACCAGAGAAGAAAGCAGCAAAACAGTAAACAGATATTTGAAGCTAAGTACTTGTTTCATGATATTTTATCACTCACTACATAACTTACTACAAATTGCGATCGCCCCAAAGGGGCGGCTCCAGAGGAGCATCGCCCGTGTCACGCCCAGAGGGTTCTCCTCCAGAGAACCCTCTCCCCAAATCTTCGATTTGGGGCAATCCGGCGGAAGCCGGATTGGGGCGTAGGGCCGGCGAAGCCATCGCATTACAGAACAGTTAAATGCTGTGTATGCTGACGAGGATAGTAGTCTTAATCCATTTTTCTTTCAGCTACAAGCTCACACTCTACAAAAAGTTTTTTGACTCATTTTTTTAATAGGGTGCATTTATCTTAATAATGCACCCAACATGTCATATATTCCCTATGTTTCTATCAACCAGGAGGCCATGCCATCTGGCGTCCACCCAGAATATGCAGGTGCAAGTGGTAAACAGTTTGACCCCCATCAGGACCTGTGTTGATGACAACGCGATAGCCATTTGCAAGTCCAGCTTGTTCGGCAACTCGCTTGGCTGTTAATAGAAGATGCCCAAGGAGGGCATCGTCACCAGATTCGGCGTCAGCTAGTCTGGGTATAGGTTTTTTGGGAATGACGAGAATGTGAACCGGGGCTTGGGAATTGATGTCTCTAAATGCCAGTGCTAAGTCATCTTCGTAAACTATGTCAGCTGGAATTTCTCGACGAATGATTTTGCTGAAAATTGTCTCTGTCGTTTGACTCATATCAATTTACCTGTTCATCTGTTAGAGATTCTATAGGTTTAGTGTTCTTGATGAAACATTCAGCACATGCTTGCTATAGTTGGGAGTGGATCAATTGTCCGGTATTCATGCTGTCAAATTGGGTAAAGTCTTTATTCGATCACAAACCCAACTCAGTCAAAGTTAAGTTATCATAACTGTATTTTTAATACATGACTTTACAAAATTGGAGACGCAAGCGCGGCGTTGCACTCACTAACAAGGGTTTGCAAAAATTTCAAGAGGCAAAGCGTAAGTCAGAAACAAAAGAAAATTTTGGCAACAGCTACACTCTTGAAGAAATGAGCACACTTTCTGGGTTATATTCCAGTACAATCTCAAAAGTCCTCAATCGGGAAGCAGGGGTTGATAAAAAAAGTATTGAAAAGCTTTTTTCAGTTTTTAACGTAAAAATAGATAAAATTGACTATTTAAACTCAAAAAATCATCTAGATTGGGGCGATGCTACCTTTACATCAGTTTTTTATGGACGTACAGAAGAGCTTACCACGCTACAGGAATGGATTGTTGATGAGCGCTGCCGATTGGTATCACTATTAGGAATGGGTGGTATTGGCAAAACTGCTCTGTCTGTCAAGCTTGCTCAACAGATTCAGCAAGACTTTGAGTATGTTATTTGGCGATCGCTACGAGAAGCCCCACCTATTAATACTATTGTTGCTGACCTGATTCAAGTTCTATCTGATCAGCAGGAAACAGAAAATAACTTACCAGAAAAATTAAATGAAAAAATATCACGATTATTCCATTATTTACAAAATAATCGCTGTTTGGTGATACTTGATAATATAGAGTCAATTCTCCGCAGTGGAAGTCGAGCTGGACAATATCGAGAAGGATATGAAGGGTATGGTGAGCTTTTCAGACAGCTAGGAGAAGCAAGTCACCAAAGCTGCTTAGTGCTGACGAGTCGGGAAATACCTAAAGAAGTGGCATTACTCAAAGGACAAACATTACCTGTTCGCTGCTTACAATTAAGTGGTTTAAAGGTGGACGAAGGGCAGGAAATTTTTAAAGTTAAGGGGCTATCAGCAGCGGAGGAAGAGTGGAAAGCAATAATTAAACTTTATACGGGCAATCCATTGGCTTTAAATATAGTTGCTACGACAATTGTTGATGTCTTTAATGGTAATGTAACTGAATTTTTGCAACAGAATACAGGGGTTTTTGGTGATATTCGTGATATTTTAGACCAGCAGTTTGAGCGCTTGTCAGATTTAGAAAAAGAAATAATGTATTGGCTAGTGATTAATCGTGAGCCAGTTTCGCTATCACAATTGCGAGAAGACATTGTATTACCAATACCACCACAAAAATTACTGGAGGGTTTAGAATCTCTGGTTAGGCGATCGCTCATCGAGAAGGCTACGCTGCGGGAAGAGCTTCGCTCTACGCCTACACTAGTTGAAAAAAGTGCAGCAACTTTCACCTTACAACCTATCGTTATGGAGTATGTCACTCAGGTATTGATAGAGTTGGTTTGTGAAGAGATTGTAACAGAAAATATTAAGCTTTTTAGCTACAATGCTCTCATGAAGGCGACCGCGAAAGACTACATCAGGGAAGCTCAAATTCGCCTCATCCTCCAACCAGTAATAGATGGGCTGCTGACTGTTTTAAAGAGTAAAAAAAGCATTGAAAACCAGTTAACCAAAATTCTAGTAAGGCTGCGAGAGGAATCGCCGCAAGAAACAGGGTACACAGCTGGAAATATTCTCAATTTGCTTTCTCAACTCAAGATAGATATAAACGGTTATGATTTTTCTGATCTAACTGTTTGGCAAGCAGATTTGCGGAATATGAAATTACATAATGTGAATTTCCAAAACGCTAACCTAGCCAAATCTGTTTTTGCTGAAACCTTTGCTGGTGTTATGTCAGTAGCCTTTAGCCCTAATGGCCAATTTTTGGCGATGGGTGATACAAGTGGTGAGATTCACTTATACCAAGTTTCGGATTGGAAAAAACTTCTGACGTTTAAGGGGCATACGAACTGGGTTGTGTCCCTTATCTTTAGTCCTGATAGCAACATTCTTGCAAGCAGTAGTACTGACAACACAGTTTGTTTGTGGGATGTGAGTACTGGTGAATGCCTTCAAACCTTCGATGGACATAATAATGAGGTTTGGTCAGTTGCCTTTAGTCCGACTGGTGATAGGATAGTAAGTGCCAGTAATGACCAGACAGTAAAGTTATGGAGTGTTTACACTGGTGAATGTCTCAAAACTATACAGGGACATACAAGTTGGATTTCCTGTGTTGCCTTTAGTCCAGATGAACAAATTTTGGCAAGTGGCAGTAATGACAACACAGTTAGGTTGTGGGATATCAACACTGGTGAATGTCTCAAGATTTTCCAAGGACATTGTCTTGCAATACGGTCAATTACCTTCAGTGCTGATGGTGAAATGCTAGCGAGTAGCAGTGAAGATCATACAGTGAAGTTATGGAGTGTTAGCACTGGTGAATACCTCGAAACGTTCCACGGACATTCCAATGAAGTGTATTCAGTCGCTTTTAGTCCACAGGGCGATTTCTTGGCTAGTGGCAGTTTTGACCAGACGGTGAGGCTATGGAGTGTAAGCACTGGTGAATGTCTCAAAACTTTGCAAGGGCATTCGAGTTGGATTTTTTCGGTTGCCTTTAGTCCACAGGGCGATCTCCTGGCTAGTGGTAGTTACGATCAGACAGCTAGGTTATGGAGTGTTGATACTGGTGAATGCCTCAAAACGTTCCAGGGATATGCTAATCAGGTACTCTCAGTCGCCTTCAGCCCAGATGGGCAGACTTTAGCTAGTGGTAATCATGACTCTTTGGTAAGATTGTGGGATGTTAAGACCGGTCAATGCCTGAAAATATTCCAGGGACATCAGGCTGTTATTCAATCCATCGCCTTCAGTCCCAATGGGCAGACTTTAGCAAGTGGCAGCCATGATTTTTCGGTGAGATTATGGGATATTAAGACAGGTAAATGTCTGAAAACGTTGCAAGGACACGGTGCCTTAGTGCGGTCAGTTGCCTTTAGTCTTGACGGTCAAACACTAGCAAGTGCCAGTGATGATCAAACGGTGAGGTTATGGGATCTCAATAGAGGTCAAACCTTGAGAATTTTCCAGGGACATGACGCTGCGGTTTGGTCACTTACCTTTTGTTCTCAAGGAACGATGCTAGCTAGTTCTGCTTTGAGTGAGATAATCAAATTGTGGGATGTCAAAACTTGTGAGTGCAAAAGATCGCTGGAAGGTCACACAACTTGGGTTTGGTCAATTGCTTGCAGTCCAAATGGTGAATTGTTGGCAAGCACTAGTCCAGATGGAACGTTAAGGTTATGGAGTCTCAGCACTGGTGAATGCTTGAGAATTGTCCAGGTAGATACAGGTTGGTTACAAGCAGTTGCTTTTAGTCCAAACAACCAGATGCTAGCTACTTCCAGTCACGACTACACACTTAAGCTTTGGGATGTCACCACAGGGGAATGCCTGAAAATTTTGCAAGGGCATATAGGCAGGATTTGGTCAGTCGCCTTTAGCCGGGATCATCAAACCTTGGCTAGTAGTGGTGAAGATGAGACAATTAGACTGTGGAATGCAACGACAAGTGAGTGCTTAAAAATTCTCAAAGCAGAGAAACCATATGAGCGGATGAACATTATAGGGGTTACAGGTTTAACTACAGCAGCTATTGCGACGCTGAGAGTTTTGGGGGCAGTGGCTGGCTAAAAACAGCCGTTACCGTTTCCTGAGTTTGCACTGTTCACCTAGAAAACTAGTTCGTTTGTGTCAATCAGGTCAGTGGCTAGCTGATAAAAATATGATCACATTTGTGTGGCGCGTTGTAGTTACACGGTGAAAGAAAAAACATTGCGGTTCAGGATGTCTGAGCGTCGATACAATAGGCTAAAGCTATATGCCGAAAAGAAAGAAAAAACTATGACTCAATTAGTTGAAGAGTGGGTTGACAGGTTACCAAGCTTGGAGGAGTCTCCCGCCTTATATCCCCGCGCTAAGTGGAGTACCACTATAGCGGGGGACGAGGGCGGGGAAGTTAAAAAAGATATTTTCTGGCTCAAGTAAAGCTTGTTGCCTAAATACTTCATATTATTGTCATAATCGTATTTTATATAATAATGCAGATTTTTGTTGTGTGTTCCAAAGTTTGTGTAATACAACTAGATTTTTACCATGAATAAAAAATGGGCAGTCAAGCGAATCACCGTAAACTTGGCATTAAACGAGGCTTCCAAGCTAGAAAAATATTGTGAGCAGACAGGGAGAGCAGCGACAGATGTAATTCGGGAACTGATTCGAGCTTTGCCTGTGACGACGTCTGAGTAGGATGAGCACTTGGTTTCTTTTTGATACTAATAGGCAATTTTTTCTGCATTGTGTTTTGGAGCTACAGGTGTTACACCCTTTCACAAAAATCCTGATACATTTGACTCCACGGCAGTTGCTCCACTTGGGGAAACCCCAAGACCGCACTGCCTCCCCTACTTCCCCTACTTCCCCTACTCCCCCTACTCCCCCTACTTCAGGGCAGTTTGCACCGTCCTTGGAAACCTCCCTTCGGGTTCACCGTAAGGCGCTCCGCCACGCCTTAGGGTGAGTAAGCGCGCTCTTGGTAGGGTCTCCAACGCCAGAACAAGCGTGAGGGAGACCCTCATCAAGTACTGGCTCCTGTGCAGGCGACGGGCGTTCCCGGAGGGCTATCGGGTATCTCCTGCACAGACGCTACTTTGTAAATCCCAAAGGGACACGCTTACGCGTATCTCCTGCACAGACGCTCTTGCAACGCTCGATTCGTCCGCTTGCGCTTACGCAGTCGCCATAAGAGCGCAGATCCCTTCTGGCGTGAGCTCTGCGCACACCCGAAGGGGTTTCCCGGTGCAAAACTTTTCAAGACGAATTTTGAATCAGCGAATTTTGAATTGGTATAAGCGCCCCCTGCTTTCTTAGGAGTCCGGTTGATTGGTTGTTATTAGGAGGTTCTGTGCAAAAACCTTAAAACCCTTTCCCTGGTGGGTCCTGCGCCCTGCACCGAGTGCAGCCTGAATGATAAGTCTTTAACCGGACACGATATGACGGGTTGCTTGCATAAAAAATCTTGTTCTCCCCCAGCTTGTGTGCTTACCTTAACCTGGCAATTTTGGGTTGGTCGAGAACTAGATCGTATATCTGAGCTACAACCGTTCTAAACGCTAACGTTTTAGAGTTGCCGTGAAAAGTTAGATTCAGGATAAATTTTGAATAAGCTCCATAATCACATCTGTAGCTGCTTTCCCTGTCTGGTTGCAATACTTTTCTAGCACTAAAGCTTCAGTTGGTGTCAAGTCTACAGTTATTTTTTTTACTGCTGGTTTTTGGCTGAGGGTTGGAAAACCGGGAAATGTGTAGGCGGCTGGCTCGTTCATTTTTTCTATATATTTATTAAGATGACTTAATAAATATTGGCAACCACAAACCATTTTTACCAGCGAAAATCTAGGTTTTTAGATTGAATTTAACTCATATGGCGGTTCTCGTTTGTAATGAAGTACAGATTTTTCTGTGTAGCCAACAAAGTTGGCTACCTGAGTTATTTACGTATTTTTTTACTCGAAATAAAACGCTTATCTACTCTGGTACTGAATTGTAGTTTTCCTGTATTTGTATGAAACCACCCCGCTCTCATAGGAAGGGATACAAGTAAAGGAACAAGACAAATAGCACTCCATATTTTTCTTTAAAAAAAAAGGACACAAAATGGCTAAATCCTCTCAATACGTGTATAAAAGTTCTACTAAAAGCTGACTGACTACATATAAAAACTTCTTTGAAAAACTTGAAGTTATACATTTAAAGTCAAAGAAGGACAAGCAATTAGTTCCAGATATAGAGAATACACGTATAAAATAATACATTGCTAATTTTCATGCTGTGCAAAAAAACTTTACAGTTTTATTTAACTTTATTCTTAACTTCCTGATTTTCACTTGCTTAAAATTTGAAAAAATGCATTGTAAAGCTACTCCCTTCCCGCCCAAAAAATACCTAATTTAATATTCGCCCAAGCCCAATGCCGCAGGCATAGGCTGATGGTGAGTCCCTTAGGGTTAATAAGGGACTCTGGATTATTTTTGCCGTACTGCACTAGCGTCTTGTGTAAGAGCAACGCTACTTTGAACAACGACGCTCCCGCGCGACTTGTGAACGGATTTAGGTTGTATCCCATCCTCCAGGGAGGGATACAAGATTGGTGGATATTTTTTCGCTTCGTGCCTTACCAAAAAGGTACTGGGGTGCCGCTAGGCAATCCTTGCGCGAATTCACTGATGACGATAGTTTCTAAATCATCAATTTTGATATCATTCAATACATCAAAATAGGTATTTGTGAAGTAGCTAATAAGATCGTGGCTTGAGGACTTTTGCTCAAGAGTAATTGTTGCCGCAGTCATAGTTGCAGTAGTCATTGCTATATACTCCTTGAATCGTTAGAAATCGTCTAAAGCTCTCGATTGATTTTCAAAACAGACTAATAATGAGAGTTCACTTGTTGCTTGTCATATCATGTCCGGCTAATTAGTTGTGATTACAAAATCTGTGCAAAAACCGGGAAATCCTCTTTCTCCCTGCTAAGAGCCGTCTTAATGATAAGTCTTTCACCGGACATGATATCAGTGGCTAAAGGGCGCGATTACACGTTCGCAACGATTGAAACAAACACCTCTTTCCCTTGTTGCCTGTGTTTATTCAGAGGTAACTCTAGCGGTTTCAATATATCCTGGAGTTCCTCGTCTGAGATGTAGTCCTCCTTTGGATCGGGCGCTTGTACAGTTTGGGTAAAGTAATCAACCAAAACCTTGACAGCAGATGGAACAAGCACTTGCACCACTAACTGTGCATCATATCCCATCGACTCAATATCCAGCAGAGCAAGTTGGTCATGACCAGCCTCATCCTGGACTTTCTGTGCAGCCCACTCTACCAAATTATTGCGACCACATGCAGCAAAGCCTTTTCCATATGTTTGAGCATCTTAACCAACGCCTGTGCTACCAAAAGATATACAGATGGCTTGCTATAAGATGCCTTTTTGAGTAAATTCAATTCTTCATGCCGTATCCGCTTTTGGATGCTTCAATTTTGCATCCATAGCAATCAAAGTTATTTTTTTCTACAAAAATAATATTATCACAATAGCTTCATTTGTAAAGGATTTTGCTGAAAATTACCTCTGTGGTTTCACTCATGCCGATTTAGCTGTTGATCTGCTAGAGATTCTATAGGTTTAGTATTCTTGATCAAATATTCAGCACATGCTTGCCAGAGTTTGGAGTGGATCAATTGTCGGCATTGACGCTGTTAAAGTGGGCGTTGAGGTGGACGTTTCAGGAGGTTTGCCGGGAATTGTCGTTTTAGGACTCCCAGACACAGCAGTGCAAGAGTCTCGCGAAAGAGTCAAAGCAACTCTCAAGAATGCTGGTTTTGCCTTTCCTATACGAAAGATTGTCATAAATTTGACACCTGCCGATTTACGCAAGGAAGGTCCATGTTTTGATTTGCCTATCAGTGTGGGAATTTTGGCGGCTTCTGAACAAGTTAGCGCTTATTTGTTAGGAGACCATCTTTTTCTAGGTGAGGTGTCTCTGGATGGCAGTTTACGTTCCGTTGCGGGTGTCTTACCTATTGCTGCGACTGCCCAAAAAATGGGAATTGTTGGTTTAGTTGTCCCTGCGGATAATGCACAAGAAGCTGCTGTGGTGGAAGGACTCGCAGTTTATGGCTTCAAAAATCTATCTGAGGTCACTGATTTTTTGAATAATCCAGGGCGTTACAAACCCGTACAGTTGGATCATACTGTAGAGACGATACAGGCAAATCTGATCCAAACAGCAGATTTGAACGATGTCAAAGGACAGGCTCATGCTCGTCGTGCTTTAGAAATTGCGGCGGTTGGCGGACATAATTTAATTTTTGTGGGACCGCCTGGTAGTGGCAAAACCATGCTGGCACGACGTTTACCTGGTATTTTGCCAGGATTGTCTTTTTCAGAAGCGCTGGAAGTGACTCGTATCCACTCGGTCGCTGGTTTATTGAAAAATAGAGGATCATTGGTGCGCGATCGCCCTTTTCGCAGTCCCCACCACTCCGCTTCTGGTCCTTCCCTCGTCGGTGGCGGTAGCTTTCCTCGCCCTGGTGAAATTTCCCTATCACACAGAGGTATACTTTTCCTAGATGAGTTAACAGAATTTAAAAGAGATGTCTTAGAATTTCTGCGTCAACCTTTGGAAGATGGCTACGTGACGATTTCGAGAACGAAACAATCTGTCATGTTTCCAGCTCAGTTTACTTTGATTGCGAGTACTAATCCTTGTCCTTGCGGCTACTACGGAGATACAATTCAGCAATGCACCTGTTCGCCAAGGCAAAGAGAACAATACTGGGCAAAACTTTCTGGACCTTTGATGGATAGAATTGATTTGCAAGTTGCAGTCAATCGCCTCAAACCAGAAGAGATTACTCAACAACCGACAGGGGAATCATCAGCAACAGTGAGGGAACGAGTGCAACAAGCACGCGACTACGCATCCCATAGATTTAAAAATGAACAAAATCTTTCTTGCAATGCTCAAATGCAGAGCCGTCACCTTCAGACATGGTGCAAACTAGATGATAGTAGTCGCAACATATTAGAAGGGGCAATTAGAAAATTAGGTTTGTCAGCAAGGGCGAGCGATCGCATTCTTAAGGTGGCACGAACGATTGCAGATTTGTCTGTTAATGACGAGTTAAAGGCACACCACATAGCTGAAGCTATTCAGTATCGCACAATCGATAGAATGCAGTAATACAATTTTGGATTTTGGATTTTGGATTTTGGATTTTAGATTTTGGATTGTAAAAAACTTACTGGTAATTGCTTTTAGCATTCTATCTGTCGCATTCTTTTTTCAAATTGGTATAGCAAGTTGAATTTGACAACATTATCATTTATCCGTTTTTACTGTCGCTAATACTTTTCAGTGTTTACTATGTTTAGTCATGTTTAACATAACTTGTGCCATTTTTATACTGTTTTGGAACCAAGGTTATTAACGAAATAAGAGTTAGCTGCATCAGTTCCACGTATGCTTCAATGTCAAGCTGATCTGAGAGCAGCATATCTCGATACTGCTGCTTAATACGACTCAGCTTTTTTAATGCCTCCTCTGGATTTGTCTGCAACGTTGCTTGCCATTCATCTAGCAATAGCAGAGTTTCCATAACAAACTTTTTGCGCTGTAGTTCCAGAAGTCTACGACATTGGTCTGTAAAAGTTTGTGTTTTTTGCCGCAGTTGCTCGTAGATTTCCGTTGTCACTGTGCCCTCAACGAACATCAACCGATGCTCTTGGCTGAGATCTTCAATACCATCTAAAGCTTGCTGAGGATGATCTGGCAATAGTAATTTGAGTTCATTGATTCGGGTAGCAGTTGTGGTGATCATTTTTTGCGATCGCCGTCTACGCCATTGTCGCAACAGTATTCCTAAGATGCTCGTCGAAGCCAAAATAAAAACTCCAGCCTGCAAGTCACTATTATGTTGCCAATAATGCATCAGTGCCATACGAGGATCGCCGCGTTGAAAGACCTCCTCTGCTGCTGGATGTATATCAAATATTCCTTGTCTCAGTAAAATTTCTGGCTCTTCGTTTTGGAGTGCAGGGTAGAATTGGGAATAGTTACGGGCAGTAGAGAGAATAGACCAGGTAACCAATGCAACCGTCCGCCGATCCATCTCGGGGCGAGTCACCAAAACGGTAGCAGTTGAGAGAGTTGGTAATTTCTGGTCTGGAATGGCTGGACGCGATGTATAAGTTCCGACAGGTAGCTCTGCGCCTTGATAAGAACCAGGATCAAAAACTGTCAAGCTGTTGATTAATGCAGGTTCAAGAGGAAGTAGCTTTAACTCAGAATTGTTTACAAATTGTTGCCGTAGATTTTTACTAGCACCTAGACTTCCTACATAGACAACTGCATCCACCTGCCGAGATTTCAGTTTCTTGAATGCTTGATCAAAATCAGAGTTATCTTGTTTAACACTTAGCTTATCTGCTTCAAGTAATCGCTTAGCAGTAAAGCTGATCCCGCTACCGGGATTACCAACAGCAACTCGCTTTCCTTGAAGATCACTGAACATTTTTAATCCAGAATCTTTACGGATAATAATGTGGACATATTCGTTTGCCAAAATTGCAACCGCTTTAACCCGTCCCTCACGCATTGCTTTATTGGCAACATCTAATTGTGCGATCGCAAAATCGGCTTGCTGATCAAGCAAGCGTTTTAAGTTTTGCTGAGAGCCTTGCGATTGAAGATTATTAACAGAGATTTTCACTGTCGCGTAGGTAGAGTTATGAATTTGTTGGCCTAAGCTGTAGTAATAACTACCAACATCACCACTGGAGATAATAATGCGACTTGGCTGTGAACTGCAACTACTGAATAAAATTCCCCCTGCTAAACCGCTCAGCAAAAGTAAAACAGCTTTTTGACGATAGATAAATCGAATACCCTTTGATACAAATTTATCTAGTAGATTTGCGCGATTTTTACTGCTAGTTAGTTTCGGAATCATTTCACTTACTAGCCTCTATGGCTTTGTTTTGTTAAAAGAGAATTTTACGAGGAAACATTACTCACTCGAAACAATTCTCCTCAGTCTTCACTGACCCCGGTTGAGATTACGCCAAAGGCTAATAAGTTGCAACAAAACTTTACTAAATTTCACTCACACATTACATAGAGCAATCTGCTACTTTGAGGAAAACAGTTTATTCTTACGCTTTCAATAAAGATTCTGCTCCATCAATCCAAACTTCAGTACCAGTGATATGGCTCGAAGCATCTGACGCTAAAAACAGAACCAGTTGTGCCACCTGCTGTGACGTTCCTGGTTTACCATCAGTTAAGGGAATCTTTCCTTCAGGAAATTCAACAGGTTCTCGAAGACCTTCTAAATCTCGTTTTTTAGTGTTATCGTCAACACTTGTATCAATAGCACCAGGACAAATGACATTAACACGAATACGGTTTTTAGCTAGCTCCAAAGCTAGCATTTTTGCCAAGGCTACTTGTGCTGCTTTTGTACAACAATAGGCAGTAGCGCCACTATTGCTAAACATACGCGTACCGTTCACAGATGAGGTGACAATCACAGAGCCGCCCTGCTTTTTCAAGTAAGGTACTGCGTATTTTATTGTGAAAAATGTTCCTGTTAAATTAACATTGATTGTTTTATCCCACTCTTCGGGTGCCAGTTCGTCAATAGGTGCCCACACACCATTAATACCAGCGTTAGCAAAGACGATATCCAAGCGTCCCCACTTATCTACAACTTGTTGGGTGGCTTGTTGCATTTCTTGTGGATCAGAAACATCAGCAACTAGCGCGATTGCTTCACCATTAGACTGGTGAATTTCAGCGACGGTTTTTTCTAGTTCGTCCTTTGTACGACCTAAAGCAGCAACTTTTGCACCTTCTTGAGCAAATAACTTTGCTGTTGCTTTAGCCATACCTGAACCTGCTCCTGTGATCAGTGCTACTTTGTTAGCTAGTTGCATAAACAGAGTTTTTATTTTTTAACTAATAGCTGTTTTACATAAATTTACATTTTGATTCATACCGCTAGTGGCATAAAAGTTCTATCTGTCTAATTGGATAAATAATCAGTCATAGAAAATCAGCTAAGGGGGAACCACAAAAGAAAATACCAGCCGTCAGACAAGCGATCCCTCGACACCAACGTCTTACCGCCAAACACGGCTGGTATTTTCTTTCCACGTAAAAGCCTAAGTAGGTGTTGGTTGACTATCAAATAAAAGTAGTTTCCACCACCTTGAAAAGGCTAGTCTCAATGTCAAGGAAGGTCAAGTGCAAGTACCAAAACACCAGATTTACTCACAGCCGAAGAACCAGTATTATACTTCCAACTTGCTGGAATGACTAGGACGATATCACCTTGACCTGCCCCAGAAGCAGTGGTTGTGGCTGTAGGATTGTTTCCAGTTCCTACTGCTTGAGCATAACCCAAACCAAGTGCGTAACTGCCACCCCCAGGCAGGGGGTTGGCGGTCGTGTAACCAATACTTTTGGTGGAGGTTGTGGTACCAGTCGCTACTGCCGTAGTACCCACTGCGGCTCCAGCACCTCCTAGAATGTCAGTAAATTCAGAAATCGGTTCCAAATGGCTTAAATCAGAAATAATCATACTAGAAACTACCTGGGTTGATTTACGTTTCTGATAAGAATGTATCTCTTTTTACGTCAAGTTAACAACTTCGTTAATATTTTTTTATGTTGAAAACCTTAAAGATTCTGTGAAATATGAAATTATTAGGACTTACGCACTGTACAAAAGGTAAATCGTATGTGTAGCGTAATTTGCTCGCTCCAGACATTTGAGAATTACCGCCCTTGATCATATCTAGTTAAAACTGGGCAACCGTACCAGAAGACTTGTTTTTTAGCGTCCACGTTTGTGCAATTTCGGCGCTTTATTGCAAATATACAGCAAAAAACCGACTGTCCAAAGCGCCGAAATTGCGACGGTTGCCCAGTTTTACCCAAGTTTCCCCAAAGCCAGATGGGTGGCGAACGCGCTTAAGATCATCGAAAAACCAGGTTTGAATGCCCCAAAGCTATACCCTCATATTTGGTATTTTCTGCTCAAAAGTAAGTCCTAGTCATCCTGACTACTCCTTTCGGTGCTGTGAAGATTACCGTTTAGGTAGGAGGGGAGCGCTTGGGTGCACCGGGTGAGAAATTACATCGGTAATCTTACACCGGGAAGGGAGTAGTTTATGCGGTCAAATATAAAAATCGATATCACTGATCCGGTGTTAGGACAAAAGTAGATGTGTTACAAGACAAGAGACTGTATCGCTTAACCGCAGCGTGAGTAACCAAGCTCCATGTCGGGTGCGATTCCCGACAGTTACATCAACCAATTAATGAGGCATAATTATGCTGAGAAGGGATGAAATAGCAGAGATATCATCGGTAGTCTTAGGCGTGTTCGGTTCAATTTCAATTGCCGTCGGGGTTGTTGCTAGTGCAGCTGGAATAGTAGGTATTGCTGCAAACAGAGTAGCCAAACTTTGGCCAGATCAGCAACCAGCGTTACAAAACATTTTATTCGGTGGCACAGGTGCAATTGGCGGCGGAATGATGATGGTGGGGACATCAATGGCGATCGCTGATAATTTCCGATCAAGAACTCAGCAACAGCCCATTACCTTCAGCGATGTTCCTCCGGCAAAATTAACGGTTCCGATTGGGTGCAGTGGTTGCAAGTATTTCAGTGGCGAGAAACTATTGCCCTGCGCGGTGCATCCTGAATTGAAAGAGAATTGCACAGATCACGAACCTGTTACGAATTCGCATAAGTAGATAAAAGTGGCTCGCTGTTGGAAATATTTTCAACAGCAGATGGAGCACAATCCCAACCAAATCAACCAACTTCACAACACACTCCGAAAAAAGTAACTAGAGGCGATCACAAACGTCTACAAGTTCTAGGTTGTTGATGAAATTGAGCCAGTGTTAGGAACAACAGTAGACTAACGCTGAACAGTGCTCTACCGAAATGCTTCCAATCACTCTCAGGTAACCTAAGTAAAATCTCGAATGTCTTTACTATAAAAAGACACTTATCCCCGCAACATGAACAGCAACTCCACAGTCAAGAAAATATTGGTTTTAGCAGCTAATCCCAAACAGACGGGACGCCTGCGCTTGGATGAGGAAGTGCGCGATATCAAGGAAGGGTTGCGGCTGGCGCAAAAGCGTGACCAATTTCTGATTGAGCAAGAGTGGGCAGTGCGTCCCCGTGATATTCGCCGTGCTATTTTGAATTATCGACCCAATATTATCCATTTTTCTGGTCATGGCTCGGGGGCTAATGGTTTATATTTTGAGGATGAAACTGGTAATCCGCAATTGGTGACAGGAGAAGCGCTGGCAGGATTATTTGAGCAGTTTGCTAAGCAAATTGAGTGTGTGCTTTTGAATGCTTGCTATGCTCAGATGCAAGCGGATGTGATTGTCCAACACATTGATTATGTGATTGGCATGAATGATTCGATTGATGACAAAGCGGCGATTGAATTTGCTGTTGGTTTTTACGATGCGTTAGCTGCTCACAATCCAGAATATGATCAAGCGACGCCTGTAGAATTTGCTTTTGCGATCGCCCGTAACGCCATTGCACTGGCTGGAGTATCAGGTGAGTCTATTCCCGTACTAAAAAAAAAGACTAACTTAGCGACTTTAGACAATCTCATCAACGTACCTGACTTACCTCTGCACTTTTTACCGCGTCCGGAACATCTGGAAACGCTCAAACAAGAAGTGCTGGGAAATACTAACAAGCCTGTGGTTATCACAGGTATGAGTCGGCGTGTTGGTGTGCAAGGTATGGGTGGAATTGGCAAAACTGTCCTAGCAACCGCACTGGCGCGGGATGAAGAAGTCAGACAAGCGTTTTCTGATGGGGTGTTGTGGGTAACACTCGGGCAAACACCGCAGCTTTTAAGTTTACAAACCGAGTTAGCCAAGGTGCTGGGTGATTCCCAAGCGGTATTTACTGAAATTGGTTTGGGAAAAACGCGGTTGCGAGAATTGCTGGCAGAGAAAGCTTGCTTGTTGATTCTTGATGATATCTGGCAGCGTGAACATGCAGAAGCGTTTGATGTGTTGGGTGAGCGCTGTCAAATGCTGATTACTACCCGCGATGCTGCAATTATTACAGATTTGGGAGCCAAAGGACATGAGTTGAAAATCTTAAGCAAGGATCTTAAATGCAGAAGATGTGGATACCAATGATGATCGTAGTTTGATAGAAGCTGCGTTGTTCATAATGGGTATTGCTTCCCCGCCCAATCACAAGGATGATCAAAGTCCGTTAAAACGGACTGATGATTCACCATTATTTATTTCTATTATTATCCAGTCGTCTTTAGACGACTTCGCCTATGAGCCTGCGAATGAATTCGCAGGCGGACGTGGAATAAAATCTTACAATCTCCCCTGACACTCGCTGACGAGTCTTTAATACTCAAAGCATGAGTCTTTAACACTCAAAGCACGAGTCCTTAACACTCGCCCACGAGTCTTTACCTCTGCGGTGGACACAATCGCTGCACTTTCAGAGGAAGTCGCTGACATGTCTGCTGAAATGTTCGCGGATTGAGTCGCCACCAAGCAAATAATCCTAAACTTGTACCACCCACAAGCAAAACCAATAACCCCGCAAGCAACAACCACCACTTTTTCTTCTTTTGAGGTTTCGCAGGACTTTGGGTTTCGTCTGTTAGCGGTGGTTGTGAAACAAGCAACTCCAGAAGCGCTTGAGAACTTGGTGTCAACTCAGATTGTTGTTCTTGTTCTTGTTCTTGTTGTTCTGGTACTATGACTTCTACAGGTCGCAGGCCGCTAAGCAATGAAGCTATAGGATCTGGGGAAACACGACAATGGGTCAGAACCAGTGAGATATTATCCTCAGCATTTTTCTCATTTGCCAATGAAATCCATTGACGGACAGCATCTTCCAAGGAAAGTTCACCTTGCAGAACAGGTACAGCGTAGTTCCGCCAAGAATTTTCTACCAAGTCATTGTCGCTCAAACCATCAGAACACAACAGTAATATACCGTCTTCTTCTAAAATAAATTGCTGAATCACAGGACGCAGGAATTCACCATCTTTTGTGCCTAATCCTTGACTCAAGGAAGTTGCCTCGGGGCGTTGCAGTGCTTTTCGATACAGAGTACGAGCAGAACGGACTTCCCGCCCAGCGACATCATCATCTACTGTTAAACGCTGACAGTAGTCGCGTGTTATCCAGTAAGCACGGCTATCACCCACATGAGCTAAATAAAGTTCATGTGTATTTTGTGACTCATTACCAGAGAGACTTTTGATAATTTGCGGTAATTGCACTGCCATCACAAGGGTTGTACCCATGCGTTCGGTGCCTTCGCGTTTTTGCTGATTATTGCAGTTGCAAATGACATTATTGACAATTCGCAAACTTGCCTCTATTTGTTTTTGAATTAAGTCCGGCGGTAAGATGTCTGCTTGTTCTTTCATCTCTGTGAGTAAGGCGCGAAGTTGCAATTTTAGAGATTGCACTGCTAGCAGACTTGCAACCTCGCCGCCTTGATGTCCACCAATACCATCACAAACAATAGATACCAGTGGTAATAATAAATCATTTGGATCAGCAGCTTCACTAGGGTAGCAAGCGTCTTCATTTTGCGTTTGTTGTGAACCAGAATCTGTTGATCCTGCTACCTTTAGGGTTAATGGCAAATCTGCTGCACATGATAGGAGTAAAATATTGAGTTGAGTGGCAATAGAGTCTAAATTTGCTTCTTCACTACGCATCTGCTGGACTATGTTGTTCAACTCTTGTGCTACTGGTGTTTTTGCAGCAGCGATCCAAGGTTGCCAACATTTTCCCAACTGCTGTAAAGACACCTCATTGGGCGTTTCTACAAGTTCCAACAGTCGCACGCACCAACCTTGCACGCGCAAATTATCTGGAATCAGCAAACTGCCAGCGACTCCCAACTCTGATAGTGGTGTCCACAGTTGGAGAATTTGGAAAAGCCAGTAAACTTGTCGTACTGCTTTTGCTTGCTCCCATGCGTCTGTTATTGCTGGGTAGAGATTTCCGGTTTCATCTATTGGCACATTTTCCAACAAGAGAATATTATCATAAGCCAACCCATATACCTGAGGAATATGTAATCTGTGTTGATATAATCGCAGATAAGACACAATTTCTTTAGAAAATTCTTCAGGGATGTCTGGCAATAGTTCTGGTTGAGTATCTAGCCAAATGTTCGAGCTAGTGACGTCATAGCGATGTCCAACTTTCCCTCCAGGTTGGATTTTGGCGGCTAATGAACCAGTTGCCCAAAGGTAACGGTGAACTAGGGGAGTTTGAGAACTTGTAGAAACACTATCTTCTATAGAATTCATGGCTTAAGTACAGCTTTGATTTATGCAATAAATTATCCGCTGAGTTGAAATCATGCAAGTCGGAATTTTTCGAGAAATCGATGAGTTAATTTGGGAACATCCCAAATGTGTAAGTTATATAGGAATCCGGTTTGACTTGGTGAATTACAAAGTAGAGAGAGGGAACAGGGAACAGGGAACAGGGAACAGGGAACAGGGAACAGGGAAGAAGAATGTACAAATTCACAAATGAAATAGCACTGCTATATGAACCCAAGTTGCTAGTTATCAAAAAACGCCTGAGTTTAAGTACCAGTTCTCAATTAATAGTATTTTGCAATACTTCAAAAGGGAGTTTTCGTATGACTTATATACCGTTTCTAGGGACTAATTAGCAACTTACGTTATTATTCCTTGTCCACAGTCACGGTAACAAAGTGAAGCGCACCCTACTTTGAACACAACGCTTACACTGCGTATGCTTACTACATGGTTTAGCTAATTTACGTAAATTATGAGAAAAATTTTTGCTTTGCTTTGTTTTAGTCTAGGAATAGCTCTGGTTAACCTTAGCTGTTCAGTTGCTCAAGCTCCTAACTTACCATCTGTACCTGTTCCAAACAACCCCAAGCAACTACCACCACAACAGCCACCATCTGTTGAGGAATTGCCAATACCACTGAAAGTCACAGACAGAAAAACGTGTCAAGTGACATACCAATGCTTGGGTTGGGATGAACAACTTTGGGGTGGCAAGGGTAAAAAAGGCGATAAACAAGCGCTTTTGGCATCAATTGATAACAGCTTACGTTATTTGCAAACCAACAAAGCAAATACAGTGTATCAAAATTATCCCATTACAGAAATTACACTTGATCGCGTCCGTCGTAGCTTAATACGTTTTCGTCAACTGGTTGTAAATTCTAAGTCACCATCACAATTACAAGCTGCTCTCAATAAGGAATTTGTCTTTTACAAGTCGGTCGGTAATGACGGTAAGGGAACTGTTAAATTTACTGCTTACTACGAGCCTGTTTATACTGCCAGTCGCACGCCCACAGCAGTTTATAAATATCCCCTTTATGGACGCCCACTGGATTTCGATGCCTGGGCTAAACCGCACCCCAAACGGATTGATTTGGAAGGACAAGATGGCTTGCTAAAAGATCGAAGCCCGTTGCGCGGTTCGGAGTTATTTTGGTTTCGCGATCGCTTTGAGGCGTATATGATACATATTCAGGGGTCTGCCCAACTCAAGCTTACCGATGGTACAAAAACCTCTGTTGGTTTTGCAGGTGGAACAGATTATCCTTGGACTAGTATCGGGCGGGCACTCATTAAAGATGGCAAACTGTCCCGAGAAAAAGTAACAATGCCAGCGATAGTTAAGTATTTCCGCGAAAATCCTCAGGATTTAAATCAATACCTGCCACGCTGGGAACGCTTTATCTTTTTTAGGGAAACCAACGGTACGCCTGCTACTGGAAGTATAGGTGTGCCAGTCACCCCAGAGAGATCTATTGCTACAGATAAATCTCTTATGCCTCCAGGGGCGCTAGCGCTCATTTACTCTTCATTTCCCTATCCCAAAACAGGAGGAGGGTTGGAGTATCGTAAGGTAAGCCGTTTTGTACTTGACCAAGATACAGGAAGCGCCATCAAAAGTCCAGGACGGGTTGATTATTTTATGGGGACTGGCAACTTAGCAGGCGATCGCGCTGGTGTAACAGGTGGTAATGGAGAACTTTACTACTTACTACTCAAAGAATGAACGTCGGACTTAGGACTTACGCACCATCTACCAGAAACCCGGTTTCTTCGTTCGTATTTGGTTGCGAAACAGACGATTTTTGCTCTTAACCGGGTTTCTTTGCGTAAGTCCTGGAAACTGTCAAACACTCGAAGGCTACGATAGACTGGAATTATGTTCTTTTGATTAAACATTTTTGTTGCTAATAGTCATAAAAATTTACTTTAAAAAATTAATCTTTGCTTTCTGGAAAGAGTCAATGCATGAGTGTATCTAATCAAAAAAATGCATTGATGGTGTGAATCTATTCTCTAGGATGGCACTATGCCAAGTACTACTTTAATTTGGCTTTTAGCTGGTTCAGTTCTTTGTTTGTTAGAACTGTTTATGCCAACAGCTTTTGCTGCTTTTCTGACCGGAATTAGCGCTCTTATTGTGGCGTTTCTATCTCAAACGATTTTGAGCAAGTTATGGCTACAAATTGTGGTTTGGCTATTCCTTTCCACAGTACTAGTCGTACTTTCCCGTCGGTTTATGACTGTGCCAAAACGTAAAACGAAAATTCAGCATGCAATTATAGGCGAAACTTTAACTGAGATTCCAGCCGGAAAACCAGGACGAGTGCTATACGAGGGAAATTCTTGGCGGGCACGTTGTGACGACGAGACACTCAGCATATCACCCAATCAAAGAGTTTACGTCACAGGACGCGAAGGGACGACTTTGATTGTGATGCCAGAAAATCTGTTGGACTCGTGAGGGAACAGTGAACAGTGAACAGTGAACAGTAAACAGTAAACAGTGAACAGGGAACAGTAAACAGTGAACAATTGATAACTGATAACTGATGACTGCTAACTGGTAACTGATAACTGGTAAGTGGTAACTGATAACTGATGACTGATAACTGGTAACTGATGACTGATGACTGATAACTGTTAAAAATTTGGATAATTCATTATGGAACAGTTTTTTTTACTTGTTTTTCTCGCTTTTGGCGGTTCTGCCATAGCTGGTTCTGCCAAAGTTGTGAATCAGGGAAATGAAGCCTTGGTGGAACGCTTAGGAAGCTATAACAAAAAGTTAGAACCAGGACTTAGCTTTCTCGTTCCCTTTTTTGATCGGGTTGTCTTCCGCGAAACTATCCGAGAAAAAGTTTTAGATATCCCGCCGCAACAATGTATTACCCGTGATAACGTGTCAATTACCGCTGATGCAGTGGTTTACTGGCGTATTATGGATATGGAGAAAGCCTACTACAAAGTAGAAAATCTCCAGGCGGCGATGGTTAATTTGGTGCTGACTCAAATTCGTGCCGAAATGGGCAAATTGGAATTGGATGAAACTTTTACCGCCCGTTCTCAAATTAATGAAATGTTATTGCATGACTTAGATATTGCAACTGATCCTTGGGGCGTGAAAGTGACGCGGGTGGAACTGCGCGATATTATCCCGTCACAAGCTGTTACCGAGTCGATGGAATTGCAAATGTCGGCGGAACGTCGTAAACGAGCAGCCATTTTAACTTCCGAAGGCGATCGCGAATCAGCCGTCAATAGCGCCAGAGGTAAAGCTGACGCCCAAGTTCTGGACGCAGAAGCCCGTCAAAAAGCGGTCATTTTGCAAGCAGAAGCAGAACAAAAAGCAATCGTTCTCAAAGCACAAGCCGAACGCCAGCAGCAAGTTCTTAAAGCGCACGCGATCGCCGAATCTGCAGATATCATTGCCCAAAAAATGAAAAATGATCCTGTTGCTTACCAAGCTTTAGAAGTTCTGCTTGCCTTGGGTTACATGGATATGGGTGCGACAATTGGCAAAAGCGATAGTAGCAAGGTTATGTTTATGGATCCACGCACGATACCTGCTACTTTGGAAGGTATACGCTCGATTGTCTCTGATGGTCAAACAACTGACTCAAATCTTCCGTATACAGGGGAAGTGTCTCCAGGAAATAATCATCATCGCTCTAGCTAGAGTGATCTGAGTGAGAACAAGAGGACAAGAGAAATCATCACTCTTGACTCTTGACTCTTGACTCTTGACTAATGACTAATGACTAATGACTAATGACTAATCACCAGTTTGAGCTAATTGACATTGAGTACACAAACCGAAAAATTCTAGAGTGTGGTAAAAAATCTTAAACTTGTGTGTAGACTGTAGTTGACCCTCTAGGTCATGGACGGGACATTGATTAATCGGGATGGAAGCACCACACTGTAGACAAGTCAGGTGGTGCTTGTCTTGCTGGGCTAAGTTGTAGAGGGCTTCACCATTACCTAATGTCCGCACTTGCACCAGACCTTCAAGTTTTAAGGATTCTAATGAGCGGTAAACTGTTGCCAGACCCATGCTTTGGTTACGGTTACGTAACTCGACATAAATATCTTGGGCGGAAATGCCTTGTTTAATGGTTTTAAGCAAGTTTAGAATACGCTCTTGACTGCGGGTGCGTACGGCTCTCATAGACAAATTAGTATAGTAATAAAACGCCAATTGTATTTGAAAAAGTTTCTTTTAAGGTATTCTCCTGCTTAACTTTTAGCTTAACTCTCATAACTTGTGCTTCTATTGTCGCCCAATTGGGACAGAAAGATATAGTATGAGCTTAGCAGTATTCAGCAAAAGCCAGTGCAAAGGAAGTATCTAGCCAAAATTTTTGTCACTCTCCGTCCTTCAGTTCTGGATCCAGCTGGAGTCGCAGTGCAATCTGGGCTGAAGCAAATGGGATACGATTATGTTGAGCAGGTGCGGATTGGCAAGTACATTGAAGTCACTCTCATCTCAACCGATGAAGATACAGCCCGTCAGAACTTAGATCGGATGTGTGACCAAATGCTTGCAAATCCAGTCATAGAAAATTATCGCTTTGATTTGATAGAGGTTGAGTCACAGACGGGAGTCTATTAATCTGCTTTTTCAGAGTCATTAGTCTTTTGTCCTTCGTCCTTCTTTTTATAAACTTCGACGAATGACACATGCCTAATGACTCATAACTCATGACTAATCACTAATAACATGAATTTTGGAGTTGTTGTTTTTCCGGGTTCTAATTGCGATCGCGACGTTGCTTATGTCACAAGAGACTTGTTGAAGCAACCTACTCGCATGATTTGGCATCAAGAAACTGATATTTCTGATGTAGATCTCATGATTATACCAGGTGGCTTTAGCTACGGGGATTATTTACGGTGTGGTGCGATCGCCCGCTTTTCACCCGTGATGCAGCAAGTCATTGAACACGCTCAAAAGGGCAAATTTGTCCTCGGTATTTGTAATGGGTTCCAAGTATTAACTGAGGCAGGGCTGTTACCGGGAGCGTTGGTGAAGAATCGGGATTTGCATTTTATATGCGATCGCGTTCCTGTGAAAGTCGAGCGTACAGACCTTCAGTGGACGCAAGGTTATCAAAATGGTGAAATTATCACTCTGCCAATTGCTCACGGGGAGGGGCAATATTACGCAGATGATTCCACATTATCAGAGATTGAAAATAACGGTCAAGTCCTGTTTCGCTACGAGGGAGATAATCCCAACGGCTCAGTGAACAACATAGCCGGGATTTGCAACCGTCAAGGAAACGTGTTGGGAATGATGCCGCATCCAGAGAGGGCATCTGATCCGATGCTGGGCGGTAGCGATGGGTTGAAGTTGTTCCAGGGGTTGTTGGAGAAAGTCGGGGCGTTGGTGTAGAAAGGGGGGGGACACAGCTACCAAAATAAGCTGATGCATTTGTATGGGGTTATCTCCAGGCTGGAAAACAAATGCTTTTCAGCTAAGTGAGGTACACCAATGACAAGGCTAACAACTGTTAGCCCTTACAATCATGACTGAAGATTATACCTTATAAACTTGCAATACGCTGTTACTAAAAGCACATATCTTCTTTATTATATTTTTATCCAAATAACATATTTACTTAAAGTCAAAATTATGATATGTGATATCTTTGATAAGAAGCTTATAACTGGTATCAAAGTTTCAAAATTAAGATTACCTTTAATTTTCAATTGTATGTGTAGTGAAATCGTTATCTGTATGTAATTTTTTCCATTTAACTAGAGTATATGAACCTATAATTGTAAGAATTCAGGAGCCAGAATATTCCTTCCTGGTAAGCTACGCGAACAGGAGTCAGAAGAGTTAAGAATTCCGTTGAAAATTTGACGAAAAGAAGATACAAAAAATCATAGACTCTTTAAAAATTGTGACTTCTTAACTCAAAAAGTGCTGAATTTTTACCTAAAGTTTTCAATTATTTCATAACACAAAAATTGTCTACAGGACTCATTTTTGATTTTTGAAATTTACGTAGTAGGGTGCGTTATGCCTGCTGGCTAACCCGTCATCATCAGGCTTTAGTCCGTTATGCACCAATACGGTTCAGTTAAGGAGAATTGTAGGTTGGGTTGAACATAGTGAAACCCAACAAAGTCCCGAAAATGTTGGTTTATGTCCTGCGGACACGCTGCGCGAACGTTCCTCAAACGCCAGACGCCTCTGTCGGGAAACCCTCTGGGTTTGCGTAGCGCCCCCTATGCCTGCGGCACGGCTACGCCTATCGGGGCTAGTTGCACGCCAGTCCCCTGGCTGTCGGGTTCCCCCCGTTGTAGGCGGAACGCCTTCCCGCAGGGTAGAATCTGGCGTCAGGCGACGGGCGTTCCCGGAGGGCTATCGGGGAGAACCTCCGGTTCCGCTGCGCGCTCCGCAGTCGCCTAGGTCGGGAGAGCCGTCATTCGCGCTGTCTCACCAGATGCCTAGGTCGGGATATCCTCATCAAGCACTGGTCTCACCAAATCAAATTGGATTCCTATATGAATTCAAATTATTACTGTTTGTTATTCGCAGGAAAAATGAAATTAGTAAGACAAGCTGTCCTAAATGTTTTTGGTATTTTTTCTTTAAGTTTTGTTGCTCCAGTTGCCTTATCTCAGGAACCACAAGTAGGTCTTGAATTTAAAGGCTTTGGACTAAATGTAGCCCAAATAACCATAACCGAATTTTTTGGAGAATGCCCAGGAGAGGACATTGGAGAAGTTAAAGCACATTTTATCTCTTCAGTAAATCCTCCATCTGCAGGTCATCGAGTAGTTATTCGTAACGTAACTGAAGGTATGAAGTCTACTCCAATTCCTTATACTAATCGTGAATATGATGACGGGCGTCGCTCTCAAGGAATTACCCTGATTCCAGGAACTGAGCACAAACGAAGAACTTTTCGTTTTATCCCCAACAAAACTAATACATTTGAATTTGAAATTTTGCAAGACAAACAAGTGATAAACAAGGGTTCATTTGAGAGTGTAATTAGTACTACCAATAAAAAGGTAGAAAGAAAGATGACATGGAGATCAGAAGAGTTCTGTGTTGATACAGATAAGACATATATGAAGGATTGTAAAACTCCGGGAATTCGAGAAAAGGGTTCTTGCCCTGATAGCTCTACTTATAAATATCGAAATATCAGACATCTTGAGAGTAAAAAAAAGCTAACCAAGATGGAAATTCTAAAATTCCGCCAAGGAATATTCCGTCAATGAAGATTCCGTGAATGAAGATTCCGCCAATGAAGATTCCATCAATGAACAATCCACCAACTAAGTAGCTCAACTCAGATTTTTCGGTGCTTCCTCTGCGGTTTTTTAATTATTCAGATTCAATCGGAAACGATTTTACGCACTTGCGACGAAAAATAAGGCTTTGCGAACGCTCGCAATAGACCTCTCCAAAAATGATATTTAGTGCAAGCGCGGGGTATTGGTTTCATAGCCATTTTTGGAGAGATCTAATGACAGAAGTGCCTTATTTTTGCCTAAGTCCTGTGCAAGTTTGCCCACAGCATTGCTGAAAATGTACATAGGGACTGGGTATAGCCAAAGTCAAAGTTTCATAGGCAAAAGTTAAACCAGTTATCAGTTACCAGTTATCAGTTATCAGTTATCAATTGTTCACTGTTCACTGTAAAACAAGAGTGTTTTAACCTTGCGGGTTCAACAGTTCCTAAGGCGGGATAAACTCGCCTTAGCTTCTTCGCCGTAAGCCCCGCACCATAGCCGTACTCAGCTTGGTGTCGGGATATAAGGCGGGTAATGAGGAAGACATCCCCGACCTATGTTCATCACAGATGGAACGCGGGAGTCGCATTGTCCCCTAGAAAATGAGCCAGCCTTTGTTTGTTGATCTGTATTCCAAGACGAGTATTCGTAGTTATAAGGCTGGCTCATTTTCTTCGTGTTAGACCCCGTAGGGATGGCTGACGAATTACCAATTATCGTGCTCAGAAACCAACAACTGAAGTCTAGTCCGGTTTGTTTTGAGATTCCACGTATTTTTTTAATGTTTCAACGGTTACACCACCACAAGAAGCAATAAAGTACGACCCGTTCCAGAGTACGTCTTTGTGGTAGAACCGATTAACTCTGTCAGAGAATTCTTTACGCAGATAACGGCTGGTTACTGTTTTAAGGTTATTGATGAATTTGGGTAGTTCAGTCTGAGGAGTATAACGGAACAGGAGATGTACGTGGTCTTCCTCTCCGTTAAAATCAATCACTTCGCAATCCCATTTTGGCAACAATTCGTTCAAAATTTCTTTTAACCTATCAATCATTTGACCTGTAAAAATAGGTTTTCGGTATTTTGTCGTTAACACTAAATGAGCTTTGAGGTCTGAAACTCCTCTGGCACGAGCTATAAACGTGTCCGGCATACTTGACGCTAAGTGTTGTTGTCGTTAAAATAGATGATAACACTAAAACATATCAAGGAGGTGAATCCCTAGTGCTGCTTAATTATCAATACCGCGCTTTCCTTGACACTAATCAAAAACTGCAATTTAATAGTTGGTTACGTATCAGTCAGTATTGGTATAATAAACAGCTTGGGGATAGATTTGATTGGTGGCAAAACAATCGTTGTGACGTTAATTAGTGCCCACTGACCTGTTCGCTACCAGAAGTACGAAATAATCCAGATTTTTACTCTCAGAAGAAACAGTTGCCAATAATCAAGCAAGATTTGGTAACTGTTCAGCACTCTGGTGAATTGCTTGATTTCACGTCTGTACCATCTCAGACATTGCAGGACGTATCAAAGCGTGTAGACTTGGCATTTAAACGTTTTCTTCAAGGGGACAGTAACGGAAAACGTAGTGGTAAGCCGCGCTTTAAGAATTCATCTCGTTATCGCACTTTGAGGATTGAGGGGCAAGCTATAACCGTTGAAAGAATAGAGAAAGACTGGTTATTCTTATCCATCTCAAAACTTAAAGGTTGGTTAAAGGTACGTTTGCATCGACCTTTCCCTAATGGGTTTATTCTGAAAAATATGTTGCTAACCAAGAAATCTGATGGATGGTATGCAACTATTTGTTTAGAAGATCCAAATGTTCCAACCTTTAACCCAGATGAAGTTATCCCCACCTGGGAGAACACTTTGGGAATGGATGCAGTACTACACGAAAACGATTACTTGGCAACTTCAGAGGGTACCAAGCTACCTTCTTTGAAGTCGTTCAGGAAGTCTGAAAAACGTCTAGCGAATGTTCAACGCCGTAAAGAAAAGAAACGTAAAGGCAGTAAATCACGCCGTAGACTTGCAAAACGTCAAGGACGTGAACATCAGCGTATTGCTAGAGCGAGGAAAGACCATGCGTTCAAGACTGCTCATGCGTTGGTACGGACAGGCAAAAAAGTTTTTGTTCACGAGGATTTGAACCTAAAAGCGTTGTCAAGGCGCAATAAAGCGAAACTTGATGAAACCGGGACTTATCTCCCCAACGGTCAATCGGCAAAGTCTGGGTTAAACAAATCCTGGAATGACGCTGCATTTGGACAATTTTTTACCATCCTAGGATACATAGCCGAGAAAGCTGGGTCTAGGACAATCGCAGTTAATCCTGCGTACACATCTCAATTGCTGGCATATCGGGACGAGATAGTTTTTACTGACTGCGATATGCGCTCTTACTGGGATACTGAACATTCAATTAATGTTGACCGCGATATAAACGCGGGAATCAATATTAAGCGCGTGGGGCTGGGACTGTTCCCCACGTTAAAACGCCGTAAAGGGAATCCAGTAGTAGGTGACTCTACTACCAACATTACCTTGAAGGAAGTTCTGGAAACATTAAGAATGTGCCAGAAGCCCACACCATAACTGTACTCAGTTTGGTGTGGGTAGTTCACGAACTGTTTGACTTTTTACTTTGGGCGCTTCCCAATCCCTAATTTTCTTATTTTTAGTAAATGGTGCTAAGCGTCGTAAGTAGCTGTCCCGCTAAACTTAACTTGAGCAGGACTGGGATTTGCACCGATATTGCGGTCTACATAACGTACTTTTTCACGACCTTCCTTCACTTTTTCTGGGAAAGTACCATCAGCCGGGTGTATATACTGAGTTTCTCCGTTAGGATAAATCCGGTAAACTTTGTAGTCTGTAATTTTCAATTTCCGCAATACCTGACCACCCAAATAGATGCCGTACTCCTTACGAGCCAAAGACAGCACGTTTTCACCTTGGCGCATAATGGCGGTACCGCCTGTTGGCAGTTCAAATGCTTGCTCTTTGGGGCTAGTCCAAGTGATGGCGTACTTTTCTTCCAGTTCTGCTTTCTTAAGCAAGCCGCCAGTGCTGCCACCAAATACCGGAGTTTGTCCAGAAAGTTTTTCTGCCATAAAGTTTCTCTCAACGTTTTTACGGCATCCTATCACTGCAACAAGGATCATGTTGCGATCGCGTTATAGTCTGTAACAGTTATTATCTATTGATCATTATTTATGAGTCTTTAGCTGTAAGAAAGGACTTTTTACTCTTGACTTTTGAGGACTTTCGCTCTATGCTACCCGAAATCATGGGTATGGTGAAGTGAAACTGACTGCCCTGGTTTTTGCCATTTGATTTGGCCCAAATTTCTCCACCCCACCCATTGACAATTTGGCGGCAAATTGCTAATCCAAGACCTGTGCCACCAGCGGTACGCCGCAGCGCTCCTTCTTCTTGATAAAAGCGGTCAAAAACGATTTCTAGAAGATGTGATTCTATACCGCGTCCAGTGTCAGCCACAGTCACCTCCACCATTTTTTTTCGGTTGCGTTCACCTTTAATAGTGATCTGTCCGTCTGTTGGTGTAAATTTACAAGCATTGTCTACGAGTTTTGCCAGCACCTCCACCAACCAATCTCCATCAGCTTTGACCAAAGGGAGGTTTTTGGCAAGTTGAGTTGTTATTTTGGGCACATTTTGCGAAGCAAATCGGCTGCGAATGCGACTTAATGACAAATCCACACACTCTTGTAAAGTAAGCGATTCCGGATGCCATTCCACACGACCGCTTTCTAGATTGGAAAGCGTCAGGAAATCTTGTATGAGTTTGCGCATTCGTTCTGAGTCAGAAAGAGCAGTGCTTAGCATGACCTGCTGTAAGTCTGAGGGCATATCCGGTTCGCTGGCAAGACTTTCTAAGCATACCTGAATGGTAGACAAGGGGGTGCGAAGTTCGTGTCCAGTAATAGCTATCAAGTTGCTGCGAGTGCGGTCAAGGGCTTCTAACTGTTTGTTAAGATCTTCTAAGTTAGCGTAAGCTTCTGCTTGAATAAGAGCGGCTCCCACTTGGATGGCAATAGCTTCTACCAAGTCTAAATCCCCTGATTGCCAATCGTGTAAAATTTCGTTGCAGTAGTGCAGTTCGACGATACCCAACAACCGCCCCTGGTAGAATACTGGTTCCATCAGCCAAGAACGAATATCATACTTTTTGACGAGTTCCACAAGTTCTTTAGAACTGGTGATGCGAACATCCGTATAAGTATCAGTCAAATAAATTCCTTCGCTTTGGAGGACAAGTTCCCTGAATAAAGGATTGTTTTCCAACGACCAAGTTTTTCCTGACAAAGATGACACACCGGGACGCAAAAATTCATGTTCGATGACGGCTTTGGCTTCTGTCTCTTGAGCGCGGTAAATTAGACAACGACTAGCCTCTAAGTTCTGTCCGAGTTCTTGGGTTGCGATTTGGAGAATTTCATGAGGGTCGAGCGATCGCCTAATCGCGGTGCTAATCGTATTGACCAAACGCTCCTTCCGTGCTTGAGCCGCGATGGAACGGTATGCTTTATGCAATTTGTACTGACTGGCTTGGAGGTAAGTCACCAAACGCTGCACAAAGGGGTCAGTGTCTATGTCGCAGGCATATTCGTTTGGCGATTCTACTTTTGTTTGGCTTGTATTCTCGCTTATCCCAAATCTCAAGCGTGCTTGCTGAATTTTGTCTTCCAGTTCTGGTCTGTAAACCAAAATCCTGTCCAATAATAATTCAGCTGCTTTGAGACTTACTCCCCGTTCTGCTGTCCAAATTCCTTCAAACCTACGCGCCGTGTCCATATCTAAACTTGGACTGATCTCCCGTAGTTGCTGATTTTTGGCAACAGAACCTACGCTCTCCCGGCAAACCAAGCAAGTTGCATAGTTTTGGGCAATGACTATCAAGTGCCATTCTTGAGTTAAGCCATCATCTGGTTCAAAAGCTATTTTTTCATAATATTCCGAACTGTTGGTAAAGTCCGTTTCGGGTGCGGATAATACGTATATTTGATTACTACGCTGAGCAAGCCGCTGATATCGATGAGCTTCTTGACGGTAAAATCGCTCTCTTTGGAAGCTCGCAATGACAAGAGGCTGCTCCAAAGTAGCAGCCAACACCTGGTCTTCCATCGCGTGGGAAAGCGCCGTTAGTGAAGCTTTGAAATATATTTGAGGTCTCAGGTGGGGTAGAGCCTGTAGCAGTTCACTCAGCACAGAAGTCGAAATGCTCATCAATTTTATAAAGGAGCCACAATCTGGACAAAATCCAAGTCACAGCTGCATTGTACAAATTACAACGGACTCTCAGCTAAATTAGATAGTTGCGATATGTAAAGAATGGTGAAAGACACGTTCAAAGTTTTGGCAGACGCAGCAATTTGTTTGAGATACCGCAATACTCGGCTTGCGGTTTCCCACCAACCAACTAAAGGCTGTTTTCGGAGTATCATAAGCATTTGTTCATCTTCTGGATCACCATACAACAAGGTTGGTGAGGGATTTCCAAAATCACTTTTTTTAAATTTCTGCCTTTACAACTCTTAACTAGACTAAGGAGTCCTCGCCAGTTAAGCGTGCAGGCATTTTTATTTTACGACCACCAGGTGCCCTATGTACCATGCTCAATACACATTTGTTCCCAGGAATTTGTCCAAAACTCTGCCCCTGCTCTTTGCTCTGGTCTTTTTAAGTTTTGTGTACCTCGCCAGATCGCAAGAACTATTAGAGGTCAGTCGTTTGCTTCATTCAATATTTACGCCCCAGTTTTCAGTTCCAGTTGATGAATTTCAACAAAAAATTTCTTCAAATTTGAAAAATCAACTATTATTCTCTGAATATAAATAATTTTTAGCTCAAAAAGTTGCGTTTTGTAAAAAATTAATTTATTTTTTAATTTTATTTATAATAATTTTCTCGTAGCAGTTTAAATAAGAAATGTTAAGATTTTGTCTTTGTGCGGAAAAAGCGGCGATTTCGTTGTCCCTCTAAAGAGGTTTCTACATCTTGCCATTTTGAAGAAAAACGGCTAACAAGACAAATAGCAATCAGAATTTTCAACGCTTTTTCATAAAATTTCTATAAAGTAAAGATTTATAAAGATTTTATGTTCAAGGTTTGACACAATGTGATTACGATTTTTCCTCAATGGCTCAAATCTACATCTAAGTCTTTCTTTCCTGTTGACGCTGTTGCTTTGATGAAAAACTAGACCTGTACACGGAATTTTGGCTGATGACACCGGATACATTGATGACACCGGAAAAACTTTCTCTAGACGGAAAAACTTTTGTTCCTGCTGAGCAAATCCCGATCCCAGAGTGGCCTCGCACTATAAGCGAAAGACCACAACCGACGCTAACGGTTAAAGATGATGATTTATTTTTGGTAACAGACACTTTAGGCAATATCTCTGGCTGTTCACTTAACGATGGCAATCCCAGTATGGGATTGTTCTGCTGTGACACACGCTTTCTCAGCCGCCTTGAGTTGCAAATCGACGAACATTCGCCAGTGCTACTCAGCAGCACTGCTGATAAAGGATTTTCTCTATCGGTTTTATGTACCAATCCCAAAATTGGAGACCGTTTGAGAAACGACACAGTAGGCATTCGTCGCGAACTGGTACTGAATGGCGCATTATTTGAAGAATTAGAAGTATCAAATTATAGCACAAGTTCCGTTAGCTTTGAACTTAGCATTAGCTTTGATGCGGATTTTGTAGATTTATTTGAAGTTCGGGGCTATCACCGTGGTAAACGGGGTAGACTTTTACGCCTTGTGGAACCCACACCTGAAGAAGGAACATTAAATAGTGATGGTGTTTCTTTTGTGTCTGGGCAAGATGCAGAAAAAGAGCAATCTTTGAGTCTTGCCTATCAAGGTCTGGATGGGTTGGTGATGGAATCTCGCATTCAATTCCAGCATCGACAACCAGATTATTTTAAGGGTTACACAGCCGTTTGGCGGTTGGAGTTAGCTTCTCATGAAACCCAAAAGTTGGGCTACCGGGTGAATTTGTTGAGAAACAATAAACCTAGTTCCATTGTTAGCGCCGCTTTTACCCTGACACAGGCGAAAGCCGGTGAAATCATGGAAGAGCAACAGTGGGTGCAACAAATTACACAAATTCGTTCAGATAAAGGAACATTCAATCGAATTATTGAAAGGGCTGAGCAAGATATGTACTTATTGCGTCAGTCCTTTGGCAAGCATAAGACAGTTTCGGCAGGAGTACCGTGGTTTTCTTCGCTGTTTGGGCGGGATTCGCTCATTGCAGCGGCTCAAAGCCTCATGCTAAACCCTCAAATTGCCAAAGAAACTCTACAAATTCTCGCGTTTTATCAAGGCAAAACAGATGATGACTGGCGCGAGGAAGAACCAGGTAAGATGTTGCACGAGTTACGGTTTGGTGAGTTGGCTCGTTGTCAGGAAATTCCTCACACTCCTTACTACGGTACAGTCGATGCGACTCCCTTATGGCTGATGCTGTATGCAGATCATTATGCTTGGACTCATGATCTAGAAACCTTAGAGCAACTTTGGCCCAATGCTCTGTTGGCAATGGATTGGATTGACCGTAACATGAGAGAAACTGGCTACCTCAGCTACTACCGCAAATGCAAACAGGGTCTTGACAATCAGGGGTGGAAAGACTCTGGCGATTCTATTGTCAATCGTAAGGGAGAGTTAGCCACTGGAGCGATCGCCCTTTGTGAAGTCCAAGCTTATGTCTATGCTGTCAAATTACGCTTAGCAGAAATTGCCAGACTCAAAAAGCGGATTGACTTATCAGATCGCTGGACAGAAGAAGCAAGAAACCTCAAGCTTCGTTTCAATAGAGACTTTTGGATGGAAGACCAGGATTTTTGTGCCTTGGCTTTGGATGGAGAAGGTAAGCACGTAGATAGTATTACATCCAATCCCGGTCAGTGCTTGAGTTTGGGCATTTTCACACCAGAAAAAGCTTACAGTGTTGCTGAACGTCTGCGGGCACCAGATATGTTTAATGGGTGGGGTATTCGCACCCTAAATAGCTTGTCACCAGCTTACAATCCAATGGGTTATCACATTGGTTCTGTTTGGCCTCACGACAACGCACTCATTGCAATGGGGTTACGTTCCCTCGGTTTAATCGATCAAGCCTTGGAACTTTTTCAAGGTTTATTCGACATGACTGAACAGCAGCCTTATCAACGTCCTCCAGAGTTGTTGTGTGGCTACGAGCGCAATGGTGATAACGCGCCTGTACAGTATCCTGTTGCTTGTACACCTCAAGCATGGGCTACTGGCAGTATCTTCCAGTTACTGCAAATGCTGGTAAACTTGGTACCCGACGCTCCTAACAACTGCTTACGAATTATCGACCCCACTTTGCCAGAGACGATAAATAGTTTGTCACTGCATAATCTCAAAGTTGGTTCTACCATACTTGATTTGGAGTTTGAGCGTTCTGGTACCACAACTGCTTGTCGTGTTGCAAAAAAACGCGGTAACCTGAGAGTGGTTATTGAAGCGTAAACCAGAGTGTTAAGTTATAAGTTTTGTAGACGCCCTTAGGGCGTCTACAAAACTGTGAACTGGTGAACTTTTTAGCCTTCTTCTTGTTGATTATCATTTCTGTGTCCTGGAGAAGCTTCATAAAGCTCATCCAATTTTTGTCGCGCATCGTCAACGTTGATTGATCGCATGACTAAAAGTGGTTCTTTAATTAAATTGCCAGTCGCATCTAATAACTCTGGATGGGGTCTAAACTGCTTAGTTGATGGATCGTAAGGATATCTGCCTTGGTTTGCTGAAGCTCCAGATCTTGCTGGATAAATCCGCTCTGTATCAAAACTGAACATAATCAGGTTACGAATTAAGTTAGCGACAGCTATAAAAGCTAGAATGGTAAAAGCAAAAATGTAAAGCAGATGTAACATTGTTCTTTCCTCCAGAGTTCACAAATACTAAAGCTATATGTTGTAAAAAATTTTCCTTAGTTGATACCTGCTGATGCCGTTTATGATGGTGATGCTAAATGGTTAACGCAATTTTTGTGCGCTCAGTCTCTTTGATTAAGAGGGATATTTTTAACTTCAGGGGGAGTATCTTAGCATAAACCACATCATTGTTCTATCTCAGATGATGTTAAAAATTTTTTACTATCTCACCTATATATCGTCTTTGTGTTGCCAACTGTTCTGTTGCGAACGGAATCGCATTGCCACATTCCAACACTTTGTGACTAATTGATGCCAAGGCATCAATGTTGCCATATCAATACCAACTTGTCCACCGGTTGCTGTAAACAGCATTTTCGCTGTGTTCACTTCCTCTTGTGCTTTCTTGACTTGCGTTAGTAAGTCAGATTGTTCATGTTGACTCATGAATGATAGCTCTTCCGTTTCCAGAAAACTGCGCGATCGCGCAAACCAGTACTGAAAATCTTCTAACAGTGGTTGCAAAACTGTTTTCAGCAGTTCAGGTTCTGGTAAATTCGAGTCTCGCATAAATGAAAAGCATATTTCTAACTTTCTTACTAATATTAACTCTATTTAATATTCTTAACATTTTTTTCGTCTCTGCCATAAGTCTGAAAATCAAACTTGATTGTGCTATTGATTACACTTTCGTCTGGGATAGATTCGCTGTATTTCTTACATATACAAGCAGGGGATCTCAAAAAAAGGGTCTGTACTGGAGATAAAGACATTTTACTTGTACGTGTTTTATATACTTTAAGTAGTATATTTTACTGAAGCCAGATAGCTATGACTGAATATGTACAGATCCTCTGTCAAAAAACCTGCATAGTTTTCTCATAAAAGGTGTCCGAAAAGCGGATTAACAAATCTATATGATGTACTGTCTTGGCGCTGACGTATTGCAATTTTTCTTGCTCTAAAAACATATTCACTTTTCGGTTGAAACATACAACCTCCTCTAACACGATAGGAATCGCACCGACTGTCGGGAAAGCCCTGGGAGGCACGCAGTACTACCTCGACTCCCCAAGGATTAGAGATGTGTCGTAGACGGTGGAGTACATTTATATCACACCTTTTGTGAGATGATGTTTTTTCGCAACTAAGAAATTAGGGCACTTAAAACCCCGAGCCAGAACTTTCAAAGCTTAAATTCAGTGAACCTGAATTCCGATTTGAGTTTTGGGTTATTTCTTTGTTGGTTAGATTGAGTTAACATAATACTATCTTACAATTAAAGTTAAAATTCACTTCTCAAGCGTCACATTTAGATTGAAAGAGGGAACTCACATGGTCGGGTTTGAACCACAAACAAAATGTCCTAAGTATATAGAAATTGCTCTTAGCTAGAAATCAGAAGTTGGTTTTATTTTTTTAGTAGAAATTGGAGACCTGACAATGGCAACATATCAGCCAGACCAAAAGGAATTCAAGGTGTTCTAGTTAAAGGAAAGGCATATGCATAGAAATATATCGCACCCAAATAGTTGGAGGTTGATGTAAATGCTCACAAATAGAGTTTAGAGTTGACTGTCAGGTCTGCTACTAAGCGCTCATTGTCTTGTGACCAATAGCAACTAGCTATGAGTATTTTTTATATAAAGGTTATTTTTGACTTATAAGTAGATACTAAATGACATGATGGATTATCAACAATAGATTTTCTGAGGGTAAATCATTAGGAGATAATTATATCCTTAAATGAATCGGGATCATCTTGCTAAAGACAGAAATTCTCATAAAATCACAAGTCCGACAAAACTGTAAAATAGCCCAGGTTTATATTTGGGTATGATTTGTCATAACCTCAACTCAAGAAATCATCATTATTACAATCACTTCGCTAATGGTACAGCAGCAAATATCGCCAAAATCATCTAGTCAGCAAGAACAAGTGGAAAAAATATATTTACCACGGACTTCAGAATCAGAGATCTTAAAGAAAATTCGCCATACCGCTTCTCATGTGATGGCGATGGCAGTACAGAAGCTGTTTCCCAAGGCGCAAGTCACAATTGGTCCTTGGATTGAAAATGGTTTTTACTATGACTTTGATAATCCGGAACCGTTTACCGATAAGGATTTAAAAGCCATTTACAAAGAAATGGTGAAAATTATCAATCAGAAATTGCCAGTCGTAAGAGAAGAAGTTAGTCGCGAAGAAGCTGAACGCCGTATTCAAGAAATTAACGAAGCTTATAAGCTAGAAATCTTATCAGATATCAAAGAGGAACCAATCACAATTTACCACTTAGGAGATAAATGGTGGGATTTGTGCGCTGGACCTCATGTGGAAAATACGAGCGAACTCAACCCGAAAGCGATTGATTTAGAAAGCGTTGCTGGCGCTTATTGGCGTGGCGATGAAACCAAAGCGCAGTTGCAACGCATCTACGCTACTGCTTGGGAAACGCCAGAACAATTAGCTGAGTATAAGCGACGTAAAGAAGAAGCACTGCGACGGGACCACCGAAAACTAGGTAAGGAATTAGGATTATTTATATTTTCTGACTTAGTGGGACCAGGGTTGCCCTTGTGGACACCCAAAGGAACTTTATTGAGGAGTCTTTTAGAAGACTTTCTCAAACAAGAACAACTCAAACGGGGATATTTACCAGTTGTCACTCCCCACATTGCCAGAGTGGATTTATTTAAAGTTTCCGGACATTGGCAGAAATATAAAGAAGACATGTTCCCGATAATGGCAGAGAATGAGGAAGCCGCAGAACATGAACAAGGCTTCGTCCTCAAACCCATGAACTGTCCTTTCCACATCCAGATATATAAAAGTGAGCTGCGTTCTTATCGGGAATTACCAATGCGGCTAGCGGAATTTGGTACCGTTTACCGCTACGAACAATCTGGGGAACTAGGTGGATTAACGCGAGTGCGTGGTTTTACGGTTGATGATTCTCACTTGTTTGTCACCCCAGAGCAACTAGACAGCGAATTCCTCAACGTGGTAGATCTGATTTTGTCTGTGTTCGGTAAACTGCAACTAAAAAACTTTAAAGCTAGACTGAGTTTTCGTGATCCAGCTAGTGATAAGTACATAGGTTCTGATGAAGCCTGGGAAAAAGCCCAAGGTGCAATTCGCCGTGCTGTGGAACAGCTAGGAATGGAGCACTTTGAAGGCATTGGGGAAGCCGCATTTTACGGTCCCAAACTCGACTTTATCTTCCGTGATGCCCTTGAGCGTGAATGGCAACTAGGAACCGTGCAGGTCGATTACAATCTGCCAGAAAGGTTTGATTTGGAGTACGTCGCTGAAGATGGTTCTCGCAAACGCCCAGTGATGATTCACCGTGCGCCTTTCGGTTCCTTGGAACGACTCATCGGTATTTTAATTGAAGAATACGCAGGAGATTTTCCTTTATGGTTGGCACCAATACAAGCAAGATTGCTGCCAGTGGGTGACGCTCAACTGGATTACGCAAAAGACGTGGTGGCGCAAATGAGAGATCTTGGTATCCGTGCTGAAGTTGATGTCAGTGGCGATCGCCTAGGTAAACTCATTCGCAATGCCGAGAAAGAAAAAATTCCCGTAATGGGTGTGGTGGGAGCAAAGGAGGTGGAAACCAACTCCCTAAGTATTCGCACGCGAACCTCTGGAGAGTTAGGAACTGTGCCTGTATCAGAAGTCTTAGACAAAATGAAACAAGCCATTGCTAACTACGACAACCTTTAACACAAGGTAGAGATAAGGGTTTACCCTGAGCGGACTTGTGCTGAGCGCAGCCGAGGCAGCCGAAGGGTGAGCTGTGTGCTTGCCCTTAAAAATTACTTCATATAAATATTCTCAAAAAAATGCTATGACTACTACAAAAGAAAAAGTCCAATCTTTGTTGAGCAAATTACCAGACGATTGTTCTGTGGAAGATGTTCAATATCATCTGTACGTACTTGAAAAAGTCCGTCTGGGATTGGTAGTGGTTGACAATCGAGAAACTCTCATCTCTCAAGAAGAAGCCGAGGCGCTGTTAAGAAAATGGCTTATCGAGTAGTTTGGTCTCCCAAAGCCCTCGAAGATGTAGACGCGATCGCGGCATACATATTTCGTGACTCCGCGTCCTTTTCTGCCACAGTAGTCCGGAAGATACTTGACTCATCTGATAAGTTGAGCTCCAGTCCTTATTCAGGTTCTGTCGTTCCAGAATTTAATGAGGATACCATCAGGGAACTGTTTGCTTACACTTATCGAATCATTTATCAAATTCAAGAGGACACCGTAACTATTGGGGCAGTCATTCATGGTAAAAGGCTCTTGGCTCAACGTCTAGATATAGATAGATAAGCCAAGAAACCTTTCTCCAGACAAAAAGCAACAATCAACAAGGGTGGGCAATGCTCACCCTTCTACAATTTTTGATAGTACAAAACACAAAATCGATTTTTTAACTGAAGTTTATCGTTCCTTGCCTCTCAATACGGTTCGCTTAAGGGGTAAAGGGTAAGGGCCTAGTTTTGATCACACAAATCAAAAATGAGGATTAGTATAAGGAATGTAACTTCCTCACAATCCGCGCGACTTACTCATGAACTTCTCGACTTATGTCATGCACTTAGTTGGTTCTGGTGCGATGGCTTATTATTATGCTTTGCAAATCCGTGATCTCAAAACCCGCCCGAATGTGCTTGCAGGCTTTCAGTTAGCTGAGTCTGGTTCAGTTCCATATCTGACAAAGCTGGGCGATCGCGCAGCAGCAGAAGGCGACACATGGCTTGCCGAAAAGCTGGCAAAACACGCATCCGATGAAAATAGGCACGGTCAAATTTTTGCCCATGCCTTAAAACAACTTAACAAAAAAGTTATAGATTTCAAAAGTTTGCCTCAGAATACAGAGGAAAAGAAAACTCAACAACGGCGCAGCCCCTTCTTTGCTGCATACTATGAAGGTTACTCTCAAGAGCAGCTTAAACCTGAGACAATTGATTGGGATGTGTTCATGGCTAGCACCTACATCTTAGAATTGGATGCAAGCAAAGACTTTACCCGCATGGCGAACGTGTTACCTGAACATGATCCAATTGCTCGTAACCTCAAACTAGGGATGTTGAGCATTGCTAATGATGAAACAGGTCATGCGGCATATCTTTATGAAGCCATGACACGGCGGATGTCTGCAAGCAAAGTGCCGCAACTCGTGGATCAGTGGCGTACTCGTAAGGTCAACGCCTTGGTAGCATTTGCAGGTAATATGTTGCAAGGCAATGAAAATAGATCTTCTTTGGTGCAAGATGGTGCGCCATCGGAGAGTGAATCTGAGTTGATGGTTGCGTAAAGAAGAAGGGGTGTAAGGGGGTAAGGGGAGCCAGTGCGTTGGGGAGCCAGTACTGCCAAGAGTTGTGCCTTGCGGAGCCAGTACTGCAGGAGGGTTTCCCGACAGAGGTATCTGGCGTCGGGTTCCCCGCGTTGTGGCAACTAGCCCCGAAGGGGGCGCTACGCAAACGGAGAGGGTTTCCCGACAGAGGTATCTGGCGTTCGGGTTTCCCGACTTGTAGACGCCCTTGGCGGCTTCCCGCAGGGTAGCACCTGGCGTTGTAAGGGGGTAGGGAAAAGAAAGTAAAACACTCTTACCTCAGATCTTGCACCTCGACCTGAATACGCCTTGAACTGAAGTTCAAGGCTTATAACCAAAGTCCGTTAAAACGGACTCAAACGCATATCCAGTAAGCTTTAGCTTACTTGAGCTTTGAGCCAAGAAATTTATTTCTTGGCGGACAAGAATTATGGTGCAAGATCTGAGTTACCCAATCTTATTCCAAAGTTACACCCCTTTCTTGGTCATCAAAACCCTGGTACCGAACCACTATTAGACGAAGTGCTGGAAGCGCAATTATTCCAAGCAATTTCCTATCAATAAAAATGATATCTTAGCAAATGCTAATGTAAAAAAATCAGTGGTCCAAAAGTCAGTTAATAGGTAGAGGTTGTGAAAATTCTGCTGGTAGAGGACGATCTCCCAACCGCAGCAGTACTGTGTGAGGTTCTTACGGCTCAGTACTATACGGTTGATCTGGCAAGGCATGGTCAAGATGGGTTGGTATTAGCAACATCATCGAACTTTGACTTGATCTTGTTGGATCTGCTGATTCCCAAACTCGATGGTATTAGTCTTTGCCGTCAACTTCGCGCTCAAGGAGTTCAAAAGCCGATTCTCTTACTTACCGCCAAAGATCACAGTGCTGATGTGGTCAAGGGATTGGATGCGGGCGCAGACGATTATATCACAAAACCCTACGAGTTGTCTGAATTGCTAGCACGGATGCGGGCGTTGCTGCGTAGAGGACAAACCGAGCTAGCGCCAGCCGTCCTGACGTGGGAGAATCTTTGCATCAATCCTGTGTCGGCAGAAGTAACTTACAAAGGGCAACTTATATCTCTAACCCCCAAAGAATATAGCCTGCTGGGGCTGTTCCTGCGTAATCCGCAGCGTATCTTTAGCCGCAGTGACATCATTGATCGCCTTTGGTCAATGGATGCCATACCTAGCGAAGGAACTGTGACTAATCTGATTAAAGACTTGCGGCACAAGCTAAAGGCTCAGGGAATGTCCGCCGAGGTACTAGAAACCGTCTATGGCTTGGGCTATCGACTTAAGACTCCACCGAAGACTGGGGGAACAAAGGGTGTGTTCTCTGGTGAACAGGGCGGACAGATACACAGACTTCCAGAAGCAGGGAAAGGAAAACGTCAAACAAATCTTGCTTCAGTCAACAAAGTCATAAAACGTTACAAAGATACGTTTGTCCAACGGGTAACTTTGCTAGAACAAGTAGAACTTGCCTTACTGGCAGGGAAATTGCAGCCCGAACTCCAGCACCGTGCGAGCAACGAAGCACACAAACTGGCAGGGACACTGGGATCGTTTGGCTACCAGACGGGATCGAAGTTAGCGCAGGCGATTGAACATCTCCTCATAGACGACAAGCCTTTAGCGCCAACGCAAGCCCCTCAACTCTCAAGACTCCTGAGCGAACTCAAAGGGGCGCTCAGCAAACCTCCCACACCACTAACGGAAGAACAGCTTGAGCCAACTCAAATTCCTCTGGTGCTCGTTATTGATGATGCTGACTTTTCACGTCATGTGGAAAAACCAACGTCAAACCTAACCCCCCAGCCCCCTGACCCTAATCCCCAACGCCAGTCGCCTCAAGTCGGGAAACCCGCCCACGGCGCTGGCTCCTCCGTGGGGGCCCCGAGTTCCCTAAAAGGGAAGGGGGAGAATTCAAAGCCTCTCAAAAAGCAGGAGAGAGGAATGGAAGCGAGGTTGACCGATCCCGTGAAAAGTAAGATCGATGATCAATCCTTGAGCAATCAACTGAAAACCGAAGCTATGAGTTGGGGAGTGCGGATTGAAGTGGTTAGTAATTGGGCGATCGCTCTGGCAGTGATTTCTCAATCTCCCCAGGCTGTTTTGCTTAATCTCAATGGACAAGATCCGGTTGAAAACAGTTTAACCTTGCTGCAAAAACTCAAGGAGCAGCTTCCCACGACACCAATTTTGGTAATAACAGAGCAAGACAATCTTACACACAGAGTTGCTGTTTCTCGTTTGGGAGTACAACGATTTTTACACAAGCCAGTGGGCACAGCTGAAATATTTGAGGCGATACGCGAAGCGTCAAGCCTTCGGCTTATCGCCCAAGTTCTGCCCAAATCTCAAGCTTCCCAAGCCAAAGTGATGATTTTAGACGACGATCCAATAGCACTGGAGCTATTAAGCAATCTGCTGCAACCTTGGGGGCTGAGGGTGAAGACTTTGCAAGATCCCCAACAGTTTTGGGAGGTATTAACTACCGTAACACCTGACTTACTCCTGATCGACTTGGAAATGCCAACATACAGTGGCGTTGATTTGTGCCGCGTAGTGCGACAAGATCCTAAGTGGGGAAATTTGCCGATTTTGGTGGTTACTGCTCATACAGACTTAGAATCGATTCAGCAGGTATTTGCGGCGGGAGCCGATGATTTTATCGGTAAGCCTGTAGTAGGACCTGAATTAGTCACCCGTGTTATCAGTCGCATTGATCGCTCCCGCTTACAGCAAGAACTAAAAACCTTGAAGCGGCGAATAGGAACTTAAACCAAACAATTCGTCATTCCTAATTAATTCAAATATCAGAGCCACCTAACTTAAGTTGATGATTACCATCCGAGGCTACCAACTGCTTGCCCAAATCTACGAAAGTGTTAATTCCTTGGTGTATCGAGGTATCCGAGAGGAAGGTAATCAACCTGTTATTCTCAAAGTTCTCAAAGATGACTATCCCACACCATCTGAGTTGACTCGATATAAGCAGGAATATGAAATAACTCGAAATCTCAATTTAGATGGAGTGGTTAAGGCGTATGGCTTAGAACCGATAGAGAGAACTCTGGTCATTATCCTTGAGGATTTTGGCGCAACATCCTTAAGTCTATTAAAGGAAGCAGGAGGGAGTTTTTGCCTTTCCCCAATTTTTTCTTTACTAGAATTTCTCAAGCTTGCCATCAAGATAGCTGAGATTTTGGGTACGATTCACAACAGCAATGTCATCCACAAAGACATTAACCCTTCCAATATTGTTCTCAACCCAGTAACTGGACAACTCAAAATCATTGACTTTGGTATTTCCACTTTCATTAGTCGTTCTCATCCGACCTTGAAAAATCCCAATGTTTTAGAAGGCACTTTAGCTTATATCTCACCGGAACAGACGGGACGAATGAATCGGAGTCTTAATTACCGCACGGACTTTTACTCTCTCGGTGTTACCTTCTACGAACTGCTGACAGGAAAACTACCATTCCAAACGAATGATGCCCTAGAGTTAGTACATTGTCATATCGCCCAACACCCAATTCCACCCCATCAGCTTGTAGAGAGTAAGGGCGGTACAGTTATTCCCAAGATAGTTTCAGATATTGTGATGAAATTGATGAGGAAAACTGCAGAAGAACGATACCAAAGTGCTTGGGGGCTAAAAGCTGATTTAGAAAAATGCCTTCAGCAATTACAAACAACTGGCAACATTGAATCGTTTTCCCTTGGTTCTACTGATATTTCCGACAAGTTTCAAATACCCCAAAAACTCTATGGACGTGAGGCAGAAGTTGAAACTTTACTGTCAGCGTTTGTTCGCGTAGCGTCTCCGCAGGAGAAACGAGTCGCAGGCGGAAGAGGAGAGGAAAACCCCCAATCATCACTCACGACTCACCAATCCCTAATCCAAAATCAAAAATCAAAAATCGAAATGATGTTGGTGACAGGTTATTCTGGTGTTGGAAAATCAGCTTTAGTACGAGAAATTTATAAACCTATTACTGAAAAACACGGTTATTTCATAACTGGTAAATTTGACCAGTTTAAGCGAAATATCCCTTACTCTGCTATTGTAAGCGCGTTCAGCGGATTGGTATACCAACTGTTAGCTGAAACTGAAGCGCAGCTTGAGCAATGGCGAGAAAAACTTCGACTTGCTTTGGGTTCTAATGCTCAAGTCATTATTGATGTCCTTCCGGAAGTGGAACTGATTGTTGGCAAACAGCCATCTGTGCCACAATTAGGCGCTACTGAGTCGCAAAATCGCTTTAACCTTGTTTTCCAAAACTTCATCCGGACATTCTGTCTAAAAGAGCATCCCATAGTCATCTTTTTGGATGATTTGCAGTGGGCAGATTCCGCCAGTCTTAAGTTGATAGACCTCATGATGACAGATGCAGATACACAATATCTGTTTCTGATTGGAGCGTATCGAGATAATGAAGTCAACTGCACTCATCCATTGATGATGACTCTTGATAGGTTGCGTAATGTTGGAGCTATTATCAATTCTATTACCTTAGCTCCTTTACAAACTGAGTCTATCAGCAAGTTAATTGCTGATACATTGCATGCAGACATGCCATCAGTCAACCAGTTGGCATCCCTTATAGTGCGTAAAACTGATGGCAATCCTTTCTTCGTTAATCAATTTTTGAAAACACTGCACGCGGAGAATTTCCTGACTTTTGATTTTGAACGCAATGGTTGGCAATGGAACTTAGCTCAAATTCAGGCAATGAATATCACTGACAATGTGGTGGAGTTGATGATTGGTGAGTTAAATAAATTGCCAGAATCCACACAGCAGATTTTGCGTTTAGCAGCTTGTGTTGGTGCTGAATTTGACTTAAAAACCCTTTCTATTATTTGTGAAAAATCTCATGGCGAAGTTTTTTATGACTTAATGACAGCAGTTCAATCCGGATTAATCTTATGTATATCTGAGTTAGATACAAACCTATTCATTCAAGATTATAAATTTTTACATGACCGAGTACAACAAGCAGCTTATGCTTTGATAGATGATGAGCAAAAAACAACCCTTCACCTAGAAATAGGTCACCTACTATTACAGAATACCTCAGCAGATGCTTTATTAGATGGGTTATTTGAAATTGTCGATCATCTCAATCTTGGGCTTGAATTAGTAACCCATCAACAAGAGCGAAATGAAATTGCCAAACTCAATCTGATGGCTGGTCAAAAAGCCAAAGCAGCAACAGCTTATGGCGCAGCACTTGAGTATTTGAATACAGGGCTAAAACTTTTAAATGCAGATAGTTGGCAGCAAAAATATGACTTAACTCTAGCGTTGTACGAAGAAGCAGCAGAGGCGGCGTATCTGAATCGGGATTTTATCACAATGGAGCAATTGGCTCTAGTTGTGTTAAAAAATGCCAAAACAGTGCTAGATAAAATAAGAGTTTATGATGCAAAAATTCAAGCTTTTGTGTCAGAGGGCAACCTCAAAGAAGCTGTTCAAATCGGGCTGCAAGTACTAAATTTGTTAGGAGTGATATTACCAGAAGAACCAAGCCAGTTAGATATTAAAAAAGGATTGGAGGAAACAGCTTCACTTTTTGAGGGGCAAAAAATTGAGGACTTAATCGACCTACCAAAGATGACCGAACCCGACAAGCTAGCAGCAATGCTTGTCCTATCGAGTATAGCATCAGCTTCGTTTATAGCGGCTCCTAATCTTTTCTTGCTGATTGCACTATCAAAAATTAATTTATCTATCAAATATGGCAATGCAGAATTATCGGCATTTGCTTATGGTCAGTATACAGTTGTTCTGTGTGGAATACTCCAAGACTATGAGTCAGCTTATAACTTTGGCAAACTCTCTGTAATTTTGGGTGAACGCTTAAATGCTCAGAAAGAAAAAGCCAAAATCTGCTTGGGATTTGGTGCTCACTCAATGCACTGGAAGGAGCATATCAAGGAAACAATATCTATTTTGATTGACGGCTATCAAAGCGGAGTTGAAACGGGTGATTTTGAATATGCTGGTTATTGTGCTTGTTATGTTTGTGAACATTTATACTTTCTTGGTTCTGAACTGACACAGTTAGAACAAGAGATAGCGATTTATAGTAAAGCGATCGCTCGAATCAACCAAGAAGCATCTTTTAATTGGACAGCAATCTTTCGACAAGCAGTCCTCAATTTGTTAGGTAAAGCTGAAAATCCCATCCGCTTATTTGGTGATGCCTATAACGAGGAGCAAAGCCTACCACTTGCTATCAAAGCCAATAATAGAATAGAACTGTTATTTTTTTACTTAAATAAACTTATATTGTGTTATTTATTTGGTGACACTCAACAAGCCGTCCAAAATGCAGTACTCGCGAAACCATATCTAGAAGGATTAAGTACAATGCTAGTTACTGGTTTACTGCATTTTTATGACTCGCTTGCACATTTGGGTGCATTTGTCGAGGCTTCAAACTCCGACAAAGAAACTTACCTTAATCGAGTGAATGCAAACCAAAAGAAGATGCAGAAATGGGCATTTCATGCGCCGATGAATTATCTGCATAAATTTTATTTAGTCGAGGCAGAGAAAGCACGAGTTTTCGGTCAATTTTTTGAAGCTGAGGAGTTTTACGAAAAAGCAATTCAAGGAGCAAGGGAAAACGAATTCATTCAAGAAGAAGCTTTAGCTTATGAGTTAGCTGCCAAGTTTTATTTAGCGCGTGGTAGATTGAAGTTTGCCCAAACTTATATGCAAGAAGCTCATTACACCTACACACGCTGGGGAGCAACAGCAAAGGTAAAGGATTTAGAACAATGCTATCCCCAATTTTTTCCTAAAACAGCACAGAGGAACAAAGCTTACACCCCTAATGCAATTTTCAGTACCGATTCAAAAACATCTAGTGAACTCGATTTGAGCAGCGTTCTCAAAGCCTCACAAACCCTGTCGAGTGAAATTGTGTTAACTACGCTCTTAGAAAAGATGATGAAAATTGTCTTGGAGAATGCAGGGGCACAGAAAGGTTATCTCCTGAGTTTTAAATCTCAGCTTGAGCCTGGGAACAAGAATGGGCAATGGGTGATTGAGGCATCAGGAACTGTTGATAATAATGAGTTCAAAATATTACCATCTATTCCTATTGAAACAGTTGGTGGCAGCAGTCATAACCGTATGGTTTGTGATGCGATCATCAATTACGTTATCCGTACTCAAGAAAGTGTTGTTTTGAATGATGCTTCTGGTGAAGGCAATTTCATTCGTACTCCTTACATTGTTAAACAGCAACCGAAATCAATTTTGTGTGCGCCCCTGCTCAATCAAGGTAGTCTGGTAGGTATTTTATACCTGGAAAATAATTTGACAACTGGAGCTTTTACGCCAGACAGATTGGAAGTCTTGAAACTGTTATCTTCGCAGGCAGCAATTTCGATTGAAAATGCCAAGCTTTATGCCGAAGTGCGTGAAAGTGAGAGGAGGCTGACTCAATTTTTAGAGGCAATACCCATAGGTATCGGAGTGATAAATGCTCAAGGTATACCATGCTATACCAATCGCATGGCAGTGGAATTACTGGGTAAAGGAGTTGTGCCATCAGCTACAGCCGAACAATTGGGAGAAGTTTATCAACTTTATGTTACGGGGACATCTGAGCAATACCCGAGTGAACAATTACCAATTGTGCGGGCGTTGAGGGGGGATCAGGCGATCGCAGATGATATAGAAATCCACCAAGGAGGTAAGATTATTCCCATCGAAGGTCAAGGAACACCCATTTTTGATGAAAAGGGTAACATTGCGTATGCGATTACCACGTTTCAAGATATCACAGAACGCAAACAAGCTCAGCAGATTTTAACTGACTATAATCGTACTTTAGAAAAGCAAGTTACTCAAAGGACAGCCGCTTTACAAGAGAGTGAAGCGACTTTAAAAGCTGCTCAACGAGTTGCTCATGTGGGAAACTGGGAATTTAATCTCATTACACGGAAATTTAGATGGTCAGAAGAACAATTTCGCATTTTTGGTCTTGATCCAACTCAAGGCGAACCAACGTACGAACAATACATCCAGCAGATTCATGTAGATGACCGAGCACCAGTGCAAGAGGGCTACGCGCGAACGATGAAGACTGGCAGAGGCGAGGAATTAGATTTTCGTATTATACGCCCTAATGGTGAAGTTCGACACGTTTATCGAAGATATGAGGCTGTCATCAACGAGCAAGGGCAGGTGATAAAATTTTTCGGAACGATACTTGATATTACGGAGCGCAAACAGGCAGAATTAGAACTGCAACAGCAAAAAGACTTGCGCGAGGCGATTTACAACGAATCTGCCGATGCTCTGTTTCTGGTCGATTCTAAAACATTACTGATTTCTGACTGCAATTATCGAGCAGTAGAACTATTTGAAGTGGACAGTAAAGCCGAACTGCTTGGCATCCAAGGGCACACACTTCAGCTTCGTCCATTTTCCTCAAACGAATTAAAGGAAATCGTCACAGAAATTGACCAAAAAGGCTTCTGGAATCGGGAAATTGAATATGTAACCCGAAAAGGAAATCTATTCTGGGGCAACCTGGCTACTAAGCGCGTTTCAATAGCTAATCAAGTTCTCAATCTAGTGCGGATAACAGATATTACCGAGATAAAACAAGCCGAAAGAGCTTTGCGTGAAAGTGAAGAGCGGTTCCGCTATGCGTTTCATGATGCCCCCATTGGTATGGCGCTGTTGGGATTAAATCATCGCTGGCTACAAATCAATCCGATGCTAGGTGAAATGCTTGGCTGTTCTGAATCAGAGTTACTAAACGTGAACGCATTTGAGCGAATTCACCCAGAAGATGTTAATCAACTTCAGGATTGCATTAAGCAAGTCCTCACTAACGAAAATCGCAATGCTCAAGTGGAGTTGCGCTACTTGTGCAGCGGAGGACGCATCGCTTGGGGACTAACGAGCTTGTCGTTGGTACGAGATTCCCACAACGGGTCTTTGTATTATGTCACACAGATCCAAGATATCAGCGAACAGCGGGCTATTGAGCAGATGAAAAATGAATTTATTTCCGTTGTGAGTCATGAACTTCGCACCCCGCTTACGGCGATTCGAGGATTTTTAGGCTTGCTCAATACTGGTATGTACGACAACAAACCCGAAAAAGCCAAACGAATGCTCCAGCAAGCTTTGACAAACAGCGATCGCCTCGTACGTCTAGTTAATGACATCCTTGATTTGGAACGCTTATCTTCAGGGCGAGTGCAGCTTGTGAAGGAGGTAAGTCAAGCAGAAGATTTAATGCAACGAGCGGTTGAAGGGGTACAGTCAATCGCTCTTGGAGCCTCCATTACACTCTCGATTACTCCCACCACTGCTTGCGTCTGGGCTTCCCCCGAGTCTATTATTCAAACACTAACCAATCTGTTGAGCAACGCCATCAAGTTCTCCCCCCCTAACTCGGTTATTACCTTATCAGCCCAACCTCAGTTTGACTCAGTTCTGTTTCAAGTCAAAGATCAAGGTAGAGGGATTCCCGCCGACAAGCTAGAAACAATTTTTGAACGCTTCCAACAGGTTGACGTTTCCGATTCTCGTGCTAAAGGAGGAACCGGCTTAGGTTTAGCGATTTGCCAAAGTATTGTTCAACAACATCAGGGCAGTATTTGGGCACAGAGCAAGCTGGGTGAAGGCAGCACTTTTTATTTTACATTGCCAATATCATCAAGAGAAAATCATGACTAAACGCATCCTTGTTATTGATGATGAAGAATCGCTGCAAGACCTTATCTGCACTTGCTTGGAGGATTTGGGAGGGTGGGAGACACAATCTGCCCAATCGGGTCATGAAGGACTTCTTAAAGTCCAAGAGTATATTTTTGATGTTATTCTCCTTGATGTATCAATGCCCGAAATGGATGGCTTTCAATTCTACGAGCAACTCAGAGCCAATCCAACAACTCAAACGATTCCGGTGATTTTGCTAACGGCTAAGGTATTACCCGACGAGCGTAGGCGCTTTACTCAAATGGATATCGCTGGAATTATCACCAAGCCCTTCAATCCAACGCTGATTTGCGAACAAGTAGCCCAACTGATGGATTGGAGTGAGTAGATCTCGGCGTTAAATTTTATAGCAGGGAACAGGGAACAGGGAACAGGGAACAGGGAACAGGGAACAGGGAACAGGGAACAGGGAACGGGGAACAGGGAACTACTAAGACGAAGCTAATTCACAAGTTAATAAGGGCGATCGCTCGCGCGATCTGATGGAATTTGTCGGCTGAGAATGAATCTACTATTTGAGCCAGAGTCGTTTGAGAAAAAATTTAGCATCCCTATAAGTTCCTTATTTTTTATTGATATGTTTAGCGCATAAGGTTGGGAAAAGGAAGTTTTAAAAAATCCCTAGCATTCTGACTGGAATAAAATGCAGCAACCTTGGTGTCCGCCCGGAGGGCGGACACCGCCTCAAAGAGCTGCTATTGGATATAACTAGTCGATAAAGGCTGAAATATGCACACAGCAGGGTTTATAAAAAACTTTTTTGTTTACTGACCTTATGTATGAATTTAATCACACCGATTCCCCGTAAGTATTTGAAACAGAGGTTCGAGTGTCCTAGCTTGTTGTTACTGCTGATTCAATCTCTTTGTTTTCAATCTCTTTGTTTTCTAATAACAACTTAATATGCCGTATCAAGTTGCTGGTAGCCTTCGTAATGACGATCTTTCATATGTTGTTCGTCAGGCAGACGATCAACTTTATGCTAGCTTGAAAGCTGGCGATTTCTGTTATGTCTTAAACTCTCGCCAGATGGGTAAGTCATCTTTACTACAGCGGACAATTTCGCGTCTAAGCGAAGAAGGCTATGAATGCCTTTATTTGGACATGAACAGATTGGCTACCAATAATATTACACAAGAACAATGGTATAAAAGCGTTATTTTTAGCTTGTTCCACAGCTTAAATCTTAGACAACAAGTCGATTTCCAAAAATGGTGGGATATACAAGCAGGTACTTCTTCGGTGCAAAAATTACACCAGTTTGTGGAAGAAGTCTTGTTGATACATATTCAAAGCAAATCTCGCAAAGACGGCAAAGCCGAAGGCATTTTTATCTTCATTGATGAGATTGATAGTCTGTTGAGTTTGAATTTTCCTGTCGATGACTTTTTTGCTTGGATTTCTCATTGCTACAATCAGCAGGCAGACAACCCGAATTTTCAACGTTTGGGATTTGCACTATTTGGGGTAGCCAATCCATCTGATCTAATTTCTGACAAATACCCCACACTTTTTAATATGGGTATTCCAATAGAGTTACATGACTTTGAATTGCATGAAGTCACTCCTCTGGTTCAAAGGTTAGAGGAAGCGATTAGCCAAAGCAAAACTGTTATGCGAGAGATTATCTACTGGACAGGAGGACAGCCATTTCTTACCCAAAAACTTTGTCAGTTAATAGTTCAAACTGCCTTAAAAACATCTAAAAAAACAATTGATTTACCAAGAAACACAGAAGCGTTATGGGTAGAACAATTGGTGAAAACGCATATTATCCAACACTGGGAAGTAAAAGACGATCTAGAACACCTCCACACGATTCGCGATCGCCTACTTTTTAACAAACAGCGTGCAGTCCGATTGTTGAGTGTTATAAAGCAAGTGTTGCAAGCAGAAGAAAGTCAAACATCTGGTGTACGTACCGACGACAGTCGAGAACAGACAGAACTTTTACTATCCGGATTGGTTGAAAAGCGCGACGGCTATCTTAAAATGAAAAATCCCATCTACCGTAGTGTCTTCAATTCTGAATGGGTGAGTAGACAATTAACCCAAGTCAGCTTTACCAAAAAGTTTTCCAGAAGCCTTACTAGCCTTTCATTGAACTAGGAATGCAATCCACCGAAATCAGCTTATGGACAGCCCTGCTACTATACCATCACTCTGCGATAGTTATGTTAACTATAGTTAAAGACGTGATTAATTTTGAATACTTGCTTACGAAACACAGGGGTGTAAGGGTGTAGGGGTGTAAGGGAAAAAGGTGTTTCTTTCATATTTTGCTGACTACGAAGCCGCTAGTTGCAGGCTCAGATCTTGCACCATAGTATTCGTCCGCCAAGAAATAAATTTCTTGGCTCAAAACCAAAGTCCGTTAAAACGGACTGGGTAAGTCTTTGAGTCCGTTTTAACGGACTTGATCTATTAGCCTTGAACTTTAGTTCAAGGCGTACTCACCGATAAAGTGCAAGATTTGAGTTACGCCCTTTGGAAAAAACTTTCAACGCCGCAGTAATTGAGATTTTCCCACGCGCCACAACATCACCGACACAATGAAAACTAGGGCAAAGGGGAAAGCGAATAACCCCGCCAGAAAACATAAACCCAACTGTAATTTACCACGTAGAGCAAATTTAGCAATTGACTTTTGCCATTTTGGTATAGCCCAAGCTTCAATAGGAAGTTCTAGTTCTTGTTGAATTTGAGTAGCTTGAATACCAGCTGCGTAACCTTCCTTAATTCTGCCTGTTAAATGATAAAGCTGAGCAAGATTTTGAAGTGATTTGGCTTCACCATTGCGATCGCCCATCTCACGTTGGATCGTTAATAATTGCTGATAACAGTCAATTACTTGTTGATATTCTCTCAAACAAATGTAAGTATTGCCCAAATTACCTAGAGAAATAGCTTCACCTTTGCGATCGCCTATCTCACGTTCAATAGCAAGTGACTGCTGATGGTAATCAATCGCCTTTTGGTATTGTCCCAAAGATTGGTAAGCACAGCCCAAATTAGTCAAAGAAGCAGCTTCACCATTGCGATCGCCTATCTCTCGTTTAATAGCCAGTGACTGCTGATAGAAATTAATCGCTTTTTGGTATTGTCCCAAAGATTGGTAAGCACAGCCCAAATTATTTAGAGAAGCAGCTTCACCTTTGCGATCGCCTATCTCAAGAGAAATAGCAAGTGACTGCTGATAGTAATCAATCGCCTGTTGGTATTGTCCTAACGAATAGTAAGTACTACCCAAACCAGTTAGAGAATTGGCTCGAAAATCATGATGATTAGTTTCTCGTAAAACTATCAATGCTTGTTGATAGTAATCAATAGCCTGTTGGTATTGTCCCAAGGAACGGTAAGCATTGCCCAAATTATTTAGAGAAGTAGCTTCACCTTTACGATCGCCTATCTCAAGAGAAATAGCCAGTGACTGCTGATGGTAATCAATCGCCTTTTGGTATTGTCCCAAGGAATTGTAAGCTTTGCCAAAATCATTTAGAGAAGCAGTTTCACTTCTACGAGCGCTTATCTCAATAAAGATAGCCAGTGACTGCTGAGAGTAATCAATCGCAATTTGGTACTGTCCCAAGGAATTGTAAGCATTGCCCAAACCAGCTAGAGAATTGGCTCGAAATTCACGCTGACCAGTTTCTCCTAAAACTATTAATGCTTGCTGATAGTAATCAATTGCCTGTTGGTATTGTCCCAAGGAACGGTAAGCATTTCCTAGATTGCATAGTGAGCCACCTTCACGTGTGCGATCGCCTATCTCAAGTTTAATAGCCAGTGACTGATGATGGTAATCAATCGCAATTTGGTATTGTCCCAAGAAATTGTAAGCATTGCCCAAATTATTTAGAGAAATAGCTTCACCTTTGCGATCGCCTATCTCAAGAAAAATAGCCAGTGACTGATGATGGTAATCAATCGCAATTTGGTATTGTCCCAAAAATTGGTAAGCATTACCCAAAGATGTGAGAACATATGCAAATTCACTATTTTCATCTTGGTTACTTGGTTGCCATTCCTTTTCTAGTCGGCTAGATAATTCAATAATGGTAGTGTAATATCCTCTCAAATCCAAAAAATTGTGGCAGAAATAAAGAATGTTATTAGCTTGTCGATATTGCTTAAGTTCACACAGGTGATAAAAAATTTCTAGTTGTGGTGTGATATCTTCTATCGTGTGCCAAGATTCTGTAGCGATAGATTGATAGTAGGCGATCGCTCTTTCATGTACTTCGGTTAAATCACCCGCTTGCTGTTTCAGATAAGCCAAAATTAACGGCTGAAACTCAAATACCCAACCGCTTTCTAGTTTGTTTTCTTGCAAAAGCGATCTTTTAGCCAATCCCCGCAAATCCGCTTGTGTGACTTCTTGTTCTGGTAAAAGTGCGGCTGCGGCTGTGGCGTTAAAAGCGGGGCGATATACGCTTAAATTAAATAATAGTTGTTGTAACTTTGGCGTTAACCGGGCAATACTGGCATCAAGAATCTTACCAATACTCGCTTCTGAGTCGTATCGATGTAACCCCAAAATCTCAAAGATATTTTGTCTCAAAGCGCTGATATCAACCACATCTCCTTCATCAGCGTGCAATACTCCAGCCACCAGCTTGATTAATAAAGGATGTCCATCCGCTCGCTTGACAAATTCTCTGATTTCTGCATCAGCACCTTGAATATCTAAATCTTCTAGCAGTGCTACCCCAGCATCGGTTGAAAGTCCTTTCAATGGCAACCAACGGCAGTAATTCAGGGTATTAGGCGGTAGTTGAGGTTGTTCGCGGCTAGTTACTAAAATAACAGTCTCAGTGTGGCTACTCAACCACCGCAGCAAGAAGTCATAGTAAGTTTTATCATGCCATTCTCCGTTTGCCTCTAGCAGAGTTTCTAAGTTATCCAATACCAGCAAATAGCGCCCTGTTCGCAAATTATTACAAACTGCAGTTAATAAATCTGCTTCTTTTTCAGGTGTTGCTTTGCCTAACTTTTCCAATAACCAGCGTCCCCAAACCGCAAAGGGGTAATTTTGGCTAAAAGTTGCCCAAACTTGCTTTTCAAAGCTTTGTGCAGTTGCAAAGATTTTTGCAACCAGGGAAGATTTGCCATAACCACCAGTCCCGGTAATGCCAATTAAACGCACGTTATCCGCTTGCAACCATTCTTGCATTTGGGCAAGTTCCTCTATCCGCCCGTGCCAATTCTGGGTTTCAGGGGGTAATTCGTTGATAATAGAACTAACAGGATTTATCTTTGTCCGTTCCCCTCCGGACGACTCTAGTCAAGGTTGCTGGTAATGATTGTTGATGGTATTGTTACCTATGTAATTTGTGCCACCTTCATTAGTCACTTCATTTTTGCTTTGGTTACCAGTATTGTTTTGCCCGTCAATGTTCATCACCATGTGGCTGTTATCTTGAATTTTACCGGCTTTGATTTCTTGAGCTAAAGTGCTTACCTGTGCGGCAAAATCGGGGTTATCCTTCATTTCATCTTCTAAATAAACCGCCAGTTTATTCAAATGGTCTTTTGAGCCTTTTTCTACTTCCTGCAAGGCTTTTTCGGCTCTAGGGTTCCCGCGTAACTTATCCCGAATCTTCTGGTGCAGTTCATCCATCTTGGTAAGCGCTGTTTGGGTGAACTTTTCCCCCAGCTTACCGACACTGGACTCGAAAAACTTTTTGAAGGCAAATTCAGCGATCGCAAAAGCTGTTAAGGTTGTTACGGGGTCAGTCATACCTGTAAATCCCTCAGACACGGGTTGATTTTTATATAGCTTACACATTTTTATACAGAGGAACGTTCCGACTTTCCGCATTTTTGCTAATAAATTTTTAGCCCGACGACTCAATACGGTTCAGTTAAGATCAGAACGCCTGCGGCGATCGCCTTAAAAAGGGGTTCGTTCCAACGCTGTTGTGCATAACTCATTTGTTCCAATACTAGCAACGTCGTATTCTTGTCTATTGCAGGAGTTTAGATTACAAAAAGCAGTGTTGGCTAATACAGCACTATACAGTTTCCAATAAAAAACCCCCAGCGACGATCTGGAGGCTTATATTAGCGCTATTCATAACTCTTTTATTCCAATACTAGCGACGTGGTATTTGTCAAACCCTGTCTAAAGCAGGAGTTTAGATTACAAAAAGCAGTGTTGGCTAATACAGCACTATATAGTTTCCAATAAAAAGCCCCCAGCGACGATCTAGAGGCTTATATTAGCGCTATTCATAACTCATTTGTTCCAATACTAGCAACGTCGTATTTGTAAAACCCTTTCTAAAGTTGGAATTCAAGTTACAAAAAGCTGTGCTGACTAATACAGCACTATACAATTTCCAATTAAAAGCCCCCAGACCTGCTACTGGGGGCTTATGCCAAATTGCATCTTAGTTAATACCATTAGTTCCAATACTATCGTCGTCGTATTTTGTAAAACCCTTTCTAAAGTAAGAATTCAAGTTACAAAAAGCTGTGCTGGTCAATACAGTATTATACAATTTCCAATTAAAATCCCCCAGTGATGGTCTGAGGGCTTAAGCTAATGAAACATCTTTTCCAATATTAGCAAAGTCGTATTTTGTGAGACTTGTTATAAAGTAAGAATTCAAGTTACAAAAAGCTGTGCTGCTCAATACAGTACTATACAATTTCCAATAAAAAACCCCCAGTGACGATCTGAGGGCTTATGCCGAATGAACATTTCAATTAAACACTCCATTTGTTTCAATACTAACGATGAAAGGATTTTTAAGACCCTTTCTAAAGCAGGAATTCAAGTTACAAAAAGCTGTGTTGCTCAATACAGTACTATACAGTTTCCAATAAAAAGCCCCCAGCGACGGTCTGAGGGCTTATGCCGAATTATTAATACCCATTTGTTCCAACACTAACAATGAAAGGATTTGTAAAACACTTTCTAAAGCAGGAATTAAAGTTACAAAAAGCTGTGTTGCTCAATACAGTACTATACAGTTTCCAATAAAAAACCCCCAGTGACGGTCTGAGGGCTTGTGCCGAATTAATCTTTCAATTAAACACCCCATTTGTTTCAATACTAACGATGAAAGGATTTGTAAGACCCTTTCTAAAGCAGGAATTAAAGTTACAAAAAGCTGTATTGACGAATACCCTCCCCCTGATGGCAGTGCACAAAACAGGTAGAATTTTTTACGTATACAATAAATAAATCCCCCGCAATCACATTGGATTACAGGGGATAGGAGCTTGTATTCAGAAAGCTGTTAGAGGGTGCGAGGGGTATCCGAAACAAACCGGGCGATAAGTCGTTCGCGCAGCGTGCGCTTTGCGCTTACGCTGATCGCATGTCCGTATCGCGCCTCAACATAATCCACAGTTTCCAATTAAAAGCTTCCAGACCTGCCACTGAGAGCTTATGCTGAATTAGCAACATATCTGTTCCAATACTAAGGCTGCGGTATTTTATAAAACCCTTTCTAAAGTTGGAATTCAAGTTACAAAAAATTGTGCTGGTCAATACATCACCATACAGTTTCCAATAAAAAACCCCCAGACCTGTTACAAAAGGCTTACACGAGACTACTGGGGGTTTATGCTTCTTTATCAGTTAATTTCCAACAACCCATCTGGTGGCGTAATTTCAATTCGACCAGCTTCCAAATCCACCACTGGTACTATAGGTTTGACAAACGGAATCAAAAGATTCTTTTGACTTTTCTCCCCTTGTTTTTCTTGATGCAACTGTACTTCTAATAAATCATGACCAGCAGGCAGAATATCCACCACTGCACCAAGCAGTTCACCAGATTCCTGAATAAAAACTGGCAAGCCAATCAAATCCATAACGTGATATTCACCTTCTTGTAGTTGGGGGCGATCGCTCTGTTGAACCATCAACTTACACCCGCGCAACTCCTCTGCTTGGTTGCGATCTTCCACTCCCTCCAATTCAATTACGTACAAATTTTTACCTGGTATATAACGTCCTGATAGTAATTCTACGGTTTTTGGTTCAGTCTGATCAGGACGTAACAACCAACGTATTCCAGGCACCTCAAAGCGTTCCGGGAAATCCGTATCAGGATAAACCCGCATCTGTCCATCCAACCCTTGAGGTGCCACAATTGTGCCAATTTCCAGCCAGCCTTCAGGAGTGAGGAATGCGGAAGATGAGGAAGATGTTGCTTTCGCATCTCCCTTATCTGCCTTCTTCCTTATCTTTTTCTCTACGTTCTTGCGGTTTGTCATTCAACACTCAACTAAGCACTCACTGCAGCACGTTGATAAACCTGTTGTACCACTTTTGCCAAACGCTGCATACCCGTGGCAATTTCGTCATCACTTCCGGTAAGGCTAATACGGACACACTGGTGCTTGTGTTCCCACTCTTCCTCTAAGCCAGGGAAGAAAGTACTACCAGGAACAACTATAACACCTACTTGCTTGAGTTCTTGATATAACTCCCAGTCTGTTACTGGCAAATCCTGCAACCACAACCAAGCAAAAATTGCCCCCTCACCACGATGGAGGAACCAAGGTAAATCATTGGGCATCGCTTCGTTTAACGTGTTTTCCAAAACCGTAAACTTATTCTGATAAAACGGGCGAATCACCTGGACAGAAATATCTGCCAGCGCACCAGAGTTAATAGCACGCGCTGCGATCGCTTGTCCGTAGCGTGAAGCGTGGATACAAGCATTTGTTTGGAAACCCTCTAGAACTTGAATCACCCGTTCATCCCCAATCGCAATTCCAATGCGTTCTCCTGGCAATCCAGCTTTTGATAAACTCATGCAGTGCAAGATGTTATTGCCAAAGATTGGTGTCATTTCAGTAAAGTTCATCGCTGGGAATGGGGGGGCATATGCCGAGTCAACGAACACTGGTACATCGTAAGGCGCTGCAAGGGCGGCGATTTTTTTCACTTCATCATCGCTAAGGACATTACCAGTGGGGTTGCAGGGACGAGAGAAGATCACGCAACCAGTTTTCTCTGTAATCGATACTTTGCTAAAGTCGGGGCGATATTTAAACTTATGTGCGGCGGCGTCGATATCCAATGCAGGTTTATAAGCAATTAAAGCTTCTGGCACTAGGCAAACACCACCGTATCCTGTGTAGTCTGGGCTGAGTGGCAGAACGATTTGCTTAAGTTCACCGCTGGTGGTGTATCCCCCAAAAGAATTCGCAGCGTAAAAGTAGAGAGTTTGACTTCCTGGGCTGATAAGGATGTTGCGTTCAGTCAAATTCAACTTATATCGCCGATTAAAATCCTCAACAATTGCTTCAATCAGTGGTACATAGCCCTGACTTGGTCCATAGCGACAAACGACTTCACCATATTCTGGGCTAGCCAGCAATTGTGCTGTGCAATCCCGCCATAACTGTTCAACCTCAGGCAAAATCAAGGGATTACCAGCACTCAAATTTATCAACTGCTGCCCTGTATGAGCTCGTAAAGTTTCAACAATGTCCTTCATAATGGCTCTAACGCCAGTCAGGTTGGACATCTGGACGCCGAATTGAGTCAGGGCAGGGTTCATAGGCGATGAAAAAATAAACGTAATCTAATGGTGAGCAAAAAAGCTGCTAGCGCTTATATCCAATGTAACTACACAATGGCACTATCGTGTACAGCAATACTATTCAGATATAAATGTTTTAGTTATTGATGGTTTATTTTCATGACATCTTTAACAAAAGAACTCAGTTACACTAACCTGTAGCGTCCCTGTAGGGCATCTTTTGAATTCCTGATGAGGAGAACTAACCTTGAAAGTAAAAGCAGCAGTAGCTTACGAGTCTGGTAAGCCTTTAAGTATTGAAACAGTTGAATTAGAAGGACCATCAGCTGGGGAAGTGATGGTTGAAATTAAAGCCAGCGGAGTTTGCCACACCGATGCTTATACTCTTTCTGGTAAAGATCCTGAAGGTTTATTCCCAGCAATTTTAGGACACGAAGGCGCAGGTATTGTTGTAGAGGTGGGCGAAGGGGTTACTAGCGTCAAGCCAGGAGATCATGTTATTCCTCTATATACCCCAGAATGCCGTAGTTGTGAATATTGTCTGAGTCTGAAAACCAATCTTTGTCAGGCAATTCGCACGACTCAAGGGCGCGGTGTTATGCCTGATGGTACCAGTCGATTCTCCATTGATAACCAGATGCTTCATCACTACATGGGGACATCCACCTTTTCCAACTATACGGTACTGCCGGAAATCGCCGTAGCAAAAATTCGGGAGGATGCGCCGTTTGATAAAGTTTGTTACATTGGCTGCGGCGTGACAACAGGAGTTGGTGCAGTCATCAATACAGCAAAAGTCGAACCGGGAGCAAATGTGGTGGTTTTCGGTTTGGGTGGTATTGGTTTGAATGTCATCCAAGCGGCGCGGATGGTAGGAGCAAATATGATTGTGGGGGTAGATCTCAATCCCAACAAAAAAGCTCTGGCAGAAAAATTTGGCATGACTCACTTCGTCAACCCCAAGGAAGTTGAAGGAGATTTAGTTCCTTACCTGGTTGACTTAACTAAAGGCGGCGCAGATTACAGTTTTGAATGCATTGGTAATGTGAATATTATGCGCCAAGCCTTGGAATGTTGTCACAAAGGTTGGGGAGTCAGCGTAATTATCGGCGTTGCTGGTGCTGGGCAGGAAATTAGCACCCGTCCTTTTCAACTAGTGACTGGGCGTGTGTGGAAAGGTTCAGCTTTCGGTGGTGCAAGAGGACGCACTGATGTACCAAAAATTGTTGATTGGTATATGCAGGGCAAGATAAATATTGATGATTTGATTACCCATGTGATGCCAATTGAGCAAATAAATGATGCTTTTGAATTAATGCACAAGGGTGAGTCAATTCGCAGTGTAGTGACGTTTAATTAGGTGAACTACCCCACCCTGCCTTTGGCGGAGGGTGGGGCTTCTGTACTCACAGGGGAGTGCCGCAACTTAGACTTTCGCCCAAGTTTTGGTCTTACCTCCCCTCCTACAGCACCAGACGGCTGAACCATCCGCCCTTACGGGTTCGCCAGTTGCTCCACTTGGGGAGACCCCAAGACCGCACTGGCTCACCTTTAGCACTTCGACACCGCTCAGTGCAAGCATTCTGATACCCTCTGCTCTAATATTGATGGCTGCATTTCCATCGCGATCATGGTGAGTGAACGACACGTAGGGTGGGCAGTGCTTAGCAAAACCCGGATGTGGTCAGCAAAATACGGTAAGCACTGCCCACCCTACAATACTTAAGATTTTTCATAAATCATTTAGGATTGCTATAACTGCCAGAGTTGGATGGAATAACACAAATGGCGTTCAAAAATTGTGCGTGCTGCTAACCCCTCGACAATTGGTTTGTCCAGCCAGCGCTTAAATGCCCAACGTCCTAATGCGTGTAATGGTGGGACGGCGATCGCCACAACATCACTAATATATTTCATGGTAGTCAGCCCAAAACTACGAAAATAATCAAGAGATAAGTCAATCGTTGGTGCAACCGAGTTTGAGATGTCCTCAGCTTTGATTAAAGTGAACCCAGCCCGTTCCAAAGCTTCCTGAAGATCACTTGTTACATGACAATTGGAAAAAATACCTTCCTGGTATTCAGGATCAGAGCGCATCATATCGGCAATCAGCAAGTAGCCGCCACTACTCAATAAACGAGCCGCACCCTGAGCCAAATCGTCAACAGCAATATATTGGCTGCTTTCGCTGAACAGGATCAGATCGTAGGAGTGGGTTTGTTGAAAATCTTCAAATCTCGTTAAGTAGAAAGGTACTTGACCATTGGTATTCTTAAGAAACTTCTCTTGTTGAAGTGCGTCGGGTGCTAATCCCTCAACATTGAAACCGCGTTCCAAAAGGTATTTCGCATTACCACCAATACCACAGCCTACGTCAAGCACGGTGCTTATTCCCTGTGGGATAAAACTGAACAGTTTGTCTGTATAAGCTTGTTGAGCTGCACGCAGAGAAGTTAGAGTTAATTCCTCACCACTGTGAGGTAATGTTTCCCAATACCCATAATGGAGATAGGAAGAACCTGTGACTCCCATATAGTAATCTATCGCTGCATTTTGGTAGCGAGTTGCTTTCGGAATTGGAATTGATTTTGGTTTCTGCATTTAGGGTTAGAGTTGGTGGATAGGCTTGCACATTTCTTTTTAATAATACGAGCGATCGCGCAAGCGTGTTCCGTATCAGTTCCCCAAACTTTACTTTATCATTAAGTGCTCTTTTACACTTGAAAAATCTAAAACTAAATGCGTTTCACCATAACGAAATTACCTTCTATCTTCGTTGCGTAAGTCGAGAGTGGTTTTGTGGCTGGACCAGTTTGTGCCTTACCGTCAAGTTTAAATTCTGAAGCGTGACAAGGACATAAAAATATTCCTTCCTTATTCAGCCATTCTACTGTACAACCCATATGAGTGCAGGTAGGATTTACAGCTATCAATTTTTTACTTTTAGAAGTACCAACTACTAAGACTGAACCAATTGGTGACTTTTCATTTAATAACTGACCAGCTTTATCCAACTCTGCTACCGTCCCCACCTTTTGCCAATCTCCAGATGCTGATGATATTGTTGTAGTTTTTGGCCCAGAAGCCCTAACTTTCATAAGTAGGCTACTTACTAAAGAACTTACACCAATCAAAGTAAAAAAATAACGACGTTTCATTGTATATAAATTCTACAGAACAACATCTAAACCATTTTTGGAACATGTAACATTTTATAACATGCTATTAAAGAGTAAGGAAAAATAAAAAACTTTTTTCTTACTCTTTTGCTTTTCAAAATCTTAAAAAAAGGAAAATTAATTCTAAGGAAGGCTATTGCGCAGGCGACGCAAACAATTTACCGATGCAACACAATCACAGCCAAACATAGCTACAGCAGCATCGCTTTCTGCATCTGTCACTCCAAGCAGAGCCTTTTCGTTATTCACGTCGGTAGCGTTAATCTCTGGTGCGCCTTTCTTCAAATGAGACAATTGTTTAGCATTAGCGCAAAAATATTTACCGAGTTTTGGATGTTTTACACAAGCTTTTTGACCTTCTGCTGATACTGGTGTAGTAGCAGCGTCTGTACGTTTTACAGGTTGTGGATTGACTGGTTGACCGGCTGTGGTAACTTTACTAGTCATTACCAATGAAGCGAGAGAAAGCAAAGCTGTGGATTTGGTAGTCAAAGCTATAAACAGTTTTTTCATGCAATTTTCCAAGATGTGGGTTGACAATTAAACGTTGATGTTCTCTACTCAGGCTTGGCAGAAAAACAATATTTTCAAAGAACCAGGATCCTCAAAACAATTTACCTATCATATACGCTATGAGATAAATTGCTATTTTAGACTCACAGATTCTTGACAAACTAGTAAAAAAAATCAAAGTCAAATTTTTGATTTTTTACTTTGTATCTCTTACATTTCTTTCTGGCCCAAACAGGATATTTTTCATGTTTCTACATCCTTAAGAGTGACTTAGTAGAGAAATAGCAATCGATTATACTTGTACTTTCTTGTTTGCAATTATTCTTTGACCAGATGCTAAGTAGCCATCATGAACTGCGTACACCAGAACACATGAAAACATTTCTCCCTCACTCCCTCACTCCTTATTTTCAAGTCAGGTAGCCGTAATTAAATATAAAATAAAACCTCACCCTCAATTCCTCTCCGAAATCGCGGAGAGGGAAGCCGGAGGCAGGGTGAGGTTTTATGTTTAATTTGACCTACTTACTTATTTTCCAGCCACACTTAGTTCCTCCCCTGACACCAGGGACTCAACAAGAACCTGATCAAGTTCCCGACCAATCAATACTAATTTCGTTTGACGGGGTTCGTGGGGTTGCCAAGCACGATCATAAAAGTAGTCAAATCGATTACCGACACCCTGTAATACCAGACGCATGGCTTTTTTTGGAACTGCTACAAATCCCTTAATTCGATAAATTTCTTGCTGTTGTACCAATGTTTGTAAACGTTTAACCAATACAGACGGCTCAAATGTTTGGTCTAGTAGTAGTTGCACTGCATTAATTCCGTCATCATGTTCGTGTTCGGCTTCGTTATCGTGGTGACTGCGGCGACTATCCAAGTTGTCTTCTACTGCAGCGTTAAAACCGAGTAACAGATCGCAATCAATTTTACCGTCCTGGCACTGAATGAGTTTTACACCACCAGACAAGTTCTGCTTTAACCACTGCTGCACTTTAACTTGGGTTTGGTCATCAACGCGATCGCTCTTAGTCAACAACACCAAGTCCGCACAAGCAAGCTGATCTTCAAACAGTTCTTCAATTGGTGTTTCGTGTTCTAAACTATCATCGGCTTGCCGCTGTATTTCAAAAGCTTCTAAATCACCCACAAATTGATTCGTTGCTAAAGCCTCACAGTCCACGACGGTGATTACGCTATCCACTGTAGCGCCCGTGCGAATTTCCGGCCAGCGGAAGGCTTGCACCAATGGTTTTGGTAGTGCTAGTCCAGAGGTTTCAATTAACATGCAGTCAATGCGATCGCGTCGCTTCAGCAATTCTTGCATCGCTGGTAAGAATTCCTCTTGCACCGTGCAGCACAAGCAACCGTTGGTGAGTTCAACAATGTTGCTGTTGGGGTCTTCTTCATCGTCACAGACTTGACAGTCACGCAAAAGTTCGCCATCAATTCCGACTTCTCCAAATTCATTCACCAAAACAGCAATGCGTCGTCCCTCATTGTTTTGCAGTAAATGGCGAATTAATGTCGTTTTGCCTGCGCCAAGAAATCCTGTAATGACTGTGACGGGAATTTTATGCATATAAAGTGTGTTGTTTGTTGATCGTTAATTTTGGAATCAGTAGAAAAAAGTTCAAACCGCAGATATCATGCACTGTTGCCAGCGTTAAAATCCAATTCGTTCTGAGTTAAAGTTGTGTCGGGTTGGGTGCAAGCACTAATTCATATTTACATTCTGCAATGCCGCCGAGGATGAAGGAGTTTGGTTGGCAAAGTTTTGGTCTTTCAATTCTGTGCGTGAGTTTGCCCGCACAGCGCGGAACATTCCAAATCGACATAACCCTACACCAAACGCCAAACGCATCAACAACAACGTCGGCACCTCGCGCACAGACTTGATAAAACCAGACAGTCCAAAACGCAGAAATCCGCTTGGTCGAATCACCCCTTGCCAAATCGAATCCAACCAAGAAGGAAGCGTTTCTTTTGTCCAGTCTGCCGTAATCACTTCCCCCTCGACAAATCCCGTCGCTGCCAAAAGCTCGGCAAAGCCTTCAATACTGGAAAAAGCTGGATGAGACCACTGATCAAGGAGTTGTTGCATGACTGGTTTTTCCCAGAAATTTAGAGGTTTTTGGCGGTCATCCCTCTGATTCCAGTCAGCTACAACCAATATTCCACCAGGCTTTAGCACCCGCATTAATTCAAGCGCAAAAACGGCTTTATCGGGCATGTGAGGACCTGCTTCAATCGACCACACCACATCAAAACTGGCATCTGGAAACGACAACGCCATCGCATCATCGACTGCAAACTGGGCGTTTAGCCCTTGGGGCGTTAACTCCTGAGCACGCTTCACTTGCTGTGGACTGATCGTAATCCCTGTGACGGCAAACCCATAATCTCGTGCTAAAATCCGGCTGCTGCCCCCGATACCACACCCAACATCTAACACGGTAGTACAAGGGGGTAATTTATCTAAACCACCCCATTTAACCATTTCATGTACAAAGTCAGATTTAGCAGCTAGAAAATCCTTCCGTCGTGGCGGCGAACCGTAGTGACCAAGGTGAATGTGTTCCCCCCAATAAAACTCTAGGATGCCGTCATTCGTCCATTGATCGTAGGAATTGGCGACTGTGTTTGAGGATTGATACTTACGGGCACTCAGGAGATAACCGCCAATTCCAATCACCAAAACCACAAGAAAACCAATTACAAAATATAATAAAGTTGACATTGTTTTGAACGATCCTGTACGCCTACCCTAGATAAAATTTTGGCACGAATCCCGTAGCCATGAATTTTATAGCATGAACTCTTGACCTATTTAATTCCAACTGCCTGTGCAGTTCAACTCATCGGTCGTCTGGAGATGAACCGAATCAGACGAGCGCTCGCAATGGAAATCGTCCTAGACATCGACATTGCTATGTTTTGAACACCTCGAATAATTTTCCCTTGAAGTACCCAGGGCTTCTGTTTGACTTCGGGGAGAGCTGTTTGTTTGACAAAGGGATGAACAGCAGTGGGAATCTTCCCAGTTCGGTGAAGATAGAATTTCGGCATGATGAAAAACCCGAGTAAAAATCTAGTAAAGATGTGATTTGAACATTAAGGAACTCTATGTATCAGTAGGTAAAACGATTGGCATTTGTATCTTCTGAAAAATTGGGCTGGGGCTGAAATTCTGTCCATCTTTTGCAGACCTGTTCATAGCATTGGGGTGGGGTGATGGGTAGGTTTTTCAGGTAAAAGAACGTCGCTTGGTTAAAAGATTCCAGCAATAACAAGACTTCGGTAGTAGGATTGTAAGTATCCACGGCTTCCAAAATATGAGCATTCATAAAGTGATTGCGCAAAATTACGGTGTCGGGAGCAGCTAACCAAGCATTTAAGAAGGCAGCTATACGAATACGTGGTATAAAATAAACTTTGAAAGTTTCCCCTGCTACTCCAATTGCAGGGGAATTGGTGCTGCAAACGATGACACCGCGTTCGCCTCCCAAATACCCCACCCAGGCGTTGTAACCAATCACCAACAAATTTGTGGCAATCAAGCCTTGCTGCCAGTCCAAAGCATCGGAAGTATGACTCATTGATGCCTCCTTAAGGGGGTTAAACAGAGTAGATGGCGTTGCAGATTAAGAATATGAATTTAGTCTCCCTTGGTAATATTTACTTTGGTAAAATTTTGGCTGCATCAACCATATTTTTAATTGATGGAATCACCCACAATCAGGATTTACCCAAATTTGTTGGACGGGTAAATTAGCAATTCTCGTGCGTAATTGGGAAAGCATTTGTTCGGTAGTGGAACAGGAGTGCGTACGTCACTCGCTAGCCCCTAAGGGGCAAAGCTCGCCGGGGGGAGTATCCCCCCGGCAGACTTTGGCGCTGCGCAAACGCTCAAATTCAAAATTCGTCTTGAAAAGTTTGCTACGGAGGGAAACCAACGCCAGATACCTACGGAGGGAGACCCTCCTGCAGTACTGGCTCCTCCTGGCAACTTTCCGCAAAATTAAAGAGAATTAGTGGGAGCGCGTGTACCGCCACTAATTGAAGACCACCAAATCAAAGATTATGGTGAACCAGTGCTTGATGAGGGTTTCCCGACCTAGGCATCTGGTGAGACAGCGCTGCAGGAGGGTCTCCCTCCGTAGGCGACTGCGAACCCGAAGGGAGAACCCGATAGCCGTAAGGCGTGGCGTTAGCCATAGGGTGGAGCCTTGTACCCAGAATTAATGAATTCAAAATTATTCTTCATTTTGTTCGCGCAGCGTGCCCGCAGGGCATACTTTGAACTTTGAACTTTGAACTTTGAATTCAAAAAAGGTCACAATTGGTGCATCCAAAAACGCAATTTATACTTCAAATTAATCGCCTACCGTCTTATAAAAAGCTGCAATTTGTAGCGTCTTGATATGTGAGCCTCGGAGAATGTAAAGCGTAGTCGTTGTAGAAAAGTTCATAAAAATACTTATCTGTGCCTCGCAGATCTACAAAATTTACAAGTGACCCTGAGCGTTTGCGTAGCGCCCCCTTAGGGGCTAGCCGAAGGGTCAACTGCGGCGGGCGTTCTGACTCACAAGGCAAGCCTTGATTACAGCTGCGGGACAGCGCCGGATTCACACCGGACTTTCCCCGTTACCTCTAGTGGCTGTTCCCCACTAGAACCGAGATTCTTTTGAATATTAACACAACTTTGACACTCTGCAGTCTAAAGACGAAGCTCCCCCGCTCTCGGCTTCTTTTAGGTGGTTTGCTTGCCTAAAAATCAATAGTCGATCTATACTGGCATTCGTTATTCATCGGAGCAAGTTTCATTCTTTACCAAAACTTGCTCTGTTGTTGCTATTGGACAATTATTGTAAATTTTAATGAAGTGTGAATTTTTTAGAGTTACCAGCGTTCAATCACATTGACATGACAATTTATCCACATTGCCTATTCTAATTGACAATTTTTTCCACTTTTTGCAATTATTTTTTCTACAATTCATCTACCCCTTCTCCTATGCAAGCTCCATCCACACTCTCAGAGGACTCCACAACGGATATCCATGTTGTTCGTCGCGATGGTTCGACGACACCGTTAGAAATTAATAAAATTCGCACAGTGGTTAATTGGGCTTGTCGCCGAATCCAAGTAAATTCGATTGCCCTAGAAGCACATCTTACAACTCGATTACGTCCTGGCATTACGACGCGAGAAATTCAAGATAATTTAATTCGCTGTGCCTTGGATTTGTGTAGTCCACAAGAACCTGATTGGCGCTATGTGGCAGGACGTTTACATATTTGGAGTTTGTGGAAAGATACTAAAGTTAGTCGTGGCTATCAGTATGGACAGTATGCTCGGACTGTACAAGCAAAAGTTTTAGAAGGGCAGTATGATCGCCGGATCTTGATCTACACTCCAGAAGAGTTAGAGATTGCTAACACTTGGATCAATCCCGACTGGGATACCGATTATGATTATGCAGGAGCGGTATTACTGACGAAGCGATATCTCCTGGCGAATGAGTTACCCCAAGAAGCATTTTTAACTTGTGCACTCTTGATAGCCTCCGTAGAAGCACCAGAAAATCGACTAACCTGGGCGCATAGATTTTATGAGGCGATCGCCCGTCGTCAAATATCTTTAGCAACGCCCATTCTGGCGAACTTGCGGATTCCCAATGGTTCTCTTGCCAGTTGTTTCATTACGGCGATGGATGATAATTTGGAAAGCATTTTTGGCAGTATTCATGATGCGGCTCGGATTTCCAAAAATGGTGGCGGTGTGGGCGTGAATCTGTCTCGTATTCGGGCAACAGGCAGTTGGGTGATGGGCAAAGCCAATGCATCAGGTGGTGTGATTCCTTGGATTAAATTGTTGAATGATACGGCGATCGCAGTTAATCAAGGTGGACGCAGAGCAGGTGCTGTCACTGTGAGTCTGGATGTTTGGCATTTGGACTTACCCGAATTTTTGGAAATGCAAGCAGAGAATGGTGACGCGCGACGCAAAGCTTATGACGTGTTTCCCCAACTGGTTGTCAGTGACGAATTTATGCGGCGAGTAGCAGCAGATGAGGAATGGACATTGGTTGATCCCTACGAGGTGCGAACTCGTTTAGGTCTTGAACTGGCAGAATTATGGGGTGAAGCATTTGAGAATACATATCATAAAATTGAAGCTAGTTTAGAAAGTGAAATTACACTTTACAAACGGGTGAATGCTCGTCTTTTATTCAAACAGGTGATGCGAACCCAATTAGAAACTGGGATGCCTTATTTGTGGTTCAAAGATACCGTGAACCGAGCGAATCCCAATCAACATGAGGGCTATATTCCTGGTGGAAACCTGTGCCAGGAATCCTGGTCAAACGTGAAACCTGGTGAAGAGAGTCATACATGCAATCTTGTGAGTATTAATCTAGCAAATCTAGAGAATGAACAGCGAGAAGAGATTTGTCAGATTGCAGTACGTATATTAGACAATACGATTGAACTCACCTCACCACCCTTTGCTGCTAGTGCCACCCACAACGCCAAATATCGCACAATTGGGGTAGGCTGTATGGGATTAGCCGACTGGCTCAGCATACGTCATCTCACCTATACCCGTCTTCAGGAAATCAGTGATTTATTTGAAGATATCGGTTATTATTGCACAGCAGCATCAATGGAACTGGCGAAGGAAAGGGGGGCGTATCCTGCTTTTGCGGGTAGTGAATGGAGTAAGGGACATTTAATAGGAGCAAAGCCTGTGGATTGGTTTTTGCAACACGCAAGTCAACCAGAACGCTTCTCAAAACTGAGTCAGGATATCAAACAACATGGTATTCGCAATTCACACATTACCGCCATTGCACCCAACACTTCTTCATCTTTAGTTCAAGGTTGTACAGCCAGTGTATTGCCCGTTTACAGCAAATTCTTCTATGAACAATGGGCAAAAGGTACTGTCCCTATCGCACCACCTTATATTCGGGACAATTTATGGTTCTATGTCGAAAATAAGACAATGGATCAGAAAAAAGTGGTGAGAGCGATCGCCACAATTCAACAATGGATCGACACTGGAATTTCAATGGAACTGCTGTTTAACCTGAATGCTGGAGTCTATTTCCCTGATGAACCTGAGCGCTGTCTGGTGGCTGTTGATATTTTTGAAACCCTAATGCTGGCTTGGGAATTGGGTTGTAAAGCAATCTACTACATTCGCACTGTGCAGAAAGATAGTTTCAAAGAATCGAACGAGCAATGTGTTGCTTGTGCAAACTGAACAGCAGTCATCAGTAAACACTTAACAGTTATCAGTTATCAAGCATAGGCAATGGGCATTGCCCCTTGCCCAATCCCCATTGCCCAAATTAAAAGTGAAAACTAATCAAAACAGAATTAAAATGTACCAACCAAGACAATCATTAATGCCGATTAATCCCGTTTTTAATCCGAACGGGAGTGATGATACAGGAAACCGTTTGATATGGTTTGGGGAGACTACTAACTTAATGCAATTAAACGACGTTCGCTACTCGTGGGCTGTGTCTCTCTACCGTCAAATGCGTGAGAACTTCTGGGTTCCCGAAAAAATTGATATTACTCAAGACGTAACAGATTACGTCAATCTCACCCCTAAAGAACGACGTGCATTTGATGGCATCCTCAGCTACCTGACGTTTCTCGATTCGGTGCAAACCTGTAATGTACCTCACATCAAAAATAGCGTCACCGCACCCGAAATTGCACTGTGTATGGCGGAACAAATTTCCCAAGAGGCAATGCACAATCAGTCCTATCAATACATTATTGAAACGGTGATTCCGAGCGATCGCCGAACACACGTCTATGATTTTTGGCGGAGCGATCGCGTTCTCAAACAACGATGCGAATTTATTGCTAGACTATACCAAAAGTATGTTGATTACCCGACACCAGAGAATTATTTCGTCTCACTGTTAGCAGATTACTTGTTGGAAGGATTGTATTTCTACAACGGGTTTATATTTTTCTACAATCTGTCCTCACGGATGCTCATGTCTGGGAGTGCCGATATTTTTAGAATGATTAACCGAGATGAACTTTCCCATGTTCGGCTGTATCAAAAATTGATTCCAGAAGCGATGCAAATTTTCCCCCACAGCCGTGAACAAATCTATGAAATGTTTGCGAACGCCGTTGAGCATGAATGCAAGTGGACAGGACATATTGTCGGAGATGATATTCTTGGCATTACGGCAAACAGTACAGAACAGTACACAAAATATCTGGCAAATACTCGCTTGAAGGCGATCGGTTTAGAACCATTATTTCCAGAAGCTATCTACAAGAAAAGTCCCTATGCTCACTTGGAACGTTTCTCAGATACCAAGAAAGAAGGCAACACGAAAGCAAACTTCTTTGAAGCAAGTGTGACTAGTTACGTCATGTCCTCAAGTGTTGAAGGTTGGGATGATTTCTAAGAGGGGTTTATAAAATACTGGTTTAGATGTAGAGACGCGAGATATCGCGTCTTTAAAAATGCGTCGGCTGCTTGTTGTTAATAGTCAAGTTTACTTTGCGTGTATCCTACTTTTACTTTGTTGACACGTTCTTTGGTTCTACTCTCCTGCTGCTTGCAAGGTATCAGCATAAAGTTTATTACTAACACGGAAACCTACCTGTAGGATCAAGTCATCAAGTACAGGTTTCACAGTTGGGATCAGCCCTTTGTGTTTAGCTTCAATTAGAATTCCTAACAGCCCAGTAATATTGAGTCCATATCTGGACGCGACTTTTCTGCCACGTCGTTCGTCTAGTAGCAGCAAATCTGCCCCTAACTCAATAGCCAAAACAATAGCTTCTGCCTCGCCTTGATCTAACTCTGCTAAGAGTGATGTTACCAAGGTACGGTTAATTACCTGTTGGTGTTGAATCCAGGATAAGGTTTGTACTTCACTAGCACCAGGCACTGCATAGTCTAGATTTACCATCTCATCGTAAACTGCTTGGGGAATGATGATGTTGCTGTAAAGTTGTTGCAACAGATTTAGTTGTCCAACAGCAGCAAGGTTAGTGATTGGTGAAGTGTCACAAACAACAATCACAGTCTGCCCATTTCCCGTAAAGTTTTTAGGTCAGCTTCAAACTCTTCAACATCATAATGAATACAAATTCCGCGACTAGCAATTTCGCGTTGAAACTCAATTAAATTCATTTCTGCTAAACGACGCGCTTTCCCAATGCTGATTTTTTCTTGTTGGAACAACATAATCGCAATTTCTAGCTTTAATTCAGCTTCTGAAATTCCAGCTGCAGTAAGAATGTCATCGGGAATAACTACACTCATTGTGTTTTCTTTAAATAAGGTTTACCATTTTCAGCTTAGACGATTCCTGTGGTTAGCCTTTGGGTGTTCACTGAAAGTTGTGCAACCATCTGTGCACGCGACGAAACCTCAAGCTTACGGAACATTCGCTTTAAGGCTTGCTTAACAGAATTTTCCGTAATCCAAAGTTCAGTCCCAATTTCTGCGTTAGTTCGCCCCAAAGCAACCAACTCTGCTATTTCTAATTCACGAGGCGTTAAGCGATTGGTTCTAAAGGAGGGGGGAAGCGATTTTCCTGCACAAACACTTTGTGAACGCACTGTCGCAGTCCAAACAGATAAGTGCAAGCAGATGGCACTCAAATCGACTAGATTTTGGGTATCAAAGGCAGGCATTGACTTTTCACGTGTGCAGCCTACTACACCCACTAATTGACCGCGATTTATGATTGGTCCTGCCATCACATGCCAATGATCCGGACGAGGACAGATTAATTTCCAAGCCTTGGGTGATGTCACTAATGCTTCGTGGACAGGAGCATGACGCTCCACCAAATAACGCGCCACAGGATTATGTTCGATTGAGAGTGCAATTTTCAATATTTTCTGAAGATTGCGATCTATTAAGGGCAGTTGGTCGAAGAAAAAAATCCCCCATCGTTTCGCTGCAAAATACTCACCAATTTTTGGCACGACTTGCGATCGCAGATCATGTTCGCTATGAGTTTGGTTGATGGCTTCAAACAGAAATCCCAAAGAACTAGTCATAAGTGAAGTGGTCTCAAGTGTACCCGATCGAGGTCTAGAAGCATCATCTGTACTCAGTCTATATTAGCTTTAATCTTAACAATCACTTGATATGACCATCAATTCGGAAATTGATCGTGATCGCGCTCCCATCCGTTCGATGCAAATCGGCTTTTATGCGACTTCAGTCATCTTTAACCTCTGCTTGATTGCTCAATTATTAACGGTTGGAGTCGCTTACTTTGTTAATCCTGCATGGTGGGATATTCATGTTTGGCTAGTCCGAGCATATAGTGGACTGTCATTACTATTACTGGGATGGTCGTTCATCACCCCATTCTCACCCCAAATACGACGTCTCACCGCAACTCTACCAGTGCTGCTTGGACTACAATTTTGCAGCATTCATCTCAAAAGTCCTTTACACCTAGAGGTACTACATCCTTTAATTGGATTTGCGTTACTCTACGTTTCTTCAAGTGTTGTACATCGTGTATGGCGCAGTCTATCGCCCACCCATCAGCAAAATGAGCAAGTTTAAGAGGTAGAAATGACGCAAGATGCAATCTTTGGTCCCTTCTTCGCAACAGTGTTTCTGACACTCCTAGTCTGGGTGTATATGTACATCCGCCGGATCAGTTTCATCACAAGCCTAAAGACTCGCCCGCAAGACCTTGATCCTGGCACACTGGCGCAGATCTCGCCACCAAACGTATCCAATCCATCAGATAACCTAAAAAACCTGTTCGAGATTCCGGTACTTTTTTATGCACTCGTGCTATACCTGTTCATCACAAAGCAAGTGGATGCAGTGTATGTGAACGCCGCATGGCTATTTGTTATATTTCGCACATTGCATAGCGCCGTGCATTGCACATTCAATCTGATCATGCTTCGGTTCTACCTCTACCTATTTGCCACACTCGCGGTGTGGTTCATCGCGATTCGCGCAGCCCTTGTCCACTTCAGCTGAGGTTACTAGCCGCCGCTTATCTTGGTCGTTAGGTGACTTGAATCCTTGGTGAAGGCAGTGACCTAAATCCTATCTGTCAGTATTTTGCGCGGTTAAAATATCGGGTATATTCCTCACTTTTTAGCCATTTGTGAAACAAGATCATGACTTAACAAGGCAAGAAAAAAGAAAAATCTCAGGATAATTTAGATGAGAAATTACCAACTTGGGCAGCCATTATTAAACTGATTATAGAAACGATCGATAAACTAATTTGGTTGGTAGTACTTGGTATTATTGCTGCAATCGTTGGAACTCTTGTTGTCTCGCAACACCCAAAAGTTCCCGCGATTCTTCCTACCGATATACCCGTGATCAATCCTGTGCGTTGGGACAAGGTTGATCAAGCAATTCGCTCTGACTTAGAGACTGCACACAATAAAGTTGAGCTCGCATCTAAGAAATTAGATGTATGGACAGATGAGTTGATGGTGAAAGTAGACAACAGTTTTCTTCCTTGGTATTTCGGGTACTGGAATCAGCAAGTTTTTGGTGTACAATCTCTATTCCAAACAGCTTATCGATGGGTTAATGGCAATGCACTCACCGCTGAGGAAAAGCTCAATCAAGTTGTTGAGGCGGAGTTTACTAATCGAGTTTTGCAACCACAAATTGCTCAACTTCAAATCCAGAAGTTAACTGATGAGTCTCTCAATCTTTATATCAATACTCTTCAAAGTGAGCTTGATATTACTCAACATCGCTTCAAAATTCCTCAAATAAGGTGGCAGCGATATCTTCAAGACATCGCACTGGTGACACGCGCAACTGAAAGTAATCGAGGTACTTCACTCGCCTTTAAATCAGCAGGTGGTACAGCTATTGTTGGAGGAGTAGCTGTGGAAAGAGGTTTGGCAAAAGTGGCAGGTAAAACTCTCACTAAGACTATAGGCAAGTCCGTTGGTAAGTTCACTGGAAAAACTGTTGCCAAAGTCATTGCTAAAGCAGGGGGAACTGCTGGTGAAGCCGTGGGCCAAGCGATTGCTGTTGCTACTGCACCAATTGTAGGTCCGATACTTGGAACAGTGATTGTTGCTTGGGACTTGATAGATCACTACCAAACACGCAAAGTAAACGAACCAATCTTGAGAACGCAAATAAAACAATACCTGACGAGTATGAAAGCTATCATTCTTAATGACAGCAGTACTGGGTTCATGTCTGCAATCCATGACTTTGAAGTGCAAGTTTCAAAATCATTTTCTGCTTCTCAAAACACATAAGTTCTAATTAACTGCGCTCAATAGTTAATGTGACAGCGTGTCTAGGCAAACTTATAGCTAAATAATGAGTGCCTGGACGCGCTTACAGGTTGTGACAGAATTTATGAGAACATGATTTGTGTGCAATTAGCCTTCTTGCTTTCATGCCAACGAACGATTCTGAACTGCAAATCCAAGCGCGGAGAATTCTAGACGAGATCGCCTTTATTCCCTTTGAGCAATGCCAGCCCTTAAGCCGTGGGTTTGAGAATATTCCTCCTCGTCCTGGCATTTACGCAATCAGGCACAGGACTGACGGATTACTCTACATCGGTAAAACTAAAAGCTTGCGGGGTTGTTTCAGTGGCGGGCATAAAGCTTTTCTGTGGGCATGGCTCGACAAATATGACGATGAGGATGTGCGGATTGCAATGCAGTTGATTTCGCACTGGGAAAGCCCTGCGTTATTATTGGAGCTAGAAGCGATTATTTTAAGAGCCACTGAACCACCTTACAACGTCCAAATTCCGACGGAGATGTAAAGTTATGCAAGCCAAACTTCAAGAACAGCTTTCTCCTGCTGATGCCGAAGCCATCTTAGGACGCTTGCCTGAACGAATTCGCGCCGCTCTAGTTGCTCGTGCGGCTGAAATCGAATATCCTATCGAAGCAGTGGTTGAGATGGCGATCGCTAGCTTTCTTGATACAGAGGCGTTAGGTTTTGCAGATTGTAAACCAGGACGTGGACAGTAAGGTTGTGTGTGAGCAGATCGGTAAATGAGAGGGCGATCGTGGCGGTCTAACAATCCAAATGCAGCGGACGGAATAAAGATGGTTGGTTGAGATGACAAAGAAAGATTATCGGTGTTGTCGCAAAAGCGATCGGCAACCCATCAACCGCACCGTTAAATCATCACAAGCCTATTTAATCTTGTACATAGTCTTGTCCAGTCACCAATGCCAATTCTGCTCGCATAAACTCACGTCCTAAGTAAGCCGCATGATCCAATCGCCTGACTGGGCAGGGTTTTGTTGACTCAAATAGTTGAATACAAATTTCTTTGGCAGTTCTTCCTGTAAACAGGGTAGTTGCTTGTCTTTGCACTTTGACAGTTGCAGGAATGGGCTTTCCGGTTTCTGGATCGATCGCTAATCCTTGCTCATTAATTTCATTGGTAAAATGTTTCGCGCAGATTACAGCGATTTTCATCTATTTGAACCACTATTTTTTATAGGGGTACAAGGCATTGCGCCCCGGAGAGTGTGGTTTATTTACCCGAAAACTGCTGTAAGCCTGCTCCCGGATCTAAATAGATGATAAAGTAACCTGCTGGATCGAGTTCTAAAAATCGCTTGGATAGTTTGTCGTCAATTGCTGTAATTGTTTCTACTGTTGTGATCATCATTTTTTAACTCCAAAACAAAAAGCACCGCACAAATGCGGAGAACGCACAGAATAGTGTAGATAATGAGGCTTTATTGTTAGGTTCCACAATAAGCCTCTTGCAAAAGTCTTAAAGCACTCTTGGACCTTAGTCTGAGGCTATTACTGCTATCTCGGAGTTGCGTTAACTTCCTCCCGCAAGACTTTGGCGGCTTCTACCATGTTTTTCATTGAGGGAATCACCTCTTCCCAACGCCGAGTTTTCAAACCGCAATCTGGGTTCACCCAAATTTGTTTTACGGGTAAATTAGCAACTCCAGTCCGCAATTGCTCTAAAATCTGTTCAGTTGTTGGGACTACGGGACTATGGATGTCATAAACTCCATTACCAACTTGATGTGAGTAGCCACCTGATGTTATTTCTCGCAAAGTTTGATTATTGCTGCGACTATTTTCAATCGAAATAACATCAGCATCTAACCGTTCAATATCCTTGATAATGTCACCAAATTCGCAGTAGCACATGTGGGTATGAATTTGAGTTTGGGGTTGGGCTACTGCTGTCGCCAAACGAAATGCATCCACAGCCCAAGAAAGATATTCACTCCACCGTTGAGGCTTTAGAGGTAAACCTTCACGTAGCGCTGGTTCATCTACTTGAATGACTTTTGCACGAGCAGCTTCCAAATCCGCTACCTCATCCCGCAACGCCAAAGCAATTTGAAAAGCTTGTTCTTGACGAGAAATATCCGTCCTGGTGTAAGACCAATTTAAGATAGTTACAGGACCTGTCAACATCCCTTTGACAGGTTTTTCAGTCAATGATTGAGCTACTTTAAACTCACGCACTGTCATAGGCGCAGTACGAATCACATCACCGTAAATAATTGGTGGACGAACATAACGGCTACCGTAACTTTGCACCCAACCATTTTCAGTGAAAGCGAAGCCTGATAACTGCTGTCCAAAAAATTCCACCATGTCGGTGCGTTCAAATTCACCATGAACTAGAACATCTAACCCTAATTCCTCCTGTAGTTTAATACTCTTGGCAATTTCAACATCAATTGCAGCTTGGTACGCTTCCTGACTCAACTCGCCCCGTTTGTAGCGCACCCGGAGTTGACGTACTTCAGAAGTTTGGGGAAAGGAACCAATTGTGGTTGTCGGGAACAGAGGAAGAGGAATTTGGGAATCAAGACGCAATCCATAGGATAAGGAGCGCTGAAAATCATCAATCTTCAGAGTTTTTCTTCTTTCTTGAATTGAGTGATTTACTGGACTAAACTGCTCGAATTGACTCCAGCTTGACTCAAGAAATTCTTGCTCTGTTTTGGTATTGTCTCCTATGATTGTTCGAGCCAATAACACCACTTCTTGAAGTTTCTGTTCTGCAAAACTTAAAACATTTCTTAATGCTGATGGCAGTTGTTTTTCTCCTTTAGCATCGTAGGGAACAAACTGCAAAGAAGCTGATGGCTGAATATCTAGAGACTTTACATGTAAATTGTCTACAATCTCTTGCAATACGGAGAGAACTTGTTCTGGACGAATTTGCCAAATGTTTCTGGCATCTATAATTCCTAATCCCAGTCGCTTATCTTCAGGGAAACCGTAAGTTTTGATTAACTCTAAGTTTCGTCCGCGAGTGAAGTCCAAACTAATTGCGCTGACTGGTAATTCTATGACCCAAGGATAGGTTTCCCCTAAGTCATCAAAGTAAGTAACTAGGTGTAGGGGTAGTTCTACAGACTCAAGTGAGTTATAAACTGTTTGAAAGTGTTTTTTCCAGGAATTGGCATCACCCAAAACTAAGGCAGGTTCGTGCATTTGCACTTCGTCTACTCCCAGATTTTTCAGTTCTGTAAGTAGGTTGATGTAAAGTGGTATTAGCTTTGATACCGCCTCGTCAATATTTGATTCTAGTTTGCTTAAGCGCAGGAGTGTACAGGGACTAAGTATAATGGGGATTGCCCTTTTACCTAATATCTTTTGGGCGCGCTGCACTGTTTGTAAAAAGTCGCTGAAATCTGCTGACAGGATTTCTGAGGCGATTTCAGGGACAAGATAGTGATAGTTAGTATCGAACCACTTTGTCATTTCAAGAGCGGGAATTCCTTCTTTCCCTCGTGCCATTGCAAAGTAGCGTTCTAAGCCGGAAAACTGTTGGAAGGGTTCGGGAATTAAACCAAAACGAAACGCCCAGTCAAGTACATGATCGTAGAGTGTGGTATCTCCAATCCCAATTTTTTCAATTCCTGCATCTAACTGGGTTTTCCAGTTAGCTTCTTCAACTTCTGTTACTGTTTGTAACAACGATTCTGCTGCTATCTTTCCACTCCAAAAGGCTTCTAGTGATTTCTTGACTTCCCTATTTTTACCAATACGGGGATAGCCTAATGTTGCACTTTTAATCTGCATAAGTTTATCTTATTAATGAAAACTAATGATTTGGGTACTACAGCGCCGCTACAGTAGTCAAAAAGGAGGCAAAAAACCCGGTTTCTCTCTGTCGAAAAACTTGAGATCTCGTATACTCAACTCAAATAAACCGGGTTTTTGGGATTAATGTACCGGCGCTCTAGGGATTGGGAACTGAGAACTTTTAGTCATACCGAAATCCGCTTTTCTAACCCCCTTTTAACCCAGGCGATTAGAAATCGCGCGCCAGGTGCTAACTCCTGCGGAGACGCTGCGCGTTCGCGTAGCGTGCGCCTTGCGCTTACAAGTCGGCAAAGCTGCCCAACGCACTGGCTTGACTACACAAACAAAGTCCGCCTACGCGGACTAAATAACAAAGGGGGTATTAGATCCGGATTTGGTATCAGTCCTCAATGAACAACAAGTTAGGTTTAATTTCGCCCACTTAATTAAGTGGTGGAATCTTTGCCAAAATCCCCTTTTTCAGTGCTTGGGGTCGTTCTGACCAAGGCAGTGAACCATCGGGTTTAGCGTAGTATTGACTGGCACATTGCAGAATGGCTTCGGCGCTACTGTCAACTGGCAAATCGCCAAACAAATAGGTTAATTTATCTTGGGCAGCAAAGGCAATGACACAAGAGCGATTACAAGCACTCATGCATTCAACTCCCTGAATTGGGAAATTATTTCGCAATTCCCAGTTTTGCGCAAGTTCCTGAAGCTGCTGTAGTAGTTGTTGACCACCACTTTCACCAACTCGCTTGCCGTCTTGCCAGGTGCTAGCACAAGTCGTGCAAACAAATAAAGTATGTTGTTTGTTGCTCATTGATTTTGAAGTGTATGGGAGGAAGTTCAAACCGCAAATCTCACACAGTGTTGCCAACACCAAAGTCCAGCCCTGCTGACTGTGTGAAAACTATTGCAAAAAATTCTTAACTATCAAGAACAACTCTAAACATTTACACCTAGAAAAAACTAGTACGAATGAGAGCTATACCTAGAGTCGTAATTTTTACCGTCAACTAATCGTATATCCGTGCCTATTGTAGCAAGACATCATCTTGAATGCATCTGTGCCACTATGAGAACGTGAAGCTGGCAAATTGTATAAATTTGTAAAAACATTCATGGGATTGTTCATCTGTACCTCGCAGACGTGCAGAACTAACAAGTTAACTTCGGCGGGCATCCTGGCTGAGAGATACTTATCTCCTTTACAGTTGCGGGACAGCGCCGGATTTACACCGGACTTTCCCCCTTACCTCTAATGGCTGACCCCCATTAGAACCGACTTTATAACAATACCTTACCATACTTCTATCCCACAAATGTCGTCAATCACAATCTTGGGAAAGTCATCGTTTTTCCACGAGTCCTGCGTGGTTTTTTGACCAAATTTGACTTTTGCAAGAGGCTGATTGTGAGCGATCGCGCCTTGCGCGGCTCCCTGCTGGAGCATCGCCTTCCTTATAATTGCTTTGTTTTGCAACTGATCTGTCACGCCAAAACAAGTGGATACAGTTGAAACATAGCGCTTCTCGGTTGCGTGCAATACACAACTGTAGAGACGTTACATTTACGTGCTCTACATTATTCGTAGTGGTGTATGTGATTCAAATGAGAACCGCTATATAAGCCAGTGGATAAATTCCTTAAGCGTGACATTAATCAAGAAAAACTATGAAACAGAACAATGTGTCCTTGCCAACTGAGTGTACGCTTCGCAGTGCAACATCTGAGGATATCTGGTCTATTCGGTTGTTGGTACTGCGCGCAAAACTTGACCCTACCCAAATACGATGGCAGCAATTCTGGGTAATAGAATGTAACAAGCAATTAATCGCTTGCGGACAATTACGCAACTTCTCTGGTGCCCAAGAACTCGGTAGTTTGGTTGTCTTACCAGCTTGGAGAAGTCGAGGTTTGGGGAGTTTTCTGACACAGCATTTGATTACCCAGGCGACTCAACCACTTTATTTAGAGTGTCTGGGTGAGAAACTGGCGCAGTTTTACAGTCGCTTTGGTTTTGTGGCAATTTCCTTTGAGGAGTTACCACCATCTCTCAAACGCAAGTTTGGATTATCTCAATTAGCAAAGAAGTTGATAAAAGTTCCTGTTGTGTTTATGAAGTATCAAGAATAGCTTTTTTTATTTATTTACCTCCATTTACGTACCTCTTCTGGCGGCTAAACTCCACCTTTGGACTCAAGTCACTGTTGTATGCAAGCGCTAACACTATAAGAGAGCTTTAGTGTGCCTAGAATTGACTTGCAGTAAAGTGCTCATATTCAAACTAGATAGTACAGACAAGAGTAGAAAAAATGACAGATTCCGAAAACCGTAACGAACAAATTAAGAAGCTACGTGAACTGATCAAAGATATTGACATTGGGATGCTGACTACAGTAGATGAAGACGGGACTTTGCGCAGTCGTCCGATGTCAATTAACTCAGAGGTCGAACCTGATGGCGATCTTTGGTTCTTTACCTACGCCAGTTCTCATAAGGTAAGAGAAATTGAGCAGCAAGAGCGAGTCAACGTCAGTTTTTCTGATCCACAAAAGCAGAGCTACGTTTCAGTGTCGGGTTCAGCTCAATTGGTACGCGATCGCGACAAACTACAGCAGCTGTGGAAACCACAACTAAAAGCTTGGTTTCCCAAGGAACTAGATGAACCTGATATTGCTTTGCTCAAAGTTAGTGTAGAAAAGGCTGAGTATTGGGATGCTCCTTCGAGTTTTGTCGCGCACACAATTGCACTGGTGAAGGCGATGACAACAGGAGAAAAACCCAATGTTGGCGAAAATGAAAAAGTTACTTTGAAATAATCAAAAAGTAAGATAATCGCAACACAAAAACTCGGGTTCTTTGAGAAACCGAGTTTCTAGTATTCTGTTAAAGATATTATCTAGATAATTGTATGGTGAACAACATACCTCAACAGGGGCAAAAACCTCCTGATTTCTCTGCGATAGATCAAGACGGTAACCAACTTAGTCTAGGTGATTTCTCTGGTCAATGGGTGGTCCTTTATTTCTACCCCAAAGATGACACTCCTGGTTGTACCACTGAAGCTAAAGATTTTAGCGAGTTATCTCAAGACTTTAGTAAATTAGGAGCGAAAATCTTGGGTGTCAGTCCAGATTCACAAAAATCTCATTGCAAATTTATTAATAAGCATAACTTATCAATAACTTTGTTAAGTGATCCAGAGCATCAAGTTGCTGAAGCTTACGGTGCGTGGCGATTGAAAAAGTTTATGGGTAAAGAGTACATGGGTGTAGAGCGTTCAACTTTTATCATCGCACCTGACCAAACAATCGCTTACACTTGGGCAAAGGTGAAAGCCAAAGGTCATGCAACTGCTGTGCTGGCTCAATTGCGAGAATTGATAGGCTCAGATCTTGCACCAGGGCAAACGCATGTAAATAGAGCTGATATATGAATAATGGGTTTGTTGCTTGCCCTTGATCGTTTACCCTGTTCGACGCCGACTCAAAATAGTCAACCTCAAACAGATTCTTGAAATTAATCGCTGCCCGGAACCCGTTTCGTTTATGGTCAAAACTCCCAGCGAATCGTGCCCTGCACTGTGAATGGATCGCCATAGAAAAGACCTATGCTACTATTCCTGCTAGATTCAAAATAGTCTACATCAAACAGATTCTTGAAATTAATCGCTGCCCGGAATCTATCTCGTTTATAGAAGATAGCAGCATCGGTGCGGAGATAACTCGGTAATTCAAACGTATTGTTTAGATCTCCTTGTCTATCGCCGACGAAAAACAATCCTCCACCAACGCCAAATCCCTTGAGACCACCCGATTGAATTTCATAGCTTGTCCAAATGTTAAAGCTATGTTTGGGAATATTACTCAGCAAGTTGCCTACTGGAAAGTCGTTGTCCTTGGTAATTGTTGCATCCGTGTAAGCATAACCTGCAATAATGTTCCATCCTGGTAAAATTTCCCCAGCAATGCTGAGTTCAACCCCCTTGCTGCGTTGCTCTCCTGTTTGGATTGAGAAGTCAGGATTGACTGGATGGGTGGTCAAGACATTGGATCGGGTCAAGTCGTAGTAGGCAAGAGTCGCAGAAAGTCTATTGCTGATATCTCCTTTGATGCCTACTTCATAGGAAGTGCCGCGTTGTGGCTCAAATGAACCGCCACCAAATGCGGTTCCAGTGTTTGGGATAAATGCACGACTATAGTTAGCATACAGCGAAATCGCCGGAATCGGCTGGTAGACAATCCCAACACGGGGGCTAAAGGCATCGCTAGAGAAATTTTCTTCGGTATTGTTCTGCAGATCTCGTGAGGTCTGATTGATCGTTTGTACTATACGGTTCTGATGTGTAGCGATTGCGCGGGATTTTCCCATTCGGATTGGGTAAGACAGTCCCAATAGCCGGAACCCCATTTTGACCATACTTTTTGGGTAGTTGCAAGCTAGCAGCAAGTGATGTTTGTAAAACCAGTTCCAAACCTCTGTTTGTAGGATTTGCCTTCACCAAGCTGATTTGTACAATTCGTTCAGCAGGTGTCGTTTGTGGGGTTGGCGCTGTTTGTGGGGTTGGCGATTGCACCAACATTCTGGCACTACGAAGTGGAGGCTCTATCTCACTGACTCGTGGAATTCTGCCAGAGGTTTACTTCCCCGATCCTGCTTTGTCTTGGGTAGCTTTATTCTGATTCATATCATGTCCGGCTAATTAGTTGTGATTACAAAATCTGTGCAAAAACCGGGAAATTCTCTTTCTCCCTGCTAAGAGCCCCCTGCTAAGAGCCGTCTTAATGATAAGTCTTTCACCGGACATGATATCACCCCTTTTTTCAGGGGTTCACCATTGGCTGGAGCAGCTACCCTTTGAGCCAGATTTGGAGCTAAATTTTCCCGATCTTGTGCATATCCAGGCCCAATGGTAAAAGCACTACCGCATCCCAATAAACATATTGCTAGCCAATGAACACTACCAGCAAACTGCCAACGCTTCATAACAACTCCCTACACACACACCATTTCACAAAACTTTGAAATTTTAGATTGACAAGGCAGCTTATCTCCTCCGGAGACGCTACGCGAACGGGTAAGAAGCAACAACCCGAAACGTGCCGCCCCATATCTGTAAGACAGGCGCTTGAGTATAGTTCTAGAATTTATTTTTCTGCACGACTCAAGTCGGGGGCTTTAAACCCTTTTTTAGATTCTAGATTTTAATCCAAAATCCAAAATCTAAAATCTAAAATTGTCTCGGTAATGGATAATGCCACATTTCATAAAGGTGGTCGTATTCAAGAATTGATTCAAAATGCAGGTTGTGAGCTATTGTACTTACCCCCTTATTCTCCAGATCTAAACTTAATTGAAAAATGTTGGTCTTGGTTAAAGAGTCGAATCCGTAAAAAATTGGGGCAGTTTGATTGTTTACGAGATGCCATTGAGGATGTCTTGCGCTTTGCGTCCTAACCGCATTGGCGGTTGCTATATATAGAGAGAAATAAATTATCACTACCTAAAAATAATTAATGATCGCTTCTATTGATAACGAAAAATAGTTAATTAACAATCATCCGACTAGTCCTGTAGGATGGCTGATTTGTACGGGAATAGCTCAACTATCGAGCGAATGTAGAGAGTGTAAACGTGAGAATCCCTCGTCGGGGCCGATCATCTGGGATTAACGAAGTAACGCACCATCTAATTCCGCTCTGAATGACTTAATAATGGTGGGTTAGCGTTAGCGTAACCCACCTACAAAATTCTACTCACTCCAAATTCCCTGCGGCAATTCTGGACTATTACTAATGGAGAAATAACGATGAAACTTCCAACTCAAGCTCAACCTGTTGTCAGAAAAGTTAGCAGAGCAACGATACTAGGCGGTGGTATGGTTCTGAGTCAAGATTGTGAGATGGAGTGCTTCCGTAAGTGTCTCCCAATAGCATTAAATTGTGCAGTGCGCGAAGGAGATTGCGGCTTTTCAGAATGTTTGACAAACTGCAAGAGGAGTAAATGCCCGTAACTGCTCGCCGCAACACAGAAGTGCGATTAGAACTCGACATCAAACAATCATTTATAAATACCAAGGAGAAACAATCATGACTACTACAAAGATTCAACAATTTCAAGGAACCTCAAAAGAAGGGGATTTTCAATCTGCTCTTGAGGAAGCCATTAGTGTAGCGTTCGAGGCTTTGCAAGGGAACATATCAGATTTTCGCATTGCATGGAAACTCGTTGAAACATCAGGTAGCAAAGGTGGATTGTTAGGAGAGCAAACGATTACCGTGACGATAGAAGCCCAACCAAGTTAGTGCGATCGCTGCTTTTGTAGTGCGTGAAAATAATGGAGGAAAAAAAGATGGAAACTTTACATGGGCTTGTTCTCACCGACATTAGTGCAACCATCACAGTCACTAGCAACGGTTGCACTAAAAAAGATGACTTTAAAATCGAACTCACAAAGTCATTGCCTCCCATCGCGACCTTCATCCGAGTGAAGCCTGATAATTGTGATGCGGTTGCACACAGCATTGACCTCGTCTTCTCTCTCAAGGAAGTTGGGGCTGCTGAGTTCAAAGTGGCTAACCCATTCGTACCTGGTCCGGCAAAGTAAGGCACTCGCTCATGTAGGACGATTGATAAGGGAGCGATCGTTCATGGATGAAGAATGAGGTTCAAACGAGCTGAAAAGTTAGAATTAACAAACGCATTGCTATTTGAGAGTGAAATTATCTCAATTATCGAGTGCTAAAAAAAGTAGATTTACCAACTTATAAATTATTACAGCAGTAAGTAATTGTTTCGGCAGTTGCTCACTGCTGCTTTTTTATAAGATTTTTCACATTCATCTATTTCTCCTGATTGAATAAACTACAAATTATATAGATAGAAACAAATTATCAACGCCTAAAAATAATTAATTATCGCTTCTATGAGTCAATACGGTTCAGTTAAGGCTGAAAGTCATGTAAATTAAATATTGTTGCAAAGAATGGAGATAGAGTGTGGTACATCTCAAAGATTTTTGCTTGATGTCTCCTAGGATACAAAGTAATGATGTACTCAAAGCGATAGAAACAGCCATCCCAGCAACGGCAATCGAGCAGGCGATTCCTAGCCCCTAAGAGGGGCGGCACTCTCGGACGGAGAGCTACGCTTAACGCCAATACAGAAACTGATGATCAACGAAGGCGTTCGTTACCAGCGGGCTTGGTGGTTTGTCTGATAATTGCAATGAGCCTATGGTCGTCAGATTCGATGCGAGATGTACTAAAGAATTTAATAGACGGTCTTTGTGAGGCATGGGTGAAGGTGGGCAAATATTGGCGTATGCCGTGCAAATCAGCAATTACTCAAGCACGACAGCGACTAGGAGCAAATGAGAAAATACGGTCACCAAGAGACTTTCAAGTCTGTTAAGCGTTCGGGTGTTCCTTGTTCCCTGCTATAGGAGCAAAACTTGACTCCACTAGCTCTCCTTCTATTAAACAAGCTACCCAAAGTTTAACGGTTTTATCCCAACTACCACTCGCTAGTAGCTCACCATCTGGGGTGAAAGCCATTGATTGTACTGCATGAGTGTGTCCAAAAAGAGTGCAAATTTCTTTACCTGTATTAAGGCAAAGACATCAGATGCGATACGCGCCCCTTGCGTCTGTTGATCTGCGCGATCATGTGTTTCAGTTACTGAGAACATTAATCGTGAAAAGACTTAACACAAAAAACGTCTTCCTCTATTAGACTTATCTTTTTATTCTAATATCCATTTCAATAGGAAGACGTTTCCATTATCTTGCGACTTTAAACTATGTATAGTTTTCATATGTTTGACAAGGATGCGGTGCATTTACTAGCTTTTTTGAGTATTTATTTCATACGTTTTTTTGGTTCATCATCGTAAGGGATGCATCTATTATCTTTTTCCTGACTTTAGCAAAAGTTCTACATAGGTAATAAACTCTAGGATATTGAGGCACTAGCAGTGGATAACTACTAGTGCTTTTTTGTGATTATTTTTGTTGAATCAGTTGTGACAATTCGTCTTACTTAGCGATATTTCCATCTAATGGAAAATCAATAACAACAGGCTGATGATCGTTTGACGATGGAGTTGGTTCTGATGTGGTTGTTGGTTGTGATTTCGCCTGCAAAGGTATTGTCTTTTCATCAAGTTTCGCAGTTTGATTCCATAAAATCATGGAGAGTAGCCCATCAACTAAGCTATTAGTGCTGCCATTGTTACCACCAACTAGAACATCTGGAATGAGGCGGACATTGCGATCGCCTATAATCTGCATCATCTAGGAGTCATAAATCATTTGTGAACAACAAGATTCCTGACTTCTAAAACAAGTCGTAGGTTGGGTTGAACGGAGTCAAACCCAATAATATCAAACGTCTGTTGGGTTTCGCTTACGCTCTACCCAACCTACCATTCTACTTCTTCCCTACAACGCCAGGTGCCTCAAGTCGGGGAACCCGGACGCCCTTCGGGTATCTCCTGCGGAGACGCTACGCGTAAGTCCCAAAGGGACACGCTTACGCGTTCGCTCTTAGCGTGCGCTTGCGCTTACGCCCAAGCCGCGTGCGCTTTGCGCTTACGCAGTCGCCTAGGTCGGGAGACCCCTTCGGGTTCGCCAGATGCCTGGCTGTCGGGAGACCCTCCCGCAGCACTGGTCTCACCTCCTGCAGCGCTGTCTCACCAGATACCTAGGTCGGGAGACCCTCTGGGTTTGCGTAGCGCCCCCTATGCCTGCGGCACGGCTACGCCTATCGGGGCTAGTTGCCACAACGCGCTTAACCCGACGCCCTTCGGGTTCGCCAGTCGCCTACGGAGGGAGACCCTCCTGCAGCGCTGGTCTCACCAGATACCAAGTGAGGGAAACCCTCATCAAGTACTGGCTCCGCAAGGCACAACTCTTGGCAGTACTGGCTCCCCACAGCACTGGCTCCTCCTACACCCCTACACCCTTTCAAACTAAAGGTAAAGTATGACGCTCAAAGAAGTCCCAAATCGTCTGAGTTGAGTCTAAACCGAGGTCTTTATTGAAGTCATTTACATCTTTATCAGTAGAACTACCACCGTACCAGAGATGTCCGCCGTTGACTACAGCTAATTCTACAACCTCGGAACCAGCGCTACAACCGGAGTAGGAATAGGTTTTAAGTTTTGAGCGATCGCGGCTTGCGCGGCTCCCTGCTGGAGCATCGCTCTGATTCCCAGCCAAAAATGTATCATTTTTGGCAGTATATTCCGGACATTGGTTGTGAGTACGCCAAAACTCTATTGCTTCTGGAATAGAAACGAGCGATCCTTTTTGAGTTTTCTTATCACCCTGATAACTGTC